>JANNZM010000174.1:0-18876 GCA_031410595.1 Actinomycetes bacterium | reverse complement strand
ACGAACCATCGATGGTCAGGTTTTACGCCGGGATGAGTTTGGGCACTTCGGCGGTACCGCTCGGGAGGGTCTCGGCCTTTTTGGTGGCGTAGGTGTTGCTGTACTCCTGGCCGGTCAACTCACGGATTTCGTACATGACTTCGTCGATCATCTGTCGGAGCGCGATGTGATCCTCAACGCGGTTGCGGTAGCGGGCGGGGTAGATGGGCTCGCCAATGCGGATGCTGCACGCGCCGCCGACCTTGGGTAATTTGGCGTCGGGTGGTTGGATCTCTCTCGTTCCCACCACGCCGACCGGAAAGATCGGGCAGTCGACTTTGAACGCCAGGCGAGCCGCGCCGGTGTGGCCCTTGTGCAGCACGCCATCGCGACTGCGGGTGCCTTCGGGGAAGATGCCAAACAGTTCGCCGCGCTGCAAGACCGCTTCGGCCGCGTCAAGCGCAGCAGTGGACTTGTCGCCACCCGAGCGGTCGATGGGAATCATGCCCATTGCAGGGAACAGGAATTTGGTCTTCCAGTCGTCCATGTATTCGGCCTTGCCGACGAAGCTGATGCGACGCGGGACGGCCAACATGAGGAACGCCGAGTCGAGAAAGCTGACGTGATTCGGACACAGGATGGCAGGACCGGATGCGGGCAGCCGGTCAAAACCTTGCAGGTCGAACTTCCACGCCCTTCGTGCCACCGGGCCGAGCACAGCACGGGTGCGGTCCTGCAACCGTGAAGCACCCTGCGTGGTGGCCATACGTCGAGCGTAGTGCCAAACATGACCCCGGAAACAAGGATTCACCCTCCCGACACATCGTGTTCACCTCACCCCAACTCGACACCCATGAGCGACGCGGCGGCGATGATGTCGTGCCCGGCGGCTGCACCGGCATCGATTGCGGCCAAAGCGGCCGGGCAGTCGAGGTCGTTATCAAGTGCCTTGCGAACGGCGTCGAGCACATGGCCACCCTCGCCGTCGGCACCCTTGTTCCAACGGTCCAACCGTTCGGCGCTGTTCGGCATGAGATCGGTCTCCCAGTGCCAGTCATGGCGGTAGGGGTGATCAAGGATGCCGATGCGGATCGCACGTGCGTCGTACTGAGTACGGAGCTTGTCGATAAACACGAGGTTGCCAAGACTTTTCGACATCTTGCTGCCGTCCATCCAGACCAGCCCAACGTGCATCCAGTGACGCACGAACGGCTCGCCCGTGGCGGCCTCGGACTGGGCCCGTTCGCATTCGTGGTGCGGAAAGATGAGGTCGGCCCCGCCACCGTGCAGGTCGATGGTGTTCACACCCAACTCGCGTAACGCCAGCGCCGAGCACTCGATGTGCCAACCCGGCTTGCCGGCGCCCCAGGTGGTTTCCCATCTCGGCTCGTCGTGCTTGGACGGCTGCCACAGCACGAAATCGAGCGCGTCGCGCTTGTGCGGATTGTCGACATCTCCGCCGCGCTCGCGAGCGAATGCCAACATCTGCTCACGGCTGTAATGGCTGACAGAACCAAACGAGCCGAACTTGGCCACGTCGAAGTAGACGCTGCCGCCCGCCTGGTAGGCGTAGCCATGATCAAGCACCATGCCGATGAACTTGCGTATATCCGGAATGGCAGAAGATGCCCGCGGTTCGGCATACACCGGAAGCACATTCAGCGCCTCCATATCGCCCTTGAAGCGGGTCTCTTCCTTGGCCGCCAGATCGAGGTAGTGCACGCCGAGCTCCCGGGCCTTGGCGAACAACGGATCATCCACATCGGTGACGTTGCGGACACAACGAACTTCGTGGCCCCTGTCGATGAGGCGACGGGTGAGCACGTCGTAATTCACGTACACCCACGCGTGCCCCAGGTGGGTGGCGTCATAGGGTGTGATGCCGCACGTGTACATCGTGACCAGATGTTCGGGCTCGAATGGCACCACCGCTTGGCGGGCAGTGTCGTAGAGACGAATGGTCATTTGATTCCCGTCAGCTTCGGCGCAACTCGCGTCTTGTAGCGCACGTTCAACTGCAGCAAGACCGCCGTGAACGCCTCGATAGCGGTGGCATTGGAAAGATAGCCGGCATCGAGCGGACGACAACCCGGGATCTTGCTGACGATCTCGGCCACGATCTTCGTCGCTTCTCGATCATCGGAGCAGATCAGGACATCGGAATCGATCGGCGAGCCGAGGTGACCGAGTTCGGCCGCCGGAAGATGATGAAACGCTGCGACCACCCGACACTCGGGCACCGCGGCCTGCACATGGGCGGCCACACTGCCGCGCGGCGGAAGTAGCGGTTGGAACTCCTTGCCAACGCGCACCAACGCGTTGGCCATGGAGATGACGACCTTGCCGCGTAGCTGCTCGATCTGTTCCTGCGCGGTGGTGGCGGCCGAATCCCACGGCGTCGCCAGCACGATCAAATCGGCCGAGCTGGCTGCGTAGTTGTCGCCTGATTCGATGTCGAGGTCCATATCGGGCCAAGCCGCGAGCACTTCGTCTCGGGCTTCCATGGCCCGATACTTCGATCGCGAGCCCAAAACGACCGTATAACCAATGGAGGCCAAGCGGGCTCCAAGGGCTTTGCCTGCAGGTCCGGTACCGCCCAGAATCCCAATTCGCATGACGGCAACTCTTGCACAATCGAAGCCTGACCCGCTGGCTCAACAATTCGGATCGCCGGAGCCGCTAGGTTGATCGTATGGGTCTTTTGGACGGTAAACGTTTCCTTATCACCGGCGTGCTCACCGACGCCTCGCTCGCTTTCGGGGTCGCCAAACTGGCACAGGAGGAAGGGGCCGAGATCATCCTGACCGGTGCTGGTCGAGCGCTGTCGCTCACCGAGCGCACCGCCCGGAAGCTCCCGACTCCGCCACCCGTCTATGAGTTCGATGTCACCAAGCCCGAACACATCGTCAGCGTCCGGGAGGCAATTGCCTCGCACTGGGATCGTATCGATGGGGCGCTGCACTCGATCGGTTTCGCGCCAGAAGCGTGCCTTGGTGACGACTTCATGGGCGCCACCTGGGAAGACGTTTCGGTCGCTGTCAACATCTCGGCCTATTCGCTCAAGGTGATGGCCGAGACGGTTGCACCACTCATGATCGGCGGAGGCTCGCTGGTCGGCCTCACCTTCGACGCTACGGTCGCATGGCCCGCCTACAACTGGATGGGTGTGGCCAAGGCCGCACTTGAAAGCTGCAACCGCTACTTGGCCAAGGCACTCGGAGCACAGGGCATCCGCTCCAATCTGGTCGCGGCCGGCCCAATCAAGACCATGGCAGCCAAATCCATTCCCGGCTTCAAGCTGTTCGAAGAAACGTGGGACAGCAAGGCTCCGCTGGGTTGGGATGTCACCGACTCCACGGCGGTTGCGAAGGCGTGCGTCATGCTGATGTCGGACTGGTTCCCCATGACGACCGGCGAGATGATCCATGTTGACGGCGGTCACCACGCGATGGGCGCGTAGGCTCCGAAAATGGCGAAGACCATTTTCCACGGACTCAACGATCTGAAAGCCGCCGCGGGCAGCCACCTTGGCTATACCGATTACTTCACCATGACCCAGGAACGGGTCAATCAGTTCGCGGATGCCACCGGCGATCACCAATGGATCCACGTTGACGTCGAGAGAGCCAACACGGAATCACCGTTCGGCGGACCGATAGCCCACGGCTATCTCACCCTGTCACTTATCCCCTGGCTCGGAGCCCAGTTGATGGCAGTCGAGGGCGTCAAGCTGGGAGTGAACTACGGCTCCAATCGCATACGTTTCATGTCGCCCGTTCCCGTCGGAGCCAAGCTCCGGCTCGGAGCAAAACTCCTTTCGGTCGAAGAACTGCCGGGCGGCTGGGTCCAGTCCATTGTCGAATTCACGCTTGAAACCGAAGGATCCACTAAGCCCTCCTGCGTGTCCGAGACGATCACCCGCTACTTGTTCTGACGGCGTCGACGTCGGCCGACACTCTGGTGCGACTCAAATTTGGTGGGCCCGCCATACACTGACGCCGTCATGTCCCTCGGTCGTCGTCTCGTCGTTGCCTGCTTCATAACCGCACTTCTGGTGCCCACTTCGGCGACGGCGCAGACTCCTCCGGCTGATCCACCGACGACAACTCCCGCAGCCGACACGCCAGCCGCGTTGGCCGCCAAGGCCAGCCAGGTCAACGCCGCGGTGGCTGCGCTTGAAGCCAAGCTTCCGGCGCTGGCCACTGACCTTGACGCAGCCGAGGCAAAGGTCACGAAGCTGGGCGGTTCGATCACCGAAGCCCAGCGCAGCGCCAGCGAACTCGTCAATGACGCCAAGCAACAGGCCGTCACCGCCTACCTGCGCGGCGATGCCAGTAGCCAGTCCTACGCCATGGCGTTGGCGATCGGACAGAACAACAGCAATGATGCCGCGTGGAGCCTCGGCATGATCCAGATCAACAACCGCCACACCGTCGACCTCATCCGCGCCGCAAACTCGCGAGGCAGCCAAGCCAGTCGAGAGCTGACAGACGCGCTCGCCGCCCGCGATCATGCCCGCGACGCCGTGTCGCGCTTGACGTTGGAAATCAGCAACACCCGTGTGACGTCCAAAGTCGTGGCCGAGCAACTCACCCAGTCCGTCGTGGCGTTGGCCCCCGGAACGATCGACGGCATGACGACGGTGGCCTACGACGCCTATCGCCGTGCTTCCGTCGGTGTGGGGGCAGAGAACCCCAAGTGTGGTCTTCGATGGGAGCTGCTGGCCGCAATCGGACGCACCGAATCGGGTCACGGTCTTGGTCGCCTCGACAGCACCGGCCGGACGTCGCCACCTATCCTCGGCCCGTCCATCGGAGCCGATACCGACAAAGGTGAAATCGACACCGACCCCAATCAGGATCACGCGGTCGGGCCGATGCAGTTCATTCCGTCTACCTGGCGCAGTTACGGCGCAGACGGAAACGGCGATGGCAAGATCGACATCAACAACATTTACGACGAATCGCTCGCCGCTGGCCGCTACCTCTGTGTTGCTGCGGGCGCGTTGACCCTCTCCACCAAGGAAGGCGTCACCAAGGCCATCTTGGCCTACAACCCCAACCAGGAGTATCTACGTACAGTCGGCAGCCGTTATGAGGCGCTGGCGCAGGACAGCGCCCGCGGTTGGTTCTCTACCGCAGTGTTGCCGGCTGCTCCCCCGCCATCGGGTAATCCGGGCGGTGTTACCGGTGGTGCGGCGCCGGCCGATCCGATCAGTACGCCAACTGCCGACACCCAGACGCGAACGTTGCAACTCTTCTCGGCCACCGCGCTGGCCGTATCGGCCTCGCCAGGTGATCCGACCCCGGCCGTGTGTGAAAGTCCCACCGCTCGCCTGGCGAGCCGAGCGGGTATGTACCGCTGCACGGCGGGCACCGACGTGCTTGACCCGTGCGTAGCGGCGCCTTATGACCTTACGCTGCTGGCCTGCGTCATCGACCCTGAGCAACCGGTCCGCATGATCACGGTGGGTAACGCCATGCCCTCGGGCGCCCCGCAATCACCGCCACCGTTCTTTGCTCTGGTGCTCCTCGGCAACGACCGCTGCCTACCGGTCATACCGGCCGGTGCGCCGGCACCGGTCGTCACCCCGACGACCACAACCACGTCAACGACGGTTGCTGCCACGACCACGACGGTTCCGGCGGTTGCGTCCACCCCGTTGCCGACGGTGCCCGCGTCATCGACCACGATTGCGGCGCCAACCTCGAGCGTGGCGACCACAACGACAACGACGACCACCACCGTCGCTGCATCTGCGGTGACTTCTTCCACCACGTTGGCACCAAAGCGCTCGCTGTCGTTTGCGGTGCCGCCACGTGCCAATGCGCAACCGACCCTTGCTGCGGGCGAACCGGTCGCCGAGTACAAGTGCGCAAGCGGCGCAGAAGTGATCGGCCAACCCGCGGTTACCGCCGGAGTCTGGACAGCAATCGTTCGCCAGGCTGGCATCGCCCAGCGCCAGGTGCCGATCACACTTGCCTGGAAGTAGCGCCCCGCCGCAGTTGTCCCGGTACGGTGACGGCGTGTCCGAGTTCAACGTTGCCGACGTTTGGGAAGCCCTGGTCGCCGCTGATCCCGATCATCTTGCCGTCGTCTTTCGCGACCGACGCTTCACCCGAGCAATGCTGGACGACCGGGCCGGCCGCCTGGCTGGTGTGCTCGCATCTCGTGGGCTCGGCAGCCATATCGATCGCGCAGAGTTGGCCGGTTGGGAGAGCGGGCAGGATCACCTCGCCATCTATCTGCACAACGGTACCGAGTACCTCGAAGCGATGCTCGGCGCGTTCAAAGCGCGCCTCGCCCCCTTCAATGTGAACTACCGCTACGTGGCCGAAGAGTTGCGCTATCTGCTCGCTGACTCGTCGGCACGAGCCATCGTCTACCACTCGACATTCGCGCCAACGTTGGCCGAAGTGTTGCCCGAGCTGCCGCTTTTGACCACGCTCCTCCAGGTTGATGACGCCATCGGCCATCCACTTCTCCCCGGTGCCGTCTGGTATGAAGAGGCCCTGGCGACGACCGTTGCGCCAGAACTGGAACGTTCACCCGATGACCTCTACATCCTCTACACGGGCGGTACGACCGGGTCTCCCAAGGGTGTGCTCTGGCGACAGGGCGATGCCTTCTGCGAATGCTTCGGTGGCAGCCGTCGTGCTACGTCCCTCGCCGAAATAGTTGCACGCGCAAGCAGTCAAGCGCGGGCGATTCTATCTCCACCGTTCATGCACGGCGCCGCGCACTGGGTGGCGTTCACCACCTGGCATCGCGGCGGCACGGTCTACATTCAGGACACTCCCGAGCGCCTGGTCCCGAGCGAGATTTGGGACCTGGTCGAGCGGGAGCGCATCACGCTGCTACTTATCGTCGGCGATGCGTTCGCCCGACCACTGCTGGACGAAATTCGCGCCCACCCTCGCGACGGATCTTCCTTGACCACGTTGCTGTCGGGCGGTGCCGCCATGTCGGCCGGAGTGAAGCAACAGTTCCTCGACTTGTTCCCCGGCCTGACCATCATCGATGGACTCGGCTCGTCCGAGGTAGGCACGCAGCTACAACATCTGTCGTCCGGCAACAGCGCATCGACCGGTCGCTTTCCCCTTTCGGATACTGCTGCGATTCTCTCCCACGATCTCACCCGGGAGTTGCAACCGGGCGACCCCGAGATCGGTTGGCTGGCCAAGCGCGGCCCACGTCTCGCCCTCGGTTACTTGGGCGATGCCGACAAGACCCGCCATACCTACCCGGTCATCGATGGCAAGCGCTTCGGCGTACCCGGCGACAAGGCCCGCGTCGATGCAGACGGCCTCGTAGAGCTCTTCGGTCGCGAGTCGGCCACCATCAACTCCGGTGGAGAAAAGATCTTCGCAGAGGAAGTGGAGGCCGCCATCAAGGCCCATCCTGCCGTGTACGACTGTGTCGTCACGGGCCGCCCGAGCGAGCGCTGGGGCAGCGAGGTCGTCGCCATTATCCACCTCCGTTTCGACGCAACTGAGGCATCGTTGACCGAAGAGGCCGCCAAACATATCGCCCGCTACAAACTGCCCAAGGCCTACCTCTTCGTCGACGCCGTCCACCGCTCCCCCGCCGGCAAACCCGACTATCGCTGGGCCAAATCCCTGGCCAACCCGTCCTGACGAACCGTTCGGAAGCGGCCGCTCTTTCGGACAGTAGACGTGCTACACATGGCGGCATGTCCACGGTTTCTGTACGCCACCTGCGAAACCATACTGCCGAGGTCATCGCTCGCGCCGAAGCGGGCGAGTCCATCATCCTGACCGTGAACGGAACACCAAAGCTCAGACTTGTCCCGGTCAAGGAGCCCGATGATTGGCTTGCCGCACTGGTCGCCTCGCCCCCTGGCGACTCTGGCTTGCTTGCGTTTCTTGAGTCGACCCGCAAGGTTGACGTGTCACTCGATACCGAGTGATCCTCGCGCTCCCGACCGAAGGGCACTGCAGCCACCACGGAAGGGAACTGTCTGGCGAGCCGGTTCATATCAGCTTGTCGTTTCCTCTTTTGGGCATAGCGGGAACGGCGCAGAAGTTTCGCCGTTTTCACCAGCGAAGGCGGCTCTCATTGTGCGGTCGGAGAAGGGTTAGGTATCCCTTGAAACCGGTCTTTCGGTTTCGGCGACGCAGTTGAAGTAGCCCTGCCCCATCGCCCGCAGGACATCGGCAAGCCAGACCAGGTCATTCGTTTCGATGGGGTGAGGTGCAGCAGTCGCGGGTTGCTGGCGGATGTATCTGTTTGCGTCCATCCGCGTTAATGACAAGTCACATTTCACATTCGCCAGAATCGGTGGTGACTTCAGACTGTACGTTCACCCTGGGGGACCCGAACAGAATTGTCGGCTGCCTCGGTCGAGGCGGGCGAAGCGCAACACATGCCGTTGTTGACTGCCCTCACTGTCAGTGTCCTAAGCCGCCTACAACGGTAGGTCGCCCGTTGCCGTGCGGGTGGAGCCGTGGTCTTTGTAGGCGGCGATGGTGCGTTGAGCGATGCGCATTTGATGGATCTCATCGGCGCCGTCGGCGAAGCGGGCCCAGCGGGCTTGGGTGAGCATGCCTGCCAGCGGGGTGTCGGTGGAATAGCCGAGGGCGCCGTGCACTTGTATGGCGCGGTCGATGATGCGCCACAGGCTGTTGGCCACGAAGTGCTTCGCCATCGACACTTCGGCAATGAAGTCCTGCCCATTTTCGATCTTGTAGGCGCCATGCAGCACCATGAGCTTGCACTGGTAGAGCTCCATCGCCGAGTCGGCGATCATCCACTGGATGCCCTGCTTCTCGGCCAGCAGAGAGCCGTGACTGAAGCGTTCAAGCGACCGCTTCACCATCATGTCGAGCGCGGTCTCGGCCTGGCCGATCCAACGCATGCAGTGCGCTAGGCGAGCCGGCCCAAGACGGTACTGGCCCAGGAGATGACCCTGGCCCTGACCGCCGAGCATGTTGGCGTGGGGCACCCGCAAATCGTTGATGAGGATCTCGCAGTGGTTGTGCCCACCCGACATCGTTTCCACATCGCGCACCAACTCCCAGCCCTCAGACGGAAGGTCAACGATGAAGCAGGTGTTGGCGGCCTGCGGCAGATCGGGATCTTCCTCGGTACGAGCGATGAGCATGGCGAACTTGGCGCCGCGAGCGCCCGAGATGAACCACTTGTGGCCGTTGATGACCCACTCTTCCCCGTCGCGGTAGGCGAAGGTTTTGATGAGCGTCGGGTCCGATCCGGCGACCTCGGGTTCGGTCATCGCAAAGCACGAGCGAGTCGTTCCCTCACAGAGCGGTCGGAGGTACTTCTCCTTCTGTTCGTCTGTGCCCCAGTGCAACAACGTGTGCTGGTTGCCTTCGTCAGGTGCTTGCGCGTTCAACACATACGGCCCGATCGACACCTTCGCAGCCTCGGCGGATACGGCGGCCATTGCAGTCGGGCCGAGGCCCATACCGCCCCATTCGGCGGGCATGTGCGGTAGCCACAGACCCCACTCCTTGGCCACCTTTCGACATCGGGCAATGGCCTTGACGACCTCACCCCGCTCACTCGAATCGATCGATTCCCATTCCGGGCGTACTACCTCGTCCATCAACTGACGGACCTTCAGACGGACTGTTTCCACCTCAGTCGGAAAGGAAAAGTCGATCACTCCAGCCACACTCCCCCACGGTCGTCGGTCACAGCGCAGGCCGACAAACGCAGCCGCCTCGCTAGCTTCGCGCGCTGGCGGCCAGACTAGGAATGTGACCAAGCCACTCTGGGACAGCGATGTCCTGCCAATCGGCGATGACAAGCAACGCGCCGTGCAGGCCATGTTCGACACGATCGCTCCCCGCTATGACCTGGTGAACCGGTTAATGACGTTTCGACTCGACGTGCGCTGGCGCAAGCAGGCCATCCGTTCGCTCGGTCTGCCAACGGGTTCGCTCGTGGCCGACCTCGCCAGCGGCACGGGTGACATGTGCATTGATCTACGGGCCGAAGGGTTCCGTCCCCTGTCCGTCGACCTTTCGTTCGGCATGTTGGCCAACGACACGTCAGGTGAGCCACGGGTGCAGGCCGACATTTTGCACCTGCCTTTCCCTGATCACAGCCTTGACGGCATCACGTGCGGCTTTGCGCTGCGGAACTTTGTCGACCTGGGCGGATTCTTCGACGAGATCGCCCGCGTCGTTCGCCCCAACGGCAGGGTCGCGCTGCTGGATGTGGCCATTCCACCCAATCCGATTCTGCGGATCGGGCACGGCATCTACTTCGGCAAGATCGTGCCCAAGGTTGGCGCGCTTCTCTCCGACGGAGCGGCCTACGCGTACCTACCGAAGAGCGTCGCTTATCTGCCCGAGCCAGCCGAAATGATGGCCCGCTTCGCAACGGCGGGATGGCTCGACGGGAATCGTCGTCTGCTTGCGGGAGGTATCACGCAACTCATCACCGGTACGCGGGGATGAGAGCTGTTAGTCGACCGCTGAGCGTTCCGGTCGATCTCAACGATGTGGCCGGTAGCAACGGCTTCCTGTTCGTTCGCGACGGCGTCGGTATCGCCGGACAGGGCGAGGTGGCCCGGGTACCTCACGATCACGTGGAGGACTTCCTGGCCTCGATCAAACGGGAAGACCATGTCAACGTTCCCGGTAGCGGGCCCGTAGCCATCGGCGTGCTCCCGTTCATCCCCGGCGAAGTGGCCCAGTTCGTCGTCCCCAAAGTGACGGTAGGAAAAGATGTCGATGGCAATGTGTGGATCACCTCGATAGATGGCGACATCGATGCCGCCATAGCGGCGTTGCCGACGCCTCGGCCGCCGACACCGGACGGTGGCTCGTTCCGCGTGCGCCCTGGCGTCCCGATCGAAACCTACCTGGCCGCCGTTGCGGCCGGGCGAGACGCCGTACAGCGCGGGCATCTCACCAAGGTCGTCATCGCTCGCGACATCTTCATCTCGGCCGACCAGCCGCTCGACGTACGTGCCATCCTACGGCGGCTCCGCGCCAGTTTCGGATCGAGCTACCGCTACTCGATTGACGGATTCATCGGCGCCAGTCCCGAACTGCTGATCGATCGCCACGGCGATGTCGTGCGTTCTCATCCGCTCGCCGGCACCACGCCGCGCACTGGTGACCCGGCCACCGACGCTCGTCTGGCCGCCGAACTCATCGCCAGTATGAAGAACCAAGTGGAGCACCGCGTGGTGATCGACGTGGTGAACGACACGCTGCTGCCGTGGTGCAGCTATCTCGACTGGGAAGCCGAACCAAGCATCGTGGCCGTCGCCAACGTGCAGCACCTCGGCACCCGAATGGAAGGCTGGCTGTCGCAGCCAGCGCCCTCGGTACTGGAAATGGCACGTGCCCTGTCCCCCACGCCTGCACTCGGGGGACATCCGCGCAAGGAGGCCTTGGACCTCATTGCAATGGTCGAAGGTATGAACCGCGGCCGCTACGGCGGTGCTGTCGGCTGGCTGGATGCCGACGGCAACGGCACCTTCGCCGTCGCCATTCGCTGCGCCGAGATTCATGGCGCCGAGGCTCGCCTGTTTGCCGGCGGCGGCATTGTGGCCGAGAGCGATCCGCTGGCCGAGCTGGCCGAAACCCAGGCGAAATTTCAAGCGATGATCTCTGCCATCATCCGGCCGTAGCCCACACGAGCAACGTCGTCGCTACTGCTTCGAGGGACAGAAGTCGTTCAGCACGCACTCGTGACAGCGGGGCTTCTTCGCGTCGCAAACCCGACGACCATGAAGGATAATCCGTAAGCTGAACTCGCCCCGTTCGAGCGCGGGCACCATCTCGTTCAGAACGAGTTCGACCTTCACCGGATCTTCCTCGGTGGTCAAGCCGAGCCTGCGAGACAACCTCAAAACGTGGGTATCGACAGGGAGGCCGGGCAGCTTGAACGCTACTGAACGCACGACGTTGGCGGTCTTGCGTCCGACGCCTGGGAGTGTGACGAGGTCATCTCGTTCGGTCGGCACCTCGCCGTCAAACTTGTCGAGTAGCAGCTGCGCCATAGCCATGACATTGCGGGTCTTGGCCTGGTAGAAGCCGGTGGACCGAATGATCTCTTCCACATCACTCGGATTCGCAGCGGCTAGGTCGGCGGCTGTAGGGAACTTGGCGAACAACGCAGGCGTCACCATGTTCACCCGTACGTCAGTGGTTTGGGCCGACAGGATCGTGGCCGTCAGGAGCTCAAACGGATTGCGATGATCGAGCTCGCATTCGGCATCCGGGTACTCCAGCGCCAGCCGTTCGTGAACCAGCTTGGCGCGGCCTTTGGGCGAGCGGGGTTTGGCCATCGGGTCACCTTAGAGGTTTGACCCGACCAAATGACCGAGCACCTGCGCGACCAGGAGCGCGACGGCGCCACCGATCACGACTCGAGCAGCCGCCTTGGCAACCGGCGCACCACCGAGGCGGGCACCCGCGAAGCCCAACGCACCCAGGCCGGCGATGGTGGCGATGATAATGGCGACGACGCGCACCGAGGACGGCAGAACCAGCGCCATCAAGAAGGGCACGAATGCCCCGACTGCGAAGCTGGCAGCCGAAGCCAACGCGGCCTGGGTCGGTTGCGAGAGGTGTTCGGGGTCGATGCCGAGCTCCTCCCGAGCGTGATGCGCGAGGGCATCCCCGGCCGACAGTTCGGCCGCAACCTGATCCGCCAGCACCCGCGACAGGCCGCGCTGACGATAAATGGCAGCGAGTTCGGCCTGTTCGGCGTCGGGAGTGTGCAGCAGTTCGTGGCGCTCCTTGGCCAGGTCGGCGTGCTCGGTATCTCGTTGGCTGGAGACCGACGAGTACTCGCCAACGGCCATGGCGAGCGAACCGGCCACCAGCGCCGCAAACCCGGCGGTGAGCACCGATTGACGAGTTGCATTGGCCGCGCTTACACCCAACATCAGCGAGGCGGTAGACAACAGCCCGTCGTTGGCACCCAACACCGCTGCTCGCAGCCAGGCCCCCTTGTCACCTCGATGGATCTCGGCGTGATGGCTGATACGGGTGGCAGGACTCATAGCGCAACGAGCCTACCGACCCCGTCGACCCATGCTCCTGCTGGGTGACAAAGGCGTGACAGAAACCGCCTCCGATAGGGTTGGGCTTGTGCCGACCCGCTACGACCACACCCGAGAGACCCTCGCCACCGCGCTCACGGGCGAGCCTCGCTACCGGGTGGACCAGGTGTGGGCCGGCCTCTACGAGCAATTGGCCGAGCCGAGTGAGATCACCAATCTGCCAAAGTCGCTACGCGCCAAGCTTGATACCGAACTGCCACTTGCGTTGACGCCGACGATGGAACGGGCCAGCGGCAACGGAGACACCATCAAGTTCGTCAGCCAGATCGAGGGCGGTCACCTCATCGAAACGGTACTGATGATCTACAAGGATCGGGCCACGGTCTGCATCTCCACCCAGGCCGGGTGCGCCATGGCGTGCGACTTCTGCGCAACCGGTCAAGCCGGCTTCAACCGGCAGCTTTCCGTCGGCGAGATCGTTGAGCAGGTTGTGCTCGCCAGTCGCAAAGCCCGCCGTCTCGATCGCCGTGTGTCGAACGTCGTGTTCATGGGTATGGGCGAGCCGATGGCCAACTACGACAATGTCTGGAGCGCGGCCGAGCATCTCAACCGTGACCTCGGTATCGGTGCCCGCCATCTCACCATCTCGACCGTCGGCATCATCCCAGGCATACGGCGTCTCGCCACCGAGTCGTTGCCCGTTAACCTGGCCGTGTCACTCCACGCCGCCAACGACACCTTGCGCAACACCATGGTGCCCATCAACAAGCGCTACCCGCTCAACGATCTCATGGAGGCCTGCAGCGACTACCTGCTTGCGTCCAACCGACGACTCACGTTCGAGTGGGCACTTATCGAGGGCGTGAATGATCGCGAGAGTGACGCAGGAGAACTGGCCGTGCGATGCCGCAACCTGCCGCTGCCCGCGCACGTGAACCTCATCCCGCTCAACCCCACACCCGGCTACGGCGTGCCCGGTACATCGATCAAGAAGGTGCATGAGTTCCGCGATCGGCTTGAGGTGCTCGGCGTGAACGCAACCGTGCGCAACAACCGCGGCACCGACATCGCGGCGGCCTGCGGCCAGCTCGCCGGCTCAGTCAAAGTGGACGCGCCGACGCGTCGCTAGCCGAATAACCATCCGGCGATTCGTTCGCCGATCACGATGGCCGGGATGTTGGTGTTGGCCCGCGGGATCTGCGGCATGAGTGACGCATCGGCTACCACGACATTGCTGGCGCCGTAGAGGCGACCACGGTTGTCGCACACCGTCCCCATCGCGCACGTACCGACCGGATGGTAGTAGTGCATCGCTTCACGGCGGATCGCCGCGTCGGTGCTGACGTCGGTGACCTGCTCACCCAATAGCGGTGCCAGCGCGGGGTGGTTGAGCATGTCCTGGGCCATCACCAGTCCGTCACGAAGCACGGTGATGTCGTGGTCTTCGGGGTCGGTCAGGTAGGCGTGATCGATGTGCGGCACCGATTCCGGGTCCCTGCTGACGATGTCCATTCGACCGCGGCTGCGCGGTGTTACGCATGCCACTTCCACCATCGCTCTGCCGTCGGTAAGCACGGTCTGGGTGGACGCGCACACGGGGAACAGGTGCAGGTCGAAAATACCGTCGGTGGCCTGGGACGAAAGTGCTTTGCCGAGCGTCTGTTCCTCCGGCACGAATCCGAGCGCAGCGGCTTCATCGATCCATCCTTTCAACTCCGGACCAACCTCGCGATCGGCGTGCACCATCGGATGATCGTGCAGGTTGCCGCCCACCTCGGGCAAGTGGGCCGCCACTTCGATCCCGAGCTTGTCGAGCAGTTGTCGGTCACCGAAACCCGACCGTTGCAGGATGGCCGGGGTGCCGTACACACCGGCGGAAAGGACCACCGTTCCCGCCTGCACCTCCACCGCTCGACCGTCTCGAATCACGTGCACCGTCGCGCCGCCCGTGAGGTCTTCCACCCGGTCGACCAGGGCATGATCGAGCACGGTGAAAGTCGGGAGATGGCGCACCGGATCGAGATAGGCAAGCGCCGTGTTCCACCGCACACCATTGACCACGTTCACGGACTCCAGGCCGAACGAGTCGTTGGCATCAAGGTCGCACAAGTCTTCGGCCATCCGCCATCCGAGCCCGGCCGCGGCCTGCAGACAGCGGGCGTGGAACGGGCCGGCCTCCTCCGCGCTGTACGTGCGCACGCGCATCGTCTCGAGCACAAGGGCGAAGGTGCTGCGAAGCTCGTCGGTGCGCCATCCGTCGAGGCCCCACGTGTCGTAATCGGTGTGGTGCCCGACCGCGGCGATGGCACCGTTGTGAGACGAGCAGCCACCGATGACACGAGCCCGCTCGAACGTCCACGGTTGACGGCCGGGAACCGGGCCAGACGTGTAGCCCCAGTCGTGCGACGTCGCCAGCATCCGTGCATCAAGCAGTTCGGTCGGCCATCGCCCACCACGGTGCGCGCCGTAGTCGGGACCGGCCTCAATCAGCATGACGCTGACCCCGTGCGCGGCCAGCCGCGCCGCGACGACCGCACCCGAAGAGCCAGCACCGACCACGACAACATCAGCCGAAAATGTCACCCCAAGAGTGTTCCACAGGCGGCTCGCTGTACAACCGACTTACTGGCGATCGGTCTCGTCGGCGATGTCACCGACGAGTTCTTCCAGAAGGTCCTCCAACGTAACAATCCCAACGGTGGCCTTCTGGCGGTCGGTCACCAGCGCGACGTGGACACGGCTGCGGCGCATCGACAGCAGCAACTCATCGAGCGGCCGGTCATCGTCCACCACCAGCATGCGACGGATGGCATCCGCGCCCAACGCCATGCGTCCGTCCGCTTCGGTGGCGGCCACTACGTCCTTGGCGTGGACAAATCCGATCATGTCCCCGTGACGACCGACGACCGGAAGTCGGGAGTGGCCCGACGCCGCGAACCGTTCGACCGCCTCCGATACGGCGCAACCGGCCGGCATGGTTTCCACCTGATCTTGTGGGAGCATCACGTCGCGCACGCGACGATCGCTGAAGGCAATCGCGCCGGCAAGCAGTTCGGCCTGGTCACCTTCGATCATGCCGTGCTGGTGGGAAACGTGAAGCAGACGAGCGATTTCTTCGGCCGTCCCTCCGGAGAAAAGCTCGTCACGCTTTTCGACGCGGAGAAGTTTGAGAAACAACGTGGCCACCGCGTCGAGCGTTCGAATTATGGGGCCGAACAAGCGCACGAATAGATACATCGGAAGCGCCATCGCCACGAGCGCCGATTCGGCCTTGGCGAGTGCAACGTTCTTCGGAACCATCTCGCCGAACACCGTGTGAAGGAAGACGACGACGATCAACGCGACGATGAAGCCGGCAATCCCTGCGGTGTGGGCCGACATCCATCGACCAAACAGATGCTCGAAAGCAGCACCAATTGCTGGCTCACCAACTGCACCAAGCCCAAGGGAGGCAACGGCAACACCGAGCTGCACACCGGCAATGTTCTCGCCAAGGTGTTGGGTGGCGTGCACGGCGCGCTGGGCCATGTGGGACCCGGCCTCTACCCGTTGATCAAGCTTGGTGCGACGGGAAGCCACCAGAGCGAACTCGAACGCAACAAAAAAAGCGTTGGCGATGAGCAGCACCACGATGAGCAGGATCTGGCTGAGACTCACGACGCGTCCCGGTCTTTGTCGAGGGGACGGAATGCGACTCGGGCGACGCGGCGTCGGTCCATCTGCTCGACCTCGATTTCCCACCCGTACCACTGGGTCTTGTCGCCCGCCTCGGGGATGCGATCGAACACGACCAGCACGAACCCGGCCAGAGTTTCGTAGTCACCTTCGGGCAGCTGAATTCCGCACTCGTCGTGAACCCGGTCCGGGTCGAGGTCGCCGTCTAGCACGAAGCCAACCGACTCAGTGATGGCCAGCGTGGTCAGCTTTGGCACGTCGTACTCGTCGTCGATCTCTCCGACTATTTCTTCCAGCACGTCTTCGAGCGTGACAATGCCAGCCGTGCCGCCGTACTCATCAATCACCACGGCGAGCTGACGGCGTTGCTGGCGCATGTCGATCAACAGGGTGCGAAGCGGTTGGGCTTCTGGCACCGCCAGGATGGGCTGCATGAGCGACACCAGCGGCGTGGTGGCCCGCTCGGCCGTCGGGATGCGCAGCAAGGTCTTGGCCAGAACAACACCGACGATCTCATCGAGCTCGTCGCGGTAGATGGGAAAGCGCGAATAGCCGTGCTCGGCCACTGCGGTGGCAAGGTCAGCAGCCGAGGCTGTATCGGGGAGAGCCTCGATGTCGAGACGGGGCACGAACACGTCGGACGCGGTCTTGTCGGCGAATCGAATGCTTCGAGTGAGCAGCTTGGTCGCCTCCGCGTTGAGGGTGCCACGATCACCCGACGTGCGAATGAGCACATCGAGTTCGTCGAGACTCGGCACCGACTCCAGCTCGCCACGCGGCTCCACACCCAGACGACGCAGCGTCCACTCCGACGAACCGCGCAACAGACGGATGATCGGGTTGAACACGAAGACATAGGCCCGCAACACCGGGGCCAAGACCAGCGCAGTGCCCTCAGCCCGCGCCACTGCCACGTTCTTCGGCACCAACTCGGCTGCGATCAGCTGAACGACGGCGGCGACGAAGAGAGAGGCCGCATAGGCGATCGAATGCGCAGCCCGGATACTGACGAACTGCTCCAGCGGGGGTAGAAACAACTTCGACAGCAGGGGCTCGGCCAGGAAGCCAAGCAGGATCGAGGTCATGGTGACGCCAAGCTGCGTGCCCGACAAGTACAGGCTCAGCCGATCGAACATGGCCCGCACCATGACCGCTCGGCGGCTACCCCGACCGGCTGCCAAATCAATGCGACCACGATCGGCGGCGACCAGCGCGAACTCGCCGGCTACGAACAGGCCGTTCGCGCCGATGAGAGCCACCACGGCCACGAGCCCGAGAAACGTTTCCAAACCACCGCAATCCTAAGGCGGTCGCCACCAACGACACGTCATCCCCGAAATTCGCCCAACGAAAACTGACTGACGCGTCAACTAGTAGACGCGGCTGCCGATAGTCGATATCGTCGTCAACTGTGCCCAGACAGTCTGGGCAGAAAAGGAAACGGATAGCAGTCTGCGCAGCACCGAGCGTCCTCCGCTACGGGCCAGCGAGCTCGAATTCAGCACGGTCACGGTGGCCGTGTCGTCTACGCAAAGGAGAACGCCATGGCGCGTCATCTGCTCAATAACGTCCCCACCCCTGCCTCTGATGGCCGGGTCACCAATGGCGGCAAGGGAGTTTCGTATCTGCGGGACTACTACATGCCGTCCATGCTGGCTGACCAGATGGCCGAAGAGCAGGTCCCGGTCGCTGGCAAGTAAACCTTCCGAAGTACCGCTTTTATCGGCCCGGCCTGGGTCAAGATAGATATCGTGCGTGATGTCGTCTTGATCCAGGCCGGGCCATTGTGATTCCCGCCCTTCGTTTGTCCAAGGTCTCCCTGGTTCGCGGCGATCGGCAGATCCTCCACGACATCAGCTGGAAGATTCAGCCCCACGAGCGGTGGGTACTGCTCGGGGCCAACGGCTCGGGCAAGACCAGCCTGGTGCGTATCGCCTCGCTGTACCTGCATCCATCATCCGGAGACGTCGACGTGCTTGGCGAGCGCCTCGGACGTACGGACGTGCGCTCGCTGCGCACACGGATCGGCGTGGCCTCTACTTCGTTGACAACGCAACTACGTCGCGAACTGACGGCCCTTGAGGTTGTTATGACGGCCAAGCACGCCGCCCTCGAGCCATGGTGGCACACCTACGACGACGCTGATCGGGCTCAGGCCACTGCGCAGTTGGCCCGCCTCGGCATGGTCCGCTACCTCGACCGCAAACTCGGCA
>JANNZM010000173.1:0-5243 GCA_031410595.1 Actinomycetes bacterium | reverse complement strand
CGCCAAGATGATCCGCCGCCATCCGCACGTCTTCGGCGATGTCGTCGCCACGACGCCCGACGACGTGGCGACCCTGTGGGCGTCCATCAAAGCGGCAGAAAAGGCCGCAAAGACGGGTGACGGTCTCGACGCTTCTTCTCTTTCTTCGTAACCCGTCCACCACTCTTCGCGTCTGAAGCCTTGAGGCGCGCTCACAGGTTGTTCAAGATCACCTCTAACCGTGGCGCTGTTGGCCGGCGCGCTGTCATGGTCATTGCATGCCCTCGCGTGATCACCTCTCTCACCGCGCGAATCACCGATGGGTTTTGGTGCTCCTTTTCGTGCTCAGCGCCTGCGGTTTGGAGCCCAGCCAGCAGCCGAACCTTCGGGTCGTCGGGCCGCCCGCGCTCGTGGGCCCGGCCAGTGCCGAACCCGCAGCGACCTCCACGACCATCAAGACCGAGGTCGGCGGTGCCATGATCATCTCCACTCGCCCCACCGACGAGCAGTTGGCTCCCGATCCAGACGCCGAAACCTTCGGATCTGATCCCATCCGTCCGGCGACCACCACGGAGGAGACCGAGCCCGAGACAACAACGACCATCGCTCCCACCACCACGGAAATCGCCGCCACCACAACGGTGGCGCAGACCACGACCACCACGGTGGCGCGGACCACCACCACGCTCCCCGCCTCCACCACCGTCACTCCTACGACGACCGTGGTCACCACCACGACGGTGCCAGTCACGACGACGGCTGCGACGACGACCACCGTGCCAGCCACCACCTCCACCCAAGCGACAACAACCACAACCCTCGACCCGATCAACCCCGCAGCCGTGAAGCCAGCCGCTCGAGCCGATGGCGAGCGACGAGCCACGGTTGCGTTTGCCACTTCGCAGACCCATATCAACGGTTGCCTCACCAATCCGACGACATGCGATCACGCTCTCTTGAGGTCATCGTTCTCCGGACCGGCGCTGACCGAGGTGACCACCATGATCACGGGCCTCACGCGCAGCAATCTCTACGTCAGCATCGCGGCGGGTGACGGCTACGTCCTGGAATCCGCTGCTATCAATAACGACGCCACGCGAGCCAGCCTGAGCGGGTGCTTCACCACCATTCGCAGCACCATGGATGCCGCCGGTCAGCTGCTGACGACGAGCTTCGAGAGCGACCGCGAGGCGTACGAGATGACGCAGGTGGACGGCCTGTGGACGGTAGCCACCCATCGTGGCCTTGGAGCTTGCTGACCGGTTGCCTCGGATTGGGTGGCACCGCCAACTACGGTGGAAGCCATCATGAGCGAAATTACTACGGTCCTCGGACGAGAACTTCTGGATTCACGAGGCAACCCAACAGTTGAGGTGGAGGTGGTCTTGGCTTCGGGAGCGCGGGGTCAGGCCCTTGTGCCGTCCGGTGCCTCCACGGGCGAGCACGAAGCGATGGAACGCCGCGACGGCGGCAGTCGTTACATGGGCAAAGGCGTGCAGGGAGCGGTGGGCGCCGTGAACGGTGCGCTGTCCAAGGCCATCAGTGGCATGAGCGTGTTCGAGCAACGCCAGATCGACAACGAGATGATTTTGCTCGACGGCACCGACAACAAGGGGCAGTTCGGCGCCAACGCCATCCTCGGTGTGTCGCTTGCCGTGGCCAAGGCGGCTGCCAACGAACTGCACATGCCGCTCTACCGCTACATCGGCGGACCGAATGCACATGTGCTCCCGGTGCCGATGATGAACGTGCTGAACGGCGGTGTGCACGCCGACAACTCGATCGACATGCAGGAATTCATGATCATGCCGGTTGGCGCGCCGAGCTTCTCCGAAGCCTTGCGATGGGGCACCGAGGTGTACCACACGCTGAAGAAGCTGCTGCATGATCGCAAGCTCTCGACAGCGGTCGGTGACGAGGGTGGTTTCGCCCCGAACCTGGCGAGCAACGAGGACGCCATCAAGGCGCTGATGGAAGCCATCGAGAAGGCCGGCTACACACCCGGTGAACAGATCGCCATTGCGCTCGACCCGGCCGTAAGCGAGTTGTACAAGGGCGGCCAGTATCACCTCGAAGGCGAAGGCAAAGTGCTCTCAAGTGACGACCTCGTCGCCTACTGGTCACGCCTGGTCGACACCTACCCCATCGTGTCAATCGAAGATGGCATGGCCGAGGACGACTGGGACGGTTGGGCCAAGCTCACGACCGCCGTCGGCAACCGCGTGCAGCTTGTGGGCGACGACCTGTTCGTCACCAACGTCGACCGTCTCCAGATGGGGATCGACAAGGGCACAGCCAACAGTGTGCTCATCAAGGTCAACCAAATCGGCTCGCTCACCGAGACGCTCAACACCATCGACCTCGCCACCCGTCACGCCTACACCAGTGTCATGAGCCACCGCTCGGGCGAGACCGAGGACACCACCATTGCCGACCTGGCCGTGGCCACCAACTGCGGCCAGATCAAGACCGGTGCGCCGGCTCGATCCGACCGGGTGGCCAAGTACAACCAGCTGCTTCGCATCGAGGCCAATCTGGGGGAAGCGGCTCGATTCCTCGGACGTCGCGCTATCGCTCGCGCCACGAAGTAACCCATGACCAAGACGCCGTCCATCGGAACGCGACGACCAACGGGACCTACCCGTTCGGCCGATGCGACGGCGCGTCATGATCGCCATCTGAAGGTAGCGGCCGCCGACGAAGTGCTCGGTGTCGAAGGTGTCGGTCTACCACTGCGCCCCCAGCGCAAACGCGGCGCCCGCATCCTGTTGTGGGTGGGTATCCCACTCGTCGTGCTGGCCGGATTTGCCGCGCTCTTCATCGTGCCCACCAAGTCGTATCTGAACCAGCGCAAGCAGTACAACGAGAACGTTCGCAAGCTCGAGGCGGTCCAGGCCGCCAACGCCCGTCTCGATAGTCAGATAGAGGCCCTCCAGACCGACGCCGAAGTCGAGCGCATCGCCCGCGCCCGCTACAACCTGGTGCGCAACGGAGACCAGATCGTTGCCGTCCTCCCCGCCCCTGCACCGAATCCGCTACCGAACGAATGGCCGTACACACTGCTGCAGGACATCGTCACCATCCGATTGCAGCACCCCGAGACCATGCCCGGAGCCGCGCCCACCGCGGCGGTCGCGCCGACCACTGCTGCCGTGCTGACGGCCCCCGATACTGCGTCGAGTACACCGGACACCACTACCGCTCCTTGACCTCGGCATATTTACCCAACTGCGGATAGTCTGCGGAACAGTCTTCGACCCCAGGGGGAAACATGGCAGGCAGTGTTCTCGGTACTCGCGTTCTTCGTAGCGAAGACCCGAAGTTTTTGACCAGCGGCGGCGTGTATATGTCCGACTTCCAGGACCCGATGCTCGCCGGTGCGCTGTTCGCTACCTACGTACGGTCCGACGTTGCCCACGGCCACATCACGGCCATTCACACCGATGACGCCAAAGCCATGCCCGGCGTGGTTGCAGTGCTCACCGGCACCGATCTCGGTCTTGTGCCCTCGCCGACCTCACCATTCACTCCGGGTACGACCCGCACCGCGTTGGCCATCGACAAGGTGCGCCACGTCGGCGAGCCGATTGCCGTCGTCTTGTCCGAGACGGCAAGTCAGGGTGAGGATGCTGCGGCCGCGGTGCACGCCGAGTACGACCAGCTTCCCGCCGTCGTAGACGTGCTCGACGCCCTCACGGGTGAAACGCTGCTGTTCGAAGAGACCGGCTCCAACGTGGTGTTCGACACGGCAGCCATGGGCATGCCGCAGGACATCGAAGGACTCTTTGACGGCTGCGAAGTCGTCGTCAGCTTCCGCACCATCAACCAGCGCGTTGCACCTTGCCCGCTTGAAGTACGCGGCTCGGCCACGGCATGGGTTGACGGCCGCCTCATCTTCTGGACCAGCACCCAGCAGGTGCAGGGCGTCCGTGATGCCCTCGCTGGCGTGTACGAAGGTTCCAATCCCCGCGTGATCACGCCCGACGTCGGTGGCGGCTTCGGTGCCAAGATCGGCCCCTACGTTGAAGATCTCTTGCTGCCCGCGCTGGCCAAGGTGGCCGGTCGGCCGGTGCGCTGGCATGAGCATCGCTCCGAGTCGATGACCAACCTCGGCCACGGCCGGGCGCAGGTGCAGGATGTCACCATTGGTGGCAGCCGAGACGGCGACGTGCAGGCCTACCGCCTCACCATCGCCGCGGACGTTGGCGCCTACCCCAACATCGGCACCATCCTGCCGGCCTTCATGACCCGCACCATGGCCGCCGCCGTGTACGACATCCCCAAGATGGAATGCTCGGCCAAGAGTGTGGTCACCAACACCACCGCCATCGTCGCCTACCGTGGTGCCGGGCGCCCCGAGGCCACTGCTGCCATGGAACGGGCGATGGACCGGTTCGCTCTCGAAATAGGTATGGACCCGGTAGAGGTTCGCCGCAAGAACCTGGTCGCCAAGTTTGACGAAGCGCACACCACACCAATGGGCACCGCGTATGACTGCGGCGACTATGAAGGTGCGCTCGACAAGGCCCTGGCCGCCGCCGATTACAAGGGCTTGCGGGCTAAGCAGGCAGCGTTGCGTGCGTCGGGAGCCAAGATCCAGATGGGCATCGGCGTCAGCGCCTACGTGGAGATCACCGGCGGTGTCGATCCGAAGGAAGAGTCGGCCCGGGTCATCGTGAACGGTGACGGTTCTTGCACCGTGCTCACCGGTACGTCCCCCCACGGCCAGGGTCACGCCACGGCGTGGGCCATGCTCGTGCACGAGCAGACCGGCATCCCGATGGACAAGGTCACGGTCATCCACGGCGACACCGACCTCATTCCGGTCGGTGGCGGCACCATGGGTTCACGCTCGCTGCAACAGGGTGGCAACGCCGTGTTCCAGGTGTCGGCCAAGGTGGCCGAGAAGGCTCGCCAGCTGGCGGCCAAGTTGCTTGAGGCCGATGAGGCCGACGTGGTGCTCGACAAGGACTCCGGCACCTTCCACGTGGCCGGCACGCCTGCCGTCTCAAAGACGTGGGGAGAGTTGTCGGTGGCGGCTGCGGCCGAAGGCGACCCCCTCAACATCGAGGAGGTCATCAAGGTCGACTCGGCGACGTTCCCCTTCGGCGCTCACGTCGCCGTGGTTGACGTCGACACCGAGACCGGCAAGGTAAGGCTCAATCGCATCGTGGCGTGTGACGATGCCGGACGGGTGCTGAACCCCAACCTGCTCGACGGCCAGATCCACGGCGGCATCGGTCAGGGCGCGGCGCAGGCCCTGT
>JANNZM010000172.1:0-15456 GCA_031410595.1 Actinomycetes bacterium | reverse complement strand
GCAATCCACTGGCCGGCCTCTCGTGAGTAATCGAGGTAAAGCATCGACGCAACGGCATCAACCCGCAGGCCGTCGATATGGAACTCATCAATCCAGTACAGGGCGTTGGCGACGAGGAAGTTGCGGACCTCGTTGCGCCCGTAGTTGAAGACGTAGGTACCCCAGTCTGGGTGCTCGCCAAGCCGAGGGTCGAGATGCTCATAGAGCGCGGTACCGTCGAAACGGCCGAGAGCCCAGTCGTCTTTCGGGAAGTGGGCAGGTACCCAGTCGAGGATGACGCCAACGCCGCGCTGATGGAGGTGATCGATGAAGTAGCGGAAGTCGTCGGGCGTGCCGAGCCGGGCGGTGGGGGCGTAAAAGCCGGTGACCTGATAACCCCAGCTTGGACCGTACGGGTGCTCGGCGATGGGGAGCAGTTCTATATGAGTGAAGCCGAGATCGACAACGTAATCGGCAAGCTCGTGGGCCAGCTCGCGCCAGCCGAGACCCGGCCGCCAACTCTGCGCATGCATTTCGTAGATCCGCAGCGACTGTTCGTGTGCGGGAGTCTGTGTACGCTTCGTGATGAAGGCGGCGTCACTCCACACCTGCTCGGTCGGCCCGTCGATAATGCTGGCCGTTCCGGGTGGCATCTCGGCCCGGCGCGCCATGGGGTCGGCCTTCCAGTGCACCACGCAATCGGGCGTTTCGATCACCAGTTTGTAATGCTGCCCAGCCTGGGCGCCCGGTGCGAAACCGGCGAAAATCCCCGACGTTCCCTGCGGCTCGAGATGAGTAGCACTCGGGTCCCAGCCGTTCCACTCGCCGACCACATTTACGTAGCGAGCGTTCGGCGCCCACACCGCAAACCGTACGCCTTCGACGCCATCGCGGCTCTCGACGTTGGCGCCCAGCGCGTCCCAGAGGCGACGATGATTCCCCTCGCCGAACAGATGAAGATCAATCTCGCCGAGCAGTGGGGTAGGCATAGTCTCGCCAGCGTAGCTTTAGGACGATCAGCTGTTTGCCGTCAGCGACGAGCTCAGTCGGTGAGCAGCGCCGCAAGGGCCGGATACAGGGCCGGGGGCCCGGCAATCACCACGTTGCCCGCGGTCAGACCGTCACCGGCAAGAAAGTCGTTGATGTGCCCGCCCGCTTCGGAAATGATGACCAGGGCGGCCAGACAGTCCCACGAGTTGATGTGCTGCTCGACATAACCAATCAGCCGGCCGCAGGCGACGAAACACAGACTGAGCGCACCCGAACCGTTGCGTTGGTACATACCACCGGCGTGGAGCAGCCGGGACATCGTGCGAAGAACGGCGTCGGGCTTGGTTCGCAGGGAATAGCCAACGCTCACAATGCCGTCACCGAAGCCGGTTGCCGAGGAAACGTGGATGGATCGGTCGTTCAGGGTGGCACCGTGGCCGCGGCGAGCGGAGAACAGCTCGTCGGCCATCGGGTCGTACACCAGTCCGATCTCCATCGTGTGTCCTACGATGAACGCGATCGAGACACACCAACTGGACATGCCGCTGAGGAATGGCTGCGTACCGTCGATGGGGTCGACCACCCAAATGCCGACCGCACCATCGATGTCGGCCGGGCCGGTTTCCTCGCCCAAAAACGCATCTATCGGGAAGGCCATTTTCAGGCTGTCTTTAATGAGTACTTCGGTGTTGTGGTCGGCTTCACTCACCAGATCCTGCGGGCCCTTGTTCTTCACGGTGAGGGAGGCAATATCGGCAAAGTACCCGGCCGCCAGCGCGCCGGCTTCGCGCACCAGCTTGGTAGCGAACGCGAACCGATCCGAGAGTTGTTGATCGGTGAGGGTGGGGGAAGTCATGGAATCTCCGTCGCAAAGGGTGCCGTCATCGTTGCCGGTCAAGCCCGGTCCTGCCAAAGCCACGCCGCCCCGCGTACGCCGCTGGAATCACCGTGCACTGCTTTGACGACCGGTGTGTGGAAGACCGTCGAGAAGACCGAGCGGGCTAGCTGTAACGGCAGGTCTTCGTAGAGTTCGGCAATGTTCGACATGCCACCGCCGAGCACGATGACATCGGGATCGAGCACGTTGACCACGACGGCCAGGCCGCGAGCCAGACGATTGACGTAGCGCTCGTAGACCATTCGGGCGAGATGGTCGTCGCCGCGGGCGAGTTGCATGATCTCGGCGCCGTTGAGCCGAGACCCCTTGTGGCGGGCGTAGTCGTCGCAGAAGCCGGTTCCGGAGATCCAGGTTTCGAGGCAGCCGTGGCGACCGCAGTAGCACGCCGGGCCGGGCACCTCGGCGAGCGTCGGGAACGGGAGCGGATTGTGGGCCCATTCGCCGGCGCTGTTGTTCGGACCGTGATGGGCACGGCCGTCAAGCGCGATACCCGCGCCGGCACCGGTGCCGACAATGACGGCGAAGACCACGCGGTGGCCCGACCCGGCCCCGTCGATCGCCTCTGACATTGCGAGGCAATCTGCGTCGTTCCGAACCCGCACCTCGCGATGGAGAACCCGCCGCAGGTCGTCCTCGATGGGGCGCCCGTTAATCCAGGTGGAATTGCCGCCCTTGCCTCGCCGACTGAGCGGTTCGAGCGAACCTGGGATACCGACACCGACCGAACCCATGCTGCCGGTCACCTGCTCGGTCTTTTCGACCAGACGCGCAATGGTGGCGAGGCAGCCGTCGTAGTCGCCCTTCGGAGTGTCCTCACGAAACCGGGCTTCTTCGACACCGTCGGTGGAAAGGGCAATCACCTCGATCTTGGTGCCGCCCCAGTCAACGCCGATGTACATCAGCCCTCCTGGCGCGGTGGCGCGGTCGTGCGACGAGTCACCAGCGTCGGCTGCACCAGGTGGGTGACGGACTTGGTGCGGCTTGCCTTCAGACGCTGATGCAACAGATGAACCGCCATGTCTCCCATCTCCACTCGAGGCTGGTCAATGGTAGTCAGCGAAATCGGCCGTACGTGGGCGATAGCGGTGTTGTCGTAGCCGACCACCGAGACATCCTCCGGCACGCGCACACCGGCATCGGACAGCGTGTCCATCACACCAATGGCGACCATGTCGTTGCTCGCGAAGATCGCCGTTGGCAGGGCTGGACGTTGGAGAAGGCTCATCGCCGCGTGCACGCCGGACATCTCGGTGAAGTCGCCCGGCACCAGATCGGGCTCGCCCAGGGCAAGCTCGTTCATTGCGTGGATGTAACCGGCGCGACGGGGTTCGGCGCCAGCGCCTCGGCCGCCGTCAATATGCACGATGTTGCGATGACCAAGTTCAGCCAGATGTCGGAGCGCGGCCAGTGAGCCCAGTCGTTCGTCGGCCATGATCGAGTCGACCGAGGGACTGTCGATCACCCTTCCGATAACCACGAGTGGGGCCTGACGGCCAACAGCCATGATGTGTGCCGTCGACAGGCGTGGACTGATGAGCATCATGCCGTCGACCCGATGCTGGAGCATGGTGTCGATGGCGGCGTTCTCGCTGCCGTGGCGATAGCGACCGGCGGTCAGCAACAGCTGGTAGCCCAGGGCTGATGCTGCAGTTTCGACCCCGTCGTAGATATCGGCGAAAAACGGATTGTGCAGGTCGTTCATCAACACCCCGAGCGTGCGGGTGGTGCGGCTGGCCAGGTTGCGAGCCATTGCGTTTGGTTGGTAGCCGAGTTGCTGCGCGGCAGCGAGCACCCGCTCGCGCCGTGCCGGACTTACTTTCGGGCTGTCGCGGAAAACGAGCGAGACCAACGCCCGGGAGACGCCGGCCGCGTGCGCGACATCTTCCATCCTAGCTGGCTTGTTCCCGGGCACATCGCTCCTTCGACGGGCGAGCGTACCGGAATGAGAGCGCTCTGATGGGTGCGCCAAGATGAGCGGTTACGAGACCTAACATCACTTCATGAGGACAACCAGCTTTGTAGCGCTTGTGGTTGTACTGAGCCTGGCGGCAGCGGGCTGCGGGAGCAGCAAGGCCACCACCTCGGCCACGACTGCGGCGGCAGGTGCAGCAACGACTGCAGCGCCGGCCGCAACCACGCCCACAGGTGCAGCAACGACCACTTCGGCGGCGGTCACCACAGCCAAAGCCGCCGCGGTGGCCGGAAAAAAGGACGCCACCATTGCGGTGATCACCAACGGCGACGGCGGCGAATTCTGGGGGCAGGTCCAGCAGGGCGCCGAGCAGGCTGGCAAAGACCTCGGCATTAAGGTCACCTACGAAGGCGCGAACAACAACTCCGTTGCTCAGGCCAAGCTGATCGACCAAGCGGTCCTCGACAAGGTGTCCGGCATTGCCATCGCCGTCGCCGATCCCAAGGCCCTCACCGGAGCGGCTGCCGAGATCAGGAAGGCGCAAATCCCCCTGGTCACCCTCAATGCAGGCATCGAGCAGTACAAAGAGTTCGGGGCCATCACCCATGTCGGACAGAGCGAGCGTGACGCCGGTCGTGGCGCGGGTGAACGCCTGAAAGCCGCGGGCGGCAAGGTGATGCTCTGTGTGCGGCCCGATAGCAGTGTCGGGCAGGTGGCGCGCTGCCAGGGTGCAGCCGAGACATTTGCTCCCGGCAAAGTTGTCGAGCTCGTCACATCGAGCGACGCCACTACCGACGCGTCCCAGTCCGAGGTCACGACCAAGCTCTCCGCCGATGCGTCCATCGACGCCGTACTCGCAACCAGTCCGGTCGGTGCGGTGATGGCCCAGAAGGCCGCGGTCGAAATCAACAAGAAAGTGGCGGTCGGAGCGATTGACCTTTCCGAACCCCTGCTCGATGCCATCGAGAAGGGTGACGTTGCCTTCACCATCGATCAGCAGCAGTACACGCAGGGCTACCTGTCGGTGGTTGTGCTGTACCTGAACCTCAGAAGCAGTAACGCCGCGGTCGGCGGTCAACCGATTTCAGCAGGGCCGAGCTTCGTCGACAAGACAAACGTCGTTGCCGTCAAAGAACTCCTCGCCAGAGGCCGCCACTAGCCCGGGACCTGCGGGTTCCTTAGGAGACTGTTGAGCAGGTCGTCGTTTCCGACGGGGTGAGGTGGAGCATCTGCGGGGTGCCTGGGTCGACGGGAGCGATGCCGTAACACAGCGACCTGAAACCAAAGCGATTGCCAAGCAGCCTTTTAGCGGGCGTCGAGTACGGCCTTGGTGAGAACGGCGGAGAGGATGATGGCGCCGCCGATGAGGGCGGTGGCCTTGGGGATGTCGGAGAACCACACGAAGATCCACACGGGCACGAACACGTTCTCCACCTGCGACAACACCGCCATGCCGACCGCGGGAACCGATTTCGAGGCGACGTTGAACAGCAGGGTGCCGATCACGATGAAGGCGCCACCATGAAGCATGGCCATCAGGATGTCGAACAGCGGTGGCAACAGGGTCTTGCCGTTTATAAGCGTGACGGTGCCGCACAATGCGATCATCGCTACCGCATAGCCGGGCAACACGGGCGACCAGTTGCGGGCAGCCGACGATCGGATGCAGATCATGTAGATGCCAAAGCCGAACGACGACATCATTGCCGCGGCATTGCCCACCATGTTGCCGGCGTTGAGGTCGGACAGCACCATCAGCAGCAATCCGCCGAGGGCCACTGTGATGCAGCCAATGGTGACCCGGCTGAGGCGTTCTTTCAACACCACTCGGCCGAGCACGGCGGCCACCAGCGGGGTGAGGGAAGAGAGGAACGCCGCGTTGGCGGCCGTGGTGTTTTTCAACGCATAGACGTAGGACAACGACGCCAGCAGCAGGCCGAATGTGGCCATCTGCATCATGCGACCGGTGCGGTACGCCTGCGGCATGAGGGGCTTCTGGCGCTTGGCCAGCGTCATGACTTCCATCACGATGAGCACACCAATGGATCGCCACACGAGGTACTGCCACGCATCGGTGTGCTTCGCGAGTCGGGCGGTGACGGCGCCGAGGCTCCACACGAGCCCGGCTGCAGCAACGAGCAGTGAAGCGACAATGGGGACGCGGGTCTTTGTCGGGAGGGAGGTGACGACCGACATGGAGCAATGATCCCATAGAGCAGCCGATTTCACCTGTGTTGATTTCGCAGCCGGTGTGGCTAAGGTGGTCTCACAACCCAAACGGGGAGCTCGGGAAAGCCGGGCTGAGAGGGTGGCTATTTCGCCGCCGACCCGCGAACCTGATCCGGATAATGCCGGCGGAGGAAACAGATGCACACGAAACGACCTGTCCTTGTCACCCTGGCGGTAGCGTTGATGCTGAGCGCGTCAGCCTGCAGTTCGTCGAGCAGTTCGACCAAGGAAGTGGTGGAGGGATCCACCATTACGCTGGTCACCCACGACAGTTTCGCCGTCAGTGACGGCATCCTCGAAGCGTTCACGAAGGCGTCCGGGATCACGGTCACCGTGGCCAAGGGCAAGGACGCCGGGGTGATGGTGAATGAGGCGGTGCTCACCAAAGGCAAACCCGTCGGCGACGTGTTGTGGGGCACCGACAACACGCTGTTGTCGCGAGCGGTAAAGGAGAAGATCTTCCGCCCCTACAAGTCCCCTGAACTGGGGAAACTCGACAAGGCGGCCGTCGACCTCGTGCCCGGAGGTGAGGCCACTCCGGTCGATCGTGGTGACGTGTGCATCAACACCGACACCGCCTATTTCGCAGCAAAAAACCTGCCGGCACCAACCAACCTCGATGAGTTGGCGGACCCAAAGTACAAGGATCTATTCGTCGCTCCGAGCGCGGCCACGTCATCGCCGGGGCTGGCGTTCTTGCTGGCTACCGTGGCCAAGTATGGACCCGACAAGTATGTCGAGTACTGGAAGAAGTTGCGGGCGAACGGCGTGAAGATCGTCGATGGCTGGACCACCGCCTATACGGTCGACTTCTCGGGCTCGTCGGGCAAGGGCACCCGTCCGATCGTGGTGAGTTACGGCTCTTCACCGCCCAGTGAAGTGACCGATCCGGCGGCCGCCAGCGCGCCGACTGCTGTCATGGAATCGAGCTGTTTTCGACAGGTGGAATTCGCTGGCATCCTCGCCGGCACGAAGCATCCGTTGGCTGCACAGAAGCTCATCGACTTCATGCTGTCCGACGCTTTCCAAGCCGACATGCCCGGCCAGATGTATGTGTTCCCTGCTCGCACCGATGTGAAGGTTCCCGACGCCTGGGCCAAGTTCGCGGTGTTGCCCAAGACGCCGCTGGCGGTATCGCCGTCAGACATCGCAACCAACCGTGACAAGTGGATCAAGCAGTGGAACGACGCCGTTCTCGGCTAACGCTTCTTGGCGTCGCTCCGGCGTTGTTCGTTCTGCTGTTCTTCGCCTGGCCGGTCGCAGCCATCGTTGCGCGCGGTCTGTCGGGTGGAGGAGTCACCGACGTCCTGCGCGACGCCAGCTTGCGCCGCGTCGCCTGGTTCACGGTCTGGCAGGCCGTATTGTCCACCGCGTGCGCGGTGGCGCTCGGTCTGCCACTGGCGTTTGTGCTGGCTCGCTATCGGTTCCGTGGGCGATCACTGGTGGAGAGCCTGCTTGTTGTTCCGTTCGTGCTGCCGACCGTTGTCGTTGGCGCTGCCTTCCTCGCCTTGTTGCATGGTGAACAATCGGTGCGCGGCGTGCTGCTGGCGCACGTGTTCTTCAACGTCCCCGTAGTCGTGCGTACCGTCACACCGCTCTGGCGCAAACTGGACCCTCGCTTCGCCGACGCGGCTCGAACCCTTGGCGCGGGTCGGGTGCAAGTGTGGCGAAATGTGACGCTCCCGATGCTGCGTCAGGCGGTGCTGGCCGCCGCAGGCATTGTGTTCCTTTTCACCTTTACGTCGTTCGGCGTGGTGCTGTTGCTCGGTGGTCCGCGCCGCCGCACGCTGGAGGTGGAGATCTACCAGCGCACCGCGCAGCAACTCGATCTGCGCAGCGCAGCTGCGTTGGCGTTGGTGCAACTCGTCGCGCTCGGTGGGCTGCTGCTGTGGTCGTCACGCAGTCAAGCCCGCGCCGCCGTTCGTCAACGTCTGGCCGACCACACTCAACCTGCACGGCTCGTCGTGCTGGTACCCGTGCTGCTCACCGCGTTCGCTTTGTTCGGCCTACCGATGGTTGCGTTGGCGCGCCGGGCGGGCCGATGGTCCTCCGCCGTGGGCACCGTCGGACGGGCTGCGCTCGTCATGTCGCTGCGCACCGCGCTCATTGCGGCGTTCGTCGCAGCCGTCCTTGGTGCCATGGCCGGAGTCGCGATCGCCCGTCAGGGTCGAGTCAGCCGCTGGCTCGATGCCGGGCTCATGCTTCCGCTGGGCACCAGCGCGGTAACGGTGGGCTTCGGGCTGCTCATCACGTTCAACCGAGCACCGGTCGATTTGCGGGGGTCGGCCGTCATCGTGCCGCTGGCTCATGCCCTGATCGGGCTGCCGTTCGTCGTGCGGTCGGTGGTGCCGGTGCTGCGGTCCATCGACCCCCGCCAGCGGGATGCCGCGGCCATGCTGGGAGCGACACCGGCGCAGACGTGGTGGTCGATCGATGCGCCGCTGCTGCGTCGAGGGTTGCTGACGGGCCTGGCGTTCGCCTTCGCGATCTCGCTCGGCGAGTTCGGGGCCACGTCGTTCCTCATTCGCCGCGGCAACCCCACGCTGCCGACGCTGATCGGGGAACTTCTCGGCAAGCCAGGGGTCGCCAACAACCAGCAGGCCTACGCGCTGGCCGTCATACTGGCCATCGTGACGGCCGTCGTGATGGTGCTGGTGGACGCGCTGAACATGCGGACCGACCGTGCTTGAGGTCGACGGAGTCCTCGTGCGGTTTGGCGAACGGGTCGTGCTTGATGATGTTTCACTGACCGTGAACGACGGTGAGATCGTTGGTCTGCTCGGCCCGAGCGGTTGTGGCAAGAGCACGCTGTTGCGCCTGATCGCCGGCCTACAGCCGATCGACAGTGGAGTGGTGCGATGGGACGGCGAGGACCTGGTCAACGTGCCGGCCCATGCCCGTCGCTTCGGATTCGTGTTCCAGGATCAGCAGTTGTTTCCCCATATGGACGTTGCGGCCAACGTCGGCTTCGGGCTCAAGATGGCGCACGTGTCCAAACAGGCCATCGTGGAGCGGGTGGGGGAGTTGCTGGAACTTGTCGGGCTTCCCGGCTACGAACGCCGATCAATCGCAACGCTGTCCGGCGGCGAGGGGCAGCGGGTCGCCCTGGCCCGAGCGCTTGCGCCTCAGCCCCGATTGCTGCTGCTCGACGAGCCGTTCTCGGCGCTCGACCGTGAGTTGCACGACCGGCTCGCCGTTGAAGTGCGCGGCTTGCTCAGGCACCTGGGAATGACGGCCATCCACGTCACGCATGACCCCGACGAAGCCGCGGTGGTGTGCGATCGGGTCATCCGTCTCGCAGAGCCGTCCACCTGAGTAACGTCTGACAATGGCTCGTGTTGATCTCGCTTTGCTTGTACTGCGTCTTGCGCTCGGACTAACCATGGCGCTCCATGGGGCGAACAAGATCCGCGGTGGCATTCAGAACACTGCCGGATGGTTCGGATCGATTGGCATGAGGCCGCCGCTGGTGCAGGCGTGGACCGCGGCGCTGACCGAGATAGGTGGCGGCTTGATGTTCGCCGCCGGGCTGCTGATGCCGCTGAGCGCGTCCGCGATAATCGGTCTGATGGTGGTGGCTTACGTGGTGGCTCACCGGCAGAACGGGTTCTTCATCTTCAACAAGAACCAGGGATGGGAGTACGTCTTCATCCTCGGCATCGTGGCCTTCGCCGTCGGAACGATTGGCGCCGGGAAGTACTCGCTTGATCACGCGCTCAAGATCAACTGGCACGGTTGGACGCCGATGTGGCTGACTCTGGGTATTGGCATCATTCCCGCACTGGTGATGTTGGCAGCCTGCTATCGGCCGCCGACCAAAAAGTAGTTACTCGGCGCCAACAGCTTGCAGGATGTTGAGCTTGCTGGCCGTCGATGCAGGGCGCAGTGCTGCGATGATGCCGGCGAGCCCGCCGAGCAGAATGATGACGACGGCCTGGCCGACTGGCACGCTGAACAGCAGGTTGTTGTCCCGCCCGAGTCCGTGGATGATCGCCCACCCAAACGCGATGCCCAACACCGAAACCGATCGGGTTCGACGCCTTCTGCACCACGCCGCGCACCACCAGCACCAGACCAAAAGCCGTGACAACAAAGCCGACGATCGCTCGCCAACGCGACTGGTTCGACGTGTCGATAGCTGCTTCACGAAGTGCTTCCATGGGCGCGATGCGGGCGGCCCGAAAGGCCGGGAGCAGGGCGGCCAGCATGGTGACCGCCACGCCTACCAGCATGCCGATGATGATGGTGTTCGGCTTCATCACCAGTCCGCCAGGCGGGAACTTGATGCCGCCGGAGGCCAGCAGGCGGCGCAGCATCGACCCCAGAAACAGCCCTCCGCCAACACCGAGCGCGGAAGAAATCACGCCCACAATCGAAGCCTCGATCAGGATCGATCCGAGTACCTGTTTGCGCGCCGCGCCCAATGCCCGAAGGAGCGCCATTTCACGCGTGCGTTGGGCTACCACGATGGAGAACGCCAAAAGTGAGCACAGAGCACCCTACGAGACGCCCCACGATGTCTGGGTCCGTGCGAGCCAGTTCACAGGAAACTCTTACGAGGCGGACCCACACCTTCAGTGCATGCGAACGTTGCTTGCCTACCTACTGGTCGGTAGGCTGTTTGCTCATGAACAACGACGCATTCCTGGTCGAGCTGGAGCCGGTGGCCGAGAAGCTGCTCAATCGCCATCTCGCCACCACCAAGGAGTGGTTTCCTCACGAGTTGATCCCCTACCACCGCGCCCGTGATTTCGAGGCCGGCGAGGTGTGGAGCGAGGATCAGACCGATGTCGGGGGTGCCGTCCTCACGCCTGCCGTGCGCAGCGCCTTGCTGCTGAACTTGCTCACCGAGGACAACCTTCCGTACTACTTCCGTGACATCGAGCGCATGTTCGGCACCGAGAACGCCTTCGGCGTATGGGCCCGTAGGTGGACCGCCGAAGAAGGTCGCCACGCCATCGTGATCCGTGATTACCTCACGGTCAGCCGCGCCATTGACCCCACCTTCCTTGAACGTTCTCGCATGGCCCAGGTCAGCGGTGGTGAGGTGCCACAGCCCGAGTCACCTATCGAAGGCATGGTGTACGTCACCCTTCAGGAATTGGCCACACGTATCTCGCACCGCAATACCGGCAAGCTCATCGGTGATCCCGTCGGTTACGAAGTGATGGCCCGCGTTGGCGCCGATGAGAACATGCACTTCCTTTTCTACCGGGACCTCACGACGGCGGCTATCGAGCTGAACCCTTCCCGACTGGTGATCGCTATCGATGAGGTCGTGCGCAACTTCGCCATGCCGGGCACCGGCATTGCCGACTTCAACAAGCACGCTGCTCGTATTGCCGAGGCCGGTATCTACGATCTGAACCTGTTCTGCGAGCAGATTCTGCAGCCAGTCGTCATTCGTCACTGGGGCCTTGAGAAGCTTGAGGGTCTGACGCCTGAAGCCGATGAGGCTCGCACGCGGGTGCTGACGCATATGGAACGCCTGAGCAAGCTCGGCCAGCGCCTGGTTGCCCGTCGGGCCAAGCACGCATCGCCAGCTCTCGCGGGTTGATTGAGCGGCGCGACCCTGCCTTGGCGGCCAAACTGAGACGATGGCAGAACATCTCGGCACATTGAATGCACTGACGCCCGGTATGGCGATCGTGTTCGGAGGCAATCGGGTCACCCACGTCAGCGACGAATTGGCCGCTGCCTTCGGTCCTGGTGATCGGCTGGTCGTGGTGCAGACCACCGGTGATCTATTGCACGTGCCTGCTGCCGATCAGGCCCTGGTTGATGCCGCAGTGTCGTCGGCGCATGAGGCGTTCCTGCAGCTCAACGACGCCGGCGACGACCAGATCACGGCGTTCTACGACCACTTCGCCGCTCGTCTCGAGGATGACGATTCGTTCGCTCCGATCGCTACGGCCAATGCGGCTGATGTCGACGTTGCCCGCCAGGCCGGACGCAGCACCACACGGCTTGAACTCAGCTCGTCGATGCGCGCCGGGATGGTCGCGGGTCTGCGGGGCTGGCGTGACACCGCCCCGCTGCGTGGACAGATCGTAGAAGCGGTCGATCACGACGGCTGGCGCGTCGAGCAACGCAAAGCCGGACTCGGTGTGATCGGATTCGTGTTCGAGGGGCGTCCCAACGTGTTCGCTGACGCGGCTGGTGTGCTCCGCAGCGGCAACGCCGTCGTCTTCCGCATCGGTCGTGACGCACTCGGCACGGCGCGAGCCATTGTGCAGAATGCCCTACGGCCAGCGCTTGAGGCAGCGGGTTTGCCGGTCGGCTGTGTGCAGCTGCTCGACACGCCGTCTCGTGCCGGTGGTTGGGCGTTGTTCTCCAACCCCGTGGTCGCCCTGGCGGTCGCCCGTGGGTCGGGTCAGGCCGTGGAACAACTGGGCGCGGTTGCCCGCCAGGCCGGCATCCCGGTGAGCCTTCACGGCACGGGAGGCGGATGGATGATCACAGGCGTCGCCGTGGACGCGGATGCGTTCGCCGCCGCGGTCGGACACTCGCTCGATCGTAAGGTGTGCAACACCCTGAATGTCTGTTGCATCCTTCGTTCCCGTGCCGACGAGCTTGTGCCACGGTTCCTTGCTGCTATCGAGCAGGCGGGTCCACTTCGCAGCTCGACCACAAAGTTGCATGTGCAACTATCAGCCCGAACGTTCGTGCCGGACGCCTGGTTCGAGCGCAAGGTCACCATCGAACGAGCCGAAGGTGGCGTGATGGAGAACCAGGCCGAGCTGCTAGCCGACGACTTGCTGGGCCATGAGTGGGAGTGGGAAGGCAGCCCGGAACTCACCCTCGTCGTTGTCGAAAGCGTGGCGGAGGCCGTGGCGCTGTTCAACGCGCACAGCCCGCGGCTCGTGGCCAGCCTGATCTCCAGCAACCTGGCCGAACAGCAGACGTTCTACGACCGGATCGACGCGCCGTTCGTCGGTAACGGCTTCACCCGCTGGGTCGACGGTCAGTTCGCCCTGCTGCGCCCCGAACTCGGTCTCTCGAACTGGGCCAACGGTCGGCTGTTCGCTCGGAGCGGCGTGTTGTCGGGTGACTCGGTCTTTACCGTACGTACCCGCATGTTCCAGACGAACCCGGAACTGCACCGTTAGCGACCATGGCGCGGGCGGTGGAGAAGCGCAAGTTCCGATCAGGCTTTGTTGGAGCGCAAGCTGAGCCAGCCGGCGAGGGTGACCAGCAACGCTGAGGCGGCCAGCCAGAACTCGTATCGCCCCGCGATCGGGTGGCGGTGACCGAAATCGATGGCTGCGCCGATGGCGAGCACGAAGGTACTGAGAGCACTGAGGGCAACCACGTTCGGCCGTTTCCGAAGGGCGGAGAACACGGTCAGCACGGGGCCAACCCAAAAGACGGGCAGGAAGCGTCCCTGGATGGTGGGGTGGTCGACGATCTGGGCGGCGGCCGTTATGAGGCCGAGGCCGGTCAACACACCCAGCCAGCCCACTATGACAACGATGGTGCTGGCCTTGGACGGTTTGGACTCCGCCGCCGTTTCCTCATCGACAAGGCCGACATCGGGTACGGGATCGGCCGTAACCGGCGGTGGGACGTCCATGGCGAACGAACACTAGCGTGCGGGTTGGCGGCTTCTTGGGCGCTCGCCGCCACATTTCGCGGGTGCTCCGATACCCTTACGGGATGGACCCGGTTGCGCCGTCCGAGCCCCCCTTCAAGTTGCTCACCATCTTCTACCCCATGTGGAACGAGGAGGAGTACCTTCACCGCGCCCTCGGGGCCGGCCGCGAAGCATGCGACATCCTGCTCGCGCTGGGCGAAATTGGCGATTATGAGCTGCTGATCGTAAACGACGCGTCTACCGACGCCACCGGGCGAATCGCCGATGAACTGGCCGCAACCGACCGACGCGTCCGTGTGGTCCACCACCCCGTGAATCGCAAGTTGGGAGGCTCGCTCAAAACCGGGTTCGCCGAGAGCCGTGGCGATCTCATCCTGTACTCCGATGCCGATCTGCCCTTCGACATGGACGAGCTTCAAAAGGCCTGCCGAGTCATGCGTCACTACGAAGCCGACATCGTGTCCACCTACCGGTTCGACCGCACCGGCGAAGGTTACGTGCGGGTGGTCTACTCGTTCTTCTACAACACGCTGGTCAAGGTGCTCTTCGGTGTGAAGATGCGCGACGTGAACTTTGCGTTCAAGCTCGTGCGCAGGCGCGTCTTTGACCATGTGAAGCTGGAGAGCGAAGGCAGCTTTATCGATGCCGAACTGGTCATCCGAGCCCAGCGTTACGGTTATCGGGTCGTGCAGTTTGGCGTCGACTACTTTCCTCGCACCCGCGGGGTCTCCACCCTGTCGTCACCTGCGGTTATCGTGAAACTTCTGCGCGAAATGTTCCAACTGCGACGTCAACTCCGTGACATCCAACCGGTAAAGGCCTAAACGCTGTTGTCCATTCAATCTTCGTCTCACGCTCTGCGTTCGGTAGCCTCAACGTCGTAATGCGGTCTGGCCTGATGTCTCTTCCAAATGCGGCGCGCCTCGGCACGTGCGCGGCACTGCTTGTCTTGGCCGCATGTGCGCCGAACAGTTCCTTGGCCAAGGACGCCGCGCCGGCGGACGCCCCTCCGGTCGCTGGCGTTGACGTGGTGACCGATCCGTCGGCCGAAGCGACGGTTCCAACCACCGTTGTCGAGACCACCACCACGCTGCCGAAGACCACCATCTCGCGCACGCTGGGGAAAGGTCTGGCCGCGGCCGAGGACGTGAAGGTGGTGCAGCAGCGGCTGAACGACCTCCATTTCGATGTCGGCGCTGTCGATGGCATCTATGGTGCCAATACCGAGATGGCCGTGTGGGCTTACCAGTCGCTCATCATGAACCTCACCGGCAAAGACGTTACCGGCAAGGTCACGCCCGAACTGTGGACCCGAATGCAGGATCCGCTCGGCCTGCCCAGTTTCCGGCCCGATGCCTCGCCCACCCATGCCGAAGTGTTCCTGGCCACGCAAACCATGGCGCTCTACGTCAACCGGGAACTGCGACTCATTACCCATGTTTCGAGCGGTTCGGGACGGGAGTGGTGTGCCGAGTACAAGAACGTGGCGGCCTGGCCGGGTGCCACCACCACCACCTTGCCGCCGGGCGAGAAGAATAAGCGGTACTGTGGAAAGTCGTTGACGCCCGGCGGCGTATTCAAGGTGTATCTGAAGCGCCCGGACTGGGTCGACATACCGCTCGGTCGAGTGTTCAACCCGATCTCGTTCAACGCCGGCATCGCCATTCACGGCTATCCCGATGTGCCGAAGAACCCCGCGTCGCACGGATGTGTTCGGGTGCCCATGCACATCGCGCAGTATCTGCCAGACCTGTTGCACAACGGTGATCAGGTGTTCGTGTTCGACGGCCTCAAGCAACCCGAGGTATACGGCAACCAGAAGCCTCCGGTGGACGAGCGGGACCCGACCGACAC
>JANNZM010000171.1:0-14569 GCA_031410595.1 Actinomycetes bacterium | reverse complement strand
TTGAAACCAACGAGGCGGGCGACGATCGCTACCAGCACAATGCCGATGAACACGGTAGCAATCTGCGCGAGACGGCTCGGTAACAGATCAGCCAGCTTCGCCATCAACGAGTTCGCTTTCGCCGGACGCCGCTGGCCGGTGGTGATGCGATCGAGCACGATCGCGGCAAACACCATGACCAGGCCGGGCACAAACGTGCGGCCGACATCATTCTTCTGGAGACCGGCGAGCACGGCCTGCCCCAGGCCGCCAGCGCCGATGAGCGCTGCGATCACCAGGATGCCAAACGCCATCATGATGACCTGGTTCAATCCGAGCAACATGGCCCTGCGAGCCATGGGGAGTTGCACCTTGCCGAGTAATTGGCGACGGGTACAGCCGTAGGAAGCACCGACCTCGTTCGCTACGACGGGGACCCCGCGCAGCCCAAGGCTGGTGAGGCGCACTGCGGGAGCTATCGCGAAGATAACCGTAGCCACAATTGCGCCGGCGTTGCCTATGCCGAAGAGCACCACGATGGGTAGAAGGTACACGTACGCGGGCATAACCTGAGCGGTGTCAAGCACCGTTCGTAAGATGCGATTCACCCGATCGTTGAGTCCGGCCCAGATGCCGAGTGGCACCCCGATGAGTAGTGACACCCCCACCGCCACGATCATGAGTGCGAGGCTGACGATGGTCTCGTCCCAGAATCCGAGCACACCGCACATGGCAAGGCTGAGCACGCCGACAAGAGCCGCCTTCCACCCTCCGGTCTTGGCTCCGATGAAGGCGGTTAGGGCCATGAGCCCGGGCCAGCGAAGCACCTTCAGTAGCCAGAACACGGCGTCGTTTACGCCGCGTAGCCCGCTCGCGATCGGATCAAAGATGCGAGTGAAGATCCAATGCTTTTGATTGTTCAGCACAACCCATTTGTAGATCATGTCGGTGCGGGGCTTTACGTGAGCGTCGAGCCAGGTCGGCACATCGGCAAATTTGGTTTTGCCTCCTGACAGCATGGCGAGCAGCACAATCCCGGCCACGAGAACGACCGGCACCGCGTAGCGGCGCGCCGTGGTAGAGGCGGTCGACGGCGACGGAGCGAGTGCGACGGCCATGGCTACGCCGTGACCAGATCTTCGCCGGCGATGACGGTCAGTACCGCTACCCGATCAACGGAGCCGACGGTAGAGCCCGCGGTGTCGACAATGCGCAACGGCAGTTCGCTTCCGGCCAAGTGACGAACAACGTCGCGCACCTTCGTTCCAACGGGAACCGCTGCGCCGTAAGAACCGTCGTGTGGCGCAGACATGATCGACTCAACCGGCACGACGTGTGACTTGGGGACGTCTCGTACGAAGTTACGCACGTAGTCGTCGGCGGGAGCCGACACCACCTCCTGCGGGGTACCGACCTGCACGAAGGCACCGTTGCGCATGATGGCGATCCGGTCACCGAGGCGCAGTGCTTCGGACAGGTCATGGGTGATGAACACCATGGTCTTGTTCACCTCGCGCTGCAGCCGCATTACTTCATCCTGCATATCCCGGCGGATGAGCGGATCAAGCGCCGAGAACGGCTCGTCGAAAAGCAGAATGTCCGGGTTGGTTGCCAGTGCCCGGGCGAGACCGACGCGCTGCTGCATGCCACCGCTCAGCTGGTCAGGTTTGCGTGCACCAAGACCCTTGAGGCCAACCAGATCAAGGATCTCCTCAGCCTTGGCCCGGCGCTTGGCCTTGTCGACGCCGCGTACCTCCAGACCGAAGGCGACGTTGTCGATCAGGCTGCGGTGCGGCAACAGACCGAAGTGTTGAAAGACCATGCTGACCTTGGTGCGACGAACATCGAGCAGCTGCTCGGTCGACGCATTGGTCACGTCGATGCCGCCGATGTACACCGTGCCCATTGTTGGCTCGATCAGACGCGTGAGACAACGGACCAAGGTCGACTTGCCGCTGCCGGACAGACCCATGACGACGAACGTCTCACCTGGCTTCACGTCCATGGTGATGTCCCGCATGGCGACCACGCAGCCCGTCTTCGCCTCCAATTCGGCACGGGGCAGGTCGGCATCGGCAGACGCGACAATCTGCTTGGCGTGGGGTCCGTAGACCTTCCACAAGCCACGAACCGATATCGCTGGATCCATCCCCGTACCCTCACCCCAACTGCAGCTGTTACCAAACAGTACCTCTGCCGGGACCAAGGACCCTGGCGTTCATGCCAAGCGACCGTCATCGTCGTTCTGGAAGCGATGAAACAACGAGGGAGGGGTGCCATGACGCTTGAGTTGGCTGCGTTTGGTCGGGATGTTCTCCTTTTGGATGGCCGCGCGATAACGGTTCGACCACAGACCGACGGGGCTGATCCGTCTCAGCGTATGGACCTACTGGCCGAGCATGGACAGGACACTGTGGCTCGGGCCACCTACGCCCGTGATGAACATGGCGACGCTGAGGTCCGCTTCGATGTCGATCCCGCATTCCAGCACCTCGGGATTGGAACGCTGCTTCTCGAAGACCTTGCCGTCATCGCGCTGGCAGCTGGATTCAGCCGATTGACGGCAGTGATGGAGCCCGACAACGCAGCGATGCGTACGGTTTTCGAGTCGGTCGGCCTCACGACTCGCTTCTGGTCCGAGGGCGGCCAGACGCGTACAGAGCTTGATCTGACGGCTGAATCACTGTTGGAGGAACGGGCACATTCACGGGAATGGACCGCTACCAGTGCGTCGCTCGACCCGTTGCTGCATGCTGAAGTCGTGGCTGTCATCGGGGCGAGCAGCTCAGGCTCGGGCGCCGGTTTCGAGCTGTTGAAGAACATCGCAGCCTCGTTTACCGGCATGGTATATCCGGTCCATCCGACTGCCTCGTCGATTGCAGGAATTCCGGCTGTGCCCTCGATCTCAGCAGTCCCAGGAAGGGTGGATGTGGCGATCATCGCGATCCCTGCCAGCGCGGTGGTCAAGGTGGCTGAAGAGTGTGGCAAGGCAGGGGTGCGAGTGCTGGTCGTGGTGACCGCCGGGTTCGCCGAGAGCAGCTCGGAAGGCGTCGAGCGACAGCGACAACTCGTCGGGATTATCCGCCGCTACGGCATGCGCATGATCGGCCCGAACGGCCTCGGCGCGATCGCGACCGGAGTGGGGTTCAACGCGACCTTCGCCGCAGTGCAGCCTCGCCCCGGAGCCGTGGCGTTCGCTTCTCAGTCCGGCGGCCTCGGCCTCGCGCTGCTCAACGAAGTCGCCCGGCAGGGACTCGGTATCTCATCGTTCGTCTCATTGGGAAACAAGGCCGATGTAAGCGGCAACGACCTGCTGTGTGCGTGGGGTGACGATCCGGCTACGCGGGTGATCCTCCTCTACCTCGAGTCAATCGGACGCCCAGATCGGTTTGCCCGCATCGCCCGCACTGTGGCGCGCATCAAGCCGGTGGTGGTCTTGAAGGGTGGCCGCAGCGCCGCCGGGGCGCGAGGCGCACAGTCTCACACCGCCGCCATTGCGGCTCCCGCTGCGTCGGCGGATGCATTGTTCGAACACGCCGGCGTCACCCGCGCCGAGAACCTTGAGGAGCTCTTGGACTTGGCTGCGTTCTTCGATCTGCAGAGCCTCCCGCGCGGTCGCCGGGTCGCCCTAGTGGGCAACGCAGGAGGCTTGCTGATCCTGGCCGCCGACGCATGCGAAGCGAACGGCCTGTCGAACCCCGAGCTATCCTCCGGCCTGCGCGAGGCCATCACTCGCAAAGTCCCCAACGCAGCATCGACCGCGAATCCGGTCGACCTCCTCGCGACCGTCACCCCCGACGCACTGGCCGAGGTGGTGGACGAAATCGCGGCGTCAGGCGAGGTCGACGCGGTCGCCGTGGTAATCACGGCCCTTAGGGCCGGGGCTGCCGAGCCGCTTCGCACCGCGCTTGGCCGCACCGTCCGACCCGTTCCAACGACGCTCACCTTGATCCCATCGGAGACCACTGAGGCCGCGTTGCGCCTGCCCGAGTATCCGTATCCGGAACGGGCCGTGCGCGTCTTGGCCCGGGCCGCAGATCGCCATGAGTGGCTGAAGCAGAACGAGGATTCTCTGCCGTCACTTGCGGTGAACTGGGTAGAAGTTCGACGCTTCGTCAGCCAACTGGCACTGCAACGCGAGGGCTGGCTGGAACCTGGCGACACGTTCGAACTCCTGGGCATGATCGGCGTACCGATCCCCGCGTACAGCACCGCGCAGACGGCCGATGAAGTAGCTCGTGCAGCGACCTCGATCGGCTTCCCAGTCGTGCTGAAGGTCGTGGGAGAATCGGTCCTGCACAAGAGTGACGAAGGTGGCGTCGCCATCGACGTGGAAAGCGCCGACGAGGCCCGTATTATCGCCGCAGGCATGGTCAAGCACTTCGGCGCGAGGCTGTCGTCGATCCTTGTGCAGAAGCAAGCGTCGCCCGGGATCGAAATTCTAGTGGGAGGACTCAATGCGCCGACCAGCGTCCCGATCGTGGTGGTAGGCGCAGGAGGGACTGACGCTGAGATTCTCCAGGACCGCCAGATCTGCGTTGCACCCATTACGCAATCACGGGCGCACGACGTCCTCATGTCGTTGCGTCTGGCACCCAAGCTGATCGGATACCGGTCGCACCCGCCGTTGCCGGTCGATGACGTCGTCGATGTCATCACCCGTATCGGGCTCCTGACCGCCGCCGTGCCCGAAATCGCCGAACTCGACCTGAACCCGGTCATCGCGACCCCGTCGTCGGTGATAGCGGTCGACGCGCGCATACGAGTGGCCAGCCGCGCCGATCCGCTTCAACCCCTCCAAGCCATGCGCCGCATTTAGCACGAGATCATCTGGCCACGGCGCGGTCTGGATGGGCGCGGGAGGGCCTATGCTTTACGGGTGCTTCTTGCAGTGCTCGGGGCCGTCGCGGTGGTCTGGATGGTCGCGGAACGGTCGGGACAGCGGTACGCATTTCTCGCGCCTGTAGGCCGATTGCTGGCCAGCATGAGGCATCTGCTCGGCCGATGGTGTCGTCGATGCCCTGGCACATTGATCTACCTTTCGATTCTTCTCGTCACGTTCAGTCAGCAGTTGGCGGTGAGCGACCGTCTCTCAGCAGCCATCGTGAGACAGAGCAGCACCAATGTCCATCTCCTCGGGAACCGTCCACTCGATGTCCTGACGACGAGCGCATTCTGGTTTGACGACCAAGGATTCGCGGCGGTGCGAAGCATCTTTGTTTTTGCCATCGTGATGTCGCTAGCGGAGAGAGCCGTCGGAACCGGTCGTTGGCTCATTACCGTGGTCGCCGGGCATGTCGGTGCCAGCGTTCTTGTTGGCGTCGGACTGTGGTTCGGCATTCGCCAGCAATGGTTGAACCCGCGTTTGGGTCGTGCCGCTGACGTGGGCATCAGTTATGCCCTCGTGGCCGCGGGCGCCCTCCTGCTCGTGAGCCTCCGGGGTCGACTTCGTGTCGCGGTCACCACCGCAGCATTGCTCTCCTTCCTGGCGATGGTGGGCCTACAACCGAGTTTCACCGATATTGGGCATGGTTTGGCTGCCGCGATTGGACTCTTGTGTTACATCGTATTCGGTCGGAAGCCCTTCCCTACTACGGGCCGAATCGGAAGGGTTCACCGGTGGCACCTGCGTGTGGCGGGTGTTCCCCTTCTTGCGCGTCCGGCCGAAGGTCCTGACCAGTCCGGGACGCCTGGCTCTGTGCGACCTCAGCTGCAGTCGGAATACTTGAAGTAAGCCACGTCACACCACTGGAGGTGCCAACCATGAGCATCATGGAGCGACGTTCGGAACCGATCGCTCGCACATGACCGTTCTCGCCGACCACGACTTGGCCGCCCCCCAGGTCGAGTTCGCATCGGCCGCGGCCCAGACCGCGGTTGATGCGATGGCGGCACTCGCAACACGGGCCACCGGTCTCACCGATCATGAGGTGGCCCTTCGTCGCCAACAGTTCGGTACCAACACCCTTCGATCCCATGGTGCCCGACCGGGCCAGGTGCTGGTGCGGCAACTCCGCAATCCGCTGCTACTCCTTCTGCTCGCTGCCGCGCTCGTTTCCGGCGGGACGGGCAATCACGCCGACGCGTTGATCATCACCGTCATCGTCGCCCTTTCGGTCGGTTTGGGATTTTTCAATGAGTATCGATCCGAGCGGGCCGTCGAAGAGCTCCACAGCGTTGGCTTCCGTCAACGCCGTGGCTCCCGACGGTTCACATCTCTTGGTTGCCAAGGGTGAGCCAGAAGGAATTCTTGATCGATGCCCGGACGTAACAAACGCAGCACGAGCGTTCCTCGACCTGCTGTTCGATGCTGGCTCCCGGGTCATTGCAGTTGCAACAAAGCCTGTCCCGACTGCAGCGACCTCATCGCCGGCCTTGGAGTACGAGTTGCACCGCGAAGGCTTCCTGGTCTTCGCCGACCGACCGAAGGTCGACGCGGGCCCCTCGATTCGGCGCCTGGCCGAACTTGGTGTTGTCACCAAAGTGATCACCGGCGACAGCGAGCGAGTCGCCCGCAAGGTGTGCGGAGACTTGGGCATAGATACCAGCTCCGTGCTGGTCGGTTCTCGTCTTGCACCAATGTCGGACGCTGAACTGATGCTCGCCATCAAAACGACGTCGGTGTTCGCCAGAATCGATCCCGATCAGAAGTCTCGCATTATCCGGCTGGCCCGCCAGGCCGGGGAGGACGTCGCCTTTTTGGGCGACGGTGTGAATGATGCCGTCGCCATGCATCACGCCGATGTCGGTATCTCGGTCGACACGGCTACCGATGTGGCCAAGGACGCGGCGGACATGTTGCTGCTCGACAAGGATCTCGGCGTACTCGCCGATGGCATTCAGGAGGGTCGGTGTATTTTCGCCAACACGATCAAATACGTGTTGATGGCCACATCGTCCAACTTCGGCAATATGTTCTCGGCGGCAGGAGCATCCATCGTTCTGTCGTTTCTCCCGATGCTGCCCTCGCAGATCCTGCTCAACAACTTGCTTTACGACGTCGGCCATGACCATTCCGACCGACAACGTGGACAACGAAATGCTGAGTGGGCCGTCGCAATGGGACCTGCATTTCATCCGCCGGTTCATGGGTCTCTTGGGAACGATGAGCTCGATTTTCGACTTCGCCACGTTCTTTATCCTGTTGCACTTCCTGCACGCGAAATCACACGAGTTCCGGACCGGCTGGTTTGTCGAATCGCTGGCCACCCAGACGCTGGTGATCTTCATTATCCGCACCCGTCGCGTGCCGTTCTTCCGTAGTCGTCCAAGCACGCCTTTGCTCGTGGCGATCATCAGTTGTGTGGCCGTCGGCGCTGTTCTGCCTTTCACGCCTCTCGCCAAGCCACTTGGCTTCACGTCTCTGCCCATCAGCTTCTTTCTGGTGCTCCTCGGATTGATCGGCACCTATCTGGCCTTGGCCGAGTTAGGCAAACGTTGGTTCTACGCATCGCTTGACGCTCGGGCGGCACGGGTTCGGCCTGTCGACCGTCGACCGCACGTCGAGCGGCGCGCCCACAAGCGCGCCGCCCGGTTCACCCACGACGACGAAATCAGCCGCGCCGACCAACGAACGTGATCGTGTCAGCCAAGCCCCCGGCGGTACGGGCGACCTGCGACCAGCAGGTTGACGATGTAGAGGTCCGTGTCGACGATGAGGTTGGATGCACCGTTCACAAGCATGCCAATCTGCCGAGTGCAGGTCCGATTGGCTACGTTTACCCGAGGGCGAACTGCGTACCGGTGGAGGAGAACCCGATGGTGTTGCCACAACCGACTTCCGCACGAGCGGTGATCATCGGCGGAGGGATTGTCGGCTGTTCTACGGCGTACCATTTGGCCAAACTTGGCTGGACCGACACGGTGCTGGTCGAGAAACACCGGCTCGCTTCCGGCTCGACCTTTCACGCGGCCGGCCTGGTCGGTCAATTGCGCAGCAGCGCCAACATCACCCAGTTGTTGGGCTACTCCGTCGAGCTCTACCGAACACTGGAGGCAGAGACCGGGTTGGCCACCGGCTGGAAAATGAACGGCGGCCTTCGCCTGGCCTGCAATGACGAGCGGTGGAACGAGGTGAAGCGTCAGGCCACCACCGCAAAGTCCTTCGGTCTCGAGATGCACCTGCTGTCCGCGAAGGAAGCTCAGGAACTTTGGCCACTCATGCAAGTAGATGACGTGGTGGGTGCTGCGTTCTTACCCACCGATGGTCAGGCCAACCCATCCGATATCACCATGGCCCTGGCCCGCGGTGCGCGCATGGCCGGCGCAACGATTCTTGAAGACACCGAAGTGCTCAGCATCGAGGTGACCGACGGAAGAGTCAAAGCCGTCATCACCGACCACGGACGTATCGAGTGCGACGCTGTGGTGTGCTGTGCTGGGCAATGGACGCGTGCCATCGCGGCGACCGTCGGCGTGAACGTGCCGTTGGTGTCGGTGGAGCATCAGTACATCATCACTGACCAGATTGCGGGAGTGACCCGGGATCTGCCAACGCTGCGTGACCCCGATCGCCTCACCTACTACAAGGAGGAGGTCGGTGCGCTCGTGATGGGCGGCTACGAGCCAAACCCCATCCCCTGGGCCAGGAAGGGCATTCCGAAGTACTTCCAGTTCAAACTCTTGGAGTCGAACTTCGATCATTTCGAGCCCACCATGAATCTCGCAATGGGTCGTGTCCCGGCGTTGCAAACAGCGGGCGTGAACGAGCTGATCAACGGGCCGGAAAGCTTCACACCTGACGGCAACTTCATCCTGGGCGAGGCTCCCGAGGTGAAGAACTTCTTTGTGGGTGCGGGCTTCAACGCGTTCGGTATCGCGGCGGGCGGCGGGGCAGGCATGGCACTGGCTGAATGGGTGCACAAGGGTGTTGCGCCCTATGACCTTTGGGTCGTCGATATCCGTCGCTTCGGTCCGCCACATCATGACATCGAGTGGGTGCGCAGTCGCACCCTTGAGGCCTACAGCAAGCACTACACCATGGTGTGGCCGTCCGAGGAGAACCACAGCGCCCGCCCTACTCGCCGATCGCCGCTCTACTCGCGGCTCAAGAGGGCCGGTGCGTGTTTCGGCGAGAAGCTCGGGTGGGAACGACCCAACTGGTTCGCGTCGGCTGAGCATAGCGAGACACCCAAGGACATCTATACCTTTCAGCGACCCAACTGGTTCGCAGCGGTAGGTCGGGAGCACAAGGCGTGCCGCGAGCAGGCTGCCCTGTTCGATCAATCGTCCTTTGCCAAATTCGTTCTGAAAGGCGCCGACGCGGGCGAGGCGCTCAACTGGATCTGTGCCAACAACGTGAACAAGCCTGTCGGGTCGGTGATCTACACCCAGATGCTCGATGACAGGGGCGGCATCCAGTGTGACCTCACTGTCTGCCGCACTGCGTTTAACGAGTACTACATCGTCACCGGCACCGGATTCGCCACCCACGACTTCGAGTGGATCCAACGCAACATTCCGTCGGGCATGAACGCCCAACTCGTGGACGTCACGTCATCGCTCGCCGTGCTGTCGCTCTTCGGACCGAGTGCCCGTCGTATCCTGGCCAAGCTCACCGACACCGACTTGTCCAACGATGCGTTTCCGTTCGGCACGTTTCAAACAATCGGTATCAGCGGCTGCCAGGTGCGGGCGCTGAGAATCACCTATGTCGGCGAGCTGGGCTGGGAACTCCATATCCCTGTCGAGACAGCCACGCTCGTGTTCGATCTGTTGCACGACGTCGGCGCGCCGTTCGGAATGGCCAACGCCGGCTACCGAGCCATCGAAAGTCTCCGGTTGGAGAAGGGCTATCGCGCGTGGGGATCGGACGTCGGCGCTGATCACACGCCGTACGAGGCAGGCTTGGGCTGGGCCGCCAAGACCAAGACCAACATCGGGTTCAAGGGTCGTACTGCGCTTGAAGCCCAGCGAACCGCAGGTGTCACCAAGATGCTGGCCGCCTTCACCGTCGACCCTGGGGTGATGCTGTTGGGACGGGAGACGATCTATCGAAACGGGGAGCGGGTCGGCTGGCTGACCAGCGGCGGCTTCGGCTACACGCTGAACCAATCCATCGGATACGGCTACGTTCGCAACGCCGCTGGTGTCACGGCCGACTACGTGCTGAACGGCTCCTACGAGCTTGAGGTCGCAACCGTTCGGGTGCCCGCCAAGGTGTCCGTAAAAGCCTTGTACGATCCGTCCAACGAGAAGGTGAAGAGCTGATTATGGCCCCTCCGACTCAGGCTCGGATCGTGATCATCGGCGGCGGTATTCTTGGGTGCAGCATTGCGTATCACCTCACCAAGATGGGCGAGAAGGACGTGGTGCTGGTCGAGCAGCACAAGCTCACCGACGGAGCGACTTGGCACGCCGCTGGTCTGGTCGGCCAACTCCGGTCGTCGCGGAACACCACCCGCATGCTGGAGCAGTCGGTGGAGATGTATCGAGGTCTGGAAGCCGAGACCGGCCAGGCCGTTGACTGGAATGAAGTCGGATCGCTGCGACTGGCGTGCTCGCCTGATCGGGTGCTCGAACTCAAGCGGCTCACGACCATGGCGAAGAGTTTCGGCCTGCCGATGGAGATCATCTCCACGGCTCAAGCCCAAGCCCTCTTCCCTCTCATGTCCACCGACGATGTTCTGGCCGCAGCGTTCCTGCCGACCGATGGCTACATCGATCCGGCCAGCGTCACCCAAGCCATCGCCAAGGGCGCCAAGATGCGCGGCGCCACCATCGTGGAAGACACCAAGGTCACCCGCATCACCGTCGAGGGGCGACGCGTCACCACCGTGCACACCGACCAGGGCGATATCGCGTGCGAGATGGTGGTGAACGCCGCTGGCATGTGGGGCCTCGAAGTCGGCCGCCTCGCCGGTGTTCGCGTGCCCGCATTTGCCGTGGAACACCAGTACATCTTGACCGGCCCGATAGCCGAGATGGAGGCGGCAGATATCCGCCGCATGCCCACCATGCGCGACCCCGATCACCTCGTCTACTACAAGCCCGACGGCCAAGGCTTACTAGTGGGCGGCTATGAACCCGACACGCTTGCCTTCGCCCGAGACGGCATTCCCGTACCGTTTCAGCGCAAACTGCTTGAACCCGATTTTGACCGGTTCGCGCAACTTGCGCTGATGGCCGTGAAACGCACCCCATGTATCGAGAAGGCCGGAATCCGCACGGTCATCAACGGGCCCATCCCCTATTCGGCCGATGCCGAGTTCGTGATGGGACGCACCCCCGAACTCGACAACTTCTTCGTCTCCACCGGTTTCTTATACGGCATCGCGGCCGGCGGTGGTGCGGGCAAGATGATGGCCGAATGGATGCTGGAGGGTCGACCGTCGCTCGATCTGTGGCCGCTCGACGTACGCCGCTTTGCGTTCCATCACACCACCAAACACTTCATGTATCCACGTGCCGTCGAGCTGTACGGACACCACTACAAACTCAGCGCACCCGGCTCGGAGAAGACATCGGTGCGCGGCATTCGCCGTAGCCCTCTCCACGAAACGCTCCGTGCCCGCGGCGCGGTGTTCGGGTCTCGCGGAGGTTGGGAGCGGCCGAACTGGTTCGCGGCCGCCGGTACCGAAGCGATCGACGAGCCGTCATTCACCAAACCGAACTGGTTCGATGCTGTCGGCGAGGAATGTAGCGCCGTTCGCACGGGCGTCGCCCTGGTCGATCAAACCTCCTTCGCCAAGTTCGAGATCAGCGGACCAGGGGCACTTGCCGCCGTTCAGTGGCTCTCGGTGGCCGACATGGATAGGGCCTCGGTCACCTACACCCAGTTGTGCAACGAGCAGGGCGGCATCGAGTGCGACGTCACCATGGTCCGCACCGCATCCGACGCCTGGTACGTCGTCACCGGTGCGGCCTTTGGCGCGCACGACATGGGATGGATCCGAGCAAACTCCCCCACCGACGGCAGCGTGCAGATTCGTGACCTCACCTCGTCGCGTGCCGTCATCAATCTGTGCGGGCCTCTGTCCCGGGCGGTGTTGGAATCGGTGTGCGAAGACGACGTTTCCGCTCAGGCGTTCCGTTACGCGCAGGCCCGCGACATCACCGTCGGATCGGCTCCGGTACTGGCGCTGCGCATCGGCTACACCGGCGAACTTGGCTGGGAACTCCACATCCCCACCGAATATGCCGGTCACGTCTACGACGTACTGCGTACTGCCGGGGCTCCATTCGGTATCGCCGACGTCGGCTATCGAGCCATCGATCGTCTGCGGCTGGAGAAGGGCTACGTCTACTGGTCGACCGATGTCACGCCTGACACCACGCCGTGGGAAGCCGGACTCGGCTGGCGGGTGAACCTTACCAAGGGCGATTTCTGCGGCCGAGCTGCGCTGATCGCTCAGCGAGAAGCAGGCGTCACCAAACGCCTGTGCACGTTCACCTTGGAGTCGATGGCGTACCCGGTTGGCGGCGAGGCGATCATTGCTGATGGCCAGGTCGTCGGGTTCACCACCAGCGCCAATTTCGGTCACTCCGTCGGCAAGCCCATCGCCTACGGGTACGTGCCGGTGGCGCTGACAGACCGAACAGACTTCATCATCGAGGTGTACGGCGAACCGCTTCGCGCAACCCGGCACGACAGTCCGCTCTACGATCCGAGTAACAGCAGATTGCGAGGATGATGGATCTCGAAGAAGCAATCGACCGCATCTCGCCGATGATCGACGCGTCGCTCGCCTCCGCTACCCGTCTTGCCGGCCTGACCAACATCAACTACCGGATGTCCACCACGGATGGCGAGGTCGTCGTTCGCATTCCCGGACGCGGCACATCCGACTACATCGATCGGCACGCCGAGGAAATCGCCGCGCTCGTCACTGCTCAGGCCGGCGTGAACGTGCCGGTGAAGTTCTTCGATGTGAGTGACGGTCTCATGGTCACGCAGTTCATCGACAACTCCCTCACCATGTCACCGGCGGCCTTCACCGAACACGGCGCAATCCGCCGGGCGGCCGACGTGATGCATCGCCTTCATCACATTCCCAAACCGTTCGCGACCGACTTCAAAGTGGCGCCCGTCATCGCCGATTTCAAAGCAATATTGGCGTCCAAACGTGCACCACTCCCGGAAGACTGGCGTGAGGTCGAGGTACAAGCCGACTTCGCCCTCGGGCTGTTGGCTGAGCGTCCTGTTGCGCTCGTTCCGTCGCATTGCGATCCCCTCTGCGAGAACTTCCTCGATACGGGCGACACGATGTACCTGATCGACTACGAGTACTCGGGCAACTTCGACCCCATGTGGGACCTCGGCGATTTCTCAGTGGAGGCCGGTTTCACAACCGAGCAGGATGATGTGCTCGTGCACGCCTATTTTGACGGGACGCCGCCACCAGCCGATGTCGCCCGCATGGTGATCTACAAGGCGCTCTGCGACGTGCTGTGGTCCCTCTGGGGCATCGTGCAACACATCAACGACAATCCAGTCGAGGACTTCTGGACCTACGCAGTCGGCCGCTTCGAGCGCTGCCGAACCCTTATGGCTACCCCCGCCTACGCCGCTGCGGTGGCCGAATTGGAGCACCGTTGAACTACGCCGCCGAACTGGCGCTCGCGCTCGAACTGGCCGATGTTGCCGACGCCGTCTCTCTGCCGTACTTCCGCAACGTCAACCTTCGTATCGATCGCAAGGCCGACCGCACCGAGGTTACCCAGGCCGACCGGGAAACTGAGGCCGCCATTCGTGCGCACCTCACGAAGCAGCGTCCGACGCACGCCGTATTGGGCGAAGAAGATGGCCTCATTGGTGATGCCGACGCGCGCTGTCGATGGATCATCGACCCGATCGATGGCACGTCGAACTTCGTGAAGGGCGTCCCGATCTGGGCCACGCTCATCGCGTTGGAGGTCGACGGTGAACTGGTTGTCGGGGTCGCCTCTTCGCCTGCGCTCGGCCGTCGCTGGTGGGCCGCCCGCGGGTTGGGTGCCTATGCCGATGGCAACCCTATTCGTGTGTCGGGTATCGACACGTTGTCAAAAGCCCACCTCTCACACGCCGGGGTAGCGCTGTTCGATTCCTTCGGCAGCCCCGAACGCTGCGACGCACTCGTGCAACTCACCAAGGACGTCTGGCGAGAGCGAGGCCTTGGCGACTTCTGGATGCACGTCTTGGTTGCCGAAGGTGCGTTCGACATCGCCGTGGAGTCAATCGTGAACACCTGGGATCTTGCGGCGCTGCTGGTCATCGTGGAAGAAGCCGGCGGAACCTTCACCGACCTCCACGGCCGTCGCCGTGCCGATGGCGGCAGCGCGCTCTCCACCAACGGGCATCTCCACCAAACCGTCCTCGACCGCCTCGGTCTCCCCTAACGGCTCCTAACGGCTCCTAACGGTGATCAACGACAACAGCCTCGAAGCAGACGAAAGCAAACCACCCGCCGTCGCTAACACTCGGCCATGGTCATGCTGTCGTAAGTTCGTAATTATGCCGCGCTCGGCATAACTACGATTATGCCGACTGCACGATTATGCCGCGTTGGTCGTGTTCGGCCTGCTCAGCGGCGATGGTGGGGCCTGTCCGGTCGGCATAGTCAGAGTCCGTCGAGGAACGCGAGGAGGGTGTCCGGCGCGCGGTATCGGACCG
>JANNZM010000170.1:0-25213 GCA_031410595.1 Actinomycetes bacterium | reverse complement strand
GCCGTTCCGCAAAAAGCGATGGACGAAGCCCGCGACGCCCTGTTCAAGGCGGGGAACACCAACGTGACATGGGCCGACGCGTTCGAAGAGGTTTGCCTGCGGTCACTCGCCACGGTCACGTCGATGTCACGCTCCGATCGTTATCGCGTCATTGTGCATGTCAACGAAGACGGCGGCTGGCTGAACGGCGGGCAACACCTCAACGACAGTGTGCTCAAGCAGATCTTGTCGAACACCATGATCCAAGCACTGTTCGAGCGTGGTGGTCGACCGGTGAACCTCGGTCGTAGCGCACGCGTCGTTCCGCACAAGATCGCCGCGCTCATCTTGGATCGTGATCGCATGTGCCGTAACCCGTTGTGCTCGGCCACGAAAGGCTTAGAAGCCCATCATGTCGTGCATTGGACCGACGGCGGGCCAACCAACACCTGTAACCTCGGGGCGCTGTGCCGCTACTGCCACCGAGCGCATCACGCCGGGAAGTTCTCTATCACTGGTAACGCCGACAACCCTGACGGGCTCATCTTCCGACGACCAGACGGCACCATCATCGAAAGCGCAGCCAAACCGATATCACCCGACGGGCCCCTCCCAACATCGGCGAAACCGTTCGTGCACCCGACCGGGGAACGCTGGCTCAACCGCGACACCTGGTTCACCCCCGACCCCGCCACCCAACCCCCCGTGACACCCCGCGGCTATATCGAACCACGCGAGAAAACCTGGCTCCACATCCAAACCCCCACCGAACGAGCCCAGTGGGAAGCCCAACACTGCGTTCACGGCGAAACGTCCTCCCACGACGGAACATACCCCCACGCCATCAACATCGACGCCCTCGAACACGCCGAACGAACCGGCGACCTGCGTCGCTAACGGTCAGTTAGCGGAAACAGCTAGCTGGCATCTTTTAGTTCGCGTTTGAGTTCTTTGACTTCGTCACGGAGGCGGGCGGCGTATTCGAAGCGGAGGTCGGCAGAAGCCTCGTGCATTTCGTCTTCGAGCGTCTGGATGAGACGGGACAACTCGTTGGCTGGCAGATTGGCGAGCTCGCTGCGCTTCTGGCGATCACGTTCGGTTTCCTTGCGTCGACCCTTGCCGGGAAGAGGCGCCGTGTTGTCGGGTCGCAGCATCGACAAAATGTCATTGACCGCCTTGATGATTGTGGTGGGGTTGATGCCATGCTCGAGGTTGTAGGCAACCTGCAGCTCACGACGCCGGTTGGTCTCACCGATGGCGCGCTCCATCGAGGGAGTGATCTTGTCGGCGTACATGATCACCTGCCCGTTCACGTTTCGAGCAGCTCGACCCATTGTCTGAATGAGCGATGTTTCCGAACGCAGGAAGCCCTCCTTGTCGGCATCGAGAATCGCAACCAATGAAACCTCAGGTAGGTCGAGCCCTTCTCTCAAAAGGTTGATGCCGACCAGCACATCGAACTCACCCAGACGTAGTCCACGCAGGATTTCGATGCGCTGGATCGTGTCGATGTTGGAGTGCAGATACCGAACGCGCAGACCCTGTTCGAGCAGGTAATCGGTAAGGTCTTCGGCCATCTTCTTGGTGAGCGTGGTGACGAGCACCCGGTCGCCGTTGATGACGCGCTCGTTGATATTTTGCATGAGATCATCGATCTGACCCTTGGTGGGCTTGATGATGACCTGCGGGTCCACCAGCCCGGTGGGGCGCACGATCTGCTCGGCCACGTTGGTGGACATGCGCATCTCGTACTCCGACGGCGTGGCCGAGACGAAGATCACCTGGTTCAGCCGCTCCATCACTTCTTCAAACGTGAGCGGTCGGTTGTCACGCGCCGACGGCAGGCGGAAGCCGTGTTCCACCAGCTGATCCTTACGACTGCGGTCACCGGCGAACTGGCCGTGCAACTGCGGAACAGCAACGTGGCTTTCGTCGATAACGAGGAGAAAGTCTTTCGGGAAGTAGTCGATGAGGGTGAACGGCGGCTCACCGAAAGTTCGCCCGTCGATGTGCATCGAGTAGTTCTCAATACCGTTGCAGTACCCGACCTCGGCCATCATCTCCAGGTCGTACTGCGTGCGCATGCGAAGGCGCTGTGCCTCGAGCAGCTTGCCTTCCTTTTCGAACGTGGCCAGCCGCTCTTGGAGTTCGGCCTCAATGCCCACGATGGCCTTGCGCATCCGCTCCTCACCGGCCACATAGTGAGTGGCCGGAAACACCATCACCTGCGTGAGTTCGTTCAGCTGCTCACCGGTCAGCGGATCGACCACCGTAATGCGATCAACGGTGTCACCGAACATCTCGATACGCACCACCGTCTCGTCGTAGGCGGGGTGCACCTCGATGGTGTCGCCCCGCACCCGGAAGTTGCCCCGGCCGAGGGCAATGTCGTTGCGGTCGTACTGAAGGTCAACCAGGTTGCGCAGGATGGAGCGCTGGTCGTAATCGACACCGGTGTGAAGCTCGAGCAGCTGACCCTTGTACTCCTCGGGATTGCCCATGCCGTAAATGCAGCTGACCGACGCCACCACGATGGTGTCGCGACGGGTGAGCAACGCGGCGGTGGCCGAGTGGCGGAGGCGATCGATCTCGTCGTTGATCGACGAATCCTTCTCGATGTAAGTGTCGCTGGATGCGATGTACGCCTCGGGCTGGTAGTAGTCGTAGTAGCTGACGAAATACTCGACCCGATTGTTGGGGAAGAACTCCTTCATCTCCTGCGCCAACTGGGCGGCCAACGACTTGTTCGGCGCCAAAAGCAACGTGGGGCGCTGAGTGTTCTCAATGGTCCAAGCGATGGTGGCTGACTTGCCGGAGCCGGTGATACCAAGCAGGGTTTGGAACCGATCACCCCTGTCGACCCCTTCGCTCAGTTGAGCGATGGCCTTCGGCTGATCACCGGACGGGTCAAAATCGCTCACTACCTTGAACGCTTCCATGGTGAGAGACTACCGCAAACGAACAAGCGTTCGGGACATGGAAACGCTCGATTCTTCCCGACAGGCAGCGTCCGACAGACGTACGATCGAAGAGCCCGCGATCCCCCGCCACCAGACCGGAGTCCGATGTCGCTCAGTCGTCGCACGTTTCTGCTCGGAACGACCGCAGCCCTCGCAGCATGCACCTCGACGGCAAGGTCGGTCGCGCCTACAACGACAGCCGTAGCGTCCCCCACGACACCGCCCCCGACGACACCGACGACGACTGGTGCGCCGACAACCACGATGGCACCCACAACGACTCTGCCGGCCACCACCAGTATCGCGAAGCCCGCTGGGGAGAGCCCGTTCAAGCTGGGCATTGCCTCTGGCGATCCCCTGCCGGACAAGGTGATTCTGTGGACCCGCCTTGTGGTGCCGACCTCCACCGCCCCCGTGGCGGTCACGTGGGAAGTCGCCACCGACGATACGTTCACGAAAGATCGAAAGACCGGCGAAGTCAAGGCACAGAATGGGGCTGGCTTCAGCGTGCACGTCGACGCCGACGGCCTTCAAGCCGACACCCGCTACTTCTACCGCTTTCAGGTCAACGGCTTCACGAGCCCCGTCGGCAGGACGCGCACGCTTCCCGCTGAGGGAGCCACGGTGACGCAACTGCGCTTCGGCTTCGGCTCGTGCCAGGAGTACTCCGAGGGTTACTACAACGCCCACAAGGACATCGCCGCGTCGAACCTGGATCTGTTCGTCTGGCTGGGCGACTACATCTACGAGTATCAGGTACCAGCCGGGCAGGGCGTGCGGGCCGTTCCCGGCGACAAGCTGCGTACCCTCGATGACTACCGCGGCCGCTATACCCACTACCGCTCCGAGCCCAACCTACAGGCCGCCCACGCGTCATGCCCATGGGTGTCCATCTGGGACGACCACGAGGTGGAGAACAACTACGCGGCCAACGCCAGCGCAACCGGGATTCCGCCCGAAGAGTTCGCCAAGCAGCGGGCCATGGCCTATCGGGCATGGTGGGAGTTCATGCCGACTCGCCTCGCAGCACCGGCCGGACCCGACTACAAAATCTACCGGGACCTCAGCTACGGCAACCTGGCGCGGTTCTTTCTGCTCGACGGACGCCAGTACCGCACGGATCAGGCGTGCGGTGACGCCATTCTGCAGCTCAAGCCACCTTGCGACGAGATCAACTCCCCCGGCCGCACCATGCTGGGTGCCGAGCAGGAAGCCTGGCTGCTCGACGGGATGGGGAAAGCAACAACCACGTGGAACGTCGTCGCGAATCAGGTGGTCATGGCCGACGCAACGCTCAATGGTGCCGTTCTGAACTTCGATCAGTGGGACGGCTACCCCGAGGCGCGGAAACGTCTCCTGGAGGGTATCGACGCCACGGGCAAGACCAACACCGTCATCGTAACCGGCGACATCCACCTCGCTGCCGTTGCCGACCTCGTGCTGAAAGACGGTGATACGAAAAAGGTGGTCGCCACCGAATTCATCGGCACGTCGCTCTCATCCGGGGCGCTCCTGCCCGAAGGCATCGAATCGGCCATTTCTTCCTTCCCTGACCTTCGCTACCTGAATGCCCGCAAGAGGGGTTGGTGCCTCAACGAAGTGACGCCCACCCTATGGACGGCCACCTACCGAATAGTTGACGATGCAACAAAGCCGGAAAGCACCGTGTCGACCGATGCCATCTTCACGGTTCGTCCTGAGAAGCCCGGAGCAGTCAAGGGGTGACCCCTAACGGGCCCGATAGCGGTCGAGGTCTTCTGCCGTGGTCGGCGGAAGTGATTGCAGTTCCTGCCACAACCGGTCGATCTGGCGACGGAGATGATCGAGGGATCCGTCATTGTGCACCACGTGTGTGGCGAGCGCGAGCCGCTCTTCGCGGCTGGCCTGCTGGGCGATTCTTGCCCCCGCGTCCTCCCGGGTGAACCCCCGCATCGTGACAAGGCGCGCCACCGCAACCTCGACCGGGCAGTCGACCACAATCGTTGCTGCCAATCCCTGACGGGGGTTCTCGGCCAGCAACGGAATGTCCAGAACGACGACATGGTCGGTGGCGAATTGCTCATCGATTCGCCGACTCATCTCGCGACCGACGACCGGATGCACCATGCGGTTCAGGTCAGCTAGGGCGTCGGCGTTGCCAAAGGCCAACGCGGCCAGCGACGCTCGGTCGAGCGAACCATCCGCGTGAAGGATGCCAGATCCGAAGCGCTCGGCCAGCGCTGCCAACAGTGGCCGGCCCGGCTGCTGCAACTCGCGCACGATAGCGTCGGCGTCGATGATGATCGCGCCGAGTTCGGAAAGGTGGGCCGAGACCGAGGATTTTCCCGATCCGATGCCGCCGGTCAACCCCACGAGGATCATGAACGTGACAGGGTATCGGAGGAGAAAGCGGGCGCTCCCATGCACAGCGGGGTAGTTTCAAGGAATCGTAAACCGCTTTACAGGAAGCACCCATGACCAACGTCGACCACATCGATGAGTATGAGGGCTCCGCCCCGGCTACTTCAGCCGGGAGCGTGGGACTCACCCCGGTCATCGGATTGCGCCAACCCACCCCACGGCGAGTCACCACCGTAGAAGCCGAAGTAGGCAACTACCGACGTGAAACCGGTGCGCCGCGTGAGGTCGCTGTGCAGACCCCGCCGATCGAGTTGTTCCGGTGGGCATCACTGGCCGTCGGAGCCATACTCGCGGCGGGGGATCTTCACCTCGCCGTCTACGTCGCAGGTCTCCTGCTGCTGCTGTACGCCGGTTTCCGCACGCTCAAGCCGATCACCCTCACGGGGTCGTCCCGAGCCGCAACAGAGATCGGTCTGGAACTGGTCTTTCACGTCGTCATAATCGCCAAGACCGGTTCGTGGAGTTCTCCCTTTGTCATCGTCCTGCTCCCCACCGTCGTCGCCGCCGGGTTTGCTCGCGGATACGCCTTTGCGCTCGAGCTCAGCACCGTCAGCAGCATCGTGCTGGGTGTCTGGTTCGACAAGAAGTTCAACACGCATCCAAGACCCAGTTACGCAGTCACGCTTAGCGCGGCGTGGCTCGCCCTGTTCCTACTGGTATCGCTCGTCAGCAGCTACTCGCGCCATGTGCTCGAAGAAAACGCTCGACAACAGACCCTGACCCTTGACCGTCTCGGACGGTTGGCCGAGGCCAACAAGTTGCTGTTCCAGCTCAACACCATCGCCCAGACGCTGCCATCGTCACTCGACATGGGTGAGGTGCTCGACTCCACCATTGCCCAGTTGCGCGACCTCATCGACTTCGACGCCATCACCATCTTGCTGCTCGAAGATTCCGACCGAACGTGGGTGCCCGTGCGGGAGGTTGGCAACCCCGACCAACTGAGCCTCATCACCTCGGAGCTTCCGCCCGTCCTCATCCGTGCTCTCGGCCAGCAGGGTGCCCTTACGGAAAGTTCGCTGAGCGCCGAGCAGGGTGGTCTGTGGCCTGAGGCACGCTCCGGCATTTATGCCTCGCTGTCAGCTCGCGGCTCGCAGATCGGGTTGATGGCGCTCGAGTCGGCCACGTCCGGTCAGTTCCAGCAGACCGACGTCGAAGTGCTCGACGGCATCACCGACTCGTTCTCGTACGCCGTGTCGAACGCCCGCATGTTCAGCCGCCTACGTACGATTGGCGCCGAAGAAGAACGCACCCGCATCGCCCGCGACCTTCACGACCAGATCGGCCAGGCCCTCGCCCACCTCGGGTTCGAGATCGACCGGGCCAAGCGGGCCAGCGACCGGGGCGAGGACATGAGTCCGCGCCTGGTGGAACTGCGAGGCGAGGTCGGCGGGGTCACCCGCATGGTGCGCGACACGCTGTACGACCTGCGCACGGACGTGACCGAGAGTCAGGACATGTTGGCAACCATGGAGCTGTTCCTTTCCCGGGTAAAGGAGCGCGCCGGGCTTGAGGTGTCCATCGCCCACGAGGCATCCGGCCGCCTGCCCCTCATCCAGGAGCGCGAAATGTGGCGTATTGCGAAAGAGGCGGTTATCAACGTTGAGCGCCACGCTCACGCCAAGTCACTCACCCTCACTTGGCGGTCCGACGGTCGATCGGCCGAACTGGTCGTTTCCGACGACGGTATCGGCCTCGACCCCGAGAAGGGTCGCTTCGACTCATACGGCATGATCGGTATGAGAGAGCGGGCCGCAACTATTAGCGCCCGACTTGAAATAGACTCCGAACCCGGTCAGGGCACGAACATTCGGGTCTCGCTGGCCAACCCGTAACTATCACCCCCGAACGACCCAGACTTACAGGAGAACACCTTGACGATTCGACTCATGCTCGTTGATGACCACAGCGTGCTGCGCCAAGGCATGCGCCGTACCTTCGAAGAAGAGGGCTACGACGTTGTTGCAGAAGCAAACGACGGCAACGAAGCCATTCGCTTAGCCGCCCAGTTCAGCCCCGACGTCATCGTGATGGATGTGAGCATGCCTGGCATGGACGGTGTGGAGGCGACCCGCCGCATCATCGCCGCCAACCCGAACCAGCGCATCGTGATGCTCACCATGCATATCGACCACACGGTCATGAACGACGCGCTCAAGGCCGGTGCTATCGGCTATGTGACCAAGGACTGCACCACCGATGAGATCATCGACATCGTCAAGCAGGCCGCCGACCCCGACACCATCATGTCGCCGTTCATTGCAGCCAGCATGTTGGCCGAGGCAAAGAAGCTCGACGCCAACAAGCGCGAGGAAGACCGCATTATCACCAAGCGCGAGGAGGAAGTGCTGCAGCTCATCGCCGACGGCTGCTCCACTCCCGAAGTTGCTGCCAAGCTCTACATCAGCCAGAAGACGGTCAAGAACCACCTGGCTAGCATCTACGAAAAGCTCAACGCCCGGGACCGCACCCAGGCCGTGCTGCTCGCCGTGCGCATGGGCATCGTGCAGCTGAACTGAGTCAATGCCTCGGTTGGCTCGCTACCGCTCGCGCAACGCTCGGACTCGCTTCGCTCAGACAATCCCGCAAGCTGTGCAGATTTGAGCTTCATGAGCACGCGAAAAGGGGCCCCGATGGACTGCCGGTCGGGGCCCCTTTGCGTTTGTTTCTAGGCTTCTTCGGTTGGCGCTTCCGGTGCCGCTTCGGCAGCGGGAGTCTCGGCTGCTTCGCCGTCGGCTTCCGGCGCATGTTCGGCGCCACCGTACTGCTCGTAGTAGTCCTTCCACGCAGCTTCGCGCTCGGCGTCGTCGGCGGCACCCATGTAGTTGCCGGCGTCGTCGAACGTGTGAGCGCCGAAGTGCTCGCGGTATTCCTCGGCCACTTCGCCACCCTCGGCAGCCTGCTTTATCGACAGGCTGATGCGACGACGCTGCAGATCGAGATCGATGATCTTGACCCACAACTCTTCGCCCGGCGTAACGACTTGCTCGGGAGCGTCCACGTGGTGCGCGGACATTTCGGAGATGTGCACAAGACCTTCGATGCCTTCTCCTACCTGCACGAAACCACCGAACGGCACCAGCTTGGTGACCCGACCGTAGACCAGTTCGCCCACGCGGTGTCCGCTGGCGAACTCCTGCCACGGATCCTGTTGGGTGGCCTTCAACGACAGGCTGATGCGCTCACGGTCGAAATCGACATCGAGCACCTGCACGGTGACTTCGTCGCCAACGGCAACGACGGTACCTGGGTGATCGACGTGCTTCCACGAAAGCTCCGACACGTGGATGAGCCCGTCCATGCCGCCGAGATCGACGAACGCACCGAAGGACACAACCGACGACACGACACCCTTGCGGACCTCGCCCGGCTTGAGGTTGGTGAGGAACTCGTCGCGCTGTTCTTTCTGCGTCTCTTCGAGGAACGCACGGCGGGACAGCACCACGTTGTTTCTGTTCTTGTCGAGTTCGATGATCTTGGCCGACAGCACCTTGCCGACGTAGGGCTGCAGGTCACGGACCCGACGCAGCTCGACGAGGGAGGCGGGCAGGAAGCCACGCAGGCCAATGTCGATAATGAGGCCGCCCTTGACGACTTCAATGACCAGGCCCTCGACGACTTCTTCTCGTTCTTTCTTGCCTTCGATGGTCCCCCAGGCACGCTCGTACTGCGCACGCTTCTTGGAGAGGACGAGGCGTCCTTCTTTGTCTTCCTTGGTGATGACCAGGGCCTCGATACGCTCACCCAACGTCACCACATCATGCGGATTGACGTCATTGCGGATGGAGAGTTCGCGGCTCGGAATGACACCTTCGGACTTGTAGCCAATGTCGAGGAGGACTTCGTCCTTGTCGATCTTGACGACGGTGCCCATGACAATCTGGGCGTCTTCAACGCTGACGAGCGAACCGTCGATCGCAGCTTCAAACGAATCGCCGACGTCATTCGACGTGATCTGGCGAGGAATGTAATTGCCCTCTTCGTCGAAGGTGCCCATCGACGGGGACGCAGTAATCAAATCAGACAAGGGGTACAGCCTTATTCACTAGAGGGATAGGACCCTGCAAGGCTACTCCTTTGTGGCCAAGACGAGGAATTCGGGCGTCTCGACGGTTGGTGCTACCGGCAGGTACGTGCCGGGTTCAACCGACCACATGTCGTCTACTCGCAGCCCCTGCCCGGCCAGGAGCAAACGCAGCTCACGAGGGGTGAAACACGTCGTCCAGAGCTCGGCGGGTGCGGCATTCCCCGTTTCGTCTCGAATTTCGGTGTGCTCGTGACTGACCCCGGTAATCGCGTCGAAGTGGGTGTCGTTCTGGTACTTCACCCGGAAGTAGGCGCTGAACGCGCTAAGAGCGATGCGTCCGCCGGGCTTGATGGCTCGGGCCATACCGGACAGAACATCCTGGTTCTCCTCGTCGGTACCCAGCAATCCGAACGCCCCCTGACAGAGCGAAATGGCGGCGTCGAACGCGCGGTCAAACGTCAGGTGACGGGCGTCGGCCCGCTCGAACGTGGCACCATCAACGGCTTGGCTGATGGCGATGTCGATGAAGCGTCGGCTGATGTCGATGCCGTGAACGGCAATTCCCCGCCGAGCGAACTCGTTGGCGTGTCGGCCCGGCCCGCACCCGACGTCAAGCACTCGCATCCCTGGCGTCAGCTGCAGCACGTCGATCAGGGCGTCCACTTCCTGCACGGTTCCCTTGGTGAACGAGTAGCGCAGGTAGGCCGATCCCATGTGGGCAGCCAGCGGTTCGAACCAGTGATCGGGCATGCCGCAACTTTGGCATAGCTATGCATACCATCGTCCAGTGACTTTCGGCGTCGTAGCGGTTTCCATTCTTATCGTCGCCATGGCCTCGTGCAGCCAGACGATTTCCGGGTTCGGCTTTACCTTGGTCAGCGTCCCGGTTCTGGCCAGCGTCATGCCACCGATGCAAGCAGTAAGCCTTGCCATCTTGATCAGCACGCCACTGGCAATCATCCGATCGAAACGCGAATGGAAAGACGCCTATTGGCCCTCGGCGAAACGTCTGGGTTTCGCCAGTCTGATCGGCATGCCCCTCGGTGTCGCCATCACATCACACCTGCCGGACAGGCCGCTGCGAGTGATAATCGGCATCGCGGTCGCTCTCGCCGGAGTCGCCTTGGCGACGGGCTTTCGCATTCGATCCGAAAGCCCCAGCGTGGAGGTGATTGCTGGGTTCGTCTCGGGTGTGTTGTCCACGACAACGGGCACCAACGGACCTCCGCTCGTTATCGCTCTGCATAGCCGTCGCGTTGCTCCCGTGATCTTCCGAGCCACCTTGGTCGTGGTGTATGTGTTCACCAACGTCGTCAGCCTCATGCTGTTCTGGTACTACGGTCGCCTCAATGGCAATGCCGTCAAACTGACGGGCATCACGTTCGTACCGATGCTGCTCGGCAACGCCATGGGGACCTGGCTCGTACCCAAGGTGAACGACCAGCTCTTCCACCGCCTCATACTCGGTCTGCTCTTTCTGAGCGCAGGTAGCGCGATCTACGGTGCACTTCGCTAGACATGAGCGGTTGACCCTGGGCGGCAGGTCACTGGTCCGGCGGGCTGACCGGTCCGGCGTGGGCGGTGAGCCATTGCTGCCAGAGCGGTGCGTCCCGGTTTGCGATCATTTCTGCGTCGGTGCCGTAGAGGTAGGACCAGACCGAAACACCGACCTGATCTCCGGCTCCCTCGACGGCGACAAAGGCGGTGCCATTCGCCGGTTCTTCCAGAAGGAGCACCAGGCGTGTCGCCGCTCGATCAAGAACAGTCCCGGCCATCGGCGGAGCACCTTTGGCGTCGAGCCGGACACGCGTACCGATGGCAGGAGCCGCTGGTATGCCCAGTGCATCCGTCAGTCGAGCCCACGTCTCGCTGCGGGTTCCGGCCCACATAGCCATGGGGAGCATGGAGGTGGCAGATTGCCCCCGGAAGTGCTCAAGATGCAAACGGAGATTGGACATGAACAGTTTCCAGCCCTCGACCATTCCGTCGTACTGGGCATCCCACGGTTCCCCGGAACCAAATTCACTGTTCACCAGTCGGACCACACAGGTACCCCCGTTGCGAGCTTCGATCAACCACTCGAACGCCAAACCGTCGGCATCCTCGCCCTTGTCGAACACGATCCGGTGAGGCGGTTCCCATGCTGCGACCCGCCCTGAGATCTGCATCTCGGGCCCCGGGCCGAACGATGCGGTCGCGGCGCCGCCCTTGCGTTCTTCGACCACGTGCGGCACATACCACGAGGAGATTCCCGGTCCGGTTGCGATGGCCCGCCATACCTCTTCGGGCGTGCCAACAACTTCGACCTCGAGTTCGATCTTTCGGGGATCATCAGACATGTTCAGGCCTCCTTGGTTCCGGGGTGGGTAATCGGGCGAGGATGGGCAGCGACAATGAGGCGATGCCAACGCCCGTTGGTGCTCGACTCGTCGTGATAGCGCGCCGCGAGAGCCCTCACCACGCTGCCGAGTTCAGCCGTGAACGCAGCACGATCAGCGGCTGACGCGAAACGGATTTCGGTATCGATCGTCAACGTGGTCAATGGCTTGCGTACTGCCTCGGCTCGTCGAGCGAGATCAGCCACCTCGCGCACCAGGCGCGCCGCAACGGCGATCAGATACTGCGTCGAGAAGCGATCGGTTCGCGCCGGGTCTGCAGCGTTCGCGCCCAGCACCGCAGGCGACAGCACATACGACCGTGCCGAGGACTGCACGACCCGCTCGGTTAGGCCGCGTCGAGCTCGCTCCTCTATCAGGCGAACCAGGCCATGCTCCTCCAAGGTCCGCAGGTGATAATTCACCTTCTGCCTCGGCTCACCGAGCGCAGCCGCAACCGTCGAGGCGGAACCCGGATCGGCAAGCTCGGCTAGCACCCTCGCTCGAACCGGATCCAACACGACCGACGCGACGACCGGGTCATCAATCACGTCAAGATCCTTCACAGTGCCATTTTCATATTGACAGTTATATTTGTCAATACTTTAGGCGCGCTAACTTCACGTGGTGGCTACTGGAGCTGACCTTCCTGAACTGATCGTCCCGGATAGCGCCGCATGGAGAGACTGGCTCCAGAACAACCACGACGGCGCCGTCGGCGTCTGGCTCGTTCTGGCCAAGAAGGGAACGGCCGACCCAACCCGACTGAGCTACGATGAAGCCCTCGACGAGGCACTCTGTTATGGCTGGATCGATGGCCAGAAAGGTGCACGAGACACCGCAACGTTCAAGCAACGTTTCACCCCTCGTCGGTCGAGAAGCCCCTGGTCGAGACGAAACGTCGGAATCGTCCAACGACTCATCGCCGACGAACGCATGCAACGCTCAGGCCTCGCCGAAATCGACCGGGCGAAAGCCGACGGCCGCTGGGATGCCGCGTACGAGGGTCAAGCGAACGCGACTGTCCCCGACGATCTCGCCAAAGCGTTAGCTGCGAATGCGGCCGCTCATGCGATGTTCGAAGGCCTCTCCCGAGCCAACCGCTACGCGATCCTCTATCGGATCGACATCCCCAAGCGGCCCGAGACCCGCGCCCGAAAGATCGACGACTTCATCGCCATGCTCGCTCGCGGCGAGACGGTCCACCCCCGAAAGAGGTGACCAGGCCGGCTCAGGCTAGGAGCGCAGCGCGCACTCGCTTCATGGAGCCGGGGATGTCGGTGGGGTCGAAGTGGACGGTGGTAATGCCGGCTTCGGTTGCGCCGTTGAGGTTGGTCCACTGGTCGTCAACGAACACGACGTCGGCGGGGTTGGGGTCGCCGAACGCGTCCAAGGCCAACAGGTACGACTTCGGGTGAGGTTTGAGGAAGCCGGTGATGGAACCGTCGACGATGAAATCGAACTCGCCGATGACCGTCATCGCCTTGATCCACGATGCGTTCTGGAAGGCCTGCATGTCGTTGGTGAGACAGCCGACGACTCCCCCGGCCCTCTGGCGTTCGCGGATGAGATCCCACATCTCCATGTGCAACAGCCGCTCACCGGGCGGCTCGAAGAAGTGGTCCATGAGCTGGCGCGTGGTGAGTCCGTAAGTGGCTGCCCGGTTGTGCCAGTACTCGCGCTCGGTCATCTCGCCATCTTGCCAGCGCACATATTCGGGGTCAGTGGACGGGTCGAAGGGCCCGGCCCACGGAAATGGGCCGAGCGTCTTCGAAGCGTCATCCCTGAGCTCGAACGGGGTTTTCAGAACGACTCCACCGAAGTCGAGCAACAGGTGTTTCATACGGCTTGTGACCGTCTTCAGTCGAGGATGGTGACGACGCCATTGTCGCCATCAACACGGACGCGCATGCCGGTCTTGATCGATTTGGTGGCAAACGCAGTACCGGTCACGGCTGGCAGGCCGTACTCGCGGCACACGATGGCGGCGTGACTCATCATGCCGCCCGAGTCGGTGACGGTACCGGCGATGCTGCGAAAGACGGGCGCCCACGAGGGTGAGGTCACCGGGGCAACCAGGATTTCGCCCGGCAGGAGATCGGCCACCTGATCGGCGCTGGTGAGCACACGGGCGATGCCCTCGACAACACCAGGAGAGGCTGCGAAACCGCTGAGGCCGCCCTCGCTCGACATACCACCGAGCCACTTCTGTACCGACTCTGATGTGATGCCCCACAGCATGACGGTGAAAGGCTCGCTGATGACCTCGGGCGGCGCGCCCAGCGCGGGCGGGGCATCCCATGCTTCGCAGGCGGCCAGAATGCTGCGGCGCTTGGCGACGACTTTGGGCCAATAGAGCGGCCCACGCGGCTGCACGCCGGCGGACCATGCAAAGGTCATGTCGCTGAGGGCCGTCGGGATCTCATCCCGCTTCAGGTAGAAAATGTCGTCGACGTCGGCCCAGAAGCCTTCCTTCATCATCACATTCGACAGTTCGCGCATCTTGCGCCACATCACGCTGATGCCCCAGTGCTCTACGTAGAAGTTGTGGTTCTCCACGTAATGGAACACGGTGCGAGACAGGCCGAGCTTGCCTTCGAAGTTGGCCTTGTCGTCACCGTCGAGCAGATCGCTGTACTCGCCCGCGATGCGGTCTCGCTCGGCGACGAGAGCCGCAGTGGGCGTGTCGATTTCCTCGCCCTTCTCCAGCTTGTCCATGTAGCCGCGCATGAATGAGAACGGGATGTCGAGACGCTCGGCCCACACCGCGTCGGTGTGGTAGAACGCGGTGCCGTTCGAGTAGTTGAACCACGGGTTTTGCGCAGCGTGCCATTCGGCCAGCCACTCCATGCCACCGGGCATGTCCTTCACGCTCGCAAGGGCCTCATCAACGCTGCCCTTGGCGAGTGCGCCGTTCAGGCCCTTGGCTACACCCGAGCGGGCGAGCTTGCGCAGTTCCTCATCGGGGCGGAACAAGTCGACCTCTATACCGGCCACCATCTTGGCAATAGCCAGGTCGGGGATGTTTGGGAACACCTGCTTGCAGAAGTTGAAGTAGTCGAGGTAGGCCGCGTACCCGAGGTTGAGCATCTCGAAGTGCTTCTGCCACAACTCCAGTGAAAGGTCGACGAGCTGGTGGTACTCGTGCTGCAGGTCGTAGACATTTGAGCGACCAATGTGGCTGGTGACAACCTCGATCGGCACCATGTCGGGCAGGGGCGTAAAGCTCAGCGCTTCGAGCTTGGCAATGATTTCTTTGGCGGAGACAATCCACTCGGCTTCGATGTCATTCCAGTTGCCGAAGTAGTGCCCGGCGCGCTCCATGAAGTGATCGACACGGGCCGGAATGTCGGCCGGGTTCGCCACACCGACCGGCGACAAGTAGAAGTAGCCGTTGAGGATACGGATGTCAATGCCCATGGCGGGCGGCACGATGTAGTGGCGGCTGTTATACGAGCCGAGCGATGCGAAGGCGTACTCAACCAGACTCATGTCGAATGGCGGCATCGGCTTTGGCAAATGGATGGCGTCGCGGAACCAGAACATCGAGTCTTCGTATCCACGACGCTCTTCGGAGAACATCTGGTGGTAGGCATAGAGATCTTCCCAGCCTTCAGCCCCGGCTGGTGTTTCGATATCGAACGGGCTCGCAAAACGCATTTCGTCACTCATGAGATTCCCCCAGGGATTCGTTGATAGTTACTTACTCTTGTCGATTACTTTGACTGGCGTGAGAAGTGTTTTCACGATGCCCGCCATCGGGTCGACGATGCCCGTAGAAATCTGGCGCGGCTTATTGCTCCACACGGTTTCCGGTCGGCTCTGCAGCAGGTGCACGGTGCTGGTGCCCGCACCGTCCACCGTGACGGCCCACTCAACATCCTGCGGGCGACCGAAGTGCTTTTCGGCCTGCCGCGCCAGTCTGGCGACGGCTTTGATCTCGACGTCAGTGAGGCTGGGTGTTGTTGATCGCTCTTCCTCCAGCGGAAGATGGACAACCTCATTCTCGATGATCACGCATTCTTCCTCTTTGGCCGACACGGTGCGTTTCACGATTTCGAACATGACCTTGTCGACCATGTAGTTGTCAGGCGTCACCGTTCCGCTCACAACACTCTCGCCCAGGCCGAAGGCCGAGTCGATCACGATGACGCTGCGGTCTCCGCTGGTTGGGTTCAGCGTGAACGCCACGCCCGCAGACTTCGGCTCCACCATCTGCTGCACGGCCACGCTCATGGCGACGCCTTCGTGCGGGTAGCCATGCTCCTGGCGATATGCGATGGCCCTATCGGTGAACAAGCTGGCCCAACAACGCACCACATAGTTCACGACATCGTCTTCGCCCCGAACCCACAAGAACGTGTCCTGCTGACCAGCGAAACTCGCGTCGGGCTGATCCTCCGCGGTGGCGCTCGAACGAACGGCGACGGGCAAGTCCTTCACGCCAGCCGTTTCGCATAGCGCTTGATAGCCGCTGCGAATGGAGGCTTCGGCGGCGCTGGAAGGGCCAGCGTCAAGAACGATCTCACGGCACCTTGCGCCCGCGGCCGAAAGGGCGTCCATGTCGTGGACATTCAGCCCGTCGAGTTCCTTGCGAACAGCCTCAGCAACCTCATCTCGATCCATCGAATCGGTGAAGGCGTGGGTCGTGACCGCAAATCCCTGCGGTACCGGCAACCCCGCAACCGTGCTGGCACCAAGGCTTGAACACTTCCCACCGACGATCGGTTGATGCTCAGGTTCGTAGGCATCGAACGTGATGATGTGCTGCAACGTCATTCGCGACAAACCCCTTTTCGTGACCGTTCCGTTGCGTTGCAACCACAGCCGCAACGACCCGTGCCACTGTTGCACCCGTCACTCCACCGATCAAGATGCCCGTTCCGGAAGCCGGAATGATCGGGCTTTTGCGTGTTCTTACATCGCGCTCACGAAGGCTTTACCGTTTGCTCACATTCGGCGATCAAAGTGAGCCCATGACCGATGCACTCGCCACACGGATTGGGAGTTCCTACCGAGCCACCCGCGTGTGCCTTCTCGTCATGACCGTCCTTGGCCTCCTGGCCTGACTCCGCGCTCGCTCGGGCACGCACCCGTTGATCGGGAAGGTTTTTGGGAACGGTGGATCCTGCTCGCCACACGCAGGGTGCCCCGGTGTCACCCGTCAGTTCGTTCTCGACCCCGCCGATGATCATGCTGTCGCGGCCAGCAAGCCGGCCGTTCTGACAGCGGAATGACGAAGGGCCGGCTCCGAACGGGGCCGGCCCTTCGGAAACGCTAGGGGGTCGTCGTGACCACGATGGTCGAGAGCACCGATTCGACTCCGTTGGGGTTCCTAGCTGCGACGCCGATCGTGTAGGTGGTCTGTGGACTCAGGAGGGTCGCCGAACCGCCGGTGAAGCCGGCATCGCAGTAGACGCACGCTTGATAGCCGCCGAACTGCCCATTCGGAACGCCGTCAACGTAGACGCGGTAGTTCAAGTCCGTGTTCGCAAAGAGCGGATCGCTGGACCGGTCCCAGTCAAGGCTTACCGAAGCAGTGCTGATACCGGTGACGCGCAGGTTGGCCGGAGCCGTGGGGCGACTCACGGCCGGCGCTACGCCGGGCGTCGTCACGCTGACTGAGGCTCGGTCGGACCGGACCCCGTTCGGATTCAGCGCATCGACCTGGATTGCGTAGGTCGTACCCGGTGATACGGCAATCGTGGCGCCAGTCGGTCCACCGGTACCGGCCAACTTGCCGTCCAGGAAATACCGATACGTCAGCGTGCTCGCCGCGAAGGTCGTGTCCGTTGACGGCGTCCAGGCAAGGGTGATCGCGGTCGCTGTCACCGCGGTCGCTCTCAGACCTCCGGGAGCCGTTGGCTTGGGCGGCGGCACTTAGGCCGGAGTGTGGAACAACTTCGGGGTGCTGTACGGGCCGCCGACGCCGGTGGGGATGTCGATCTCGCGAACGACCAGTGAGTAGTCGGTGTTCTGCTTCACCCCGATGGTAGCCTTGTATGTTCCGACGATCCCGCCCGACCGTTTAATCGATACTCGAATGTCTTTACCGCGCCAACGCGGCCGACCTGCAGGTCGAACCTGTTAAACGTGATGTTGGTGACGTTGATCGGAGACGGGACCGGGAAACTCGCGGCTGCTGCCGGTTGACCGGCGAGGCCGACAACCGAGGCAACAGCAATTCCGATGACACCGAGAGAGGCAAGATACCGGCGATGTCTGGACAGTGGTTCTCGTACGAGTTGCATGCGTTTGCACCTTTCGACTTCCACTTGTCGATCTGACGAGCGGCTGAGGCTCTATGGACCCCGATCGACATTCCCATCTCAATCGACCACGCGTCTGCGTTCGCCGCGTTTGTCTCGCGTTTCGTTGTCGACCTGTAAGAAATCGCCCGACCTGTCACCCCGGCTACTGAACTCGGCCGCTACGGCGCGACAATCGTGGTGCCGTCGAGGGTGGTGGATGGCATCAGACAGAGCCGGGCGGGCACGCCATCCACCAGGGATTCGCAGGTGCCGCATTCGCCCATTTCGCAGCCGCGTTCCGGGCGGTCGGACTTCGCCAAGAAGCGAACGGCCCACAGCGCTGAGGTATCGGACCAGGTAGCAAACGAGTAGGACTGCCCGTCAAGGGTAAACGTCACGTCTTTTTCGAACGGCTTGTTCCCGAATCCCACGCCGTCAAGGCTACGGGCTTCAGCTCAGGCGAAGGGGCCAAGCCGTCCCGAGCAGCGGAACGCTGGCTTGGCCGCGGCGCGACTCAAGCGTCACGATGGCGGAATGACTACGGTGCGTTCTGCCATGGATACTGCTGCCATCAAACGTCTCGGGGACGAGCTGTACGACGCGCTCGTCAACTCCCAAACACTCACTCCCCTTCGTGAACGTGAGCCGTCCATCACGGTCGAAGACGCTTACCGCATTGCCGCTCGGGTGACCGATCGACGGGTGCAGGAGGGCGAGACGATCGTCGGCAAGAAGATCGGTCTGACCAGCAAGGTCGTGCAGGACATGCTTGGCGTGTTTGAGCCTGACTTCGGTCAGCTCACCTCCGGCATGGTGTACCCCCATGGCGCGACCATTCCGCTCAACATCCTCATCCAGCCGAAGTTCGAAGGCGAGGTTGGCTTCGTGTTGAAGCACGATCTGGTCGGGCCTGGCATCACCGCTGTCGACGTGCTGAAGGCCACCGACTATGTGGTGCCGTGCTTCGAGATTGTGGACAGCCGGATCGCCAATTGGGACATCAAAATCTGCGACACGGTGGCCGACAACGCATCGTGCGGCGTGTACGTGCTCGGTACCCAACACACCGATCCGCGTGACGTCGATCTCGCGTTGGTCGGCATGATGATCGAAGCCGACGGCGAACTCGCGGCCACAGGTGCGGGCGCCGCGGTACAGGGTTCGCCGCTCAACTCAGTGGCGTGGCTGGCCAACACACTTGGCCGCCTCGGCATGCCGTTCCGCGCTGGCGAGACGATCCTGTCCGGATCGCTCGCCGCCATGTTCCCCATCACCGGACCCGTCGCACTTACCGCAACGTTCGGCGGCCTCGGCTCCGTCAACGTCACCTTCGTTTAAGGATTTCGCCTTGACTCTCTCCGCTACCGACCTCGCCACCCTCACCGACCTCGTGCAGCACGCCGCCGACAACGTCGCCGACATTATGAAACTCACCGATACCCATGCCGGACTGACGGTCGCCGAGGGTTACGAGATTCAGGACGAGTTGATCCGTCGCCGCATCGCGGCCGGTGATCGCATCGCTGGCTATAAGGGCGGCCTCACCTCGAAGGCGAAGATGCAACAGATGGGCGTGAACGTTCCTGCATTCGGCGTGCTCATGAACGACACGCTCGTGGTCGACGGAGGGGCGGTTGATTTCACCTCGCTCATTCACCCAAAGGTCGAGCCGGAGATTGCGTTCGTGACATCGCGTGAGCTGTCGGGTCTCGATTGCACCATCGAGCAGGTGTTGGCGGCGACCGACTTCGTGATGCCCGCGATGGAAGTGATCGACTCTCGGTTCCGAGACTTCAAGTTCGATCTGCCGTCAGTCATCGCTGACAACACGTCGGCGGCCCGCTATGTGGTTGGCGGCGCGCCACGCAAGGTCGATGGGCTCGACCTGCGCCTGCTCGGCGTTGTGATGGAACGCAATGGCGAACTGGTCGGCAACGCCTCGGGCGCAGCCATCCTTGGCCACCCCGCCGCTGCCGTTGCCGCACTCGTCCACCATCTGGCCGCCCAGGGCAAGGCGTTGCCCGCCGGCAGTCTGGTCGGAGCCGGCGCCGCTACCGAAGCAGTCATGGCCAACAAGGGCGACCACTTCGCCAACCGCATCCAACACCTCGGCACGGTGTCGCTCCGCTTCATATAACCACGGCCTTCGCTCGTTGGCCTACCGGTGCGCCGGTCTTCTCCCCGCCTGACCGCACATCACCGTCATCCGCGCGTTCCGGCGATTCATCCGCGCATTGCACCGAGCCCTTGAACTCAAGCACCCAATTCCGCTCTATCGCGCGAATGGATGTGCGCCAACGCGCGATCGCTAACGCGATCATCTGCCGTAGAGAGCGAGAGCGTCCAAGATCAAGCGTGATATTTGCTAACAATCATCAACCCGACGGATCAAGCCAGACTCACCCGCCGCCACTCGCTCGCGCCGGTTAGCGATCATGTTCCGCAGGTTGGACCGCGAAACTTCCGCACAGCGGCGCTTTTGGGCGAAACTTGGACCGTTCATGTGAGACAGGGGAAACAGATGGCGAAACTGACGGCAGCCATTGTCGGGTCGGGCAATATTGGCACCGACCTGATGTACAAACTCATGCGATCGGAAGTGATCGAACCGCGCTATATGATTGGGGTCGACCCTCGAAGCGAAGGTCTTGAGCGAGCACGCACGCACGGCCTTGAGGCATCGCATGAGGGTGTCGATTGGCTGCTGAGCCAGAAGGAACTCCCCGACTTCGTGTTCGAGGCAACCAGCGCCTACATCCACGAGGCCAACGCTCCGCGCTACGCCGAGCTTGGTATCCGGGCTATCGACCTCACGCCGGCTGCTGTCGGGCCGTTCGTAGTTCCGGCAGCGAACCTCGATGAACACCTTGACGCCATGAACGTCAACATGGTCACTTGCGCCGGGCAGGCAACCATCCCGATTGTCTACGCCGTCGCCCAGGTGGCCGAGGTTGCGTACTCCGAGATTGTGGCCACCGTTTCCTCCAAGTCCGCTGGTCCCGGGACACGGGCCAACATCGACGAGTTCACCCGCACGACGTCACGAGCGATTGCCGAAGTCGGCCGTGCCGGTAGGGGCAAAGCCATCATCGTGCTGAACCCGGCCGAACCGCCGATGATCATGCGAGACACCATCTTTTGCCAGCTACCGCACGACGCCGACGAAATCCTCATTACCAAGGCCGTCGAGAACGTCGTGGCCCGGGTGCAGGAGTACGTTCCTGGCTATCGCCTGAAAGCCGCACCCCAGTTCGGCGAGACCAAAGAAGGCATTGCACGCGTCGCTGTCTTCGTCGAAGTAGAAGGCGCCGGCGACTACTTCCCGCCCTACGCCGGCAACCTCGACATCATGACCGCGGCAGCAGCTGCGGTTGCTGACCGCATGGCACGACACTTGAACGGAGCACACGCATGACCTACTCCCCCACACTCGATGTGCGCATGACCGACACCTGTCTGCGCGACGGTTCGCACGCCAAGGGCCACCAGTTCACCGAGCAACACGTGCGTGACATCGTCACTGCTCTCGACACCATCGGTATGCCCGTCATCGAAGTGACCCACGGTGATGGTCTGGGCGGCTCGTCCTTCAACTATGGGTTCTCCCTCACCGACGAACGCGAGCTCATGAAGGCCGCAGTCGAGTCCGCCAAGACTGCGAAAATCGCTGCGCTCATGGTGCCGGGTATCGGCACCATGGACGACATCCGCTTCATCCAAGACATCGGCCTGTCCATCGTTCGGGTCGCTACCCACTGCACCGAGGCTGACGTGTCTATTCAGCACTTCGGCTTGGCCCGCAAGCTCGGGCTGGAGACCGTCGGTTTCCTCATGATGGCTCACGGCCAAACGCCTGAGACCATCGCCAACCAGGCCCGCATCATGGCAGATGCCGGATGCCAGTGCGTCTATGTGGTCGACTCAGCGGGAGCCATGATTCTGGAGGATGTGCAGCATCGGGTAGAGGCCGTCGTGGCCGAACTCAACGGTGATGCCCAAGTCGGTTTCCACGGTCACGACAACCTCAATATCGCCGTCGCCAACTCCGTCATCGCGGTTCGCGCTGGTGCCGTGCAGATCGACGGCTCAACTCGCGGCTTCGGTGCTGGTGCTGGCAACACTCGCAACGAAGTGTTCGCCGCCGTGGCCGAGCGTCTTGGCATCAAGACCGGCATCGACGTGCTGGGTCTCATCGACGTCGCCGAAGACATCGTGCGCCCCGTCATGGACGGCGAGTGCATCATCGATCGCCTCGCCCTCATCATGGGCTATGCCGGCGTGTACTCCAGCTTCTTGAAGCACGCCTACCGCGCCGCCGAGCAGTATGGCGTCAGCGGCGCCGACGTCCTGTTGAAGTGCGGCGAACAGAAACTGGTCGGCGGCCAAGAAGACCAAATCATCTACATCGCCCAGGAACTTGCCGGCGCCAAGGCCGGCTGACCTCCGCGCTACACGGTGACGACGCGCATTGACCCACCTGTTTGGTGAGCAAACCATCACTCTGTAGCTCCTTGCCCCGAGATAGCAGGCAAACGCCCGCGTACCGGCTGTGACCGCTTCGCGCATTGCGCCGGTCCATTCGCGCATAAGCAACGGATCGAAGCCTATGGCCCGCTTAGTCCTGCCTTCATGCGCGAATTGAGAGGGCGTTGTGCGCGAATGCCGGAAGGACACCGGTGACACAGACGGGCCTATCAGCGTCTTGACGTGGGGCGCAGTGCTCGACGCCTCCACACGAAGTTGCTGCCCAGGATCGAACAGCCCGTGCTGAGGACACGTCTCGTTAGACTTCACGGCTGATGACGGAACTGCTTGATACCCAGGTTGATCGAGTGGCACGACTGGTGGACGGTGCCGAGTGCATCGTGGTTTTGAGCGGGGCGGGAATCTCCACCGATTCAGGGATACCTGACTACCGGGGGCCGAACGGGCTCTGGACGAAGAACCCTCTGACCGAGAAGACGTCGACGTTGTCGCACTATTTGAACGACCCGGACGTCCGGAAGTTCGCCTGGCAAACACGGGTCAACTCCCCCGCATGGACAGCCGAACCGAACGCAGGTCATCAGGCCCTGGTCGACCTCGAACGCCGGGGAAACCTGCATGCGCTCGTCACGCAGAACATCGACGAGCTGCATCAGCGAGCCGGAAGTGATCCCAAGAAGATCGTCGAAGTGCATGGCACCATGCGGCGTTACCACTGCTGGACATGTCACGACGAGGGCCCGATGGAAGTCATGCTCGAACGAGTGCGGGCGGGCGAAGGCGACCCGGGTTGCCTCCTGTGCGGCGGCGTGGTCAAGTCGGCCACCATCTCCTTCGGTCAATCGCTGGTACCCGAAGTGATTGCCCGGGCGCTCCGGGCCGCGGAGGAAGCCGATGTGCTGGTGGCCGTCGGCACGTCACTGAAGGTCTACCCCGTGAAGAACATGATCCCGCGTGCCAAGGCGGTGGGAGCAACCGTCATCATCGTTAACGGCGAACCCACCGCAATGGACCACCTCGCACATCACGTACTGAACGGTTCCACCAGCGAGCTTCTGCCGGCAATCTGCGGCGCCAAACCGGGTTGAGTAGGACTTAGGAAATCGGGACGCCGGCGCGTCGGACCTGACCGAAGCCCATGCCGTCGCTGATTTCTCTGGCGCACTTGCGGACCATGCCGGTGAACCTCGGTAGCTGCTCGTCAGTCATTGTCATGGCTGCGCCGACGAGAGACACCGCCGCAAGGCAGGTGCCGTCGCGGCCGAACACGGGCGCAGCCACACTGGTGACACCGGGTTGACTCTCCTCGACGCTGATCGCATAGCCATCAGCCCGTACTTTCGCGAGGCAGTCGATGAACACAGACTTGGTCGTGATGCTGCGTGGAGCGAGACGTGAGAGACCACGAGCCAACACGGTCTCGGTAAGTTTGGGCTCGCCGAACGCAAGAATGCACTTGCCCGACGACGTCACGTGGGCCGGCATGCGGCGACCGAGCCGATTGAACATACGGGCCGTACCGGGCGATTCAAAGCGGTCGATATAGACGACGTCGGCGCCGTCCACAACCGCGAGGTGAATCGCTTCGTGGCAGCTATTCCGCAGCCGATCGAGGGGTTCACGCGCCACCTCGTGAAGACGGATTCCCGACACAACGAGTTGGCCCAGCTCGTGCAGTTTCAATCCGAGCCGATAGCGGTCGTCGTCGGTCTTCGACACATAGCCGTGCTCCAACAGAGTGGACAGCGCTCGGTGCACACTGCTCTTACCCATGCCCAGCTTGCGGGCCAATTCGGACACGCCGAGCACAGGCTCGGCGTAGCTGAACGCTTCGAGCACTCGGAGGGTTTTGGCAACGGTAGAAAGCTGATCGCTCAAGAGAATCGACCGTAGCGCACGCCGCATATGCCCCTGGCAATTCGGGGTTTAGTGCTCAGGTTCGACGCCGACAACTCGGTTGGACGACACGATTTCAACCGACTCTTTGCACGAACGGCACCAGCAGTGGAAAACGCGATCGCGGTCGTACCAGTACTCGACCACCAGACCCTGCTCGTACGACACGCCACACATGCCGCAGAACCGGGGACGGTCGCGGAGGTGCTGCTCGATATGACTCGGGTCAGGAGGAGGCACCGGTTCGACCATTGGACGCACGAGGCTCAGTGGTCGTTCCGGTTGGGCGTTCGACAAGCCTTAGCCAACCTTGCGATGCGAATCACGATGGATCTGCAACAGGCGCTCGATCTGCGGAGAGAACTGGTGCGAGCCCATGCTGAGCCACTGGATGGCGAATTCAGGACCGGCACCGAACTTGTTCTTCTCACACGGCAGGTCGATGCGGTCGTGCTCGAACCGCACCACACCCATTGGGTCCTTGCCATCGGCCACACGAGCGAGGTTGTCCTTGAAGAGGCGACGAACCTTCACGGCGCCAAGGTCGCTCTTGCCGATGTGCTCAACCGAGCGATCTGTGATGAGCCCCTGCGTGACCCATGCCATGAGGTCTTGGCCTTCGACGTAGTCGGTGCGGATCTTGCCCTTCTCGTTGATCCAGGGCAGCTCGTAGTCACAACAGTCGTTCGGACCCTCGACCGGGAAATCGACCCCGGGATGATGCACCGAATAGAACACGACCCACGTGGTGGTGTCATCGATGGGCACGCGAATCTGCATCTGGTCGGTACCAGCTCCACCGACGCGCATGTTGTACGGGAACATCAGCGGGTGGCCGAT
>JANNZM010000169.1:0-10007 GCA_031410595.1 Actinomycetes bacterium | reverse complement strand
AGATCGAAGAGCCGGTCCATTTCCGGCTCATCGTCGATGGTCCAGACATGTACCTGCATCTCCCGGCTGTGCATGAATGCGATAAATCGAGACGTCACGATCGGCAGTGGTCCCTCTTTCACCGGTACCTGAACGCAGGCGATCCCTCGCGGAACGGGCATCGGAAAGCCGAAGGCCGCGGCGACCAGTTTGGTCGTCTCGAGGGGTCCGGCCGAGGTGCACAGTGTCGGTCCGAGCTCACGCCGCATCGTCTCCAAGCGACCGTCGCTGAAGGCGCCGATGCATACGCGATCGACAGCACTATGTTGTCTCAGCAACGCGATCAACGGAGCGATGGCGTTGTCCTTCTTTGGGTCGATGTTGATGCGCAGGTCTGGCCAGGCCAGCAGCAGTTCTTCGAACCGGGGGATGGGTTCGCGTCCGTCGACGAGCGCCTTGGACACCTCGCTGTAGAGCATCTCGCGGATTACGCCGGTCATGTTGGTGACCCGGTCCAGCTTGCTGTCATGAAAGGCCAACAACACGCCGTCACTGGTGGCATGCACGTCGGTCTCGATGTACCGGTAGCCGAGGTCGACCGCGTACTGAAACGCCGGCATGGTGTTCTCGGGCGCTTCGCTGGCACCGCCACGATGGGCAAACGCGATGGGTCCGTCGTGGTCGAGAAAGCCGTAGCGGGCGGTCACGATGCGGCTGCCGCGGCGCAGTACTCGTCCTTGAGCAGTCGCTTGTACAGCTTGCCGGTCGGATGCCGGGGAAGCTCGTCGCGGAAATCAATCGAGCGCGGACACTTGATAGACGACAGCTCGGTGCGGCAAAACGTGATCAGTTCCTGCTCCAGGGCTTTCGCCGCAGTTGCGTCGGCAGGCATCGTGACAGGTTGTACGACCGCTTTCACTTCCTCACCGAACTCCTCGTTCGGCACACCGAACACCGCAACGTCAATCACTTTGGGGTGGGTGACCAACAGGTTCTCGCTTTCCTGCGGGTAGATGTTCACGCCGCCCGAGATGATCATGTAAGCCTTTCGGTCGGTCAGGTAGAGGAACTTATCGTCATCGAGATAGCCAACGTCACCGAGGGTCGACCAGCCGTTCGGGTTGCGGCTGCCCGCCGTCTTGTCAGGGTCATTGTGATATTCGAACGAGCCGCCGCCCTCGAAGAACACGGTGCCCGATTCACCGGCGGGCATCTCGTTGCCGTGCTCGTCGACGATGTGCAATGTTCCCGTCACCGCGACCCCGACGGTGCCCGGGTGGGCAAGCCACATCTCGGAGTTGCAGTACACGAACCCGTTGCCTTCGGTGCCGGCGTAGTACTCGTGGAGAATCGGCCCCCACCAGTCGATCATCGACTTCTTCACCGGTACCGGACAGGGTGCGGCGGCATGAATGGCGCAGATGAGTGACGACACGTCGTAACGATCACGGATGTCCTGTGGTTGCTTCAGCATGCGGATGAACATGGTGGGCACCCATTGGCTGTGCGTGACGTGGTACTTCTCGATGAGCGCCAGTGACTCCTGCGGGTCAAATTGATCCATCACGATGACGGTGCCGCCGATGTCGTGCGCAGCAAGGCAGAACCGTAACGGCGCCGCGTGGTAGAGGGGCGCGGGGGAGAGGTAGACCGACTCGGCGGTATAGCCGAACAGGCCACCTAACAGCATCACAAGCGCTGGAGACGTGCCAAGAGGAACCGCCTCCCACGACTGCGCGACGCCCTTCGGCTTTCCCGTGGTGCCCGATGAGTAGAGCATGTCGATGCCCTGGACGCGATCGGGTAACGGCTCACGCGCGGCGGCAGCGACTGCGGCTTCGTAGCTGTCGTAGCCATCGACGGTTCCGTCGATCATCAAGCGGAGTTCGACATTGGTTGTATCTGCAACTATTTCCAACGCTTGCTCGGATTTGTAGGCCGAGGTGATGTACGCCCGGGCGCCGCAGTCGTGGATGATGTAGCTCAGCTCGCCCGATGTCAGACGACTTGAACAGGCGGTGAAAACCAGCCCTGCGTACATCGCGCCCCAGACGACTTCGAGGTAGCGGGCGTTGTTCTCCATGCAGAGCGCAATATGATCACCGGGCCGCAGTCCGGCATCGTGAAACACACGGGCGAGGCGGTTGGCGCCGTCGTCGAGTCGGCCGTAGGTCACCACTTCTCCGGTCGACGCCATGATGTAGGCGGCCCGGTCTGGATCGGTTACGGCGTGGTCCCCTGGAAATCCCATGCGTTTGACACTAGCGAGGTGGGCGGCGCGACCGGTTGTGAACTACCGTGCCATCGTGGACTCAACGGCGGCGCTCTTCGAGCGATTCACCGGGCTGATGGACCATGGCAGCTGGAGCTTGGGTGAGGCCGCGATCCTGCTGGCCGGCTACCAGCATCCGTCGGTCGACGTCCACGAAACGCTGCAGCAGCTCGATGGGTTAAGCGCCGCGGTGACCACGCCGACGCTTGACGGCCTGGTCGCCACCTTGTTCGGTGACGGTGGCTTCACCGGCAACACCACCGACTACTACGACCCCGACAACAGCTACCTTCACCGTGTCCTGCAGCGCCGTCTTGGTATCCCCATTTCGCTTGCCGTCGTGGCGATCGAGGTCGGTCACCGTTGTGGTGTGCCGCTGTCGGGCGTGGGGTTCCCAGGTCATTTCCTGCTGCGCGACAAGGTGGATCCGACGGTGTTCATCGATCCGTTCGGTGGCGGGTCGTTTATGACGGAGGCAGAGTGCGTGGTGTGGTTCCATCGCCAACATCCCGCCGGCGCGGCGTGGAACCGCGACTTCCTTGAACCCATTGATAATGCGGCCATTCTCGCCCGAATGATCAGCAACCTGCTGGCGGTGTACCAGCAACGGCGTGATCTGGCTGGCGTGAGGTGGCTCATGAAGCTGCGTTGTGCCATGCCGAACGCCACACCGGCCGACGAAGCCAACTTCGCCCGCCTCATGTCTCCGCTGAACTAGGCGGGCAGAGGCGACGGCAAGAATACCGCCGAGTAACATAGCGCTATGACCCTCGTCACCCCTCTCGCCACGGATGAGCAGCACGTCGTTGACCTCTGTGATGAACTGGTGCGTACGCATCCACCGACCAGCACCGGAGCCCGCACCTTTCTGGGTCGTCAGTACGACATGGGCCTGGCCTGGGTGCACAATCCAACTGGCGAAGGCGGCCTCGGGCTCTCGCCCCGGTTGCAAAAGACCATCAACGAAAAGCTCTATGCGGCAGGCGCGCCCAACCCGGTGAGTCGAAACCCGATCGGCCACGGCATGTGTGCCCCTACGGTCGTCACCTGGGGGAGTGAGGCGCAAAAGCAGCGCTACCTGCGGCCCCTTTTCACCGGCGAGGAAATCTGGTGTCAGCTGTTCTCCGAGCCGGGTTCGGGTTCCGACTTCGGTGGTCTATCGGCCCGTGGGGTACGTGACGGTGACGAATGGATCTGCAACGGTCAGAAGGTGTGGACCACGCTGGCGCACCTTTCGAAGTGGGGATTGCTGGTCGTTCGTACCGACACCGAGGCGGTGAAGCACGCTGGTCTCACTGCGTTTGTGGTCGACATGCAGGCGCCCGGCGTAGAGGTGCGGCCGCTCTTTCAGATGACCGGTGAGGCCGAGTTCAACGAGGTGTACTTCACCGATACCCGCATCCCCGAGACTCAGCGCCTAGGCAATGCGGGCGATGGTTGGCGAGTGTCGCTTACGACCCTGATGAACGAGCGGGTCTCCATCGGCGGTGCCATTCCGCAGAAGGGCGCAGGCCCCATCGCCGATGCCATCCGTGTGTGGAAGGGCATTCCCGGAGATCAGAAGAACCCGGCCACGCGAGACGAGCTGATGAAGCTGTGGATCCGTGCCGAACTGCTGCGTCTCACCAACATCCGCGCCTCGCAGAATCGCAAGATGGGCGACCCTGGTCCTGAGGGATCGGTCGCCAAGCTGGCCATGGCCGAGCTCTACAAGGACATCTACGCGTTCGCGGTGACGGCCATGGGCCCGGAGGGAATGCTGTACCGGGAGTACGAGATGAGTCGCCCCAACACAGCCATGGCGAACGACTACCTGCAGAAGACGTTCTTGCGCAGTCGAGCAAATTCCATCGAAGGCGGCACGAGCGAAGTCATGCGCAACATCCTGGGTGAACGAGTGCTCGGTCTGCCCGGTGACGTCCGCGTCGATCGTGACAAGCCGTGGAGCGAAGTGCCGCGCAGCTAGGTCGGTGACCCGTTCAGATGGCGTTCACCCGAATCAGCGGAACCCATCGCAACCGAACCGAGTATCGGGTGCTGGCCGAGCCATTGCACGAAGGTGCGCACAAGTGCTCGTGGCCCACCCACTTCAATGGCACCGTCGGCCATGGCGTCGCGCATCGTTCGGTCGCCCATCCACACCTGGGTCAATGCGCGCAGTTCGGCCCGCACGTGGAGATCAACCGGATACCCGGGGTCGACCACGCACAGGTCGATGGCATCGTCAACGACAAGCCAATAGGTCGACTTACCGGCTGGGGCCTGCAAAAATCGAAACTCAGCAACGGTTCGGGTGGCGCGTAGTCCCGCCGGTTGTAACATGCGCCGCACGTCCCACATCAACAGTGCAGGGTCGAGTTCGTCAGGCGTGTAGCGGCTGCGCGCCCATCGTTGGCCCCAAACCCCCATTGCTTCGATGATTGGATACAGATCCCAGCCCGCTTCGGTGAGCGAGTACTTCGCGCTGCGACCGTCCTGAATGCGTGCGACGGCGCCCGCCGCTTCGAGTTGACGCAGCCGCTTCGTCAACAGCGTTGGCGAGATGAGCGGGACGCCACGCTGGATGTCACTGAATCGTCTGCTGCCCAGCAACAGTTCGCGGACGATCAACGGCACCCACCGTTCGCACAGCAGCTCGGAGGTTTTGGCCACCGGACAGAACTGACCGTATCCACTCACGCCGTAACCGTATCGCCGAAACGCCACCCCCCTCACTACAGATTGTGGACTAGCCATCGGGTCGCGCTGAGACGACGATGAGTCCGTCAATAGTCAAACGAACAAGGAGTCGCACCATGGGCAAAGCAGTAGTCAGTTTGTCGACCGGACTGGAAGACGCCGAGAAGGTCACCGTGGCATTTTTGGTCGCAGTGGGCGCAGCCGAATCAGGACGACCGACGTTGATGTTTCTCACCAAAGAAGCCGTGCGACTCGTTACAGGCGGTGTTGCCACCGGTACCGCATGTGAGGGTTGTCCGTCGATCGCGGATCTCCAATTGCGCTACGTCGCGGCTGGCGGCACGTATTTGGTGTGCCCGATCTGCTTCAACTCCAAGCACCTGGACCCGTCGACTCTTATCGACGGCGCGACCATCGGCGGAACGGTTCCGATGTGGGAATGGATCGGCGACGGCGCCACCACCTTCAGCTATTGAGCAACGGCCGCATCAGCCGACGTGCAGCAGCACGCCGAGAAATGTTGCTGCCAGCGAGCCCAACAGCCCGAGTGCGCCACCGATAGTGAGCGCAGCTTTCGACTTCGACACAACATGCACCGCAGTTGCGACACCCGCGATGGTAACCATCACCAGCTTGAGCGCAAGGGTTATCTGGTATTCGGTGGAGGTGTCGGCAACTTTGATCGCTGCGATGTTCCAAATACCGGTCGCGAAGAGCAGCGCAAATGCCGGCCAGGCAATGCGGTCGTAGGCCCGGGCCATGGTGCGAGGTGCATCGGGATGAAGCGCTCGAAGGCGGCCGAGTAAGCCAGCGAGGGTGATCTGGCCACCCACCCAGACGGCGGCGGCAAGGATATGCAGGAAGATGCGAATAGTGGAGAGGCTGGGGGAAAGCACGATGAGAGCCTGTCAGTTCGACAGGGCAGCCAGCACATCGCTGGCCTTGAGTTTGCGGTCGTCGAGGCCACCGGGCTTTCCACCAAGCAGCACCGACGCGCCAAGGTCAATGGCGTTCTGTAACTCGCGGATATTGCGCGGCGGTGGGAAGTATTCGTCCTCATCGGTGACCTTCACGTGCTCGATACCGTTGAGTGGTGCGAGACGAGCGAGCACGGCATCCACCAGTTCATCGGGTGCAGACGCTCCGGCCGTCACGCCGACGATGCCTTCAAGATCGTCGGGCAGCTCATCGGCTGTGTTGATGCGGTACACCCGATCACAGCCCGACTGGCGACCGAGCTTTTCGAGGGCGCGGGTGTTGGATGAATTAGCTGAGCCGATGACGATCATGGCGTCGCAACGCGGTGCCATGGCCATGAGTGCCGACTGACGGTTGGTGGTGGCAAAACACAGATCGCTGCGGCCCGGCGTCCAGGCGTCTGGAAAGCGGGCGAGCGTGGCATCCTGCACCGTTGACCAGTCCCGGTGCGACAGCGTGGTCTGGGCCAACAGCGCGACAGGAGCGTCGAACTGTGGGAGCGCTAGCACTTCTTCCACCGATTCCACCCGGTTCATCGACAGCGGAGCTACCGCAATGGTGCCGACTGCTTCCTCGTGACCGTCGTGACCGACATAGACAATCTGGAAGCCTTTGCCCGCCCGGACCTTGACTTCATGGTGGACTTTTGTCACAAGCGGGCACACCGAATCGACCACGTAACTGCCGGCGCCGTGGGCCGCTTTGACGACCTCCGGAGCCGACCCGTGGGCGGAGAGCATGATGGGGAAACCTCCTGGAACCTGCGCTATGTCGTCCACAAAGATCACGCCCATAGCGGTGAAACGGTCGACCACGATTTTGTTGTGGACGATCTCATGGAAGCAGTACACGGGCGGTTCAAAGCTGCGGACGAGCCATGCGAGGGCTTTGATCGCCATCTCCACGCCGGCACAAAAGCCGCGGGGCGACGCCAGGAGCACTCGGTCAATTGCCACATGGTCAGGCTACCCTTGATGCTCGTGTCTGCCCCTGTTGTCGTCTCTGTCGCGCCGGGCTCCCCGGCCGAACGCGCCGGAGTAGAGGTAGGCGACCAGATTCTGTCGCTCAACGGCGAGGTTCCCCGTGACGTGTTGCAGTGGCGTTGGTTGGCCGATGAGGCTGATCTAGAACTCGACGTGCGACGCGGCGGCGCCGATATCACGCTTGACATTCCCAAGAACGCGGGCGAGGCACTGGGCGCGCAGGTGCAGTCTGCGCTGTTCGATCAGGTGCGCACCTGCGACAACCACTGTGAGTTCTGCTTCATCTATCAGCTGCCCCCTGGCATGCGAAAGAGCCTCTATCTGAAGGACGACGACTATCGCCTGTCGTTCCTCTACGGCAACTTCACCACGCTCACCCGCTTCACCGAACTTGATCTTGAACGGGTCATCACGGAGGGCCTGAGCCCGCTCAACGTAAGCATCCACGCCACCGACCCAGAGGTTCGCACGCGTATGCTGCGCAACCGTCGGGGCGCTACGAGTCTGCGCTGGCTTCGTCAGTTGCTCGACCACGGCATCACCGTGCATGGCCAAGTGGTGGTGTGTCCAGGGGTGAACGATGGCGCGATCTTGGATGACACCCTCGCAGGCGTGCTCGACCAGTACCCCGAGCTGGCGAGTGTTGCCGTGGTGCCGCTCGGTATCAGTCGGTACAACAACGAGGCTGCGATGCGCGCCCACACCCTCGAAGAAGCGCGGGTAGTCGTGGACACCGTCACCGACTGGCAGGACATTTTTCTGACGGTGCTTGGCAAGCGCATGGTCTTTGCCGCTGACGAGTATTACCTACTGGCGCAGCGACCGTTCCCGCCAGCCGAGACCTATGGCGATTTCCCCATGCACGAGGACGGCATCGGCATGGCCCGCACGTTTGAGCTCGAGTTCACCGGGCAGACCGACGACGTGATCGGCCCGCAGAGCGGCTTCTTCGCCGCCGTCGACGGTGCCCCAGCCGAGTACTACCGTGCGCCCCGGGCGCCTGGAACGGTGACGCTGCGCCCGAGCCGCAAGGCGCCCGTCGGCGTGCTCACCAGCACCGCTGGCTCGGCGATTCTGACGCCGCTCGTCGCCTCCTTGGGCCGTAAAGATGTGCGTCTCATCACGGTGACGAACGACTTCTTTGGCGGAAACACCTGCGTTACCGGTTTAATAGTGGGTTCGGACCTGCAGCGAGTGCTGGCCGCTGAGCCCGAAGGGCACCGCTACCTGTTGCCCGATGTCTGTCTGTCTGAAGGCCGTTTTCTCGATGGCCTGACCCCAGCCGATCTTCCCCGCCCGGTGGAGATCGTGCCAACGAATGGCATCGCGTTGCGCCGTGCCCTGGAAGGAAAGCAATGACGCTCCCCGTCGTCGCAATTGTGGGCCGACCCAACGTCGGAAAAAGCACCTTGATGAACCGCATCCTCGGCAAGCGCGTGGCCATCGTGGAAGACCGTCCCGGCGTCACCCGCGATCGCAAGGAAGTCGAAGCCGAGTGGCTAGACGTGCCCTTCATGTTGGTTGATACCGGTGGCTGGCTGCCGGGTGGTTCGGAGCTGGACGAGAAGGTGTCGCGCCAGGTCGAAAAGGCCGTCATGGACGCCGACCTTGTCCTGTTCGTTTGTGACGCATCGGTCGGCATCATCGAAGAAGACGCCGCGGTCGCCGAGTGGCTTCGTCGTAGCGGCAAGAAGGTCATGGTCGTCGCCAACAAGAGTGACAACGAGCGCCGCGAAACCGACATGTGGGAGTTCCTCACCCTCGGCCTTGGCGAGCCGATCCCGGTGAGCGCGCTGCACGGTCGTCGCTGCGGCGACATGCTCGACGTTCTGATCTCCCATTTCACCGCGCCGGAAGGTGGCGCAGAGGACGATGAGGACGACAGTGACTCGGCCCTCGAACTGCTGCCGAAGATTCCGGCCGTGGCCATCGTCGGTCGCCCGAACGTGGGCAAGAGCACGCTGTTCAACCGTCTGATCGGTGACGACCGCGCCGTCGTCCACGACATGCCCGGCACCACCCGCGATGCAGTGGATACCATCGTCGACACGGTGAATGGCCAGATAAAGTTTGTCGATACCGCAGGCATGCGCCGCAAAGCCAAGATCGAAGAAGGCCCCGAGTACTACAGCTTCGTGCGTGCGCTTCGCGCCGTCGATGAGAGTGACGTGGCATTGCTGGTCATCGACGCCACCGATGGCGTGAGCGCGCAGGACCAGCGTCTGGCCGAGCGCGTCGACGCGTCGGGTTGCCCGATTGTCGTCATTCTCAACAAGTGGGAACTCATCGACGATGAGGAGGTGAAGCTGCAGATCGCCGCCGACGTCGCCCGCAAGCTGCACTTCATCGGCGATGCCCCGGTGTTGAAGGTGTCGGCGTTGACTGGCAAAGGCGTGCATAAGTTGCTGCCGGTGCTGGCCGATGCCGTCGAGCAGTACCACCGTCGCGTACCCACCCAGGCAGTCAACAAAGCGATTGCGGCAGCCCAGCAGGCCCAGCCTGGACCCCACGGACAGAAGGTGCTCTACGCGGTGCAGGGCGCCACCGATCCGCCCACGTTCACCCTGTTTGCCAACAAGGAGATTTCGCCGTCGTATCTCCGCTATCTCGAACGCACCATTCGCGAGCGGTTCAAGCTGGGCGCAGTGCCGATCAAGCTGCGCGTACGGAAGCGATCGACCTGATCCGCTATGCCGTGGTGTGAAACGTGCTCGAAGTTTTGGACGCCGACCTCGATGAAGGAGGATGGCTCCTGCCCTGACTGCGGTCGTGAGCTCGACCCAGTGGTTGGGCCGACGATTACAGCGAAGGACTTGAACCTGAAGGAGTTGGCAGGGGAGGAAGGCAAAGTCCCCTGGCACTTCAAACTGATGATCGTGGCCCTCGCTCTCTACCTCGGGTGGCGGCTCGTGCAGCTCGTGCTCTGGCTGTTTCGATAACTGGTTCGCCGGTCTCAGCCGGAAACGGCTAAGGTTGGTAGGTCCACGGGCTGTGGCGCAGCTTGGTTAGCGCGCTTGACTGGGGGTCAAGAGGCCGGAGGTTCAAATCCTCTCAGCCCGACTGGAGAAGACCAGCAGAGCCGGTGCCAAAGCGCCGGCTTTGCTGGTTCTCACGGG
>JANNZM010000168.1:0-4783 GCA_031410595.1 Actinomycetes bacterium | reverse complement strand
GCGCTCGCGCTTGCCGGTTTCATGTTGTATCCGCTGATGCCACCCCGGCTCCTCAGCTCCACCGGACCGTACGGGGGCGCGTCACTCGCCGCGACGACGAATGCTCCTGCAGGGATCGATTTCGTTGACACCCTGGAAGTGGATGGCGGGTTGTGGAGTTTCGATTCGGGAAGCATGACTCGGATCTCGAACCAGTACGCGGCGATGCCAAGCCTGCATATGGCGTGGTCGACGTGGTGCGTTCTGGCGTTGTGGCCGCTCGCAGGTCGGCGACGGCGGTGGATTCGTTGGTTGAGCGCCTTCTACCCGATCGCAACGTTGTTCGGCATCATTGTCACTGCGAACCATTTCTGGCTCGACGCGGCCGGTGGGCTCGCCGCATTGGGATGCGGGTGGTGGCTGGGAAACCGGTTGGAGGACTTCAGCCAGCGACATTTGGTCGCGTCGCGCAGATTCCGACCGTCTCAGGGCGAGTCCTGACCTCACAGAACGATCGATCTTAGTAGGTGGTGGTAGGATTTGGTCTGTGGCATCTGGCAAAGGCATCGGACCGTTGGAGGCAGAGGTTCTCGACGTTCTGTGGGATTCGACGGGTTGGATGACGCCCGGCGAGGTCCACAACGTGCTCGTGGCCCGCCGCGAGTTGGCGTACACCACGGTGATGACGGTGCTCTCGAACCTGTGCGATAAAGGTGTGCTCGAACGTCGCCGTGACGGTCGGGCGTTCGCCTACCATCCGGTGCAGACCCGCGAGGCACGCACCGCGTCGACGATGGCGTCCGCGTTGGGGGCGGTCGAGAATCGCCCGGTCGTGCTCACCCAATTCGTCGGCCAGTTGAGCGACGCCGATCGGGCGCAGCTACGCAGGACGCTGGCCCAGTGACCGTGTTCGTACTCGCCGCCCTCGCCGTTGTCCTCGGCGCAGCACCTGCGCTGTCCCGCGGTTGGCTCCGAAGTATCCATCCGGCGCTCGCCGCGAAAGCAATCGCGGTGTCGCTGGTCGGCGCGCTCGTCGCGACGGAATTGGTTGCCGTTTCGCTGGGAGCACCGGTTGTATTGCGGGCGGTCGGTGCGCACGGCTTGGCCGCACGATGCGCACGGATGGCGAGCCACGCCGTCATTGGCGCACCGTGGATCGGGTGGGTTTCGACGGCCGGGGCGTTGATGTTGCCGATGGCCGTGTCCCTCGGCTACCGGCGTGCCCGTTTAGCCCAGCACGCCATGTCCGAAGTCGCGTTGCTCGGTCGCCCGACAACCGTGGCTGGGCATCCGGTTGTTGTTGTGTCGTTGCCGAACTCGGTGGCGTTGTGCGTCGCCGCGTATGGTGGTGCGGTCGTGGTGTCCGACACTCTGATCGCCCAGTTGTCGGGTGCCGAGTTGGATGCGGTGGTGCGTCACGAGCACGCCCATCTGCAACATCGCCATCACCTGCTGTTACGTCTCGCGGCCGCCGCGGAATGCGGGCTGCGGGCCTTCCCGTGGGCACGGGCTGCCACCGATCAGTTGCGGTGTTCGTTGGAACGGTGGGCCGACGAGGAAGCTTCGGGCACCGACGTCGAAGCACGACACACCACCCGGCGGGCGTTGGTCGGTGTCGCGCTTGCCGGACTGCCGGTCGACGTCGCCGCGTTCGGTGGGTTGGAGACTGTGGTCGAGCGGATTACCGCGTTGGACCACCCGGCACCCACCCGGACACCTCGCTCGACCGTAATGACGTTCGGGTCGTTGAGCGCCCTATGGGCTGGGATGCTGTTCTCGGTCGCTGTGGTTGTCGCGAACTTCTGGGTTGTGCTGACAATGCCGAATTTCTGCCTCAGCTAAACCCTCCTCCCATCTACTAGGCTACATAGTTGATGGTGTTCATTCTGCCGTTCCTCGCGCTTGTCGCCGGGGCGATCTCGTTTGCTTCTCCGTGCTGCCTGCCGTTGTTGCCCGGATACGTGTCTTTCATCTCTGGTCTACCGATGAGCGAGGTTGACCGTGGCGCGTCACGCAAGATCGCGTTGCGGGCCTCGCTGTTCTTCGTTGCCGGTTTCACGCTGGTGTTCACCGCGCTCGGCGTGTCGTTCGCTCTGGTCGGCTCGGTGTTGTTGCGCCGAGTGCCGGCCATCACCCGGGTTGCCGGGTTCGCGATCATCGTGATGGGACTCATGATGCTCGACGCGCTGCAGGTGCCGTTCCTGAACCGGGAACGACGCTTGTTGGACCGCGTTCGGCCTGGTCCTCGCTCGGCGTTTCTGCTGGGTACCGCATTCGCGTTCGGTTGGGCACCGTGCATCGGGCCGGTGCTGGCGACCATCCTGACCGCCGCAGCAGCAACCCGCACCGTGGTCTGGGGTGCGGTGTTGCTGCTGCTGTACTCGATCGGGCTTGGCCTACCGTTTATCGGACTCGCCCTCGGCCTCGGCGGCGCAAAAAACTCGACGAGGTGGCTACGCCGACACGCCAGAGGGGTGGAACGACTCGGTGGCACGCTGCTCGTCGGGGTTGGTTTGCTGTTCGCCAGCGGTGCCTGGCGCACGTTCTTCATTCCGTTACAACGCACGTTCGCCCGGTTCGGGTGGCCACCTTTTTGAACACATCACCCCCATTGCTCCTAAGCTACTTAGTATGAGGATGGCTTGTGGGCGCTTCGACGGGCACGTCGGGCCGGGCGGAGGCCGCGGGTCGTGGTGAACGCAGCGATCGGCTTGATGGGCGTGTCGCTCGGGCTTGGCGGCTCGCTCGTGGGCGCGTTCAACGCCGCGGTCGGTGCCCGCACGGGGAATGTCCGCCAGCTTCGTTGGGCGAGACGGTACGCGATGCTCGTCGGGTTCGGGGCGGTACTCGCGGTGGTCGCGATGGAACGGGCGTTGATCACCCGCGACTTCTACCTCGCCTACGTCGCCCATGTCGGGAGTTCACGGACACCGGCGTTGTTCAACGTGGCGGCGATGTGGTCGGCGTTGGAGGGCTCGATCCTGTTATGGGCGCTGGTGTTGTCCGGTTATCTAATCGCGGTGGTGGTCAGGTTCCGTGACCGGTTCGCCGATCCGCTGGTCGGTTGGGCGATGTGCGCACTCTTCGCGATCTGCGCGTTCTTTTTTGGGTTGATGGCCGGCCCGTCGAACCCGTTCCGGCTCACCGCGCTCCCGGTCCCGCTCGACGGTCCGGGCCCGAACCCGCTGTTACAGAACCACATTCTGATGGCGTTCCACCCGCCGATCCTGTACCTCGGGTACGTCGGGTTCTCGGTCCCGTTCGCGTTCGCGATCGGCGCGCTGGTCACCGGACGGGTCGATGACGGATGGTTGGTGATCACCAGACGGTGGACGTTGATGGCCTGGGGGTTTCTGACAGTCGGGATCCTCCTCGGCTCCTGGTGGAGTTACGAGGTGCTCGGCTGGGGCGGTTTCTGGGCGTGGGACCCGGTCGAAAACGCCAGTTTCCTCCCTTGGCTGACCGCCTCCGCGTACATCCATTCGGTCCTCGCCCAGCAACGGCGCGGCATGTTACGGGTCTGGAACCTGTCGCTGCTGTGCGCGACGTTCAGCCTTACGATCCTCGGAACATTCCTCACCCGGTCCGGGGTGCTCGACTCGGTCCATGCGTTCAGCAAAAGCGACATCGGCCCGGCGATCATTGGGTTTTTCACCGTGATCGTGCTGACCAGTGTCGGTCTGATCGCCTGGCGCGGGCAACGACTGCGGTCCGCCGGTTCGATCGACGCGGTCGCGTCGCGTGAGGCGGCTTTCCTGATCAGCAACGCACTGTTCGCCCTCTTCGCGTTCGTGGTGCTGTTGGGCACGGTGTTCCCGTTGGTGATCGAGGCGTTGCGGGGCACCCGGATTTCGGTCGGCCGACCCTATTTCGATCGGATGGCGATACCGATCGGTCTTGCCCTGCTGACGTTGATGGCCGTCGCACCGATCCTGCCGTGGCGCATGTCGTCGGCCGCGCTGCTCCGCCAACGCCTGACCACCTCGATAGCCGGCGCAGCAGCCGTCCTAGCAGCCGCGGTGATATTCGGGGCTCGCGGGCTGGTTCCGGCGGTCGGGTTCGCGCTCGGCGGTGCCGCCGCGGGTGCCGCAACCCGACAGCTCTCCATGAATATTCGCCGCCACGGCCTGCGAGGGCTGCTGGGGGCGTCGGGTGGTGGGATGGTCGTTCACCTCGGGTTCGTGATGCTCGCCGTCGCGGTGACCGCAGCGGGTGCGTACAGTCGGCGGATCGAACTCCAACTGGAGCCCGGCAAACCGGTCGTGTTCGCCGGTCACACCCTCGAATTCCGTTCGACCGACCAGGTCATCGGCCGATCCCTCATCGAGCGCCGCGCTCTCATCTTGGTTGAAGGTGACCGCCTTTTGAAACCGGCGTTGCAGCAATTCAACGGATCATCCCAGACGGTCGGCACCCCGGCGATCGCCAACTCGCTGTCCGAAGACGTCTACCTCAGCATCGACGACCTCCCCACCCAAGGCCCGATCGGTGTCATCGTGGTTATCATGCCGCTCGCCGTGTGGCTGTGGACCGGCGGCGCGGTTATGGCCCTCGGGACAGCCCTGTCGATCATCCCGAACCGTAAACCTCGCCACCCATCTCGGCTCACCCAGCCAGATGCCGTTTCCGTCATCGACGTGCCCGACGAGCTAGTTACGGTCACCCAGCCGTGAAGCGAATTCGCAGCAACACGACAGCCTGGGTGTGGTTTCTGTCGATCGTCGTTCTCGCCATCGCACTCACGATCGCTGCGGTCGGTAATCGGGCACCGCGAACAACCGGGGAACGAGTCGAGCGGCTCGCC
>JANNZM010000167.1:0-41766 GCA_031410595.1 Actinomycetes bacterium | reverse complement strand
AGCGCACCAACTTGCCATATCGTTCACGCGATCGGTGGGCGTACCCTTGCATCAATACGTCATTGGTCGACGCGTGGAACGCGCCCGCCAGTTGCTCCGCGACACCGACGAACCGCTCGCCAGCGTCGCCTACGCGACCGGTTTCTCCAACCAAAGCCACTTCACCACCACATTCCGGCGGATCGTAGGCATGACGCCCGGGCGATACCGAAACCACCTCGACTGACCGCGAGTCAGGTTGAATCGCTACCGGCCCGGCATCGTGACGATCCGAGGGTTCGCGTCGGCGAAACCGACGCTCAATGCCACGACCCTTCGATTACCTCAGCCTTGCGTGCCGAGAAAGCGGCTAGAACTTCGGCCTTCTCGCTTTCGGGCACTTTGAGGTGGTCAAGCGTACGCCCGAGTTCGGCAGCGACCTCATCGAACTCGGCTGACGAGATCCGCAACATTCGATGGGGTTCCTCCAATCCGAGCGAGGTGCTTCCCGGTTTCGTCGCGGAGTACTCAAACGGCCCGCCGGCAACATTGCACACCCACAATGTGCGCATGAACTTCAGCCCCGGCGGCAGTCTCCCGAGATTGTTCGTATGCCATTCCCGCAGGGCCGGATTGTCAGACATCTGACCAACAACCGGATTTTGAACAACAGCGTCGCTGAAATGGTCAATCACGGCGGCGATAGCGAAAACGCCACCAAGCCGCTCATACAAGCTCGGATCAGGGATGGACAGCACTCCAATCGTGGGCCCGAGAACTACTGGGCCTTGTGCCTTCTACCCGCCCGGTTCAAGTCGAAACATCGACCACAAGCGCCGAACTCTGGCAGGTCGTTCGGACGGCGCCTCTATCTCGAGGGGACCTCGACCACTTCGAACAGACCTATCAAAACGATATTGACCCGTGGAACTTCACCGAGTCGCCGTACGTACTGCGTCGGTTCGACATAACCATGGCGTCGCTGCCCCGGCTGCGTTATCGCAGGTGCTTCGAGCCCGGATGCTCCATAGAGTCGCTCACGATCGTCATCGTCAACTTCGTGTGTCCTCGCGGACCTCGGTCACGCTCATCGTTTCGCTCCTCGCTTCGTTGGGGTCTTCGGTGTGTACGTTGGTGCAGTCTCGTCTACGGGTTCGGGATCGGCCAGACGTCGCCGAACCGGGCGAGGCGATCGCGCCATGTCGTTTCCAATTCGTCGAAGACCCGGGCGGATGCAGTGAGATTCGCATGCGATCGTGTTCTGCGGTATCCAACTCAAAGAAGGACGCTGAACGCGCATTAGGCTCTCGCTCATGCTCAGGTGCGAACGCTTGACGCCGGCCCTCGGTGCGATGGTTACCGGAATCACGTTGAGCGACCTGACTGGCGAAAGTGCCGACGCCATCTACGACGCACTCATGGAGCATCAGGTGTTGTTCTTCCGGGACCAGCATCTTTCACCTCTCGAGCAGGTGACGCTCGGGCGCCATCTCGGCGATCTCGGCGAACGTCACCACGCCTACAACACGCATCCCGAAACCGACGATGTCGTCGTGCTCGACTGGCAACCAGGCGATCGCCCGGACGCGGCCGAGTGGCACAGCGACATGACCTTCAAATCCGATCCGCCGTTCGCAACGATTCTCCAGGCCATGGTGCTTCCTCCCGTCGGGGGCGACACGTTGTGGGCGAGCATGTATTCCGTCTATGAGCGGCTCGATCCCGGGCTCCGTTCCGACCTCCAACAACTCTTCGCCGTTCACGATCCTGGAGCATTCCGCAATGGTGCCTACGCCAAAGGTGGCAACGCAGGCATTGATGAAATGCTCGGCACTGTCGGCTCCGCGGTGTGGCCGATCATCTCGCACCATCCGGTCACGGGTCGACCGTACATCAACGTCAGTGAGTCAAACACCCGGTGGATCATCGGCGTAGGCGCCCCTGAGAGCGCCCGCATTGTTTCGTTGCTTCTCGACATGATCAATCGACCCGACCATCAGGTACGCCTTCGTTGGACGCCGGGAACGATTGCCATCTGGGACAATCGGGCGACCCAGCACTACGCCGTGTCCGACTATGCCCAGTATCGGCGCATGATGCACCGGGTCGTCGTACAACGAGACACGCGGCTCGAACCAGCTGGAACTCCCGTGCTCGGAAATAACCGGGTGGCAGCCGACTAGTTCACGACGAGTTCTGGGAGGTTGATCTCCCTAAGAACTCTGGTGGATCGACCGCGGCACGTCGTCGGACTCGTACCCGGTTCGTCGTCTTCAACGGCAAGAGCCGACGAAGGTCCCGCTCGACGAGTTCGGGGAGCACCCGCGCCGCTTGAGCGATGCTGACACCGGCAACTCGAGCGACGGTGCTCATGTTCAGCTCGCCGATCGTCCCGAGGGTCGAGTAAAGGTGACGTGAACCGTACCGCTCTCGGCAAGGTCGGTGTCGATGTCAACACCGATCGAGCGCATGAGGCGGCACGGTCCGCTGCAATCAACATGCTTGCCACCATCCGCGAAGTGCTTGGCACGCTCGACCGAGTCGAGCGGGTCGTCAACTCCGGGCGTCTCAAGGAGCGGGCCGACGCTTCGGTGGAAGCGTCGGATTTCTTCGGTTGTCGCGGCGCGACGAGGTCCGACGGTGCCATCGTGTTGCACGCCCGGAGACTCGTCGACGCGGTCGTGTCCTGAAATGACCACGGGGCCCTTTCCATGGCACCGCGCGTTGTCGATGGCGTCGACGATGTGCGATGCCGTTCCGTCGAGGCTCGCCGTGTTTCGGGGTCGGGATGGAATGGGCGACCCTCGGCGGTCCGTCAGTCGAGTGCGGCGATCAGTTCGCTGATGGGTGGCCGACCGTCGGGTGTTGACGGGAGGGACAGGTATCGGAGCCGGCCGCTGCGGCCGATGACGGCGTCTGCGCCGAGTTGGTGGATGTCTTCGGTTGGCCGACGAAGCTTCCGACCGGAGCGCAGGAGTCGGAGGTACATCGCGATGGTGCCCGCCGACCAGATCTGGCGATTGGTGCCACGCTCGGCGCCGAGCAGTTTGTAGAGGACCCGGTCGGTATCGGCGACGACATCGAAGGGAACGCGCAGGTGCGTGCGGTAGGCGGCAAGGCGTTCGGGCGTTGCGAACGTGATGACGGCGACGTGTGCGTCACCGAAGAGGTCGAGGTGATCGCGCACGGCGATCACGTGTTCCTGGCATGGCAGTCAAGCGAGGTGTCGGTGCAGGACCAGCACGAGCGGTCGGCCGCGCATGTTGCCGGTTCGCCACGGTCGGCCCTGGTGGTCGACGAGTTCGAGGTCGGGAAGCGCGTCGCCGACGTAAAGCAGCCGGGCGGCGTTCATGACGGCGCCAAGGTCAGGCCGAGGCGGCTCGCGGCCTGCTCGATCGCTGCCACGAGCCCGCCGATGGAACCGGCGCACGCATCGACGTCGTCGGAGGTCAGCAGCACGACGTCACCCTTGTCGGTTTCGGCGACGACTACCGGAGCCTGACCTCCCGCGACGCGCCGAATCGTGTCGGGCTGATCGTTACGATGGTAGGTGTCGAACGGCACCGGCAGCCCGGCCCGACAGGTTCGCCACTCGGGTCGTTGAGGGACCGAACCATGGGTGATTTCGCACAGTGAGCAGTGCCGTCGGCCAAGGCGGGCACCGACCCAGTACGCGAGTTCGCCGCGTATGGTGCTGTCGGCGTCGTACACCCCGACAAGGCGGATGATTCGCTGGGTCGGTGCCGCGTCGGGTGGGGTCATCGGGAAAGCATCGCCGATCGCGAAGCGCGATCGGTCGCGGCCGTTGCGATTGTCGGCGCGAACCGCGTGGCGAGCGCGCCGAGCACAACACCGAACATCATGTGTTCTACGGCGAACGTGGCCCATCCGACCATCTTGGCCATGTCCGAGATCGTGCTGCCGGAGTTGGTGATCTTGGCGGCCAGGGGAAGACCGATGAACGCGGACACGACGAACACGATGAGACCGTAGGCGGCACCGATGGGAACGAGGGTGGTGCGTGGCAGTCTGTGCGCGAGTCGGCGGGCGATGAACGCGAACCCGATGCCGAACATGACACCGGTCATCATGTGGATCACCAGACCGAGCACGGCGGGACCAGCAGAGAACCAGAACCGGCTGCCGGCCATCGCTTCGGCGACGGAGCGCACCATTGCGTCGGGCGATCCGAACAGCGCCGAGATGTCGAACAGCGGGGTGAACAGGCCGTGGTGCTGGTAGGTGACCGAGGCGATCATGGCGAACATCGCCATGACGGCACCGGCGATCATTCCCGCGACGCCTCCTCGCATCAAGGTTGCCTTCACGGGTGTGGCGGATGGAGAACTCTTTGATGTTGACATCGGTGGTTCCTTTCCAGGCGGTTCGTCCACATCGGACGAACGGCAACCGGAACCCGTCCGCAACGTGAAACCTTCCATCGATATCCGCGGAAACATGATGGAAGGATCTGTTCGCTCGGCGGGTCTCTGTCGGGAAGGAGCAAACTTGAGCGCAATGGCAGACGAGTCACCAACCGACGCGTCGAACAACCTCTCCATAAACCCCGCCTCACCCGCGGCGGGGTCGTTCGACGCGTTCGTCGGCCCTCACCTTCCGGTCTTGTTTCGCGCCGCCCGTTCTCTGTGTCGGAACTCGCACGACGCAGAGGATCTGGTGCAAGACACACTCGTGCGAGCGTTCAAAGGCATCGGCACGTTCGACGGCGTGTACCCGCGGGCTTGGTTGCTCACGATCATGCGCAACGCCAACATCAACCGTCACCGTCGTCAACGACCCGGTCTGCTCCATGACGCCACCGACCTCGCGGGTGTTGCCGATCGACGCAACCCGCCGGCACCGAGCGCCGAAGACGTCTTCGCCGCGCACGCGCCGGCGCCCTGGATTGCCGACGCGCTCGCACGTCTCTCCGCTCGGCACGTTCAGGTGGTGCAACTCGTGGACATTGACGGCCTCACCTGTGACGAAGCTGCCGCCGCGCTCGGCATCCCGACCGGTACGGTCATGAGCCGCCTACACCGAGCCCGCCACCGCATGCGCGCCCACCTCGTCCACAACATTGAATTCCGGAGCGAACACCGATGAGACCACGCGATGCAATCGACATGTTCCGACGCAAAGGCGGTAGCCGCTGCATCGAAATCGGGCGCCAGATCCAGACATATCTTGATGACGGCCTCGACCCGGCCACCGCCGCGAAGGTCGCCCATCATCTCCATGCCTGCCGACGCTGCGGACTGACTGCCGATGACTACCGGCGCCTGAAATCGGCGCTCGCCGAAACGTCGGTCCCGATGCCCGTCGAACCGCTCCAACGGCTGCAAGCCCTCGCTGCCGACCTCGCCGCCGGCGACGTCACGCCGACATGACCGACGCCGAACCATTCGCGTCGCGTTGGAAACGACGAGCGCGCACCATTCCCCTGGTGCTCGGCGCAACCGCCGCCGGTGTGCTCGCCAGCCCGTTATTGCTCGTGGGGGCAGCGGTCATCGATATCGGGAAGCGACGCTTCCGTCTGCCCACCGTGCGAGTCGCGTTGTTCCTGCTGCAATACGGCATCAACGACAGCGTCGAGATTCTGCTCGCTCCGTTCTACTGGGTCGCGGCCGGACTCGGCACCCGGCTCGACGGGCCGCGTTCCATCGCGAGGCATCAACGCCTTCAAGCGTGGTCCCTCCGCGTTCTGGCACGGCGCGCCGAACGGCTGCTCGGACTCTGGTTCGACATCGATCCGATCTCGGCGTCGGCACTCACACCCGGCCCGGTCATCGTGCTGTGCCGGCACGTCAACGTCGTGGACGCGTCGCTCCCGACGCTGCTCTACCAACGCCTCGGCTACCGCACCCGTGGCGTGATCATGGCCGAACTACTCGCCGACCCCGGGTTCGACCTCCTCTACTCCAGAACCGGGTCCGTGTTCATCCCGCGCGACAACGGCCCCGATGCAATCGCCATGGTCCGCAACATCGGCCGAGATGTTGACGGCACAACGGCTGGCGTGATCTTCCCCGAGGGTCGCCTCTTCCGACCCGAGCGCCTCGAACGAGCCGTGGCCCGGCTCACGCTCTCGAACCCCGAACGAGCGAAACGCCTCTCGTCGCTCCGACACGTACTGCCACCGCGGCCCGGCGGTGCACTCGCGCTGCTGGATGCCTTCCCCGCTGACGTCGTCGTGATCGCCCACCACGGACTCGACCAATACGCTTCGTTCACGGCGCTCGCCCGCGCCGTGCCACTCCGCAAGCCAATCGACGTCACCGCATGGCGAATCCCGATCGCACAGATCCCCACCGACGAACCCGGTCGCATCGCCTGGCTCGACGAGCAATGGGTCCTCGTCGACGCATGGATCGCCCGTCAGGAATGCTCCTCAACCCGGTAAGCGTTGTGGTGACCGACAACTGGCCCAGGACCTCACCGCAAACACGTTCCTCGTTGACGCAGCGGCGCCATCGATACGGGGCACCTCGATGTCGAACAGAGCGACATCCGTTACCGTCGATCGCCGCCGGTACGACACGGTCGCCACGGCCGACCTCGGCGACGATCTGGGCATACCGCATAACGCGCACTGTTGGAAATGACTCGACGGCCGCGCCTTCGACGACCTCTACCGATCCACGTACTGCCTCAACATCATTGGCAACGCTCCGTGCGGCTATGAAGTTCGAAGTCGGATCGAAGCCTGGCGACTAACCTGGCGACAAACTCGCCGGACTGTGGCGGATTCGGCAGCACTCCCTGGACTGCGATTCGGACGAAAGCCCTATTTTACGGACTGCGCAACACTGGGCGGACTGGTGGTGCGGGACTCTTAATCCGCAGGTTCTGGGTTCGACTCCCAGGGGGCGCACAACAAAAAGCCTGGTCAAGGGCATGTTTCATTGATCTCCTGCATTGATGGTCATCGATCGGGCGGCAAACCTGGCGACAAACTTTCGGGACCTACGGCGGGCGGATTGTGGGCACGGCCAATACAGACCCGCGACCGGTCAGAGCGCACCGCCGACGGAGCCGCGGATCCCGTGTCGGACACGCAGGGTGTCGTCGATGGTCGTGATGGCCGACGAGGTCTGGAACGTACTGGCAGGTCATGATGCTTTATACAGACGTGGGCCGGAGCAGAACGCACGCCAAGAACACGACACCGGACGCGAGGTCGGACGCACCGAGTCAGGTGAACGACGTTTCGTCCCGTCCTCGCTGCGGATTGAGCGAACTCCACGTCTCATCGGCGAGCGCCGCATCGCGGCTGTTATCGCGCAGACTGCACGGTGTCGTTATCGGTGGCACGGATGGCGCACTGAATCGCCCTGAGTTTGATGGAGGCTTGAATCCACGGAAAGGTGGAGTCATGCCAGAAGGACGGAAATTCCTGCCGGAGTTGCGTGAACGAGTGATACGTCGTTTTATCGGGCTCTTCCCAGTCCCCCCATGCTGCTCACATACGGCGCTACCGAGGCGCCGATCTGTGCTCCAAACCGTTGTGACTCACCAGTAGCCATCCGGTCTGCTCCGGCTCTACTCTCGCGAGATGTTTCCAGCGCACTCGACCGGTCAAAGTGAGGAGCCGATGGTCGCCCGCTGGGGCTCCGACCATCCCGGAGTGCCGCTGGTCGTGGTGCTGCACGGGAATGGGACAAGCGAGCACTCGATGATCGAGATCGCGCCGTGGCTGCCTCACGGCCCGGTCGCGTACGTGGCCGTCCGGGCGCCGCTGCTCGCCGAGCGGGGGTTCCGCTGGTTCGCCGAGATCGACGGCCGTCCGGACCCGGACGAGCTCGCGGGGGCCACACAGTTCGTGCTTCGTTGGCTGGACGGCGAGGGCGACCGTCCGATAATTCTGCTCGCCTTCCGCGGTGGCGTCACCCTGGCCGGGGCACTGCTGCTCGCCGCGCCGGAAAGATTCTCCGGCGCCCTGCTGCTGCACGGGGCGCTGCCCCTCGATCCGCAGCCGAAGCGCGGGGCACTTCGCGGGATCCCGGTGTTGCTCGCCTACGCCGAAGACGACCCACGTACCCCGCAACCGATGCTGACCGCCACCACAGACTGGCTGCGCCGCTGGTCGGGCGCACCGATTCGGCTCGTAAAAGCACCGGGCGGGTTGCTCGCCGGATCGGTGGTCGACGCGGCCGGGAACTGGCTCGCTGCCCGGCTGGACCACATGCACGAGCACGGCGAGAACCCGCTACCCGACGGTCCAGAGCCGGACTGGCCGGGTCTCGGCCGGCTTCCGATACGGGCCGGCGAGCCGCCCGATACCACCGTTGGACTCCCGCAGCTGCCGCTCTCGTCCAACCCGGACCCGGGCCTTTGGGATCGGATCGTCGGGCTCGGTACTCCCTCGGACGCGAAAATCGGCCCGCCCGGCACCCGTTCCCTGCTGCTCCCCGGTGCCGCGGGTCCACCGGAAGCGTTCCTGCACGAGAACGAGTTCGCCCACGTGCACCCCGACGGCAGCCTGCACCTCTGCCTGCCCGCAGCTCTGGCCTACGACGCTCTGGTCAAGGGCTGGGCGCTCGCCCACCCGCTGGCCGGCGTCCGGCTGAGTGCGGGCCTGGTCCTGGTCCCGGCCCCGCTCAACGAAGCGGAGCGTGAGACCGTCACGGCCGTGGTGACCGCCGCTCGGCGATACGCAGCGGCGGAAACGACCGAGATCAACTGAGCACCGGGAGAAGCGGGCGCACCATGTGCAGCGTCACAGTTCCCGCAAGCCGCGCCCTGCCGAACCCGTACCGCGCCCACGCATCTCCAGCGAAGCCGCGCGCCGAAATCGCCCGACAACTATCACCGACCCACACACTGCAGCCACGGTGCGCTGTGCGTGTCGCCAGCTGACGGCGACCCGTGCGCCCGTTGCAGCCTGCGAGACTCAGTGAATGAACTCCGTGAACTTGTCTGGAGGCACCTCGTTTTGCCGGACTCCTGACGGCGCGTCGTTGGCTTCGCGACTGCGATCCAGACCACCGGTTCGCCGCTTACATACCCCTAGTCGAGGTCTTGCCCGCGTACCAAGGCCGCGGCATCGGATCTCGGATAGTATCAGCTCTGATCGAGCCGCCAGGCCCTGCAGCAGCCACTCATCGGCAGTGAAGGCTGTCCGGGACGGGTCGAAGTCACGCGGCGGGGGGTCGATGGAAGCGTCGGCTGTGATGGGAACATCGAACAAACAGCGACCCGTCGTCGCCGAGCTCAGCCGAACGTTGCGGCTTCCGACACGCCGTGGCCGACCTAGACCAGATCGAGGAACCTGTCAGATCGGCAGTGCTCCGGCCCATCGCCAATCGCCTTCGGGGCCATAGAATTCCACGCGCTGGATTTCGCCCTGCTCAGCGTCCAGCTCCTGGTCTAGCTCGGCGATTCCTGCCATCGCGGCCTCGTGATCGGCGAACTCGTCCTCAGCAACGACGTCGCCCATGCCATTGAGGAACCGATACCTGGTCATCCCGCCAGCGTAGGTGCGCCTGCCCCGCGGGGCCAAGGCCTGAACGATCGCTGCGGCGCCCGCGGCTCACCGGCCTCGGCGCCGAACCTCAGTGGTCGACGGCGGCGACCTGGAAGGCCCTGCACTCCCGGATCTGTCCCAGAGTGCAAAGTAGCGGCTTCGAGGAGATTGCACGGCACGGGGCCTGCGGTCCGTGGATGAACGTTGACTGGTCGTGGGAGGAGTTGGTTGAGTCGTGGACGGTGCTGGAGGTCGATTGGCCCGGTGATCGGCAACAAGTCCGGTTCCACCCGTCTCGGCTTCGGTGTGCTGTTGAAATTCTTCGAACTCGAAGCGCGTTTCCCGGACGAGCGCGAGGTCCCCGCCGCCGCTGTTCGTTTCGTTGCTGGCCTACCCGTCGAGGTCCGCAAGATCATCGTCTCAACGAACGCCGTCGAGTCATTGAACGCCCGATTCGACGGGCGACTCGCGCCCGCGGGCATTTCCCCACCGAGCAACCCAATGGAACCAAGTCCGCCGACGACATCCTCGCCAACCCCGCCGATGTCTTCACCGAATCAACGACTCGGGACACGCTGAAGGGCAGGAAGCGCAACGCCCCGCCGTCCACAAGATCCAGCGGGGCGTTGCTGATTGCCAAGGCCGGGCTGATCCGGGGGGTCGGCTACGTCAGGAGAGGTCGAAGCGATCGGCGTCCATCACCTTGACCCACGCCGCCACGAAGTCCGTGACGAACTTCTCTCCGGCGTCGTCGGCGGCGTAGACATCGGCGACGGCCCGCAGGACCGAGTTCGAACCGAACACGAGGTCGTTGCGAGTGGCAGTCCACCTCAGATCGCCGGTCGATCGGTCGCGGCCTTCGAACACACCCTCAGCACCCGAGGCCGCTGTCCATTCAGTGCCCATGTCCATCAGGTTCACGAAGAAGTCGTTGCTGAGGGTGCCAACTCGATTCGTGAGAACACCGTGGTTGTCGGTGGTCACGCCGAGAACCCGCAGCCCAGCCACGAGGACCGCCATCTCGGGAGCGCCGAGATCGAGCAATTGGGGCCTTGTCGACGGCTCGCACCGCGCAATGCCTTGGAGGTACTCGTCCAGATGGCAGCACCACCAATCAGGCTTAGCGCCAAATTCTGTACCGATCCTGCTCAACCCCCAAAACGGCGGCGAAAGGACCGAGCGAACTCGGCACCTTCGTGGCAAGCAGGCCAAGGGATAAGGGGAAGGCTGAGCCTGCACGGGGATGATGGCCTACCACCTGGCTAGCGAACGCCAGATCTCCGGGTATGTTGCGGTCATTCGGAAGCGTGGATCAGTCGTTTGCTACAACTTTTGCTTCGGAAGGCGTAATGGTGTCCATAGGCGTTATGGACTCACTGTCGTCGTCGTGGAGCCGCTTGTCGATCTCATCCCTTGCCTTGTCGTGCTCTGGTCGGTGCGACGGCTGCGCGGTGTTCTCATTGATATTGAACGGCTGCGTGGATTCGTTGCTCATAGCGTTCCTTCTGTGGTGGCTAGGTCCATTGCGACCCTTGGAGGTCCATTGGATCAGTACCCGACCCGCCAACAACCCAAACGTGCAATCCGCGTTGAGGGACGCGACAAGGGGCCGCTCGAGCAGTGAATTTTCTTAGACGGTGGCCCGAATCTTCAGTCGGACCGAAGGACTCGGCGATCAACAGATGGCGCAGATGCACGATCAAATGCCTCTCGGTGACACGCCGAAGGTTGCTTGCGCTCTCAGCCTCGTACATGATCTCCGCCAAGAGTCTCCGCTGTCACCGGACCGACATCTTCACCTAATCAACGGCTCGGGACACACTGAAGGGTAGGTAGCGCAACGCCCCGCCGTCCACAAGGTCCGGCGGGGCGTTGCTAATTGCCAAGGCCGGGCTGATCCGGCAGGTCGGCTACATCAGGAGAGGTCGAAGCGGTCGTTGTCCATGACCTTCGCGAAGGCCGCACAGAAGTCGACGATGAACTTCGTTCCGGCATCGTCGGCGGCGTAGACGTCGGCGATCGCACGCAGGATCGAGTTCGAACCGAACACGAGATCGTTGCGGGTACCCGTCCACTTGACGTTGCCACCGGCACGAGCCTTGCCTTCGAAGACATCTTCTGCGCCTGGGGCGGCAGACCACATCGTGTTCAGATCCATCAGGTTGACAAAGAAGTCGTTGCTCAAGGTTCCGACCCGGTCGGTGAACACACCGTGACCGTCATTGCTGACGCCGAGGACTCGCAGGCCGGCCACCAGAACGGCCATCTCGGGGGCACCGAGGTTGAGCAGCTGGGCTCGGTCGACGAGGAGGTGCTCGACAACGTGGCTGGCGCCCTTACCCAGGTAGTTCCGGAATCCGTCGTTCTTGGGCTCGAGCCAGGCGAACGACTCGACGTCAGTCTTTTCCTGCGTGGCGTCGCCACGCCCGGTGCTCACGTCGACGGTGATCAGAACCCCGGCATCCTTGGCGGCAGCTTCCACCGCGGCGGCGCCACCGAGCACGATGAGGTCGGCCATGGAGACCGAGACACCGACGCTTGACTTGACGCCTTCGAGCGCGGTGAGGACCCGACGAAGCTGCGCGGGCTTGTTGACGTCCCACGCATTCTGCGGGGCGAGTCGGAGACGGCCGCCGTTGGCACCGCCGCGCTTGTCGGTCTGGCGATAGGTAGAAGCCGATGCCCATGCGGTCTCGACGAGTTCGGTGACGGAGACACCGGTCGCCAGGATGGCGGCCTTCACCTTGGCGACGTCGGCCTCGCTCAGCGCATGGCCGGCCGGAATCGGGTCCTGCCACAGCAGTTCCTCGGAAGGAACCTCTGAGCCGAGGGAGCGAACGGCCGGGCCCATGTCGCGGTGCGTGAGCTTGTACCACGCACGGGCGAATGCCTCGTCGAGTTGCTTGGGGTTGTCGCGGAATCGCTTGGAGATCGGCCCGTAGATCGGGTCCATCTTCATGGCCATGTCAGCGGTGCTCATCATTGGAGCGTGCGTGATGTTCGGGTCGTGGGCGTCGGGCACCGTGCCGGCGAGGGCCGGTGCGGTCCACTGCTTGTGACCGGCCGGGCTCTCGGTGAGCACCCAGTCGTTGTCGAGCAGGGTCTCGAGGTAGTTGTTGTCCCACTTCGTGGGGGTGGAGTTCCACGCGCCCTCGAAACCGCTGGTGGTGGTGTGAACGCCCTTGCCCGAGCCGAAGCTATTCTTCCAGCCGAGGAGCTGCTGCTCCATGGGGGCGCCTTCCGGCTCAGCGCCAACTGAGGGCTCCGGACCGGCACCGTGCATCTTGCCGAAGGCGTGACCGCCAACGACGAGGGCTACGGTCTCTTCGTCGTTCATGGCCATACGCCGGAACGTCTCGCGAATGTCGGCGCCAGATGCGACCGGGTCAGGGTTGCCGTTGGGGCCTTCGGGGTTCACATAGATGAGGCCCATCTGGACGGCACCGAGCGGCTCCTGGAGCTGACGGTTGCCGCTGTAGCGCTGATCGTCGAGCCACACGTTCTCGGGACCCCAGTAAACGTCTTCCTCCGGTCCCCACACATCTTCACGGCCACCGGCGAAACCGAAGGTCTCAAAACCCATGGACTCCAGCGCAACGTTGCCGGTGAGGATCATGAGGTCGGCCCAGGACAGCTTGCGGCCGTACTTCTTCTTAATGGGCTCGAGCTGTGCCCGGGCCTTGTCGAGGTTGCCGTTGTCGTGCCAGCTGTTCAAGGGAGAGAAACGCTGCTGTCCCGATGCGCAGCCGCCGCGACCGTCGTGGGTGCGGTAGGTGCCGGCCGAGTGCCACGTCATGCGAATGAACAGCGGGCCGTAGTGGCCGTAGTCCGCGGGCCACCACTCCTTCGAGTCGGTCATCAGCGCGGTGAGGTCAGCCTTCACTGCCGCGAGATCGAGCGTGGCGAACTCGGCGGCGTAGTCGAAGGTGCCGCCCATCGGGTCGGCCTTGGCCGAACCTTGGTGCAGGATGTTCAAGTTCAGCTGGTTGGGCCACCAGTGCTGGTTGGCTTGGCTGCCACGTGCGGAATGGTCGTGGCGAAGGACCGGGCACTTGTTTTCGTTAGTCATGGATCTCCTTGGCATTCGGGCCGGCGGGCCGCTTTAGGTTGATAGGGTCAGGTGTCGGAACGGACGAACCGCGTCGGCATGAAGCGCAACTTCCGCGGAAGATGATCTCGGCCGTTTCGACCGCCAGGTCCTCGTCGGCGCTGGCGACACCGGCCATGTCGGGATGGGTCGAAATGAGGTGGGGGCGTGACGCGATCACATCGAAAATACGCTCGCAAGCCCGACAGACGAAATGAGCGTGAGGGGAGACGTTTGGATCGAAACGGGCTGCGCCGCTGTTCACCGACACCGCCCCTAGCTCACCGAGGGAAACGAGATCTCCCAGCGCCTGATAGACGGTGCGCAGCGATACCGAGGGCATCTGCTGGCGCACCCGATCCCAAACGGTCTCGGCCGTCGGATGAGATCCATCCTGGTAGAGCGCCTCGAAGACGGCGTACCGCTGCGGCGTGGCCCTAAGGCCGTTTGCCCGGAAATGGTTGATCAGTTCTTCGGGTGATCGCATTGCCCAGGGGAGCTTAGCAACATCAGCTGGTAGACAACAAGACCTGATCGTACCGGTGTGGTGGGTCCGCCCTGAGGCTCCGGAAACTGATGGGTCCCGGTCAGCAGGGGTGTCGGCGGCCCAGGTCGCGTATGAGTCCCGCGGAGTGGTGGGTTTTCGGGGTCCACCGTTGGGTGAGCCATCGGCGCGGTTCCTGGTGCTCCCGTTCGAGCTGCTAGATCCGCTCGCGCCTGATGCTGCTCACTCCGGCGATAGCCGTCGTCGACTCCCCCGTAGGCCCGGCGACCAGATGATTAGTTCCAAGGCTGGAACTGTGCGTATTTCGGCTGCCGTCCTGTACCGCTCCGCCGGCAAACAGCGCATTGACCAGCCGACGGTGCCGGCGGGCAACGACTGTGTGCGATGAGCCCTATAGTGGGCGCTATGCCCCACGGGGCACCTGAGGAGGCCACATGATTTTCATCACTGCGAAGTTCCGCGTCCGCTCCGAGGACGCCGATCGTTGGCCGGACATCGTCGCGGACTTCACCGCAGCGACCCGTAGCGAGCCTGGATGCCTGTGGTTCGACTGGTCGCGCAGTCTCGACGACCCCAACGAGTACGTGCTCGTAGAGGCGTTCCGCGATGGCGATGCCGGCGCCGCGCACGTCGGGTCGGTCCACTTCCGCCAGGCTCGGCAAATGCTGCCACCGCACCTGGCCGAGACCCCTAGGATCATCTCGCAGACGTTGGATCAAGACGGCTGGGCGCAGCTCGGCGAGCTCGCGGTGGCGGACTGAGGTGGTCGGCGGCGAGGCGCGTTCAACGACAACACGACCGAGCGCGACGCCATCATGGCCGGGAAGCACCGCCGAGCGAGTTCGCTTCGTCTAATGCCAGGTGCGAGACGGCCCTTGCACCTGAACTAAGCCTGATCTAACCTCGGGCCCATGCGGGCATCCACCGCCGTCGAGGACTACCTGAAGGGTGTGTTCGCTCTTGCCGTCGCGGGAGGCGTGAGCACCTCGGCGATCGCTAGTGCGCTCGACGTCCAGCCGGCGTCGGCATCGAGCATGATCCGTCGCCTCCGCGACGCCGGACTGGTCGACTGGGAGCCCGGCGGTCACATCGAGCTCACCGACGACGGGTGGCGCGCGGCCCTCGACATCGTGCGCCGGCACAGGCTCGTGGAGACTTTTCTCCACCAAGTGGTCGGCCTCGAGCTGTGGGAGATCCACGACGAGGCAGAGCGGATGGAACACGCGGTCAGCGAGCGCCTCGTCGAGCGCATCGACGAGATGCTCGGGCATCCGGAGGTCGACCCGCACGGCCATCCGATCCCCGCCCCCGGCGCAGAGCGCTACGTCGAGCCCGACCTGGTCGCGTTGAGCGCTGTCGACGTGGGTGTGCGCGCCGTCGTGGAGCGGGTTTCTGATCACGACACGCCGGCGCTCGCCCATCTCGTGCAGCTCGGCCTGCGCCCCGGCGCGGAGGTGGAGGTCATCGAGAGGGCGGCCTTCGGCGGCCCGACATGGGTCGAGGTCGATGGCGCCCGCCACGCCCTCGGCGACCAGCTACTGGGGTCGGTTCGCTGCCGCCTGTCTGCGAGTCTCGATGAGCAACGGAACGTTTAGTCGCCGCGCTCTGATCGGTGGAGCCGGCCTGCTCGGCGCGTCCGGGTTCGGGGCGCTCGCGGCCCAGGCCGGGTCCGACGCGCCCAACGAACACAATGGTCCCGCGCACGTCCACGGCCACGGCCGTCTGGGCACAGTTGGCACCGTCAACACTGCCCGGAACGGCTTCGACCCGCACCAGATCCTCACCGACTTCGACGGTGGTGGGGTGTCCACCGACGTGACGGGCCGAACGGTCCGCGAGTATCAGTTCGTCGCTTCGGTCAAGGAGATCGAGGTCGCCCCCGGGATCTTTTTCGAAGCGTGGGCCTACAACGGGCGGGTTCCCGGGCCGACGATCCGGGCAACCCAAGGCGACCGCATCCGGGTCGAGCTCTTCAACGCCTCCTCGCATTCGCACTCGATCCACTTCCACGGATTTCATCCGGCCGCAATGGACGGTGTACCCGGAGCGGGCGAGGTGGCACCCGGAGAAACCTTCACCTACGACTTCATCGCGGGTCCATTCGGGACGCACCTGTACCACTGCCACTCGCTCCCGCTGGCTAACCACATCCATCGCGGGCTCTACGGCGCATTTATCGTCGACCCGCCAGGTGGCCGACCACCGGCGCGCGAGATGGTGTTCGTCCTGAACGCGTTCGACACCGACTTCGACGGCAAGAACGAAGTGTACGCGGCGAACACCGTTGCCTTCGCATACTTCGATAAGCCGATCCCGATCGCCGCCGGGGAGCTGCAGCGGGCCCACGTCGTCAACATCACCGAGTTCGACCCGGTCAACTCCTTCCACCTCCACGCCAACTTCTTTCAGCTCTACCGCACAGGTACGGGGCTCAAGCCAGACGAGCTGACCGACATCGTCACGATGGGCCAGGCCGAGCGGCACATGCTTGAGTTCACGTATCACGAGCGCGGCCAGTTCATGTTCCACGCCCATCAGAGCGAATTTGTCCAGCTGGGCTGGATGTCGATGTTCGAGGTGAGCTGAGATGTCGCGGACCGCCGAAGTCGTAACGGTGACCACCAGCGACGTCGAGCCGATTCCGGATGCGCGGAGCCTGGGCCGGCGGTTGGCGCTCGCCGTGCTCCCGCTCGCCGCGCTGATCGTCATGTTCACTGTTTTCCTGAACAGCAACCCGCTAGACCGTTTTCGATCGGCGCCACCGCAGGCGGCGGCGAAAGCGGAACGGGTCGTCTTCGAGGAGGAGCCTCTGGCGATACGTCTGATCGTGCGCAACACCGGCACCCAGCCGCTAACGGTTAGCCAGATCATCGTCAACGGCGGCTATTGGCAGCATTCGATCGGCGATCCCCGGCTCGGCCGGTTCCAGTCGACAAGCCTTGAGATCCTGTATCCGTGGGAAGAGGGAGTGCCGGTCGAAGTCGGACTGGCGGCGTCCAACGGAGACGTCGTGCGCCTCGACCTCGGCCGGGCGTCGCTCACCCCCAAACCCGATAGCGGCACATGGGCGACCTATTCCTTGGTCGGGCTGTTCGTCGGGCTCGTCCCCATCGCGGCCGGGCTCTGCGCGTTCCCGCTCCTCGCCAGCGCCCGCAGGCGCGTGCTCGATTTTGCCCTAGCCGTCACGCTTGGACTGCTCGCGTTTCTGCTCGTCGACACCGTGCTCGAGGGATGGGGCCTTGCCACTGAGGCCCGCAAGCCGTTCCAAGGACAGGGGGTCTTCATCCTCGCGGCCGCCGTCACGGCGATCGTCCTCACGATCGTCCCAGCGAGTAAGACGTCGGCGCGCACGCGCCACACAGAGTCGCCAATCGCCGTTGCAATCGGGATCCACAACTTCGGCGAGGGGATTGCCGTCGGCGCGGCCCTGGCGACGGGGCGGACCGATCTCGGGCTCGGCCTGATCGTTGGCTTCGCCGTCCACAACCTGTCCGAGGGGATCGCTATTGCTGCGCCCCTCGCCCAGGACGGACCGCGGCGGCTTCCGATCCTCCGCCTGGTAGTCCTGGCTGCCGTCGCGGGTGTGCCCGCCATCCCCGGCGTTTGGCTCGGGGGCTTCGCCTTCGACCCAACCATCGCCGCGATCGCCTTCGGCATCGCAACCGGAGCGATCCTCCAGGTGCTGTGGATGATCGGCCGCCCGATGGTGCGTTGCGTCGGCGATCGCGTCGTGGCCGCCGGAGTCGGAGCGGGATTATTGGCGATGTACCTCACCGGACTACTACTCACCTTGTGACATGATGGCTCCCTCGTTGATCGTCGTCAGCGCCCGTGCTGGGCCCATTAGCCGCAGGCTTGGTCGCGTCGTGGTGGAGGTTGATCACCGACCGTGGCCGATCCCGTGGGGGGTGGCCGTTGAGATCGAGGTCGATTCCGGCGCCCATGAGGTGATCGCCTACCTCGTGCTCGTCGACACGCCAGGGCCACTCGCTCGCCGACTCACGGCTGCACATGCCCGGGTGGAGGTCGCCGACGGCGACCATCGCAGCCTCGAGTACCGGCCGAGCCACCTGTGCCCCGGCGCCTACCACGGGCGGCTGCGGCTTATCGAAGCAGCGCAACGTGATCCGGCCCCTGCCCCGACGGACTCGGGCTGAGCAACGGCTTGGTCGCTCGAACGCGACGTCGGCCACCGGAGCACGGTGAAGGGGAATCGACGTGTACGACTGGCGGGCGCGGTCGCAGCGCCGGAGGGGGCTGCTACTCGCCGGTGGGCTGCGCGACGTCGAGCTTGATCATCCGGTCCAGGTCCGCCCTGGGTAGGCGCTCCACTTCGCTGAAGACCGTCGCTTGCTGGGCGACGATGCGCTGGTCGACGAGGGTACTCAGCGCGTAGGCGATGGCCCCGGTCTGGCGCACGGTGACCTCGTCCACCATCGGCTGAGGGGTCGAGGTGATTCCGATGCCGCTTGCGGCGCCGGCCGGGTCCTGGGCGACTCCCACCGAGAAGTGCTCTCGAGGGTTGGCCGTCGGGTCGGCGTAGTGGTCGCGCAGCTGCAGGAGGGCCGCGTGCCACGACAACACGTCGGCCTCGGTGTGGGTTGCCCGGACGTCGTCCTCGGTGAGCCCCGCGCCAGACCCCGCGGCCGGGAAGCATCGGGCATAGGAGATCAGCGCCGTCGTCCACATCGACTCGACGGCGACGATGTCCGGCCCAGCCGGCCGCGGGGCGAACTCGGTCATTAGGCGCTCGCAGCACCGCAGCACCATCTGGAGGTCGTCCAGCGTCGCCGCGAGCGCGGACAGCGCCACCGCGGCGGGCGTCTCCACTTTGCGGAGGACGCCCGGCGGGGTCGGTGGTGCGGCCCAGTCAGCCAATGGACGGACCCAGGCCGAGCGACTGCGGGGTGCTGGAGTCGGGGGAGGGTTGCGGGATACCCTCGTCCAAGGATCCGAACTCCGTCATGAGGGCGGCGCTGCCGCCCCATGGGGTCTTCTCCTCGGCGACCAGGGAGTTGGTCGTGAGTAGCAGGCCGGCGACCGACGCACCGTTTTGCAGCGCCGCTCTGGTTACGCGAAGCGGGTCGATGATGCCCATGTCGATCATGTTCCCGTAGCAGCCCTCGAGCGCGTCGAAGCCCTCGTCGATCCCGAGCTGAGCGGTCCGCTCGAGCACTTCCTCTCCGGAGTAGCCGGCGTTCGTGGCGATCAGGAATGCGGGTTCTGTCAACGAGCGGCGGACGATCTCCACGGCGGCGGCATAGTCATCCTTGACGTCGAGATCGTCCAATGCTGGCACGGCGTGAAGGAGCGCGGCTCCGCCACCAGCCACGATGCCCTCCGCCATGGCCGCGCGGGTGGCGCCCAGGGCGTCCTCCACGCGGTGCTGCAGTTCGGATAGCTCGGCGTTGGTCGGGGCGCCGACGCTTATCACCGCAACCTTGCCCGACAGCGACCCGATCCGCTCGTTAAGGACGTCCTCGTCGACCCCGTAAGTCGCCCGCACGCGCTCGGCGCGCATCTGTGTAAGCCGGAACTCGATGGCATCCGACGAGCCCGCCCCACCGATGATCGCCGTGCGGTCAGCAGTAACCCGCACCTGGGAGGCCCGGCCGAGCTGGCTGGCCGTCATCGTCTCCAGCGTGAAGCCGGAGTGCTTGCTGTACACCTCGCCACCGGTCATCGTGGCGATGTCCTCGAGCTTGCGCAGCCGGCGGTCGCCAAAGCCGGGGGCCCGCACCGCCACACAGCAGAAGATGCCGTTCACGTGGTTGTGCACGAGCATGCTCAGCGCCGAACCCTCGACGTTCTCGGCCACGATGATCAGTGGTCGCGGGTCGCGCATGATCTTGTCGATCAACGGCATGAGCTGCTGCACCTTGGTGATCTTCTCGCTGCAGAGCAGGATGTAGGGATCGTCGACGATCGCCTCAAGGCTGGCCGGGTGGGTCACCATATAGGGCGACATATAGCCATTGTCCCACTGGAAGCCCTCGACGAAGTCGACATCCATCCCGTACTGCGCAGACTCCGTCACGGTGACGATGCCAGCATCGCCGACGGTGTGCAGCGCTCGGGCGATTACCGCGCCCACTGCGTAGTCATTGTTGGCGGAGATCGCTGCCACCCGGGCGAAGTCCTCCTCGGTTACCACGGGGTGGGCGACCGTCTGCAGGTGCTCGACCACACGGGCAACGGCGAGGTCGATGCCGCGCTTGAGCAGGACGGGGTTGCCGCCGGCCGCGATGGCCATCATGCCCTCACGGATGATGGCCTCGGCCAGGACGGTGGCGGTCGTGGTGCCATCGCCAACGATGTCGTTGGTCTTAATAGCCGCTTCCTTGACGAGCTGGGCGCCCATATTTTCGAACTGGTCCTTGAGATGGATCTCTCGAGCGATGGTCACACCGTCATTCGTGACCACCGGCGACCCGGTGATTTTTTCCAAGATGACGTTGCGGCCCTTGGGCCCGAGGGTGGACTTCACCACTTCCGCGAGCTGGTTGACCCCAGACAGGAGTAAGGCGCGGGCCTCCTCGCCAAATCTTAGTTCCTTCGCCATCGTGTAGTACCCTCGCTTAATAGGTGGTCGGAGAATGATTACGGGACAAGAATGGCCCGCCCGCGGACCTGTCCCTTTTCGAGATCGTCCAGGGCCTTGAGCACTGAGGTCAACGGGTAGCTCTGCGTGTGCAACTTCACTTTACCCGCCTGGGCGAGCACCATGAGTTCGGCGAGGTCGCTGTACGTGCCGACGATGTTGCCGATGATATTCTTCTCGCCGGCCACGAACTCCAGCGTAGGCGCAGCGACCTCGCCACCGTAGCCAATCACGAACTGTGAGCCGTCGGGCGCGGTCATCGCCCAGGCGTCGCGCTCCGCGCCCCCTTCGGCAACGAAGTCGAACACGACTCGCGCTCCCTCGCCGCCGGTGAGGTCCTTGACCGCCTCGATGTGGTTGCCGTCGGCGACGACGGTCTCGTCGGCTCCTATGGCCTTAGCCAGAGCGAGCGCCTCGGGATTCTTGTCCACCACGATGATCCTCGTGGCGGTCAGGGCAGCCAGGCACTGGATTCCGATGTGGCCAAGGCCACCCGCGCCCTGTACGACGGCGGTCGTGCCGGGGTAGAGCAGGGGGATCGCCTTGCGCACGGCGTGGTACGCCGTGATGCCCGCGTCGGCGAGCGCCGCGACGTCTTCGGGCCTGGTGTCGGGATTGAGTTTGACGCAGGACCTGGCGCTCGTGCGCAGGTACTCCGCCATGCCCCCATCGTTGTTCGACAGGCCAGGAAAGTATGCGTCGACGCACTGCATGTCCTTGCCGCGCCGGCAGGGCAGGCACTGGCCGCAGGTGGCGAGGGGATGCAGGATCACGGTGTCACCGACCGCGACGTGCGTCACACCCGCGCCGACCTCTTGCACCCAGCCCGCGTTCTCATGACCGATGGTGTAAGGCAGCTCAGGGGACATCGCGTCCGCCCACTGGCCCTCAATGATGTGCAGGTCGGTACGGCATACGCCGGCGCCGCCAATCTTCACGATCACGTCGAGCGGTCCAGCGATCGTCGGTGACGCGACCTCGTCGATTTGGGGTGGCCTGTGGTAGCCGTGCAACCGGACTGCCTTCATCATGTACTCCTTGTGGTAGATGCTTGTGGCGTTTGAACCGCAGACTGCCGGCGCGCAGGTCGCGCGCCGGCGGTCCAAAAGAAGAGCGCTGTGCGAGCGCTAGTTCGTTGCCGTCAGGTCGAAGTCGATGTAGTCGGCCGCGTCCTCCGGGTTGGCGAACATGATGGTCCGGTCGTCCTCGTGGATCATGCGCCCGTAGTGGGTCGACATGTTCTCCTCGAACTCGGCCGCGTCGAACCACCCCTCCTCTTCCCCGGCAGCGTCATCGATCTCCGAATAGATGAGGTCCATTCGGTTCACGGCGTCCAACCTGATCATCGACGGGAGGGGCGTGACCGTGACGTTGCTCTTGGTTGCCATCACCTGTGCGATGAGGGCCCCGACCTGGTTGTTCATCAGTGTGACACCGCACATGTTCGAAGCGGTGTTGTCGGCCTTGAACGGGCTCTCGGCGGTCTTGAAGGTGGTCACTGGGCTAGCTCCTTGGGTGTCTGCAAACCAATTTCGGACAGGATGCCGCTGAAGCGGTTCTTGGCCTGGTCGAGAGCATCCTCGAACCTCGGCGGCTTGAAGTCGGGCTGGGACCACAGCGGTTGCAGTCCTCGCACGGCTTCGATGGCCTGCGGGACCCACTTCGAGAGCCAGCCCTGCATGATCTCTTTGTTGTGCGCGGCGAACTCCTTGTCGCTTGCCCGTGGCTCGAACATCGCGATGGTCATGCGCAGGTCACGCTGACCGTAGTCATACTCCCCGCCACCGATGATCGTCGGTGTCACGTAGTCGCCGTTGCCAGCCGCCGCCTGTTGCACGAGGTGGCTGCGGAACATCTCGCCGATCAGTGGTTCGAACACGACGTTGGCAGCGAAGATCGTCTCGCCCCAGTCGTTCTCGATAGCGCACAGCGCCTCGACCAGCTTGCGGACGCCCTGCCACGCTGGGTCGGAGTTCCACGCATCCAGGTGCGCCTCGCCATTGAAGCCCTCGATCTCGTCGGTGAGCGTGAGGTTGTACAAGGCGAGGTCCTGGGCGAAGCGGATCTTGTGCATGCCGTTGACGACGATCGCGGTGTTGTGCATGTTGGTCGGGCCGGAACGATTGGCGTGGCTGAATACATAGAGCCCGAGAATGTGCTCGATGTGCATCCAAGCGCCGACGTGGCGCTCGACGAAGGTGACCCAGTTCGGGTTCCACTGAGCGAAGCCGTTGGCCTGGCGGGCCACCTCGATATTGGCGTTGACCTGGCGGACGACGTTGGCGCCGTAGCGGTAAAACGTCATCTCCCACTCTTCGTTGGGGTCGCGGAACTCGTGCCAGCCGTGCGCAGGCCAGGAGAAGTTCTTGGGCAAGCCGCCCGATCCCGGGCCGCGCGGTGGCTCGGGCAGGTCTTGACCCCAGGCCTTGAGCTTGGTCCACGTCAGCGGATAGCCCGCCTCGCCGTTGGCGAAGCCGTAGATCCAGCCCTGGCTGAGGTAGTGCCGGGGATCCGGCTGGACCTCGACAGTGACGTCTTCGTAGTGGGTCTGCTTGCGTTTAGACGGTTTGAAGTAGTTGTACTGTCGTGCGTTGGAGTCTGGGAACTCCTTGGCGCCAGCCTCCGCGTCGGTGAACTGTGGCCTCGGCACGCTGCGTTCTGCGATATCAGTCATTCAGTTTCCCCTTCCGTTGCTTATTGGTGAGGCCGATGTGGCCCGGGTTATGTGCCGGCCTCGCCGGTCGTGGTGAACTTGTCGTAATAGATTCGCTGCTCGGGTGTCCCGAGGCGCATGAGTGCGGCAATCGCCGCATCCACCATCGGCGGTGGGCCGCAGATGTAGCCGTCAGCACCGCTCAGGTCGGCCTCGTGTCGGGCGACGACGTCGGTGATCAGCCCGACCTCGCCGTCCCAGTCGTCGTCGTCTGCGGGCTCCGACAGCGCGGGGATGTAGCGGAAGTTTGGCATCGAGCTCTCCAGCTCCCTCAGTTCCTCCTCGAAGCAGAGATCGCGGCGGCGGCGGGCTCCGTAGTAGTACGTGGCTCGCCTGGTGATCCCACGCTCTGCCATCGAGCGCAACACTGACAAGATCGGGGCCATGCCTGCGCCGCCCCCGATGAACATCAGATCGCCGCCGTGCCCTTCGCGCAGGGTGAACATCCCGTACGGGCCGTTGACCTCCAGGCGGTCGCCCTGTTTGACCTGCGTGTCCAGGAACTGGGAGAACCGGCCGCCGGGCAGGATCTTGATGATGAACTCGAGCCGACCGTCTCGGCTGGGCGTGTTGGCCATCGAGAACGACCGGCTCTCGTCAGAGTCTGGAATCGCGAAGTCCAGGTACTGCCCTGGGAAGAATCTGATCTCCGTCGGCTCGATCAAGCGGATGACGAGATGACGCATGTCGTGAGTGACACGTTCGTTGGAGACCACCTCCGCGACGGCCGTCTGTATCGGCAGCCCGGATCGGATCAGCTCCGCGTCGTAGTGCAACAGCTCTATCGTCAGATCCTCGAAGGCATGGGCCCGGCACAGCAGCGTGAAGCCTTCCTCCTTTTCGAAGTCCGGCAAGGCGAAGGTCGAGTACTTGTCGAGCTCGATGTCTTCGCCCTCCAGCACGAGCGACTTGCAGGACGCGCACTGCCCCTCTTTGCAACCATGGGGCAGTAGCACGCCCTGCTCGAGAGCGGCGCGAAGGATCGTCTGGTTCTCGTCGACCTCGATGTCGATGCCGACCGGCTCGAACCGGACGATGTGCTTCGCGTCACCCATTACTTTCTCGTACCTTTCTTCGCTGATCAGTGCGTCAGGCGTTGGCTGGTGCCGGGCGCCCGCCGGGACCTTGGAGGATGTAGTCGGCGGCGAAAGCCTGTCGCTCAGCGTCGGACATCTCGTTGAGCAACACGTTGGGGCTCAACACGTTGCCCATCCGTCGCAAGTGATCCGTGGTCCACATCTTCTTCGGATCGAGGTTGAGATGCGGCTGTGCCGTCAAGGTCTTGCCGTCGTCACGGACGAAGCCCATGTCGGTGACCACATCTGCCCAGTTCCATCCGTGGTACAACGTCTCCCACTCGCGCATGCCCGTGAGCCGACCCATGTTCGGCGTCGAGCGCCCCATGTACGTCGGACGGAACGCCGTCTTGTCGGTCCAGTGGCAGACCTCGTGGCAGTACGTACGCCACTGGCCGTCGACCTCGTCCATAACCATGTCCTCACGGACCAGACACGGCACCATGCAGACCCAGCAGCGGTGCGGATAGACGTAGTCGACGTTCTCGGCCACGATCGGGTGGTGCCCATTGGGCATCGACAGGCGGCTGTAGTTCTCCCACCACTTGCCGTACTTGTCGTACCAGCCCGGATACTTGAACTCGAACCACTCGAAGTCCTCGTCGGTCATCGCGTCGATCCGCCAATAGTTGGCAAGCCAACCGGTGGCGAAGAACTGGGCGACCTCATGGACGTAGCCCTTGTTCCAGATCTGGTTCCACGCCTCCTCGATGAGGTCGTGCGGGATGACCAGGCCGTACTTCTCAAGCGGGACCAGATAGCTGCGGTAGTAGTCGTCGTAGATCCAGCGGCGCCACATCTCGGCGTAGCTTTCACGATCCTTGCGGCGATCCTTCGTGCCGTACTCAATGAACGTGCCGATGGCGGCGTCCACGACCCGGTGGTTGTTCCACCATGCGTAGCGCAGGTCGCGCTCAAGCAACTGGTGGTTGCCCTCGTCGGACAGCGCCATCAACAAGGTGGCGTACCCGTTGCTGATGTGGCGCGACTCGTCGGACTGCACCGAATGGAACACCGTGGGCAGCAAGTAGTCACCATTCGCCGCTGCCTCGGCCGGCATAGCCACGAACAGCGTGTTAGTGAAGGCGGTCTCAGCCACGATCGTCAGGTAAATACTGGCGGCGGTGATCGCGTCACCAGTGATGAAGCCCTCGGCAAACTGCCGGCCGATCGTGCCACAGTAGTCGGACTGGAAGTTGCGCAACGAGTTGTTGAAACCCGCAGGATCGATGTAGTTGTTCATGTACAAGCGCTTGAGATTCTGCTGGATCGTGGAGTGACGAACCTCGTCGATCATCTGGATCGCCTGGCCGTTGTGCAGCTCAGGATTGGGCACTGTGTGGAACAACATCGGCATCGACCGGGCTGCAGAGATCTCCGGCAGCGGAATGATCGAGAGGAACAGTTTCTGCCACTCCAGCCAGCGCTCCTGCACGTTACGGAACATGTTGCCGCGGATCGCACCGTCGGATGCGCCGTAGACGCGGTGGTCTTTCTCCTCCTGCATGGGGAAGTACGACCGCAGGACCTGCTTGAGCGGATCCCGCTTGTGCGCCTTCTGGAACGTGTAGTCGGTACCGTACTTCTGATACGGCGTGTGATACATCGGCTCCCAGGACAACTCCTGGATCTTCTGGTGTGCCCTTGCCATACTCTGACGACTCATTACTCACCTTCCTTTGTCGATGGTCCGAAGGACCGTGTGGGTTTTTGTGTTCGTGGATTCACGGTTTTGTTGTAGCCGGTTGGCCTGCTGCACCGGCGCTTGGCGGCGACGACGATCATGCGGCTCCCGGTGCGTCGATGCTGGCCGAGTTCTGCTCAGCGACCGTGCGATCGGCCGGGAACAGCTTCCCGATGAGGGCGGTCAACTTGACCGACGCGATACCGAGGACGCATCCGCAGAGCAAGGTGGCGGTGATGTCGATCCACACCCATACAAACGGGGTCGACAGGACACCACCGAAGCCTCCGCCACCGGCGGTGGCCGGGTCGCCCAGAGCGGCAGGGCTGTTGCCGACTCCGCCGCCGTTCTTGAACCAGTAGTCGATACCGGTGGCGAGCCACCAGAAGAAGACCGAGGCGAAGGCCCCGAACGTCGCCGGGATGTAGTGCCAATCCCCTGTTGCGCTCATCAGGACGAGCACGATGGCGAAGACACCGACCCACAGCGCGATCCCCCAGAAGTCCGGGAACCCAGCCGTTTTCGCCGACAGCGCCATGGTTGCGAGGGCCGCGAGTCCACCGACGAGCGATGCCACGGCGACTTTGCGCAGGGCCGCTTTGTCGGCTCCGGCGGCGAAGAAGAACCCCCACGACACGAATGCGGCCGGTAGAACCAGATGGAAATTGCTCGGCAGCTCGAGCCCGTTCTTAAGATCGCCTGCGGCGAACCAGTGGAACGTGAAATTGAGCGAGAACTGCGTCCACGCGTAGGCAAGGACGCCGATCGCGATGGCCAGTGGCAGCGTGGCCTTGAGCTTTGCGGTCATATCAGGTACCCCCTTTGATAGTCAATGGATAACTCGTGATGCAAAATCCGCCAGACCGCCTGGACAGCGCGCGTCATGCTCATCGCTGATCCGTCTCGCCGACGCCTGCGGTCGCATAACGCTCGCGCAGCATGCCCCGGCAGATACCGCCGTTGACTTCCAGACTGAGCCGGGTCAGCCTGGCCCGACCGAGGTGGGGCGATAGGGCGTCGGCTGCGATCCGCTCTCCGGTGATCGGATCGACGAGCAATGGGTCGTCGTCGCCGGCGGGCAGATCGAGTTCAGCACGACGCGCCCGGAGCCGCTCGCGATCGAACGTGTTCGGCGCGTCGCCGAGGCGGAGCGCGACGACTTGCTCGGGGGTCAGGCCGCGTGCCAGCGGCCGACAGACCCGGTCGGTGCCGGCGAGCACCGCCTTACGCAAGAAATCCTGACGCAGCTCGTCGAGTTCGCCCGACGCCAGGGCACCGAACGTCGCGCCGAAGCCTGCTCTCGCCGCCACGCCACCGTTGATCTGCTCGGACGCAAAGTGGTCGTCGAGCAGCACCTCAGTGTGGCGGACGCCGGGCACGGCACTCACCGCGTCGAAGGCGTCGGCAACCATCAGGAACGCGAAGTTGGCCGCGCAGAAGAACGTTGGCAACCGAAGCCTGACGGTCACATCCCCCGCCGCAGAAACCTCGCATGCAGACACGAACCCGAGTTCGGTCAGTGGTTCATCGAGCTCGGGGTCGCGCACTGTCGCCAGCGCAGCAAGCACGTCGTCGCGAAGCATCGGTCGTCTCGATCCGTAGTCGCCGGCCCGGTTAGGCCGAGACCCCGGCCTTTGACTCGGCGAGGCGTGCCTCGGACGGAACCTCGATACCGTACAGCCTCGCCGCGTTGAGGCCGAGGATCTTCTTCTTTCCGTCCACGCCGAGGCGGGGGTAGTCGCTGTACTCGTCGCTATCTGGATAGTCCCAGTCGACGAAGCCCTCGATCTGCCACTTGGGTTCCCAGATCGCGTAGTCGCTGCCGAAGGTCATCTTGTCCTCGCCGACCCAGAACAGCAGCTCACCCATCACCTTGGCGAAGAACCGCGGACGGGCGTGCATCAACCCGCCGATGACGACGGAAAGACCGGCGTACACGTTCGGCTCCTGCGTGGCCATGAAGCAGAAGTCCTCGATGCGCGGCAGGCCGACATGCTCGACGATGAAGTTGAGGTTCGGGAAATCCGTCGCCGCGTGGTCGACGTCGGACACATCGAAGGCGTCCTTATCGAGGGGCCAGATGGTCGGTCCCTTGTGCACATGGATGTTCTTGATCCCAAGCTCCTCGCACTTTGCGAGGTACCGGTAGGCCTCCGGATCGTTGAGCTTCCAGCCGCGCGAATCGCCCATCCACTCGGCGGTGTAGAGCTTGACGCCCTTGGGATGCCAGCGCTCGACGCGAGCCTCAAGCGCCTCGAGACCGGCGTCTCCGTCGCGCGGGTCCCAGCTCGAGTTGACGATAAACTTCCCGGGGTGCTTCTCGGCCAGCGCGGCATTGCGCTCGGTCGTGTTGAAGCCGTCGGTGTACCACTGTCGCAGGTTCGTGGGCTGGAAGATGCCGACATCGACATAGCCGTCCTCGAACAGATCCTTCATCAGGTCGTCCTCGGAGTACTTCTGGAAGTGCTCCAGCGACCAGTGCGTCTCGGCCGGTCCCAGACCCTGGTAGGCGTGGAAGCACTCGATCCAACCTTTGGCGAACTCTTCTTGACCCGGCACCCAGTTGGCGGGACTGGCGTCCCAGTAGTGGATGTGCGAGTCAACAACGAAGTAGTTGTTGCCATCTTTGGTGTACATGCGTGGTGCCCCCCGGCTGTTCACCGTGACTATCGCCACGGACCCAGTGACCACCATGCCACCTGTTGCAGGCCACCGCTAGGGGGTGCGGTGTCTCAATCTGAGACGGCGAACGCCTCCGATCACTGAACGGACGACTCTCAGATGTCGCCTACCACGCCATGCTCGCCGACGCCGATCTCACCTCCTCACTAGTAATCGGCGCAGGCCGCTTGACATCGGAGCGGACTCAACTACGCTTTCGGCGTGGGCGGCGCACAACGAGAGGGTTGAGGGCCGTGGACCAACGACAGCTGTCCGCACGGGAGCAACTCCATACCTCCGTGCCTGTACACCGACCGTTCGACGGCGAGCTCGTCCCCGTCGAGCGGCTCCACGAGCGGTTGCGGTCGTCGTGGCAGCGCAGCGAGGAGTACGGCGTCTCGATGGAGGAGATCGACCCGGTCTTCGCCGGCACGTTCGATCAGGAGTCCCTGTTCTTCGAGTGCGGTCAGGAGGTGCTGAAAAGCCTTCACTGCACGTTGGCTGGGGAGCCGGTCAGCGTCATGCTCACGGATGCCGACGGCGTCGTGCTCAACCGGTTCTGCGGCGACCGGACGCTGCTGCGAACGCTCGATGACGTGCACCTCGCCCCGGGCTTCTCGTACTCCGAGCGCGAGGCGGGCACGAACGGCGTGGGCCTGGCGCTGGCCGACCGGGCCCCCACGCTGGTGCGGGCCGAGGAGCACTACGTGCTAAGCCTCTGCGTCTACACCTGCGCCGCCGCACCGGTGCTCGACCCACTGACGGGACGCCTCGAAGGGTGCATCAACTTCACGACGTGGTCACGAGCATCGAGCCGTCTGTTGGTCGCCCTCGCCGAGTCCGCCGCAGGGAGCACGGCCGCCCTGATGCTCGCCCGCTCACGCGGACATCGACCCCGGCCGACGCCGCACGCCGCCGTGTTCCAGGTGGCGCACGCTCGACTCGAGCCCGGCTGCGGGACGGTCGAGTCGTTGTCGGCCGCCTGGGTCGGCCCCCGGTCGCGCGCCGAGGGCGCGCTCGGCGCCGATCGCATCGTGGCTGCGGTCGGCGAGCGGGGAGCCGGCCGATCGACGATGCTCGCCCAGGCCGCCCGCCGCAGCTCGCCCCAGACGCGCATCGTGGCAGCCCGAGCCCCGGCGCCGCACGATGTCGAGATGTGGCTGACGCTCTGTGAATCGGAGCTGCGCAAGCCAAACACCACGCTCGTCGTGTGCGACGTCGATACCCTGCCGACCTGGGTCGACGAACAATTGCGCAACGTTGTCGTCGCCGCACGCTGCGACACGTCGTCGGCGACGGCCTTTCAGTTGGCGATGACCGCCGAACGGTTCGAGAACATCCCGGCGCCGCTGGCGTCACTCATCGACGCGATCGTCGAGGTTCCGCCGCTGCGCGACCGCCCGGAGGACGTGCTGCCGATCGCCCGGCACACCGCACTGCGCGCCCGTGGCCGCAACGTCGAGTTCAGCCGAGCCGTCGAGCAGGCGCTGCACGACTTCGCCTGGCCCGGCAACGTCGAACAGCTCGAGCGCATCATCACGGACGCCGCCCGCAGAACTGATCTCATCGATGTCCACCACTTGCCGCCCGAGCTGCTGGCCGACTCGCCGACTGGACTGACGCGGCTCCAGGGGCTCGAGCGCGACGAGATCGTCAGGACCCTCACCCGGCCGGCGATCACGATGAGAGACGCCGCCGACCAGCTGGGCATGAGTCGCGCCACCCTCTACCGCAGAATCACGCAGTACCGAGTCCACGTCGCCCGAGCCGACGGCCCGAACTGACACACGGCATGGCACCATCGCGGCCCAGCGTCCCGACGTCGAAAACGATGTGCCCATCCGGCTGGATCTGGACCGCGAGTCGCACCTGCGCTATGTTTCTGTGATGCCCGCCCAAGGATCGGCTGAGACGCCCAACGCCGCAACGCCCGACACGGGAGAGACGTTCAACCCCTGGAGCGTCGTGCACTTGGTCTTTGATCACCTGGTCGCCAACGGGCTACACCCCGTCCTCGGCGAGACCGGTGATCCATCGCAACCGGCCACGGACCTCCTACGCGCATTGGGCGTGGAGCCCGGCCCCGAGCGGCCCGGCTACACCCAGACGGATGTCAGCCAGCAACTGGCCGAGCTGCGTGCCTCAATGCTTGGCGCAGGCGACGACCTCGGGGTCGGCGAGGCGACAGACGATCGAACATAAAACCGCGCAGGACTAGGATCGCTAACGGTCTCGAGTACGGGCCGGGCGACGGCCGCTCGCCCTACCCGAGCTGGAAGGGGTCGCGGGTCCCGCCGGTGAGCTCGACGAAGACTGACTTGGTCTCGGTGTACTCGTGCATCGCCTCGATGCCGTTCTCACGCCCGACGCCGCTGGCGCCGAACCCACCGAACGGCATGTTGGGCGCGACCACTCGGTAGGCGTTGATCCAGACGGTCCCGGCTCGCAGCGCCGCCGCCACCCGATGCGCCCGGTGCACGTCCTTGGTCCACACCGCGCCCGCCAGCCCATAAGGCGTATCGTTGGCCAGCTTGAGCGCCTCGGCCTCGTCGGTAAACGCATAGGCCGCCAACACCGGTCCGAACACTTCTTCGCGCACGATCGTGGTCTCCGGGGTCACGTTCGTGACCACCGTCGGTCGAATGAACATCCCGCCAAGCGTGGCGTCCGGCTCACCGCCGCACGCGAACGTGGCACCCTCGGCCGCCGCGCCGCGCAGATAGCCGAGCACCTTCTCATACTGCGGCAGGTTCGCCACGGGGCCCATCTCGGTGTCGGCGGCGGTGGGGTCACCGAGCCGGATGGTGTTCGCCCGTTCGACGATCCGCTCGATCAGCGCGTCGTGAACGTCGGCGTGGACGATCAATCGGGAACCGGCCATGCATGTCTGCCCGGTCGCCGCGAACACGCCGGCGATGACGCCGTTGGCCGCGGCGTCGAGGTCGGCGTCAGGGAAGACGACCTGGGGACTCTTACCCCCGAGCTCCAGGGTGACCCGCTTCAGGTTTGCGCCGGCGGCCATCGCCACCTGAGCCCCGGTCGCGCCGGAGCCGGTGAAGGCGATCTTGTCCACGCCAGGGTGGCCGGCGAGCGCCGCGCCACAGCCCCGGTCGGAGGAGGTGATGACATTGAAAACGCCCGCGGGCAGCCCTGCCTCGTGGAGCACCTGGGCGAACGCCACGGTCGACGCCGGTGCGTGCTCGGACGGCTTGGCCACGCACGTGTTCCCCGCCGCCAGCAGCGGCGCCAGCTTGAACGTGAGCAGCAGCAGTGGGGAGTTCCACGGTGTGATCGCCCCGACGACGCCGACCGGCTCGCGCCGGGTGTAGCAGAAGTAGTTGGGGTTGACCGGCGGGACCGTGCGGCCCTCGAGCTTGTCGGCCAGTCCGGCGAAGTAGTAGTACCACTGCGGCAGCGCCATGAGCTGACCGCGCATCTCGCGCAGCAGTTTGCCCGAGTCGCGCACCTCCAGCAGCGCCAGTCGGTCGGCGTTCGCGGCGATAGCGTCGCCGATCTGTCGCATGATCGCGGCCCGTGCGAAGCCCGTGAGCTGGCCCCAATCGCCCTCGAACGCCGACCGTGCCGAGGCGACCGCTTCGTCGACGTCCACAGGTCCGCCGTCGGCGAGAACCGCCCACGTCTCGCCCCGGTACGGGTCCTGCGATTCGAACGTCTGGCCGGACGCGGCGTCAAGTAGCTTACCGCCGATGAACAGCTGGAATCTCTCGACCTCGGTGGTGGTCATCGCACACTCCCTGTGTCATTTCCGTTGGCTTTCCTCGATCCCCGCCGCGGCGCTCTGCGGCGCATGGACTCGCGGAATGACCTACAAAGTAGCGCAGCGCCAAGCGCGTGGGCACCCATGTGAGCGATAGCAGCGGCCTGCTCCGCCACATAGGCAGCGGCCGTCGTCTTCCTCGAACGTCACGGTGGTGACGGAGCCGTTCTCTCCGCCTTCGTCGTTCGTCCAGACGATGCGCGAGGGCGGCGTGACTTCGATGCACCGGCCGAAGAAGTTCATGCCGTCGCCGAAGTTGAGCCGGCATGTGCCCCGGTGCGCACGTCCATCTCGCAGGAGTGCAGCTTCACGCCCATCGACTTCGGACCCACCACCTCTGGAACAGCTCGGGATTCGACCAGGCCTCATTCCGGTGCAGCGAGAACGGCGGATCCCAGTGGTACGGGACGGCGCCAAGCGGCGAGTCCGCCTCGGTGACCTCATCGCCTACCGCCGCGCTGACGATCGCCGTCGTCGTGGAACCCAGACATCGGAACGTCGATGACCGGTCGGTCGCCGAGGTTCGTCTTCTGGAGCCACGGTCGACGGCCCGCTGGCGCTCGAGCACGCCACCCGCAGACTGGAGCCATGACATCCGCACGTACATCAACCGCGCACTCCTGATCGACGAGGCTCACACAGAGCTGACGCCGTCGCCGCTCGTCAATCATCGCTTCGAGTGTGGCGACTAACCTGGCGACAAACTCTCGGACTGTGGCGGATTCGGCAGCACTCCCTGGACTGCGATTCGGACGAAAGCCCTGTTTTACGGACTGCGCAACACTGGGCGGACTGGTGGTGCGGGACTCTTAATCCGCAGGTTCTGGGTTCGACTCCCAGGGGGCGCACAACAAAGCACCAGCTCACAGCCGGTTTTCACCGAACGATCGCATCGGCAGTCATCGATCTAGCGACTAACCTGGCGGCAAATCTGAAAGCTACGGCGGGCGGATTGTGGTCACGGTCAATACAGACCCACGAACGGCCAGAGTGCACCGCCGAATGTTCCGGGGGATCGCTTTGTGGGACACAAAGGGTGTCGTCGATGGTCGTGCTGGCCGACGACGTTTGACGTGATGGTGAGTCATGATGCAAGTGCACGACGTTTCGTCCGGTCCTCGCCGCGGTTGAAGCGAACTCGGTGTCCGATCGGCGAGCACCGTACTGAGGCGAGAAATGCAATCAGCTGCGCTGGAGGTGGCCGGGGTCGGGGAGTGTCGGACGCTGCCTTGTCAAGCGGCTTGTTGACGGTGCTGGTTGAGGCGTTGTTGTTCGTCGTTCGACATGCGTCGGAGATGGAGAATGAGGGACTCAGTTGAGGAGCAATGCGACGATCGGGGCCGGTATTGCCCATACGTCGCCGGTGGCGTCGATGATGTCTTTGGTAGCGAGTACGCCGCGGTTGAATCGGCCTCGCATGACGAGTGATTCCGAGCGCCAGTTGTGACTGACCCACTTTCCTTCAATCGGAACACTGGTTCTCTGTTGCCCAGAGATCCGTAGCGACACCGGTGCGAAGTCGACTTCCTTGCCGCTTCCGGTGCGCGTGTACTGCACCGCTCTCCCCTCGACGAATCGGTCGGGGTGGAGCCGGTCGATGGCTCGTGCGAGTTCGGTCGCCAGCACGGCTTCGGTGCTCCGCGTGAAGTCCGCTGGGCTGAAGCTCGGGTCGCGAAGATGAGGGAGCTGGGCGAGTAGCGGGTCGCCCAGATACAGCTTCGGTCGTCCGCCCTCGATTGGTTCACCTTCGCCGTTGCCTTGACGGCACCAGAGCGCGCCGAAGGATACGACGAGCCGTTCGATGCGAACGTCGAGGCGCCGTCGCGTGGTGCCGAGTGCTTCGGCCGTCGAGGTGACCTCGAAGGGACTTGCGGTGCGCTGTTCGATCGCCGCGAGCAGTCCGACGACGGATTCGGCCGGCGCGTCTGGATCGACGTCACCGACGAGCCAACCGGTGAGGTCGCCGACGAACGTGTCAGACACCGCGCCGGTGGTTGTCGCGTCGGCTACGGCGCGCGGGAATCCCCCAACTTCGAGATACCGCTGCCACGCAAGGTCGAGCGTGTCCACCAGAGGAGCGAGGGCATCGACAATGGCTTGAGCGTCGCTGCTCTGCAGAAGGTCAGGCGAGACGGGTGCCGCTGCGTCAGGGAGTTCGGTTCCTGTGACGGTGAGGTATTCGCGAAACGTCATTGGGAGCAGGAATCGGTATGGCCGGTCGGCGTGCGTTCGACCGGCAAGCGCGGTCCGTGCCTGAGTGAGTTCATGAGCCGACGAGCCGGTAAGGAGGACGGCATCGCCGGCAAGCGCGGTATTGTCCCGCAGCTCTTTGATCACCGCCACCCAACCATCGACGTCGTTTATCTCATCGACGACCCAGGTTCTCGGACCATTCGCCAAAGGAGTGAGCTCGGTGCCGACGGTGAAGGCGCGACGTAGATCCTGCGCCCGCCAGCCGTCAGTTGCGAAGTAGATCGTGCGACGGGCTTGTTCCGCTCCGCCGTCGATGAAGAGCTGTTGGATGTACCGCTTGGCGGCAACGGACTTTCCGACACGACGTGGCCCACGAACGAGTACGAGCATCGGCGGTCGAAGGTCGGTGACGACATCAGGAAAGTATGTGATGCCGCTTTCTGCCGCAGGGCGCAGCGCGGGATCGTGCTGTGCCCAAGCTGTCGGGTCGCCTCCGGTCGCCACCGCATGCCACCAGGGGTTACGTTCACGGAGAAGTCGCCGGAGTTGGTCGTCTCTCATCCCGAGCCACGGTACAGCAAGGGGGGAGGTTTATCAACGCAACCGTGCTCGAATGGGGGGGGTTGGTGAACGGTCAGGTTGCGCAGGTGGGCGTTCAGATTCGACAGACCGTTGCCAGTGCTGTGCTGAGGGCTGCTTCGGGGTTGGTCGGTGCCGTGGCGGAGCGCCACGCGACATGCCCTTTGGGCCGTATCACCATGCGTGAGCCAGACGCGCCGCGCTCAGTTCGAAGCGATGTCGGCGCGAAGTTGCGTCAGCACCGGAGCAGGACGCGTTGCGGCGAAGGTCTCGTCTGGCCCGTGAACGAGAGGAACTCTCATGTCCGGACGTTTGATTCCGCTCGATGCATCTAGTCGGCAGCACTCGGCACGGCTTTTGTGCCGAGTAGAACGGACAGGACCTGCTGGTCGTTCGCGTGCAGCTCAGCCCGCTTCGACCGCATCGCGCTCGACGGCGCACACGCAACGCCATCACGATCGACGGACTGGGCCCGATCAACACCCCGACAACTCTTCCCCGAGCGGCTTCGAGGTCTGGCGACTAACTTGGCGACTAACTCCGCGGACTGTAGCGGATTTGGCAGCACTCCCTGGACTGCGATTCGGACGAAACCGCTGTTCTGCGGACTGGACAGCACTCGGCGGACGGATGGTGCGGGACTCTTAATCCGCAGGTTCTGGGTTCGACTCCCAGGGGGCGCACAACAAAAGGCCTGGTCACGGCTGGTTTTGATCGAGCGATCACATTGACGGTCATCGATCTAGCGACCAACCTGGCGACTAACTCGTGAACCTACGGCGGACGGATTACGGTCACGGTCAATACAGACGTCGGACCAGCCTGAGCGCACGGGCAGCGTCCCCAGACGAGTCCTTGTCGGACGGGCAAGGTGTTGATCGTTGAGAAGGCCCACGGGTCTGGGACGCATTGGCGCTTCATGCCGTGTACAGACGCAAGCCGAAGCCGACCGCACGCAACAACACAACAATTATCCAGCGGCCACGACACCGAACGCGAGGCGGTTGCACCGGTCAGGTCGGCCGCGTTGGTAGGCCGCTGGGAGCCAGGTCGCCTGGGCTCGTGGCACTACAGGAGGAGCGAGCCCGATGCGCCCCATCGAGTGCCGATCACCCCCAAAGTCACCAGGCCGAGGTCTACGAGATGTCAGCGCTTCGTTCGGCTCCTCGCTCGCTCAACCATCGGGCGAGATCCGTCGCTGCGACGGTCTCCGCGACGTCGAGCGGTGTCTGGTCACCCCAACCGACCCAACTGATGTCCGTGCCACGCTCCACGAGATATTGGGCGGCAGTCTTTTGGGCGCCGCTGCAGGCGCTCCACAAAGCCTGGGCTATCTCCTCGAACGCCACCCCAGAGATCGGTGGGGGCTTCTCCTGATTGAGCGAACGCGGCCGATCAGTCATATTGAACTCATGCAACCCGGCGCGCCACTTCCTCCACCACCTCCGCAGCACCTCGCTGTTGCGGCTGCACCGATCAAGCCCTCCCCTGCGGTGCACATCGTGGGCGGCATCCTCACCGTGGTCGCCATCGCAGCCGGACTCGTTGCTTCTGCGCTCGCGGCGTTCAACTTCGATCGGCCTTGCGATGGTAGCGATGCCCCTGCCAGTCACGTCCTTGGCCTGAGGATCAGCTTGGCCGGGATCACACTCGTGGTCGCCGCCGTGCCGGCCATCACCGCGTACATCGGCCGTCACCGCCAACAGCCATGGAAGCCGTGGTTCGCAGTCGCCGCTGCACTCACTCTCATCGGCCTCGCCATCGCCGTAAGCGCCGACCCCCAAACAGGATTCTGTTTCTAACGATACCTGCGATGGTCCAGCCACCACCTCCGCCTCGCTAGCCCGATGGATCCAAACCGCGGCATATAGCGCGCACCCGCAAACGGAGCGATATCACCCACGTCGCAGAGGATCGAGGCCTAGTCACAAAGGCACCGACCGGTCGATGTCGAGCGAAGGTCATCTGCGCCGGGGGTTCGCAGATGTCACGAGGTTGATGTCGAGACTGCCGTCGACGACCTCTCCTGCGACGTCGGACATGCGACGACTTCGACTTCTGGCGAAGGCACGAAGGTGGGAGAACGCCGAAACGTTGGGAACCGCGGCCAGGTAGATTGAGCCATCAGACCTCACCTCGACTGACCAAAACCGTGCCGTTGTAGCCGTGTCGGTGCACCTGAAGAAGCGCACGCCCGAGTCGACTTCGTGCTGCGGCCGCGAACCTCTACGACACAGGCAACGGCGTTGGTCCCGTGGCCGCAGGCGTACCATCGGTGGGTTCGTCCGGTATTGTGATGGGATGCAGCAGGTGAGGTACGCCGTACGTGACAATCGCGCCGTGTGGTCAGGGCTGACATTGCGCGCTTGGACCGATGTTCTCGTGGAGACCTTGGTTGCCGAGTTCGATCCGGTAAGCATCATTCTGTTCGGCTCCGTGGCCGTCGGGTCGGACGGGCCTGATTCCGACATTGATCTTCTCGTCGTGTTCGACGACGCGCCGCTGGCCGATCGTCGCCGTAAAATGGTCGAGCTTCGGCGCGCTACTCGCTCGATCGCAGCACCCCATGATCTACTCGTCACAAGCGCTGCGGATTTTGCGCGTAACGCTACGCGGCCGGGTACGACCGAGTACGAACCGGCCCAGCATGGTGTCGCGGTGTATGAGCGCGTCGCTGCTTGGGGAGCCGTCACCAGCACAACGTTGGTTCGCACTCGCGATCGAAGATCTGGCCGCCGCTCGGGTCTTAATCGCCGAAGGTTCGGTCGCGTTACGGATCGCTGGTTTCCTCGCGCAGCAAGCAGCCGAGAAGGCGCTCAAAGCGGGACTGTTCGCAGCATAGATCGCTGTACCCAGGATCCACGGACTCAACCAACTCCTCGCCCGCTACCCGAGCGTCGGAGCCCCCGACGTTGATCCCGACGACCTCGATCTGCTCGACCCATGGGTAATCGATGGCCGATACGCCACCGATCTCCCAGACCTCGAACGCACCGAAGCCGACGAATTGATGCTCGCCGCGCACCGCATCGTCAACGCTGTCGAAGCTTCGCAACCGAGCCTCAAACCATCGGCCCGAGACAACGGGTCCGCCGTACAACCCGGACCAACCAAGTAGTCGACTCCTTCGCATGCGTGCCAGGCACTGTCACGTTCCAATACATCGCATCAGACGATCGCGAACCTGCCAGTCGCGGGAGTCGGCGTGGCGATCCGTTCCACCAGTAGTCACGCAGACGGCGGATCAGCACGTCGCGTTGAGGCACTGATCGCTGCTGAGAGGCCCGGGGCACTTTCGATGGCGGTACTGTCGATGACGAGAGGAGAACGCTCGAATGGTCAAGGACGCACCACCCAGCTACCCGGTTTCGTCGGCCGATAACGTCGTGCGTGTGCTGCTCATGCTCCAGCATGCGGAAACGCTTCGTGTGACGACCGTCGCGAACGATTTGGGGGTCTCTCATTCGACGGCGCATCGGTTGCTCGCGGTGCTCGTCCATCGGGGTTTGATCGAACACGACGAACGTCGACGGACATACCGACGGGGTGCTGCGTTGGCCGCGCTCGCGGCTGCGGTCCTTCGCAACGACAGTCTGGCGCAGAGGGTGAAGCCGACGCTCGACAGGCTCGCCGAGCAACTCGACGAAACGGTGCACTTGACCATTCTGAGGGCGTCGAGGGTGACGTTCGTCGCCGTTGCGGAGGGTAGCCGCGCCGTACGCGCCGCGGACCGGACAGGTACCACCCTGCCAGCGCATCGGGCCGCCGCCGGAAAGGCGATCCTGGCTTGGCTTTCGGCCGACGACCTTGAGCGTTGGCTGCGTGCGGCGGAACCAGCCGTTGCCGATTTCGATCGTGCTGATTTCGTAGGCGAGCTTGCCGCCGTGCGTGCGCGCGGCTTTGCTGTCAATCGTGGCGACACCGAGCCCGATCTGTGGGCGGTGGCTGCTCCTTTGGTCGAGGAGGGAGTCGCCGTTGCTTCGATCACCGTTGGCCGTCCGGCATCGCGTGCTGACGAGGAGTGGGTCGCGGCGGCCGGTCGCGCTGTGGCCGCAGCGGCACAGCTTCTGGCCAAGAGTCTTTGGGCCGAAGAGCGCAGCAACTGAGTAGGTCGATCGCGCCCCGAGCAGGCCTGCACACGCGGTGAATCGTGTTCAGACGCGTCCGCGAGGTCCTGCCCTTTGTCGCCCACCTCATGCCTTGACGTCACAGAGCAGAAAATATATTCTGCACAGCAGACATTCTCTGGAACTGGAGTTACACGGAGGTCGAACACCGACAGGTCCTGATTGTGGGCGCCGGCCCGGTCGGCCTGACTCTCGCCAACTTCCTCGGTAGAGCCGGGGTGCGGTGTCTTGTCATCGAGCAGCATTTCGCTACCAGCGATGAGCCGAGGGCCGTGAACCTTGATGACGAATCGCTGCGCTCCATGCAAGCCCTTGGTCTCGACCGCTTGGTCGCGTCGACGATCCTTCCGACCGTCGGCACCAAGTACATCGCTCCCGGTGGCAAGACGATTGCGTTCGCCCATCCGAAATCGCGACCGCTTGGTCACTGGCCGAAGAACGTGTTCGTGCAGCCCGAGCTCGACGCAATGCTGGCTGTAGAGGCGGCGAAGCTCGACACCGTCGAGGTCCGTTTCTCGACCGCTTTGACCTCGTTGACCCAGGACGCGTCCGGTGTCCTCGCCGGCATCGAAGGAAGCGAAGGTTCCTCCGTGCTGCGCGCCGACTGGGTCGTCGGTTGCGACGGTGGACGGAGCTCCACTCGCGAATTCATCGGCGTGAGGATGAGCGGATCGACCTTTGAGCAGCCGTGGATCGTGGTCGACACCGTTGATGATCCCAACCGCCATCGCTACTCCAGGCACCACCTCGATCCGCGACGTCCGACCGTCGTCGTCCCGGGCCGGAACGGCCGATGCCGCTATGAGTTCATGCTTCTGCCCGACGAGTCGGCCGAGGACATGCTGTCGTGGGCGAGCCTCAAGGCGCTCCTGTCTCCTCATCGCGAGGTCGTTCGCGAGCAGGTGATTCGATCGGTCGTGTACACGTTTCACGCACTGCTGGCCGAGCGGTGGCGTGTCGGGCGCGTGCTCCTCGCGGGCGATGCCGCTCACATGATGCCGCCGATGGCGGGTCAGGGTCTCAACTCGGGCATCCGCGACGCGCACAACCTGAGTTGGAAGTTGGCCATGGTCCTCGCCGGACAGTCGTCGCCTGACATTCTCGACACCTACGAACAAGAGCGACGTGCGCATGCAGCGGCGATGATTCGCCTGTCGACGCGGATGGGTCGCATTCTGATGACGACCAGCCGCCCGAAGGCAGCGCTCATCCGCTGGCTCTTCGCCGCGTCGAAGCTGATCCCGCCGGCGAATCGCTACGTGACCGAGATGCGTTTCAAACCACCGCCGTCATATTCCGCAGGGCTTCTGCAATCCCACGGAAGGGTTCGTGGCTGGGACGCCTCCTTCCGCAACCCCCGGTGATGCTGCCTAACGGCGCCGTGGTTCCGCTTGACGACGTTCTCGGGGCCGGGTTCTGCCTCATCGCCGTGGACACCGGACCGTTGGCGTTCGACGCCTTCACGCAACCGATCTGGGACGTCGTCGGCGCTCGACGCATCGAGCTTGCGCTCGGTGACGTCAACCCGTTGCCGAGTTCCACGCATCTGTCCATCGCCGACGTCGACGAGAAGTTGGCGGCAACGTTGGCAGTGCACGTCGGCGACGTGTTGCTCGTGCGTCCCGACCGATATGTGGCGGGTGTTTGTCGACCGGACGACGCTGCATCACTCGCGGACTGGTTCGAACGGGCCCTTGCGGGTCTCCCGCAACACCGCCCCCCGATACAGCCGGCTCGGAACCGGCGTACGCCGACATCCATGATCGAACACTGAAAGGCTGAACATGCCAGGTATTCAACGCATCAGCCACGTCGGCATCCACGTCTTCGACCTCGATGTCGCCAGGGCGTTCTACACGGACGTGGTCGGCCTCACCGTGACTGACGAGAACCTCGAGCGAGGCATGGTCTTCATGAGCTCGCACCCTGAGGCGGAGCACCATGAGCTGCTGCTGTGCGCCGGTCGTGGCGCGGACCGAGACGACAAAGTCCTCCCGCAGCGCATCGGGCCCTGCCGATAGCCGGTCTCATTCCGGGAAGTAGCCGCTCACATCGACCAGCAGGTGCGTAGCGGCAAACGTGTAGATGCACACCTTCCCACCGACACCAATCTTCGCGACGACGGCGTTCGGGATCGTTTCGCCCTCGAAGTAGTTAACGTTCGATGCATTTGGTTGCGGCGAGCCGCACGGGAACACCGTCAAGAACCCATCGCCCCCCGCATCAACGACCGTCACGTTCAACACCACGGCGGCGGCATCGGCAGGAACACCGGCACGACCGGTCACCTGCACCTCGGTCACCGAGCCAGCCGGAC
>JANNZM010000166.1:0-19470 GCA_031410595.1 Actinomycetes bacterium | reverse complement strand
GATCGAGGCTAGGGCGACCCACCGAAAGGGATGTCGCGGAAGACCCATTGATAGAAGCGGCCAATCGTCCGAAGAACACTTCGAACCCAGCCGACTGCGAGCGTCGGGCGCTCGCTCCCGATTCAGCTATTGCTCGCGTAGCCATTTGATCTGTTGCGCCCAGTCGCCAGTCACGGCCAATATCTCGTCAAAGAACCAGGTTCGACCGTGCTGCGGATGCGTTACTCGTGTTGTCCGACGGCATAGGCGATGAAGGATGCCGGAACGGCCCAGACATTGTCCGAGAGGTCGACCGAGAGTATGTCGCGAGTGGCGAGAACCCCCTTGCCGATCGTGCTGTTTCGGATGCTCAGCCCTTCGCGCCGCCAGGAACCGGATGAATACTTGCCGTCGATAGCCGTCATCAGCATTCCGTTGTCGGCACACCGGCCGGTGAAATCAATTTCTGTTTGACCGGTTCGATAGTGAACGATCCCAGCTGCCACTTCGAATACTGCCTGGTCGTGACCACTCATTCCACGCCACGAGCGTCATGCCAAGTTGCTGCTCGTTCAGGTGGGTGATGCCCACGGGCGTACTCCCGGCTGTAAGTTCCGACAGTCGAGCGACAAGGGGGTCGATGAAGTAAAACTTGCTCTGCCGACCTGGATCGGGTCTGCCGTGAGCGTCAGCGGCGGGACAGCGCCAGATTAGAAAAGCCTGCTCGAGAGCATCAAGGAGTCGCTCAAGCGTTTCATATCGGACCCCGACATCCTCGGCCATCGGCCGTATGGCCACGGTGGATGTCAACCGTCTCGCCAGCGCCGACATAATTGCGGAAACGGTCGACTCGTTGACCGCTTCAGTTGCAGTCTCGCCTCGAACAACATCCCATATAGCTCCCCAAGTGGAGGGGTCCACGTTGTTTCTGGCTTTCCAGTCGCTGACCGCTCGGGGATAGCCACCAACCTCTAGATACGCCTGCCATGCGGTCACAAGGTCATCGGTGTAAGGAATAAGGCTCTGCCACACATCGCGAGCGCCAAGTCCCATGATTTCGTCCGGCCGCACTGGTGGCACGACGGCCCGGCCCATCCCGAGCGACGCGCAGAAGTCGCGAAAGGTCATCGGAAGCAGACATCGATCGGGATTCGACGCTTGCCCTCGGCGACCGGCGAACGCCTTGATAGCCAGATCAAGGTGTCGGTTTGACGATCCGGTCAGAACGACACAGTCGTCAACCATACTGGTGTTGTCTCGCAGATCTTTGATGACCGACCACCACTCGCCTTGGGTCGCGGTAATTTCGTCAATGAACCAGTAGCGGCGGCCGGATTCCAGCGAGTTGGTCGCGACTCGCGTCACGTAATCGTGGAGCATGCCGAGTCGATTGGCCTTCCAGCCGTCAACACTGACCCGAACCACGGCGCGTGGATCGACTCCCGAAGCGAGGAGGCTCTTGATTGCCCGCTTGATGGCCACTGTTTTGCCGGCCCGGCGTGGCCCGTACAGAAGGTAGAGCCCGTCGGCGACGAGGCCGCCAAGCGGAAGCGGGTCTTCCAAGGTCTGAGCGTTCTGCCTGGCGTAGATCACGTCCCGCATGGACCAATTTGGGTTCGTCCACCACGGACGGTCGACGGCCTGACTGCCCGCCCAACCTCACCGTCGTTCGTTGCCATAGCGAAAATGCCGGTCGAAAACCCAGGGCTTATCCACTAGTAGATAGGCATAAACCCATGGGTTACTGACTAGTGAATCTGGCAACATTCGCGACAAGAACGAGCGTAGTGGGCAAGGGACCCGAGCGTTTTCGGCCATCTGAGACGTCTGCATCGGCAGCGACGGGAATAGTTGACGACTGGGCGGGCGCCGCTCCACGGCACCGGCGTGTCGCTGCAGACAAGGCTACGAAGTGAGCCCTTGGAGGGCGGTGGCGAAGCGCTCGACGTCGTCGGGAGAAAAGGGGCGGGGGAGGCTGACGATGCCGAGGTCAACACCTTCGGCGTCGTAGCGGTGGGCGAGGTCGACGAGTTCTTCGATGCTGAGGGCGGGACCGAAAAGCAGCGCAGAAATGGTGATCTCGGCGGGGTCACGCCCGATGCGGCCACAGTGCTCTTCGAGGATGGCCCGCTTGTGGCGCAGTTCTGCGATTGGGTCTTTGGCTGCGGTGCCGAAATTCCAGTGATCGGCGTAGCGGGCGACGAGCGGCAGGGTGCGCTTTTCGCCGCTGCCGCCAATGCAGATCGGCAGTTTCGCCTGCAACGGCTTGGGGTTGCAGTAGGCATCTTGCAATTGGAAGTATTCGCCGCTGAAGCTCGATTGCGGCTGCGAAAGCAGGAGCCGCAGCACCTCAAGGCCTTCACCAAACCGGTCGCAGCGTTCGCGGACCGAGCCGAGTTCGATGCCGTAGGACGCGCACTCCGCCTCGTTCCAGGCGGCACCGATGCCCAGTTCAAGTCGGCCGCCAGAGGTGATGTCCAACGTGGCCGCCATCTTGGCCAGCACCGCTGGGTGCCGGTAGACCATGCCGGTTACGAGCACGCCGCCCCGCAGCCGCTTGGTCGAGTGCAACAGCGCAGCGAGCGTCATCCACCCTTCGAGGCAGTCACCGTCGCGAGGGCTTCCCATGATCGGCTCGAAATGGTCGAACGTCCACCCCGATTCGTATACATCGATATCGTCCGCCGCTCGCCACACGGCCAACATTTGATCCCACGTACACATCTGCGGAGCAGTCGAAAGAGCAAAGCGCATCCCGCACCGTAACCCCGGGACGCGGCCGTTACTGCATATGGACGTCACCGTTCATGCTGAGGCCGCCGTCGGCGGTGATGAGTTCGCCGTTGATGAAGGAAGACTCAGCGGTGGACAAGAAGAGCGCGGTGGTGGCGATCTGCATGGGGTTGCCGATGGCGGCGGCGTTCTTGATCATGCCCGCACCGCTGTCGCTGCGACCGGCCACGATTCGCCCGACGATGATGGCGTTGCAGCGGATGTCGTGCGGCGCGCCCTCGACGGCGAGGGTGCGGGTGACACTGTTCATCCCACCCTTGGCTGCGGCGTACGCACCAAGGCCGGTCTGGCCCATGGTGGCTGCGCCGGAGGAGATATTCACGATGGTTGCAGCCGACGCTGCTTGCAGATGCGGCCACGCATACTTCGAGGCCCAGAACACGTTGCCGGTCAGGGTGCCGGTGAGGATGGCGTTCCATTCCTCGGTGGAATACTCATTCAGAGGCTTGAACGACGAAGCCACCAGCGCGGTTGGCGCAGCGTTGTTGATAAGCGTGGTCAACGAGCCAAACCGGGCAGCGGTCGCCTCGATGACGTCACGCACGTTGTGCTCATTGGTGATGTCGAGCGAGAAATATTCGGCGTCCCCTCCACGATCCCGAATACCCTGCACCACCTTCTCGCCCCGATCCGCGGTGCGGCCGGTGACGGCCACCTTGGCCCCCTCGGACGCAAACAGTTCGGCAATGGTGCGCCCGATCCCCCGGGTTGATCCGGAGACGAGTGCGACGCGTCCGGCGAGTCGTTGTGAGGGCTGCGTGGGCGATGTCATGTTGGCTCCAGTTCGGTGACGGGCAGGTCAGGCCTCACACTCTAGGGTCTTGACGAAAGTGTCAAGTCCGACCGTCCCTTTGCTCGCTGGCGCAAATTTCGACAGATCGTCGACGTAAGGTGCAGCATGACTATTGAGGGAACGTACGTGCCGAGCGCTGTTGACTGGGTGCGAGACAACGTGGAGGTCTATGAGCGATCGGGTGGGACGGAGGGCAACACTCACCCCGAGCTTGGGTTGGTGATCATCATCGTGACCATGCGCGGCGCCAAGACCGGTGACGTCCGCAAGATCGCACTGATGAAGGTGGAACACGAGGGTGTGTATGCGCTGGTGGCATCGCAAGGCGGGTCTCGGAAGAACCCGGTTTGGTATCACAACCTGATCGCCCATCCGGACGAAGTCATGATCCAGGATGGCCCCGAGCCGTTCCACGTGAACGTTCACGAAGCATCCGCCGACGAGCGCGTCGCTTGGTGGGAGCGCGCCGTCGCCGCCTTCCCGCCCTACGCCGACTATCAAGCCCGAACAACTCGCCAAATCCCCGTGATGTTGGCCACGCCCGTCGCCTGAGGCTCTGCGTCGCTCTCGCGCGGACCTACAACCGTTCGATGATGGTGCCCGTGCCGAGGCCCCCGCCGCAGCACATGGAGATCAGCGCGTAGCGGCCACCGGTGCGCTCGAGTTCATACAGGGCACGAGTCAACAAGATGACACCTGACCCGCCGAGGGGGTGTCCGACCGCGATAGCACCACCGTTCGGGTTGACCTTGGTCATATCGGCGCCAGTCTCGATCTGCCAGGCCAACACGACGGACGCGAATGCCTCGTTGATCTCGAAAACGTCGATGTCGGCCATGGTGAGCCCGGTGCGTTCGAGCAGTTTGCGAGTGGCTGGGATAGGGCCTTCGAGCATCAGCTCCGGATCGCAACCGACCAATACCGAGTCGACGATGCGGCCGCGGGCCTTGAGGCCGAGCGACGCAGCTCGTTCCGGCGTAGCCAGCAACACGGCGGCGGCACCGTCGCAGATCTGGGAGGACGTGCCGGCGGTGTGAACGCCGTCGGGCGCGTTCGTGCGGAGGCCGGCGAGGCCTTCGGCCGTCGTGGTCCGCGGGCATTCGTCGCGCTCGAAGGTAAGGGTGCCGTTGGCGTTGCCGTTCTCGTCGAACTGCGGCACGGCGAGTGGGGCGATCTGGCCGGCGAAGCGATCCTCCGCCCAGGCAAGGGCCGCTCGGCGTTGGGACTCGACCCCGAGCTGGTCTGCCTGCTCTCGGGTGATGCCCCATTTGGCGGCGATGCGCTCGGCCCCGTCGAACTGGGTGGTGGCCTCGTAGACCTCGGCGTACGTGCCCTCGCGGGGCATACCGAACGCTCCGTTCGCACCCATGGCACCAAACGGGATAGCCGACATCATTTCGACGCCGCACGAGATGGCGACGCCGGCCAACCCGCTGCCGACAAGGGCATGGGCCACCATGTTTGCTTCCTGCGATGATCCGCACTGCGAATTCACCGTGGCTGCGGGGACTTCTTGGGGGAGATCCATCGCCAGCCAGGCATTGCGGGCCACGTTGGCACTCTGAGCACCAACCTGCTGCACGCAGCCGCCGATGACCTGATCGACCTGCGCTGGGTCGATGCCGCTGCGCTCGATGATGGCCCGTTGCACTGCGCCGAGCAAGTCGTTGGCGTGCATGCGCGAAAGGGTGCCGTTGCGCCGACCAATCGCCGTGCGTACCGCGTCAAGAATCAAAACTTCAGCCATGGTTGCTCCCCGGTTTGTCCGACCTACGTGTGATGAGATCGACGATCTGACACTACCGTCAAGTACAACGGTCGGTCTATCCGTTCGCCGTTGAGTTGACAATAGTGTCAAGTGTGGCGGACTATCGCGTTATGTCTCCGCTCGTCGAGGTGCGACGTTTCCTCCATTGCAACTACAACTGCTACGACGTTGATCGTCTTGAACAGTTCTACGTCGCAGTGTTCGGGCTTCGTGTCGTGATGCGTTCCGACAGTGATGGAGGCGAGGCAAGCCCTTTTGGCATCTACGGCCTCCCGGCGGTGTCGAGGGCTTCGTTCGTGTATGACCACCGCGGCGGCCGGCGGGCGAGTTCTCTTGAACTGGTGCAGTGGATCCAGCCCGCAACCATTGGGTCGGTCTATCCCGAGCCGTGGAACCGTGGCATTCAGTCGGCGGCGTTTTCGTCGGCGGATCTCGCCGCGACCGCCGATGTGGCGCTGTCGCTCGGCGCGACCGTCGTGCGGCAATCCGGCGACTGGTTGCTGCTGACTGATCCCGAAGGTGTCTCGGTGGAGGTGTTGCGTGCTGACGGTCCAACGGAGGCTCGCTACCTGCGCATCGTGTGTTCCAACTTGGAAACAACGACGGCATGGTGGAAGCAGATCGGGTTTGCCGAGTCGCCCCTGACCACCGTCGACGGTCGTGAAATTTGGCCCGGCGACAACACCCACCACATCACCGCCGAACGCAGCCTGGTAGCTACCGATGACCCCACGTTCGGCATTGTGCTCACGACGTGGTCGGGTGCAGTGCCGATCGGACCGACCTACGGCATGCCGTATCACCAGGGCCTGTACCGAAGCGCCATGGCCGTCGACGACATTGATGCCGCCTTCGCTACCCTCACCGAAGCCGGCGTCTCCCTCCAAAGCCCCTACACATTCCAACTGCCGGGCACCAAGCTCGTTGACGGCCTCAAAATGATGTTCATCCGCGACCCCGACGGCATCCTCATCGAATTCGTAGAACGTCCCCGCCAACCAAGCGAACCCCGGTAGTCGAACCGTCGACCTGAGGGTCGTGCCAGACTCACAGGAATGAAAAATCTTGCTGGGAAGACGGCGGTCATTACTGGGGCGGCATCGGGGATCGGACTGGGCCTCGCGATCCGGTTCGGGCAGGCTGGCATGAACGTGGTGCTCGCGGACATCGAGGAACCGGCGCTGGCCGAGGCCGTCGGCGCAGTGGAGGCCACCGGGGCGCAGGCCATGTCGCACCGAGTCGACGTCACCAAGCTGAAGGACGTGGAAGACCTTCGAGACGCCGCACTCGCCCGCTTCGGTGCCGTGCATCTGGTGTGCAACAACGCGGGCATCGCTGGACCGTTTGGCAAGCCGGCGTGGGAGCTGTCTGACAAGGATTGGCAATGGGTCATTGGCGTCGATCTGTGGGGCCCGATCCACGGCGTCCGCGTCTTCACCCCGCTCCTCATCGCTCAGGGCGAGGGGCATATCGTGAACACTGCGTCGCTCGCCGGTATGACCACCGGCACCGTCGTGCCGACGTCGTATCACGTGGCCAAACATGGCGTCGTGGCTCTTTCCGAGTGCGTCTATGGTGACCTCGCCAAGCGGGCACCGGGTGTCGGTATTACGGTGCTCTGCCCCGGGTTTGTGAAGACCCGAATCAACGACAACAACCGGAATCGGCCGGAGGACTTTGCCCCGGTACTTGGTGAGGCCGAGTCGAACGCTGCAGTGCAGGTGCGCGAGATGATGACCGAACTCACCGCCTCCACCGGGCTTGACCCAACGCAGGTGGCCGACATGGTGCACGACGCCGTCGTGAACCGTCAGTTCTACATCCATACCGACCCCGACGCCATGCCCTTCATCGCGGCGCGCCACCACGCCATCGTCAACTCGGCCGACCCGCCCGTGGGTGAACTGGGTTGATAGCCGAGAGGGGGCCGGTGTTCATCAACCAGGTTCCGGCCAGCGAGACAGGCCCGCCACAATCACCGCCAGCGAGACCGCGCCGACACCGAAGGTGAATCGAGGACCGCGGGCATCGGCAACGGCACCCGTGAGCAGGGAGCCGACGACCATGCCGCCGTTGAGCGCGACGAACCACAGAGCAACGATACGACCGCGGAACTCGGGGCTGGCCACCACCTGAGTAAGTGACAGGGTGACGATCATCGAAGACAGCAGGCCGACACCGGCCGGAACGAGCGCAATCAGCACGACGGTTCGGCTCGGAATCGTGAGCAGCACGAGGGACCCGCACATGATGGCCGTCGCGACACGGAGCTGCGAAGCGCGGGGTGGCACGGTGCGACTGGCGAACCACAACGATGCGACCAGGGCGCCCGCGCCGCGCAGCATCGTCATGACAGAAAACAACGCAGAGCCTCCGTGTAGATCTTTGGCCAGCAGGGGCAGCAACACTTCGAGCCGAAAGGCCACCAACGACGACAGCACCATCACCGCCAGCATCCTCTGAAGGTCGCGACGCGAACGGATGTAGTGGAACCCTTCCCGCAGCGTTCCATCCCCGGCGCCACGTCGGTCGCGGTGGAACATTTCCGACGGACGAATCGACGAAATCGCCACATACATGAGCCCAAACGAGCAGGCGTTCACCACAAAACACCAGGCCGTGCCCACCGTATGGATCAGGAGCGCAGCCAGCGCGGGGCCGAGGATAAGCCCCATTTGTACCAGCGCGCTGTTCATCGCCACGGCCGTCGGCAACTCCGCATCGCCGACCAAGTCGTTCATCAAGCCCTGGCGAATCGGCTGATCGAATGATGTCCCAACTCCCTGCCACAGCGCCAGAAGCACCAGAACCCACAGAGGCGTGAAACGGGAAAAGACGGCGACCGCCAGCGCAATCGCCTGTACCCCCAGGAATACCTGAAGCCCTCGCACGATACGCCGGGCCTCGTACCGGTCGGCCACGACACCCGCCCACGCACCCAGCAGCATGGCTGGTACGAATTGAGCGGCCAGCACCACCCCAACCGCTCGACCGCTGCCGTGGTGTTCCAACACATACCAACTGAGCGCCACACTCTGCAGCCACGTACCACCAATGGATGCGGTCTGCCCCAGCGCATAGCGCCGGTAATTGCGATAGCGCAGTGCCGGGAACCGTCGTAGGGCGCGCACAGCCACCGACCGCGTGTCGGTCAGCGTCATCCGGCTTGCCCGGCCAGTCCGTTTACCAGCGCAGCCTGTCCGTTAGCGGCCAACACACGGTTACGCACTCACCATGGGGACCCAGCCGGCGCCGGCGGCGCTTTCGCGGGCGGCGTCGATGATGCGAGCGACGCGATGACCGTCTCGCAACGACGGTGCGCCGCTCTCGCCACCAGAGAACGCTGGTAGCCAGTCTTCGAGCATGAGGGCCAGCGCTTGGATGGAGGGGCCAGCACGACGCTTGGGTGGCTCCATGCCGCTTCGGGGCATACGTGCCACAGGTTCGACCGTCTGCAGGCCGTCAGCGCCAACGGTGCCTTGGCGAATCTCGGGTTCGCTCTCCCCCATCAATGCCCCACCCATCGACACCGACCCGTCGCTACCAAAGGCGTCAAACGAGCGGAAGTTCTGCTGGAACGCGATTGCGGTCGTGAGGATGGTGACCAGCGCCCCGTTGGCCATACGGATGAGCAGGACCGACGTGTCGTCGGCATCGACGGCCAGCGTCGTTCCATCGGCACGGAGACGCTCGGGCACATTTGAGCGCACGTCGGCGCACACCGCGACGGGGTCGCCGAACATGGAGCAGATGTACTCGATGTCGTGGGAGCCCATGCCCATGAGGTAGCCGCCACCCTCGGCCGTTCGGTACATCCATTCCGACTGCAAACCACGGGTCGGGTGCCAATAGTCTGCCCCGCTTCTCGTGGTGACAAAGTACGGCGTACCCAGATGGCCCGACCGGATCAGCTCACGCACGGCATACCGTGGCGGCTCCCACCGCGACTCGAAGCACACGGCATGGCACACCCCAGCAGCTTCGGCGGCGGCCAGCATCTCGCCGGTCTGCGCCGAGTTAAGACCTACCGGCTTTTCCACCAGAACATGCTTGCCCGCAGCAATGGCGGCCAACGTTTGCTCGTAATGCAGGTCAACGGGCGTACAGATCGAGATGATGTCGAGATCGTCCCGCTCAACGAACGCTCGCCAGTCGGTGCTGACATCCGCGATACCAAGCCTCTCGCCGGCAGCTTCTACGCGCTCCGGCCGACGCGAACACAACGCGGCAACCTCGAACTCGGGCACCATGCGAAATGCGGGGGCCTGCACCACCGCACCCCAGCCCACGCCGATGAGGCCGACACGCAATGGTCCTTTTCTTTCACTCATGGCCGCGATCTTGACACATTCGTCAAGTCGACTTCGACCCAGCCTCCCCCCGATGTGTCACTCGCGCACGGGTGCACCATGATGGCCGGTCTATGCATCCTTCTGAGCAACAAACGGGAACGGTGACGACGCTGCCCTTCGTCAGCAGCACGCTCGGTATGCGCCAGTTTCCGGTCGGAACGGTGCCCTCGGCCGAGACAGGTAACCACGTGATGGGGGCCGTCGTCGTCGCCTGGCTCACCCAGCACCCCATCGAGCGATGGGGCGAGACTTGGGCGTCGACCGGCTCGATGCAGGTGCGATTTCGTTCGCATCTCTCCGCTCATCTGCCCTTGCTGCTCGACGTTGAGCATGGGTCCCCCGACACAGCGATGGTTGTGCGCGACGAGGTCGGTACGACGTTTGCTACCGCCGTGACCCAGGCTCCTGCCGCAACCCTGACGCGCGACGGACCTCGCAGCCTTCGGCCGCCAATGCTGGGGATGGTGCCAGCAACCGCGGTCGATTTGGCTGACCGGGCACTCGCCCCGATGATCTTCGATTTCGACGCCGACCGCGACCGATGAGTTGGATCAGCCAAAGGTTCGTCGCAACGCTGCCGTCGTCGCTGCGAAGGATGACCTATCGCAAGTTGCGGCCACGTAGCGGTCGGGACGCAGCACAATGATCTCCTCGCGAGGCCGGGCCAGTTTCCAATCGCGGAACGCTCCGTCGACATCTTCTACGTCAACGACATCGTGCAGCTCTGGGTCAGCAGAAGCTGCCGCACTCTTGATCGGACGAGCGGGCCGAACGTGGATGAATCGGGCGCCGATTGACACCCACCACTGGCGGTCTACCTCGTCCAGCGACAGGAAGGGGTCGAAGCCCACGCCGATAACAGCGAACCAATCCCCGACGGCGTTGTCGAACTTCATGCGACCGTTTGTCGACTCCACGTCTGGCTGCATGAACATGCGCCCAACCGGGTCCGACGCCCGAGTTTCGTTCACGCCGGCAACAACACCATGGGTGTAGCGAGGCATGGGTTTGTACTTCATCTGCAGGATGTACTCCTTGCCCCCGGGAAGCTTTTGAGCGAGTCGGAAACCGACGTCTCGAAGGCGTTCGGTCACCAGGTTGCGGGGCCGATACATCTGACCAATGCGGTGCGCGAAGCTGACCATGGCCGAAGCGTGGGTACGCCGCTCAATGTCGTAGGTGTCGAGCATGGCCGGTGTGGCAACACCCCTGGTCACGGCCGCTAACTTCCAGGCCAGGTTCGTCGCATCGCGAATACCGGAGTTCATACCCTGCCCGAAGAACGGCGGCTGCAGATGAGCTGCGTCTCCAGCCAGGAACACTCGGCCGACCTGAAAGGTGTGGGCAACCCGCGAATGGTGCAGATAGACGCGGGCTCGCACGATGCGCGGCAGCGGCGTGGTGCCGTAACGAGGGGCCAACAATCGCTCCACGTGCTCGTGTTGCACGACTGCGGTCTCGTCGTCGCTTGGCCCCAAGCGGAACTCGAACCGGCGATGACCATACGGCAGCGGCACCATAAGTACCGGGCGATCGGGACTGCAGTAGACGGCGGAATAGGGAGCGTCGAGCTGATCGTCAGCGACATCCACCACCAGCCATTTCGTGGAAGCAGTGGAGCCGTCGAGCTTCACGCCGATGAGGTCGCGCACCGTGCTTCGTCCGCCATCGGCGCCCACAACAAAAGCGGCTCGTACGTCGACGGTCGTGCCATCGAGCTGGCGGATAGTCGCACTAACGCCGCCCAAGTCCTGGACAAGTGACGTCAGTTCGTGGCCGAGACGAGTTTCGATCTGATCGAAGCGGGCGAGCCCGGTGCGTAGCGCTTTCTCGAGAAGCGGTTGCAGAAACAGGTTGCGACGGGGCCACCCGAACGGCTTGTCGGCTGGCTTCACATGGGCGAAGCAGTGGCCCCACGACGTGTAGTAGCGAATCGGCGTGTTCTGCAGCGTGTCAGCCAGCACCTCGTCGACCACACCAATCGCCTGGCAGGTGCGCAGCGACTCATCGTCGATCCCGACGGCCCGAGGGTAGTCAGGCGGGTTGACGTCCCGGTCAATCACCACGGCGCGTGTTCCGTAGACACCCAGCAGGTTCGCCAGGGCCATCCCGCACGGTCCCGCACCCACAACGAGAACGTCCGTTTCGATCATTGTCATGGTGACGTACTCAACGAAGCAGGAATTCGAGGCTCACCTTGTTGAATAGCTTCGCGTCTTCGAAGTGGGGCCAGTGCTTTACACCGGGCATCTCAAACACTTCGGCGTTAGGCATAAGTTCGGCGACGCGGCGCGACGTGTTCGAGTACTCGCTGACGTCTTCCCCCGAGGCAATGGTGAGCGTCGGGGCGGTGATGCTGCGCCAGGAATCCTCCACCAGCAGGTTTCGGTCGCGGATTTCGGGGTCTTGCAGCACGAGGGTGTGCTCCATGGTGTCGATCATGCCCGGCTGGCGGTAGATCGCTTGGCGTAGTGCGATGAGGTCGGGCAGCCGGTTGTGCTCGTCGTTGAGCAAGTGGTCGAACATCGCCTTGATCGTCGCCCAGTCGGGGTTCTCGACGGCGCGGCGTCGGGTGGCCCGGATACGAGCCATGTTCTCGGCCGTCGCCACGAGCCCCGCAGTCGACATGAACACCAGCTTGTTGACCCGTTCGGGGTGAGCGATGGCGAATGCAGCGGCGATCCACGACCCGAGCGAGGTGCCGAGTAGGTGCGCCCGCTCGACGCCAAAGGTGTCCATTACTGCGGCGACATGGGAAACGTAGAGCGGAATCTCGTACCCGACATCGGGCCTGTCCGAGAACCCGTTGCCGACCAGATCGAACGCTATTACCCGAAAGTGTTTGGAGTACGGCCCGATATTTCGGGCGAATGTTTCCCAATGCCCGCCGGTGCCGTGCAGCATGATGACCGTCGGCGTGTCGTGCCGGCCCGCTTCGACGTAACGGGTGCGGATGCCACTTGCGTCGATGAAACCTTGGTGGAAATCGACCTCACGCAATTCGGTCCAGATGCTGGCGAACTCGTCGCTCATGGCACCTCGCCGCTGGTGACAGCGGCCAGACGCGCCGCCATCTTCTGCTGCCAGACATCGATGGGTTCCATCACGCCATCGGCCTCGATGAGCTCGAGCGTTTGCTGCTCGATCACCTCGTTGGTCAGACCGAAATCGAGATCGCCTCGCCACGGCTGATGTACCTGCCAAGGGGTCGCGCAATACATCTCAACGATGTTGAATTCCGGGTCGCGGAAGTAGATGCTCCAACTGTTTCCGTGGCTGCGCGTCTGCATGTCCGAAGCCCCCAACAGCGGAGCTTGCCCCTGGAAGTGGCGCAATTCGTCGAGACCGTCAACCCGGAACGACAGCTGGGAGAGCAGCCGAATATCGGGCGGCGCGGTGCGACCGTCAACCAGTACGAGCTGGTGATGCTCGTGGATCGAGCGAGTCAGAAACGTGAGGTGCTTGCCCACCAGATGACCGCTATCGCTGACCTGCATGCCGAGCAGACCGGTGTAGAACGTGACCATCTGGTCCATGTCGTTGACGAACAGCCCGGCATGAGTGAGCTGGGCGTTAGGTATCGGAGGCATCAACGAATCCCGTCAGTTCCGCAGCAGTCGGCCAGGGCGCGCACCAGTATCGACCCCGTGTCGCCGGGTAATGGCGCCAGCCACCATCGTGAGGTCGTACCCCGTCGGTGCCTGTAACAGTCGGGTACCGCCCATCGGCAGGTCGTGGACCGCGACCGGAGCGTTGATTCCGAGACGTTCGTAATCGATCACGTTGACATCCGCCCGCAGACCTGGGGCGAGACGGCCGCGGTCGTTCAACCCGTACAGGTCGGCGGTCTGCGAGGTCAGTCGTCGCACCGCCTCGGGCACCGAGATGCGTGACCCACGGTGGCGATCGCGAGTCCAGTGGGTGAGCATGAACGTGGGTATCGAGGCGTCGCAGATGAACGCGCAATGGGCACCTCCGTCGGCAAGACCGACGACGGTGTCGGGGTCTTCGAGTTGTTCGAGCAGCACCGAATGATCCCACGAGACGTAGTTGTAGAGGGCGAAGAGCAGCATGGCCCCTGGCTGCAGCATGCCGTCGTAGGCGACCTCATACGTCGTGACGCCTCGTGCTTCGGCGAGGGCGCCCATCGACTGGTCCTTGGGCTGCTCGTAGTCGGCGGAGCCGACCATGATGTGACAGCTCGGGAGCATGCGGGCGATGTAGCCCAGCATTCGCTTCTCGGTGAGATCGGCCGGCTGGTCGGCTTCGGACAAAATGGCCTGGCGCACGGCCGGTTCCCGCAGACGCTCCAACCGCTCAGCCAGGGGCAGATGAGCAATCGAGCGGTAGGTCGGGCGAGCGGTAAACGGATGCCGTACATCCCAACCCCAGATGACGCCGAACGGACGACCAGCAACGAGCGGCGTAACCGACGCACCCGACGCGCGCCAACGGCGGGCCTGTTCCATTTCGGTGCGCCACCGCTCGGGGTCGTGATGGGCCTGCAACAAAATGAAGGTGGTCGAAAGCCCGGTTTCGGCCGCGAGCTTGCCGATCCAAGCGAGATCATCCGCCACCTTCTCCGCTGGATCATTGTGGGCCAAGCCCGCAGCAGCGAACTCCATGTTGAGACCGCCACCAGACCGAACGCCCTGCGCTATGGCCTCCAACTCAGCGAGCAAGGCGAACGTACCTGGCACCGGCGTGCCATCGACGGCACGATGCCCGAACGTGCGTGATGTCGTGAACCCGAACGCGCCGGCCTCCATTGCCTCATGGGTGATGCGAGCCATCAGCGCGATCTGCTCGGCGTTGGCGGCGCCGCCTTTGGCGTCTTCTGGACCCATCGCGAAAGAGCGCAGCGGCCCGTGGGCCAACTGCGTACCGACGTCGATCGACCATTGTCGTTTCGACAGCACGTCGAGGTACTCGGGGAACGATTCCCATCCCCACGTCATTCCCTCGGCCAACGCCGCCCCGGGGATGTCCTCGACGCCCTCCATCAGCTCAATCAACGCAGCGCGATCCGGGGTGCGGACGGGAGCGAACCCAACGCCACAGTTCCCCATGATGACGGTGGTGACGCCGTGATGACTTGACGGCTCAAGCACCTCATCCCACGTTGCCTGGCCGTCGTAGTGACTGTGAATATCTACGAACCCCGGCGTGACGAGCCGCCCCGAGGCGTCAATTGTTTCGGCCGCGCTCGCACCGTCGAGCGAGGATTCGATGGCGACGATGCGTCCGTCGCTGATACCTATGTCAGCTGTGCGTTCGGCGGCACCGGTGCCGTCAACGACTCTGCCACCACGGATGATGGTGTCGAACACGATCCCTCGATTCCTTTGGCCATCCGCGACCCTCGCGTGATCCTGTTGCCTGGCAATCAGCGTAGCCTGACACTTGTGTCAAGTCGCCGCCGAACAGGAACCGAGATCGCATCGTGACCGTTGAGCACCGCACGTTCTGTCGTATCTGCCTGTCGTCGTGCGGCATGACCGTCGGGGTGGACGGCGGCCAAGTGGTGTCGATCCGCGGTGACAAAACGCATCCCCTCACTCACGGCTACCTGTGTCCCAAGGGTCGGGCTCTGGGCGACACCCACCATGCGGCTGACCGTCTCACCGGAGCGTTCGTCGGCCGTGGTGCTGATCGCCATGCCGTCGATGTCTCCGAAGCCCACGCCCATCTGCGTGACACGTTGGCCGGCGTCGTTCAGAACTATGGCGTGGGGTCCATTGGCGTGTTCCATGCCACGGGCGGATTTATGGATTCCGGTGCCGGTTGGGCCTCGCGTCGGCTGAAGAAGTTGCTGGGCACCGAGCACGTCTATAGCACCGCCACTCTCGACGCGATCGCCAAGACGTATGTGGCCGAGCAGATGGCCGGCACCGCCACCCTCATCCCCAATATCGATGAGGAGAACGGTCGGCTGCTGCTGTTCATTGGCGTGAACCCGGTGGTTTCGCATGGGCATTCGACCATGTACTCGAACCCGGTCGATCGCATCCGGGCTGCACGAGCCCGAGGGCCCGTGTTCGTGCTCGACCCACGCTCATCGGAAACCGCGAAACTGGCCGACCATCACCTGGCGGCACGAGCTGGCAGCGACTACGCGGTGTTGGCCTATGTGCTGCGCGAACTGCTGTCCGACGACGGCTTCGACGATGCAGGACTTGCGCAACGAGCGCAGGGCCTCGCTTCACTGCGTGGTGCCGTTGCGCCGTTCGAGGCCGCAGCGGTTACCGCGCTCACTCGGCTTTCCGAGGCGCAACTCGACGGCCTCGTCAGCGCCATACGCACCGCGGGTCGCTTGGCCATCTTGTCGGGCACCGGCTCGACCATGGCGGTTGCCGGCAACCTCACCGAGTGGCTCTCGTGGGCGTTGATGGTGGTGACCGACTCGTTCGATCAGCCCGGCGGCATGTGGTTCAACCCCGGCCTCACAACCCGGCTCAACCGGTTCGATACCCTTCCGCCCGCAGCCGGCCCTACACCCGGGGCCGGCTCGCGACCCGACATCGACCGTTGCGCCGGCGACTGGCCCGCGTCGCTCATTCCCGAGGAGATCGAAGCCGGTCGTTTGCGTGCGTTGATCGTGCTTGGCGGCAACACGGTGGCCTCGGTGCCCGACACCGAGCGGATCACCAAAGCCCTCAGCGAGATCGACGCGCTCATTGTCCTTGAGATCCGCAAGACGGCCACGACCGATCTGGCAACCCATGTGTTTGCCTGCGCTGACCAGCTCGAACACCCCGACATCCTCGGCCTCGACCTGAACGCCAACGCCGTCTATCAACACTTCACCGACGCGGTGATGCCGGCTCGATCAGACCGTCCGCCCATGTGGCGCACCCTTGCCACCATCGGCCAAAGCCTGGGCGTCGACCTGCTCGGCGGCAATGTCGACCCCGAATCAGTGTCGAGCGAAACGCTCATCGGACGCATCCTGCGAGGCGTCGATATCGACGAGCTACGGGCCGAGGGTGGTATCCGGGTCGAGTCGAGCGCCGTGTTCGGATGGGTGCAGCGGCGGCTTCCGTTCGGCCACTGGAACATCGCGCCGGCGCCCCTGGTGGAGCAGCTCAAGACGCTTGCTCCCCTGCCGCCCCTCGTGCTCATCCCCCGTCGCCCGATCCGCCGTATGAATACCCAACCGTTCGGCGACGGTGAAGCCGCCACCGACGCGCTTATGCATCCCGATGACGCATCCGCAGCCGGCATCGGTGACGGCGAACGGGTCGAAATCCGCACGACCGCCGGTCAGATCACGCTGACCGCCCGAGTCTCGACCGCCATTGTGCCCGGCGCAGTATCGATCCAATACGGCTGGGACGAATGCAACGTCAACCGCCTCATTGACACAACCGACCTCGATCCCCTCACCGGCATGGCCCGCCTCTCCGGCACCGCCATCACCCTCCACCGTCCCGAACCCGCCACCCCCTAACGGGCAATCTGACGAGCCGGGTAAACGACCTCGCCCTCGCCTCCGTTTTGCGCAAGCAATCGCTCGTCGGGTTCAACGCATGGCGGTCGTGAATCTTGCCATCGGGTGTAGCGATTCCTCACGCTCGTCGGACGTGACCCTCAAGCGTCGAGTCCGAGTACACCGCCGAACGATCGAACCGCCAAGGAATTATCTTTCCGCGCAGATTGAACTGTTGAACAAGGGCGACCCGCATCGATTCCAACGTCCGGTCTGAAGCAGCGCAAGCTGTGTAGAGCCATTCAGCGAAAGAGTGGACGGGCTTTCCGCTCGGCTCGACACTGATCATCTTGGCCACGTGGGGTGTCTCCCAGCGCTCGTCGTACACCTCCTCAGGCTGACGCAAATGAAGAGGGGGCAACCAGGTGTCGGTCGTCCGGTTGTGCATGTCCCAATCGGGGGTTCCAACGAAGCTGGGTATCTGGCTGGGGTGCAACGGCGGGAGCTCGTCGGCCAGGATGTCGTTGAACGCCTTGAACGCCGTGTGAAACTCGCCTGTCCAATCGCTACCCAACGCAACGATTGCACTCGGCAAGCCCTCGCGCTCGCGCGCCTCCGTGGCTCGATAGTGGCGCCGGTCCCTGTTCGCGACATGCACACGTTCCAGTGCATCGCGAAGTTCCTTCCTATTGAGAGTGTTCTTCACGTGGATGACGGCGCAGGCGATGTCGGGCGGGATATCTGTCACCGCGGCGTCGTCGTAGAATCTGGGTGCTGCGGGCGGCAGGATCACAATGTCGACCTCGGTTCCCAGGTATTTGCGTGTTAGCACTCGGTAGCCGGGTGGCAAAATCTGTGTTGCGACCTTGACCCAGATGCCCTCCGCAGCGTGCCCGGCTTTCTGTGCGTCGGTCTGGGCGATAGCTACGTTCTGCGTGTGCGCCGAGCGCAGCTCGTGCTCCCAGCGATCGAGCGATGTGGTTAACAGGTCCATGGGCGTTCCAGTGGCATCGACCGTGACAGTAGCCCGAACCACCCGCCCGCCCACCCACTGGCCAACCCTCTAAGGCGTAACCTAGATGGCGTGGCCATCAGCGTTCGGGACCGCATCCTGCTGTGGGGCCGGTCCGGGAATCGGTGCGCGTTCCCTAACTGTCACCGCCTGCTGACGCGCAGCGCAGAGGAGACAGGCCGGGCCACCAACCTGTCCCAGGAGGCGCACATCGTAGGAGAAAGTGAGGACGGACCCCGAGGGACGTCCCAGCTGACGAAGGCTCAGCGCGACGCCTACCCAAATAGAATCGTGCTGTGTCTTGAGCATCACAAAGTCGTCGACGACTCTTCCGATCACTGGACGATTGATCGGCTGCTCGAGATGAAGGCCGAGCACGAGGCCTGGGTCGAGTCAGTAACCTCCGACGACGAAGACGTCGCCCTTGTTGCGTCACTTCTCTACGGCGACATCATTCAGCGTACTGAGATCGAGCTCTACTTCGACGAGTGGCACGTTTGGACGAGCTCGTTACTCCTTCCGACGCCGTGGATCGACCCTAAGGTACTCAACCAGATCCAGAACCTCGGGGAGTGGCTGTTCCGCCGGCCGTGGCCGAGGACCGTGCCGGACCTTGAGCAGGCTTTTGAGAACCTCTGGCGAGTCCTAAACGACCTCGCCGTGGTCGCCGAGATCGGTCTAGAGGAGAAGCTCGGTCGGCGAATGCTCGTGCCCGAGTACAAGAAGCGTTGGGTCAACGACTACGACGAGCATGCAGCACAATTCGACTGGACGGTTGGTGTCATCCACGACATCACGATGGAGCTCACACGAGCTGCGAACTTGGTGTGCGACAGAATCCGTCTGCGGATTGACCCGCTGTACCGAGCTGAGGAAGGCGTTCTCATCGTCGAACGTATGGGCGACGGCCTCCACTTCAACCGGATCCGGTCGGCCTACACCGCGACCGACCTTGGCAATCTCTACCCGGGCCTTGAACGGTTCCTGATCGTCCGTGCGACCCGGGACGTCGTCCACGGCGAGGGTGTCAACGAACGGGGGTTGCGTGCTATCACCCCATTTCACATCGGCGAGTGAACAAATTGATGACGTTGCCGAATCGATGGAGCGATCCCTTACAACCCGTGTTTCGCCGTCGCACACCTCCGGCCGCCGGAGGTGTGCGACGGGATCTGACCGACTCTGACGAGCCCTTGGTCGCGCGCTCGGCCGACTTTGCAGGTGCGCACCAACGAGGTTAACTGGGGTTGCCGGGGAGCAGAGGTCTGAGGTTGAGGGCTGGGCGGCGAGCGTCAGGTGAGCGTTGTGACGCTCTGTTCTGTCGGGTGGCGACCGGCGTGGTGG
>JANNZM010000165.1:0-23615 GCA_031410595.1 Actinomycetes bacterium | reverse complement strand
TCGAGCAGCAGCACGTTGGGCTGCTGCGCCAACACGAGCAGCAGCTGCAGGCGTCGACGCTCCCCACCCGAAAGCGTGCCGATCTGCGCTCGCTGGGCATCGGCGTCGAACCAGAAGCGCTCCATCAACCGGGCATCCTCGGGCGTGGGGGCACGATGCGGGCCGGCAACCGCCTCGCGTACCCGCTGGCTGAGATCAAGGCCAGCTCCGAGTTGGTCGTAGTAGCCGATCTCAACCGTGATGCCCCGCTCGACCCGGCCGGAGGTTGGTTGTTCGCGCCCGGCGATGAGGTGCAGCAGCGTGGACTTTCCCGCGCCATTCACACCCACGATGCCGAGACGACAACCGGGCTCGATGAGGTACGAAAAGTTGTCGATGACCTTGTTGCCGTTGGGCCACGAGAAACTCACATCGAACAACTCAACGGCCTTGGACCCAAGACGGGCCGAGCCCATGCCCAGGTTGAGATCGCCGCGGCGGGCGGGCGCTTGGGCCCTGGTGTTCACCAGTTGCGTGGCCGCTTCTACACGGGCCTTGGGCTTTGTGCTTCGGGCCGGCGCACCTCTCCGCAACCAGGCCAGTTCCTTACGGGCGAGGTTCTTGCGAGACGCTTCGGTGGAGATCGCCTGTTCTTCACGTTCGGCCTTGTTGGCAAGGTATGCGGCATAGCCCGAACCGGCATGAATACCCGTTGGCGCATGCAGGTAGGCCACGCCCCGATCAAGCTCAAGCACGCGGTTGGTGACACGGTCGAGCGTGTGGCGATCATGGGTCACCAGCAACACACCGCCGGGGCAGGCGGCCAGTTCGGATTCGAGGAAGGAGATGGCATCGACATCGAGATGGTTGGTGGGCTCATCGAGAATGAGCAGGTCACTCTCGGCCGTTCCCGAGGCTTCCGACTCGGCGAGTTCCACCAGAATGCGAGCCAGTGCAACCCGTTTGCGCTGGCCGCCCGACAGTTCGGTCGTTGCACGATCAACGACACCCGACATACCGAGGCGGTCCAGTACAGCGGCGCCCCGCCATCCTCCGGCCACGACGTCGAGCACTCTTCCGGGCTCGATCACCGGATCTTGATCGAGGAACAGGATGCGAGCGCCACGACCGAGTCGCACCGTTCCGGCATCGGGCGTGCGGGTGCCGGCCAGGTAGCTCATAAGCGTCGACTTACCGCACCCATTCAGGCCCACCAACCCGATGCGCTCGCCGCTCAACACGGTGAGATCGACATTGGCAAACAGCGGTCGGTCCGGGCGCGAGGCACCGAGGCCACTACCGTCAACAAGGATCACGGCCATCGATGATGCCAGACACCACCCGAAAACGACGAAGGCCCGACCCCAACAGGTCGGGCCTTCACATACTTTGCGCCGTTAGCGGGCCTTCATAACCTGCGAGTTTCCAGCTTTGTCATGAATTGCCTGACGATCCTTGTCCCACAGTGGCCAAAGGCCGTCGAGAATACCGCCGATGCAGGTCGCCCAAAGCAGCGCATCGACGCCGGCCCGAATAAAAGCGGGACCCATCTCCAGCTTGGTATCGGTTCCTTTCTGCACGACTTTGATGCCCAGGGCCATCTTTCCAAGCGTCTGACCCTTAAGGCCGTGCATCAAGCCGTAGTAGAGCAGGCCAACCACAATGGCGCCGAAAAAACCAACTCCGTTGAATCCGAACGATGCCGAACCGACTGAGTTTGTGCTGCGTCGAAACGTGCCCAAACCAGTGAAATTCCCGAGGCAGCCAAGGATCAAGCCGTCGATGATGCGAGCCACGAGCCGCTGCCACCATTCAGCGAGTACCGGCCCACCTGTCTCGTTGTAGTTCATGCCGAACGAGGTAGGAGGGGGTGGGGCACCGAAGTTCGGGGGCGGAGGGGGTCCTCCGAAACCGGGCGGCGGTGGTGGCGGTGGTGAATTCGACATACGGTGGTTCCCTCCAGGGTGAAGTCGTTCCCGGGTACGTTAACTCAGGCGCGTAGACGCACTGTGCGATACGTCACTCTGTGCGGTCTGTGCGTCAGCTGAGAAGTTCGACGATCATCGACATACCTTGACCGCCACCGACGCACATCGATTCCATCCCGATCGACTTGCCAGTCGTCTGCAAGCCGTTGATCAACGTGGTCATGATACGAGCACCGGTCATACCGAAGGGATGACCCAGCGCGATGGCGCCGCCGTGGACGTTGAGCTTGTCGTGATCGATGCCGAGGTGTTTCGCGGAGGGCAGCACCTGAGCCGCAAAGGCTTCATTTATCTCGACAAGGTCAATGTCGTCGATGGTCATGCCCGCCCGCTTCATGGCCTGGCGGCAGGCTTCGATCGGGCCGAGGCCCATGATCTCAGGGTTCAGCCCCGACACACCCGACGAGATAATGCGCGCCAGTGGCGTGAGGCCGAGTGCCTTGGCCTTCTCGACGCTCATCACCATCACAGCTGCGGCGCCGTCGTTGAGCGGGCAAGCGTTGCCGGCGGTGACGGTGCCGTCGGGTCGGAAGACGGGTTTGAGTTGGCTCACCGTTTCGTAGTTGGTACCGGGCCGCGGCCCGTCGTCCTTCGATACGACCGTGCCGTCGGGCAGAGTGAGCGGCGTGATTTCGCGCTCGAAGAATCCGTTCTCCTGCGCTTCACATGCGCGGTTCTGGCTCCGCACACCCCAGCGGTCCATTTCCTCTCGGGTGACGCCTTCGATCTCCACGACGTTCTCGGCCGTCTGACCCATGGCGATATAGGCATCGGGTAGACCCTGCGGTGGGGTCCAGGGGCCTTGACCTCCGCCGGCGCGCACCTTACTGCGAGCGCCCGGTACTTTGAAGATCTCGTTCGGCGCAGTATCGGAGACGCCGTTCGCGTAGCGGCTCACCGTCTCAACACCTGCGGAAATGAAGCAGTCACCCTCGTCGGCCTTGATGGCATGGAAGGCCATACGGATGGTCTGCAATGACGAGGAGCAGTACCGGTTGACAACGACACCCGGCACATCGTCCAGGCCGGACATGATCGCCACCATCCGGCCGAGGTTGAACCCGCCTTCACCCGCCGGCTGGCCGATACCGATCATGAGATCGGCGACATCACTCGCCTGCACCTGCGGCACCTTGGCCATGAGCGCCCGCACGATTTGGGCTGACATGTCATCGGTGCGCAACGTGGTGAGCGACCCCTTGTTGGCTCGCCCAATCGGGCTCCGGGCAGTTGCAACAATGACAGCCTCAGCCATGACGATTTCCCCTCAACGTGGCGGCGTCCGGTGCCGCTCTTTCGACAGTCAACGATCCTACCCACCGGTAGCAATCCGCGCCGGTCCAGCCCGGACCCGGGTGACGCCTGTTAGCGGCGAGGTCCGGTTGTTTGTCCGGTTCTGCCTCTTTGCGACTTTTAGGGGGTCATGGTGATTGGCGTGAGATGAAGACCGCACAGCTCATTCACGAAACTGTGGGTGCCTCGCCCAACCGCGGACCCCTCCATATCCCAGTCCCACTTGACCGTTGGTGCCCTGGCCATTGAGCCTCATGCTGCGAAGCGAATTCTGAAGAGGTTCTCGATCACCCGGTCTTGCGTGGCCATACCTAGAAGTTACGGTCGGATCGAGCAGGGGGCACCTGTCGGTACGCAACACCTGAGCCAGTTACTCGACGGGTAGCCTTCGTTCACGGCGACGGAAGGCAGGCTGTGCGATGGGGTTTCGGTATAGGAAGTCGATCAAGATTGTGCCGGGGGTGAGGCTCAACCTTTCGAAGAGCGGTGTTTCGACGTCTATCGGCCGGCGCGGCGCAACTGTGAACATTGGCCATGGTCGGGTGAAGTCGACCGTTGGTATTCCTGGTACTGGCCTGTCGTATAGCAAGAGCACCTCGTCGAAGAGTGTTCGGGCGAAGAACGCGGCCGCAGTTCGCCAGCAAACGACTCAAGCAGCGCAACCGAAGATCCCGCGAGAGGACAAGCGTGTGCTCGACGCGATTGGTGCCGTGGACATCGCGGTGCTTGATGACATCGCTCGAAAAGGGGTGTCGGAACATGCGTGGCCGGCTGCGATGCTCGCAGGTTTGATCGCGACTGATGGTCAGGCTGCGTGGGGTCGCCAGATGTTGGAGTGGGTGTGGGCGAGCGGGCAGGATCCTGGTGAGTCTCGGCTCGTAAAGACGTATCTCTCGGGCACGCGGCTGCCGGTTCAGGTTACGCCTGCGATCGAGGTGGACGAGGCGCTTGGCCGCAACCTGATCGGATTGATGATCGCTGAGTGGAAGCAAGCCGATGGAGATCTCCAAGGTGCGGCTGATGTTGTCGAACAACTTGAACCGACTCCGGCAGCAGCGTTGTCGCTTGCCGAGTTGTACTTCGAGCTGGCCCGCTACGACGGTGTCGTAGAGCTCACCAACGACTTGGCGAATGGTGATGACGTCACCGCTCTTCTCTTGGTGTACCGAGGTACTGCGTTTCGCGAGCTCGGCCACTATGAGTCCGCTCGGCTGGCGTTCAAAGAGGCGTTGCGGGCTCGTAGCAGATCGCGAGAAGTTCGCTTCCGTGCCCTGGTCGGGCGCGCACTCACGTTTCATGCTGAAGGCAAGCTCAGCATGGCTCGAAAGGATCTCGACCGAATTCGAGCCGAGGACGCCAACTACCCCGGTCTCGCCGATGCACTCACTGTGCTTGGACTCAATGAGGTGCAACCGGACCCTGTCGTTGAGGAAGATGACCTCCGGGTTCCGCAAGTAGCAGAGGCGGAGATGCCGTCGCCACCGCCCGCAGCGGTTAGCGGTGCTGCAGCAGGATGGTTCGCTGATCCGGTGTGCGGACATCATCATCGCTACTGGGACGGCACCCGATGGACCGAGCATGTTTCCGACAACGGCGTCGCCGGTGTGGATCCTCTCGCTTCTGGCTCGGCACCGGCTTAGTCACGGCGCCGATCGCGATGAGAAGCTTGCTGGTATTGCTGGACAGTCAGCGATGGCGCGGTTCGATCGTTTCATGTCCATTTGACGATGTACAACGGCGCGCTAGTTTCCAAGAAAAGTCACAAAGAGGCGGAACGGAGCAGCAAGTGATCCCCCTGATATCCAGCGGCGAATACCCGGTAAGGTCGCGAAAGCGACCCAAATGATTGGCATCTCAGTAAGGAGCCAGACGACATGGAGATCAACCAGGGACGAGTAACAGCCGAGATTGAAGGCGACTTCGTGGTCTTCCTGATCGGGGCCAGGCCCAATCCGTTACGAATGATCCGCTCGCTGCGCGATCTCGGCGGCAACAAGGGCATGAAGCACATGCTGGACTACCTCAGCACGCGCCCTGAGATCGGTCTGCTGGGGTACCAGCAGTTCGGCCTCGGCACGTGGGTCCAGTACTGGCGATCATTCGAGCATCTTGAGGCTTTCGCGAAGAACCAGGACGACCCGCATCTGGCGGCGTGGCGGAACTATTTCAAGCGCGTCGGAAGTTCAGGGCGTACGGGCATATGGCACGAAACCTTCCTGGTGCGCGCTGGGGAGTTCGAAGTCATCTATACGAACATGCCGACCTTCGGATTGGCCAAAGCCTCCAAAGTCGTCCCCATCGCCGAGTCAGTCGCCGCCCGAGATCGCCTGAAGGCCAAGAGCGCCTAACTCTCGCCGAACTCCTATTCGGATGTGAGCGGGGTGAGTTGACGTTCTTCAGCCAAATCGTCCAGCTGATCGTCCCACGACACCATGGGTGGGTCCTTCTCAATCCGATGATCCGCCGACGGCACAGGAAGCGAGGCCCAGTCAACGGGAACGGCCCGCGGTGATGTTTCTGACGGAGGAGCGAAACCCTCTTCCTGCATCTCGTCCACCTCGGTTGGCGACAAGCGGAGTTCGACGACCGCAGTGTCGACCGCGGACCCGGGCTTCGGCAATTGCGGTGGCTTGGCTGCCCATGGACGGATCGACTGGAGTACAGACCCATATATTCCATCCACCGCCGAGAGAATCGAATCGATGAACGACCCTCTTCCGACTCCGCGTTTCGTGCCGAGCTGCGAGGTTGCCGAAACTCGAAAACGACGAATGTCGGCCTTCGGATCGGCCACCAACACGTTCGGATCAAGGCGCACCGTCTTCAACAGTTCGCTCATTGATGTCCGGGCCATGTGGGCGAAGGAATCGATCCGGGCTGACTCCGGAGCTTCGTGCAGCTGGCGAACGATCCAGTTCACGCGCGTCACTGGCCGACCTTCGAGAGGGGCTGGGACGTCGACCGACACGGTGACGCGTCCAGTTCTCAGATCGGCCTCTATCTCGATGTCGCCGACTGTGCCGGGTATGCGAATCGTGCCGCTCATCGAGCCATTCTGCGCGAGGCCCGCTCGGATGGTTTGCTGCCGGAGCTGAGGGTCGGACTGCTCCTTGCGAGAGAGCACGACTTGGACTCCAGACCCGAGCTCGCGTTCAAGGCGAAGGGCTGAGAATCTGACGAGCTGCTCCCATCGCAGGGCCACGTCAGCGATTCCCTTGTCGGTCGGCCGAAGGGTGCCTGCCGCTATCGCCTCGCGCACCGGAACCCATGACGAGCCCATGTCCTGGAAGTCAAGCGCACCAGACTTCGGATGCTCGAGATAACGGATGAGCTCGCCCAGTATCCACGCCTGGTCAGGGTCTGAGACCCCGGTGTGGACGCGGTGCATCACCGCAAGCGAGAGGAGCTCGGCCCAGGAACGGTGGTGCAGTTCGACCGATTTCGCTTTTCGCCGATCAAACTCGACCGGATGGACTCCGGGCGCTGGGGCGAGATCGTTCGAGATGGTGACGAGCGCATCGAACTTCTGCTCTCGCGCAAGATCGAGATAGGACTCGACTTGTTCGCGACTGAGTGGAGAATTGCCCGTCTTCACCTCGACGAGACATACCCACGTCTTTGCTGCGCGGGTCGCTCGGATCAGACCATCGGGCCGTACTGACCTTCCGTCGGCAAGCACGAACGGGATCTCGATGAACGTCTCGATAGTGCCAGTAACTCCACCGAGTTCTCGTACCAATCCGTTTCCGAACTCCTTCACTGCGGTGAGAACGGCGAGAAGACACGAGGTGGCGCGAGCCTCCTGCTCATCCTGCCCGCTCATTCCGCTCGTTGGAATCAGTCTTGCCCGCTGCCAGCCGTCCATCGCCCCGCCCTTCTCGCACTAGCCCGTCACTAGTTGGCGACAAAATACCACGAAGACTGAAGGTGCTGTGTCGGCTCCAACCTTCGATGCGCCAGAAGCTCAGCTGATGGTGACGGTGCGGAAGGATTCCGCCGCGTTTCCTTTCGGGGAAGCTCGACCCAAGGCATGCCAGATTGGTTGATGGCCAAGGTCCGTGTGTTGTTCTGTTCCGCTTCTGGTGCGTTTTAGGTACTCATCGAGGCCTGAGTTCCCGTTGATGCCCCGACTTCCACTCACGCCAGATTTCACCGCATGAGATCTGGCGTGACTGGAATCGGTTTACGCCGGTGCCGCGGGCTCACTCTGGTCGGCTCGACACGTCTCCAGAAAAGTCGCAAAGAAGCGGAACGGAGCGACTACCCGACCAGGGCGCGGGCGGGCGTCGCCGAGGCACGCGCCGCCTGAGACCGACTCCAGGCCAAGGCGTAGCTCAGCTGATCGTGACGGTGCGGAAGGATTCGGCGGCGTGGCCTTCGGGCAGGCCGACGGTCTTCGCTGTGCCGGCAACCCATTCCCGCACCATGGTGCCGATGCGGGCGGGTTCGGTGAACTGGCTTTCGTGGCTCATGAGGGCAGCGATTTTGCGGTCGACGTTGACGGTGATGTCGATGTGGTGATTGCCATCGCCCAGGCCCATGATCCAGGCTTCTCGAACGGTCCACGGCTGGAAACCTTCGGCGACCAGCTCGGGGTACCAGAAGGCGTTCTGGGCGTCGGGATAAATGGCGCAGATGGCGGCTTCGCCGGCCGCAAGGTGATCAGGATGGCCGGCGAAAATGCGGTCGAGGTTGCGCGTGGCACTCTGCACAATGACGACCTGCGGGCGGACGCGGCGGATGACACGGGCCAGGTCTTTGCGCAACGCCAGGCTCGATTCGAGGTAACCGTCGGGATAGCCCAGAAAGACGAGATCGTTCACGCCAACCTGCTTGGCTGCCATGGTCTGTTCCTGGCGCCGGATGCCGCCGATGTCGCTGCGTGCCACGGCAGGGTCGAAGCCGCCCGCGTCGCCGTCGGTGACGATGCAGTAGGTGACCTCGATACCCGCGTCAGTCATGGTGGCCACTGTTCCTGCGGCGCCGAAGTCGACATCATCGGGGTGCGCTGTCACCGTCAGGACGCGCTCAATCTGATCAAAGGAAAGGCCCATGCCTCCAGGCTAGAGGCGTATCGGCCAAGATGATCGACTGTGATCGACGTCTCGCGCTCCTTCCTCGACCTTGACCTTGCCGAGCTTCACCATCGGAAAGGGAGCAAGTGGTCTAGGTATCCGCACGAGATACTGCCCGCGTGGGTCGCCGACATGGACTATCCACTCGCCCCGTGTATCGAGGATGCCCTCCTCAACGCAGTCCGTCGGGGCGATATCGGCTATCCGCCGATGACCACCGCCATCCCCAACGTCTTCGCTGCCAGGGCCAACCAGCGGTGGAACTGGACGGTGGCGCCGGAGCGCGTCCACCTCATGCCCGACGTCGTGCAATCGATCGAGCTACTCATCGAGCTGTTCTCCTCACCGGGCGATGGTGTGCTGATCACCACGCCGGTCTACCCCCCCTTTCTCAACGTTACCGGCGGCCTGAATCGGCGGATCATCGAGAGCGTGTTACTGCCGGATGGCAGGCTCGATGAGGACAACCTTCGCGCCGCCTTTGCCAAGGAACGGCCCCGCATCTTGCTGCTGTGCTCACCCCACAACCCGTGCGGCCACGTGTTTCGCCGACATGAACTTGAGCTCATCACCTCACTGGCGTTGGAGCACCGTGCCCTGATCATCAGTGACGAGATCCACGCCGAACTGGTCTTCCCCGGATTCACCCACATACCGACCGCTTCGCTGAGCCGGGAAGTTGCAGATGCAACTATCACGGTCACGTCGGCCTCGAAGCCCTTCAACATCGCGGGCCTGCGCTGTGCTCAGGTGATCAGCGGCTCGGCCGAGTTGCACACCAGGGTCACCGAGCACCTTGCCATCGCCAAGGACGCGGTGGGCAGTCTGGGTATTATCGCCACCCTGGCGGCATGGACCCCTGAAGGAGACGAGTGGTTAGCGGCGTGCTTGACGCAGATCGAAGCCAACATGCGTCGGGTTGCCGCGTGGGCCGCCATCCACAGCGTTGGTTTCCACCTGCCCGAGGCGACGTATCTGGCGTGGCTGGACTTTCGGCCGGTTGACCTCGGCCCCCATCCCCAGCAATGGCTCTTGCACCACGCTCATGTTGCACTGAATCCTGGTTCCGACTTTGGGCGCCCGGGCCACGGACACGCCCGCCTGAACGTGGCGACCAGTCCGGCAATCCTCGACCAGATACTCGGTCGCATGAGTGACGCCCTCGCTGAGCGGTAACGCATCGACCTCTCCTCTCGAACGACCCGCAGCGCCACCTGCGCCGGTTGCGGAAGTTGATTCGTTGTCGGCGGCAGAGCCGGTCAGCTAACGCGGGATGCCGTCGCGCCAATGCCGGCGGCAGAGCAGTTCGTAGCGCACCGTGTCCCCGAACAGATGTTGATCGGGGTCGACGTCGGTGTCACCCACCACCACGACATCGCCCTCGTAGACGACCTTGCCGTTGACCAACCGGGCGTTGTGGGTGGCGCGGGCGCCACACCAGCAGCGGGCCTCGACCTGCATCGGCACTCGCTCGTCGGCCACTTCCATGAGGCGTTTTGTTCCCTCGAACAGCACGCCGCGAAAATCGGTAAGCAGACCAAACGCAAAGACATCGACGTTGAGATCATCCACCACCCGCGCGAGCTGATCGCACTGGGCAGGCGTGTAGAACTGCGTCTCATCGCACACCAGGTAGTTGAGGTTATGCGACGCGGAGGCCATCTGAAAGATGTCCATCGTTTCGGTCACTTCCATAGCGTCCGATGACACGCCGAGTCGGCTCGACACCCGGCCGCCCGAGCGATCGAGCCGAGTGAGGAGCATGCCCCGAAGTCCGGCCTCCCGCAGGTTGTGGTGGATCTGGAGAGCCACGGTCGACTTCCCCGACCCCATCGTCCCGAACGAAAACTTCAGCACCGCCATCGTCAGAACACCTCCCCCATCACGACGAATGAGCTTAGGCCCTGGCAACCGCCGCATACGGCGAAAAAGACGTACCTTGTCCTCAACCTGGTTGCGGAGTCGCTTCTGGCGTGGCAAATATTCGGCGGTTCACTGTCCGGGAAGTAGCGCCGCAACTCCGCTGTCAGAAGAGGCGGGGTTCGAAGCGTTGGCTTTCGTGGTCGAGCAGCAGCTGCTTGATATCGAGGTGGCCGCCAGTGGACGGGCCGCCGCCGTAGCCGGTGAGGGAGCCGTCGGTCGACACGATGCGATGGCACGGCACCACGATTACCCACGGATTGTCACGCAACGCTCCCCCGACCGCACGCGCTTCGCCCGGACGCCCAATGGCCTCCGCGATGGCTCCGTAGGTAGAGGTTCGGCCGTAGGGCACGGCGATGGTTGCTTTCAACACGTCCGCTGCGAAACTGCTGACGAGCGACCAGTCGATGGGCAGATCAAAGTCTTCGAAGTCGCCGCTCCAGTAGGCCGACAGCTGGTCGGCCACATCATCCAGCACGGTGGCCGACCCGATCGGTTCTGCGGGCTTGTCGTAGCGCCAGGTGACGCCCGTGAGCAGTCCGCCGCGGCACGACGCGATCAGGTCGCCAATCGGCGTGCCGATCACGTCGACGGCTTCGGTCGTGGGCTCTGCCTCGTGAGCGACATCGGGTTCGAAGTCCTCTTCGAACTCGTCTGCGAGATCAGGCATCGACCAGGATGAGCATGAGGTCGCATTCGCAGGCGACTTTGCCGTTGAGGATGGCGCGTCCGGCACCTTTGCCGCCCCTGCCGGACATGCGGTGGATTTCGGCCTCGAGTTCCAACGTGTCACCGGGTACGACTTGGCGGCGAAAACGGGCGCCATCCAGTCCACCGAACAACGCAAGCTTGCCGTCGTACTCAGAACTGCTGAGCACTGCGATACCGCCCATCTGCGCGATTGCTTCGCACATCAATACACCCGGCAAGGTCGGCCGCCCGGGGAAGTGACCCGGAAAGAACCATTCATCACCCTTCAGGTGCCAGACGCCTTTGGCCGCTACGCCGGGGTCAACGAACGTGAGCGAGTCGATGAACAAGAAGGGCGCTCGGTGTGGCAGAAACTTTTCCGGACTCGGCAACGCGGCGCTCACCCGGCGAGCGCTTCCAGCAGGCGAACCGGCGTGTCCTTCGGCGAGATCTTGTACCAGGCTTTGCTGATCTTGCCCTTGCCGTCGATCAGGAACGCCGACCGTTCGATACCCATGTACTGACGGCCGTACATCGACTTTTCCTTCCACACATCGAACGCGATCGCAACCTCGTGCTCTGTGTCGGCCAACAGCGGATAGCCGAGCGAATTCTTCTCGTCGAACTTCAGTTGCGCGGCTGGCTTGTCGGGGCTGATACCGATGATGGCGGTGTCACCCACCTGACCCCTAAGGTCACGCAGGAAGCACGCCTGCTGCGTACAACCGGGCGTGGACGCTTTCGGATAGAAGAACACCATCACGTTGCGACCCTTGTAGTCACTGAGCTTGACGGTGTTGCCGTGTTGATCGGTCAACGCAACGGCGGGGGCTTTGTCTCCGGGGCTGAGCATGTTGCGAGGTTAATCGAGCGTCAGCTAGCAGGCTTGCAGGATTGACCGAGCGAAGCTTCGAGACCGAGAGTAGGGAGCGGTAGCGAGCAAACGAGGCGTCAGCACAGTTAATCGAGCGCAGCGCGGACTTCGCTGACAAAGTCGCCGACGGCGTCGGGGCCGCCGTCAATCATGCGGCGCATGACTGAGGCGCCCATGATGACGCCGTCTGCTACCTGGGAGGCCTCGAAGGCCTGCTTGGCGTCGGACACGCCGACACCGACCAACACCGGCTTATCGGTGACGGCCTTTAACCGGCGGGCCATGGTGAGCGCGCTGTCAGCCAACGCGGCCCGCTCGCCGGTCACGCCCAATAATCCAACCGCATACACGAAGCCGCGCGCCCGTGCACAGATCAGGGGTAGGCGTGCATCGGGTGCGGTAGGCGCAGCGAGCATGACGGTTTCCACGCCTGCGTCATCAGCGGCGGCGCACCATTCGCCGCTCTCCTCCAACGGGAGGTCCGGCACGATGGCGGCCGAGATGCCCGACGACGCCAGGGTTGCGGCAAAGCGTTCGTGACCCATGCGGAACACGGTGTTGTAGTAACACATGACGGCGAGCGGGATGTCGATGTCGAGACCGGCAACGGCCTGCAGAATCGCAACCGGTGTGGCCCCCGCATCAAGCGCCTTCTGGCTGGCTTCCTGGATGACAGGACCGTCCATGACAGGGTCGGAAAAGGGCAGCCCGATCTCGACGGCGTCGGCACCCGCGTGGGCGGCAGCCTCAATGGCGCGTTCCCAGCCGGGAAATCCGCCGGTGATGTATGGCACGAGCAGCTTGCGTCCCGCCGCTCGTTTGGTGAGAAGCGAGGTCTCGAGATGAATCGTCACAGGTGGAGAATACCCATCATCTGGCTGACATCTTTATCCCCGCGGCCCGACATGTTGAGCAGCACGGTCTTGCCCTTGAGGCGATCCTTGGCCCGCATAACCCAGGCCAACGCGTGGGCCGGTTCAAGGGCGGGAATGATGCCTTCGGTGCGGCAGCACAGCTTGAACGCCTCGATCACCTCGGCGTCGGTCACGGCTTCGTACTCAGCCCGGCCGATGGAGGACAGGTGGCTGTGCTCGGGGCCGACGCCCGGGTAGTCAAGGCCGGCCGAAATGCTGTGCGCCTCCAACACCTGCCCTGCCTCATCCTGCATGAGGTAGCTCTTCATGCCGTGCACCACGCCGGGCACACCACGACGGATAGCGGCTCCCCCGTCGGGTTCCACGCCTACCAACTGCGCGTCGGTGTCGACAAAGCCGCTGAACAATCCGATTGCGTTCGACCCGCCGCCCACGCACGCGGTGACCACATCAGGCATACGACCAAGCAGCGCCTGGCACTGCTCGCGAGCCTCGGTTCCGATCACGCGATGGAACTCGCGCACCATCCACGGATACGGGTGCGGACCCATGGCGGAGCCGATGCAGTAATGGGTGGACTCTACGGTAGCCACCCAGTCACGCATGGCCTCGTTGACCGCATCCTTCAGGGTGCGACTACCGGAGTAGACCGCTTCGACTTCGGCGCCGAGCAGCTTCATGCGAAACACATTCTGCGCCTGTCGTTCCACGTCGACAGCACCCATATAGACCTTGCACGACATGCCCATCAGCGCAGCCGCCGTTGCTGACGCCACACCGTGCTGACCGGCGCCGGTTTCGGCGACCAGACGCTTCTTGCCCATGCGCTTGGCGAGTAGCGCCTGGCCGAGCACGTTGTTGATCTTGTGACTACCCGTGTGATTCAGGTCCTCACGCTTGAACAGGATGCGGCAGCCGAGCTCGGCCGAAAGGTTGTGGCACTCGGTGAGCGGTGAGGGCCGACCGGCGTAGTCACGCAGCAGGTTGTGCAACTCGAGACGGAACGACGGATCATCCCACGCGTCGCGAAACGCGGCTTCCAGTTCCTGACAGGCGGGGACGAGGGTTTCGGGCACGTAGCGCCCGCCAAACTGACCGAAGCGGCCGTCGGGGGTGGGTTCGGTCATGAGTGACATCGCCCCGCACACTATGCGTGTGTCGCGCTCGGCGCGAAGGCGATTTCGCTACTCGTCCTGCCAGTCGTACATATCACCTTCGCCGACATCATCGCCAGTGTCTTCCTGCACATCGGCGGCCCGGGCTGCCAGTATGAAGGCGCGCACCTTTCGGGCGTCCTTATGACCAGGTGTGGCTTCGACACCCGACGATACGTCTACACCGAACGGACGCACGCGGCGGATAGCCGTGCCTACGTTGCCGGCGTGCAGGCCACCCGCCAGCAGGATTGGCGGCGCGCCCTTGGGCACGCTGTCGATGAGATTCCAGTCGAACACCGAGCCCGACCCAGGCATGGGCGCATCGAGCAGGAGAAAGTCGGCCTTGTGGTCATTGGCTCTGGCGAGCGCGTCGCTGCCAGCGGCGAAGGCCTTGATGACATAGGTGACGGCGCTGCGCACGTGTTGGGTGATTTCGGGTGTCTCGTGACCGTGGAGTTGTGCTGCCTTCAGACCGGAAGTGTGCACCAGTTCGATCACCCGCTCAGGAGTGTCATTGCGGAACACCCCAACGGTCATGATCTCCCGCGGGAGTTGGCGGGTGATGTCGTACACGCGCCGGGCAACGACCTGGCGGGGCGAGGGAGCGAAGATGAACCCGAGCGCATCGGCTCCCATGGCGACGGCCATCAGCGCGTCTTCCTCGTTCGTGATCCCACAGATTTTCACGAACATGGCCGCACAATACCGTTCCGAAGACTCTCTGGGGTTGATCATTTCGCCAAGCGTGGTGTCGACGAGGCTGGGAAACGCGATGATGGCGCCATGCAACCGTGGACCGCCGACGTCGTGCTCACCGACGGTGCCACAGTACACATCCGCCCGGCGACGACTGATGACACCGAGGCCATCGTGGCGTTTCACGAGCGGCAGTCCACCGAAAGCAACTATCGCCGCTACTTCTCGCACCATCCGAAACTGTCAGCCTCCGACATCACCCGATTCACGACGCCCGATTTCCAAACGAGCGGCATCCTCGTCGCCATTGACGGGCCCTTGTTGATCGCAATTGGCGGCTGGTACCGGTGGCCCGACCGCGCCGATGCCGACGTGGCCTTCCAAGTTGACGACGAGCATCACTCGCGCGGTGTGGCCACCATTTTGCTCGAACACCTTGCCGCCTCCGCAAGGGCCGCTGGCATCAACCGCTTCACTGCCGAAACCATGACCGACAACCGGGCCATGCTCGGCGTGTTCACCCGCGCCGGATGGCCGGTGGAACGACACTTCGAGTCGGGTCTGATCGAACTGTCGTGGGAGCTCTCGGACACGAGCGGATACATCGACAGTGTGGAGGACCGGGAGCAACTCGCTGACAGTCGGTCGATGGCGCGGTTCCTGCTTCCCCGCTCGATTGCGATCATCGGCGCGTCCGATCAACCGGGCAGCGTCGGCACCGCTGCCACCCAATCGGTGCTCAACTCGGCTTTTGCCGGCGAGGTGTACCTGGTGAACCCGGCGCGAGACCAGGTAGCTGGCCGAGCATGTGTAGCGAACCTGGACGAGATCGACGGCCCGATCGACCTGGCCCTTGTCGCCGTGCCGGACGACATGTTGGAAGACGTCATCCGTGCGTGCGCCCGCCTCCGGGTACGTGGCGCAGTTCTCTTGAGCGCTCCTCCATTTCCGATGACCAACATGGTCGCCGAAGCCCGCCGCTTCGGGCTGCGGCTGGTCGGACCGGCCAGCATGGGCATCATTTCCACCAGCCGCCAAGCGCCGCTGCAGGCATCGCTGTCGCCCGCTGCCCCCCGACCTGGGCATGTGGCCCTGTCGCTCCAGTCCGGCCCGCTCGGTGCCGCACTGCTGCAACAGGCGGCCAGTCTGCAACTCGGCCTGTCATGGTTCGTATCGTTGGGCGAACGACGCGACGTGTCGGGCAACGACCTGCTGCAGTTCTGGGAGGACGACGCCGAGACAAGGGTGATTGCGATCTACACCGAGCGGTTCGGCAACCCGCGCAAATTCGCTCGCATCGCCCGCCGGGTAGCGCTCACCCGCCCGATCGTGGCAGTGGAATCCGAGGGTGATCGCATCACCGACGCGCTGTATTTGCAGGCCGGGGTCATCCGCGTACCAAGCGTCTCGGACCTTCTCGACACAGCGCGAGTGCTGGTTTCCCAACCTCTCCCCGCTGGCCCACGTACTGCGATCATTGCAAATGCAACCAGTCCGGATCGCTTGACCCGAAATGCCTTGCGCTCGGCTGGGCTGGAGCACGCGACCTCCGGTGGCCGGATCCTGGCATGGGACGCCGCCGACAACGACGTTGCCGACGCGATCGCAGCGGCGCTGAACGACCCTTCGGTCGACGCCGTCCTGGTGATTCATGCCTCGCCAGTTTCTCCGGCCGCGGCTTCACTTGGCCCCGCTATCGAACGAGCCGCAACAGGCTCGACCAAGCCCATCGTGGCCGTCATTCTCGGACGACCGGAGGGTCCGATCGTCGATGATGGAAACGTGCCCGGGTTCGCCTTCCCCGAGCCAGCCGCTTTCGCTCTGGGCCGGTTGTGGCGCTACGCCAAGTGGCGTCGCGACGAAGCGGAAACTCCGGCGGCAACGTCCGCACGGGACCCGAAAGCGATCGCCGAGCTTGACCAACTGTTGGCATCGAGCGACGGTCTACTGAGCGTTGAGGACGCGAAACCAATCTTCGCGGCCGCCGGCATTGCCATTCCGGCAACCCGGGCTGCCCGGTCAGCGGCAGACGCCGTCATCTTCGCCGACGAGATCGGCTACCCGGTCGTGCTCAAACGCCTCGGTAGCCGGCCGCTCGGGCGATCTGTTCAGGCCGGTATCGCGCTCGATCTCCGTACGGCGACGGCCGTGAGCGAGGCCTACGCCGCAGTGGATGCAGTCGGTGGTGACGGCCCCATCGTGGTGCAGGCCATGCAAACACCCGGGATGGAAGTTCGCATCACCGTGTCGCAGCATCCCGCACTTGGCCCCGTACTCACGGTTGGTCCCGGCGGACAGTCAGGCGCGGCGCTGGGCGATCATCCTCAACGACTCCTGCCACTCTCCCGTCCCGGCATCACCGAGCTGCTTGCCTCGTCGCGGCTTGGCGGTCTCCTCACTGAACACGGCGTTGATTTCGGTCCGCTCACCGACCTGGTCGAACGCGTAAGTGATCTGGCGACTCAACATGACCGTATTTCTTCGATCGTGCTCGACCCCGTGCTGGTGTCGGCCGCCGGCTGTGCCGTGAGCGACGCGTGGATCGAACTTCACCAGCGCAACAACCCAACCGCCGCACTACGCCAACTCGACTAGCTACAGATCCCAGAGCGCTCGGGCGGCGTCGATCACGAAACGACCAGGACCACCCGACGAAGGCTCGTCCGGACGATACGACTCGCCGATAGATGCGGCGAGAGTGGCACCGACTGAGTCGCCCAGCGCACGCAGGTCGTAGCCGCCTTCAAGCATGAACAGCGTGCGGCCCTTTCCCGCCATTGACATGACGCTCTTGGCCATGTCGCCAAAATCGGCAGAGGTGAGGCGGAGGTCCGCGAGCGGATCGTCACGATGGGCATCGAAGCCGGCCGACACCAGCACCCAGGTTGGACGGAATCGTTCGGCAATCGGCAGGACAACCTCATCGAAGCAGGCCGCCATGACGTCACCCGTTGCGCCGCTCGGCAGCGGCAGGTTCACGTTGCTGAACGGTGCATTCGGTCCGCCGGTCTCGTGCAGATGACCGGTGCCGGGATACGCACCGTCTTCATGCGTCGACACGTAGAGCACGTTGGGGTCGTTGTAGAAGATGGCCTGGGTTCCGTTGCCGTGATGCACGTCCCAGTCGATAATCACGACCCGTTCCCCCTCAGCTACCAGCGATGCAGCCGCGACGGCAATGTTGTTCACCAGGCAAAAGCCCATGGCCGAATGGGGCAACGCATGGTGACCCGGCGGCCGGAAGGTGCACAGCGCGACATCAGCGGTCCCCGCCTTGAGCGCCTCGATGGCGACGAGACCCGACCCGGCTGCGAGCGTGGCAGTTCGCCAACTGCCGGGGCCATCGGCGAATGTGTCACCGTCGATGTGACCGCCGCCCTCCATGCAGAAGTGCTCAAGCGCGAGCAGATAGCGCTCGTCGTGCACGCGAGACATCTCGGCAAAGGTGGCCGGGCGGGTCGCTCCGGGCTGGCATGCCTCCATCAGCTCGGCACGTCGTAGCCCAGCCAGTGCCGCGGGAATGCGATCTTCGCGTTCGGGGTGGCCGTGCGGGGCGAAGTGTTCGTCGTGGGCCGGGTCGGCCAGAAGCGCAATGGGCAGCATCAGGGCCGCCTACACGCCGCGCAGATCCCGAATGACGTGCGCAGGATCGTTTGCCGTCACCAGAGTTTCGCCCACCAAAATGGCGTTGTAGCCAGCAGCACCAAGGCTGCGGGCGTCGGCCGCGCCGCGCACACCGGACTCGGCCACTTTCACCACACCGTCGGGGATAAGGCCCGCCATGCGCAGCGCTCGCTCGTGGTCTACCTCGAAGGTCACCAGATCACGCTGATTAACCCCGATGATGCGCGCCCCCGCCTGAAGCGCGGCGTCCAGTTCGCGCTCGTCATGGATCTCCACCAGCACGTCAATACCAACCTCGTCCGCGAGCAGATGGAACTCGAGCAGTTCTTCGGGGCTGAGGGCCGCGGCAATCAGCAGCATGCAGTCAGCGCTCATCAGTCGGGCATCGCACACGTCGCGAATCGAGACGGTGAAGTCTTTGCGCAACACGGGCAGGCGAGTGGCGGCCCGGGCGAACTGGAGGTCGTTGGACGACCCGCCGAAGAAGCTCTCGTCGGTCAGCACCGACAGGCAGGCCGCGCCGCCGGCCTCATAGGTACGGGCCAGTTCAACCGGATCGAGACCGACGTTCAGGTCGCCCTTCGAAGGTGATCGGCGCTTGATCTCGGCGATGACGGCAAGACCGGGGTCTCGTGTCAGCGCAGCGTGAAACGAACGGATCTCCGGCATTCGGATGGCCTGAGCGACCAAATTGGCCAGCCTTCGGTCGTCCGTCGATGCTGCAGATCGGTGGGCGTCAAGAATTCGATCGAGATAGGTGACCATACGCAAGCACTGACCGTAGCGTCTCTCAAGAGCCCAAGTCGCACCACGTGTCTTCACACATTGCCAACATGTCCATGACACGATTGTGCCGTGGCTGAGCAAACCGTCGTTATTGTCGAAGATGATTCGAGCATTGCGGACCTGGTTGACCTGTACTTACGCCAGGCCGGGTTCCGAGTTTTGCAGGCACCGAACGGCGAACGCGGTTTGGAGCTTGTCCATCAACATCGACCTGAGTTGGTCATTCTTGACATCGGTCTGCCCGGTATCGACGGGCTCGAGGTGTGCCGCCGTCTTCGCGCTACGACCAGCGTCCCCGTTCTGTTCCTCACCGCAAGAGACGGTGAACTTGATCGCATCATCGGGCTGGAACTGGGCGCGGACGACTATGTAACCAAGCCGTTCTCGCCCCGCGAAATCGTGGCCCGGGTAAAGGCAATCCTGCGCCGAGGTGCCGCGACTCCGACTCCGAGCGACAGCACCATCGTCGAAATCGCAGACGGAATCGTCATCGACACCAACCGCCGAGAAGTCACCCTTGCCGGACAACCCGTTGCCCTAGCGACGCGCGAGTTCGACCTGCTGGCCTTCCTGGCCCGCAATCTTGGGCTGGCGCTCGGACGTCAGCAACTGCTCGATGGCGTGTGGGGTGAAGGTTGGTTTGGCGATGATCGCACCGTTGATGTCCACGTGCGCCAGCTCCGCAAAAAGCTGGGCGATGACCTCCCGCTGGCCACTGTCTGGGGCATCGGATACCGGCTCGGATGACCCGCCGTCTGGTCCTTGCCATCCTCGGGACGGCGATCGCCGCGCTGCTCCTCGCCGGTCTTGGCACGTTCCTCTTGACGGCGGCTACCGCCCGCCGGGCAACCCAGCGAGCCGCGCTCGCGCAGTCGATCGAGATCGCTAACAACTTCGCCAAGGTGGAGCCGAACCTGGCCAACCGACCGGGCGTCGCCGACACGGTTCAGCGCATCTTCCGCATCGACGGCCTGGCCTTTCTTCACGAGGACGCCAGCGGCAAGTTGGTCGGCACACCTCCGAAGGGTGTGTCCCCTGTCGCGCTCAACCCGGCGGCGCTTCTGGCCGGAAAGAGACTGTCCGGTCATGTTGGCAAACTCGTCTGGGCGGCGGCCCCGGCCAAGACCGCCGACGGGAGCACCGTGGTGGCCGTATTGGTTCGCAAGGTCACCAACAGCTTTCTTCCGGCCTGGAGATGGTTCCTCCTCGCCAGCGGAGCCGTGGTACTGCTCGGCGCGCTCGTGGCCGTGTCCTTGAGCCGTCGACTCACCCGACCCATCCGGCAGGCCGATCAGGCGGCTCGGCGCATCGCAGCTGGCGAGCTTTCGACCCGGCTGGTCGAGCCGTTGCACCATGAGACCGACGAACTGGCCCAACTGGTGCGCTCGGTGAACAGCATGGCCACCTCGCTCGAACGGTCAAAATCGGTCGAGCAACAGTTCCTGCTCTCGATCAGCCATGACCTGCGCACGCCGCTCACCTCGATCCGCGGCTACGCGGAGGCGATCTCCGATGGAGCGACGACCGACCCCAAGTGGGCCGCCGGTGTCATCCTGAAAGAGTCCCGTCGACTAGAACGCTTGGTCGCTGATCTGCTCGAACTGGCGAAACTGCAATCCCGCTCGTTTTCGTTTCAGATGCAACCAGTTGACCTTGCTGCTGTCGCCCTCGACACGCTGGAGGCCTTCGGAGCCGAGGCCGCCGAAGTGGGCCTGCAACTCAATGTTGATGCCCCCGAGCACATCTCGGTGGAGGCCGACCGAGACCGTCTCGGACAGGTTGCGGCCAACCTGGTGGAGAACGCGAAGAACTATGCAAAGTCCACCATTACCGTCGGGGCACGCGTGGTCGATGGTGTACCGATGCTTTGGGTCGACGACGACGGCCCCGGTATTGCGCCGGGCGACCGTCCGCATGTGTTCGAGCGGCTCTATCGCACCAGTCAGCAGCCGGTGCGAGCCGAGAACTCCAGCGGACTCGGCCTCGCCATCGTCGCGGAGCTGACCGCCGCCATGCACGCCACCATCACCGCCGAGCAGTCTCCCAGCGGCGGCGCCCGCATGGTGGTGCGGTTCGGCCGCATTGCCACCTAGCGGGCTGGCCGTTCTTGCAGCTTCACCACATCGCACGGACGTCGGGTAACTGTTGCGGCTGCATCAGACATACCGGTGCACCGGAGTGCACCGCTTCGAGGGCTCTTGTGGTGCACTCGGATGCAGCGATAAGTCCGATGGGCGGAAGGTGTTTCCCTTCGCCACGGTGAGCAAAACTCGCTAGCGGTCGACAAGCACGCGGTTATCGCCCGCCAGCACGGTTGCACCGGGCTCGACCGAGCGCGCGACCCACGCCAGGGCGGCGGTGTCGGCCACGCTGGTGACGGTGCCCACCTGCTTGCCGTCAACCGTAAGCACGTCCCCCACCGCGAGGGGGCTCGACGACGTCAGATGGCGCAGGTGCTGCGGCGTGTGGTCACCGCGACTGTCGATGCGGGCCACCAGTTCCTGACCGGTGTAGCAGCCCTTGGTGAAGCTCACGGTGCGGTCATTGATGCCCGCCGCGTTCGGGATGGTTTCATCCACAACTAACTCGCTACCCATGGCCGGCCAGACCGCTTCGATACGCTCAGACTCTGTTCCGGTGAACACCTTTCCTCTGTCCTCGACCAGCGTCAGGTCAACCTTGACCCGCAGTTTGAAACGGTTGAGCCTCGCCAGCACGACCGAGCCAAAGCCACTGTCGACTGCGATCGAGTAGGTCTCGTCCGCCACCTTCGACACGAGCACCAGCGCAGCGACCTTGCCCGTCGGTTGCAACAGCCACGACCATGCGGAACCGTCCCTGTCAACCGTGGCCATGTCCTGGGAGAACTGGCCCTGAAGGTAGGTACGAGCGTCCGGTCCGACCGCAGTGACGATGTCGCTCATGACGTTTCCTTCGCTTGAGCAGTCATGCGTCTGGCCGCCGGGACGGCCGCAAGGAGCGCTTTGGCCTTGTTCATACACTCAAGATTTTCGAGGTCGGGATCGCTATCGGCAACGATGCCGGCACCCGCCTGGAGCGACGCACCCTTCGGGCCGACGAACATGGTGCGGATGGCGATGGCGGTGTCAACGTTGCCGCTGAAATCGACGTAGCCGACCACGCCGCCGTACGGCCCACGCTTCACCGGTTCGAGCGCGTCGATAATCTCCATCGCCCGCACCTTGGGGGCACCCGACAACGTGCCAGCGGGCAGGGTGGCTCGCAGTACATCGATAGGGCTCTTGTCGGGCAGAAGCTCCCCGCTGACCTCACTGGTGAGGTGCATGACGTGGCTGTAGCGCTCCAACGTCATCAGCTCATCCACCTTCACCGAGCCGAACTCGGCGATGCGGCCGACATCGTTGCGCGCCAGGTCAACCAGCATGATGTGCTCGGACACTTCCTTGGGGTCTTCCTTCAACTCGCCGGCCATGCGACGGTCATCCTCCTCGGACCGACCTCGACGGCGGGTGCCGGCGATGGGGCGAGAGATGACCTTGGACCCGTTCACCCGCACCATTGGCTCGGGCGACGACCCGACAATGGTGATGTCTTGGTGACGCACGAAATACATGTACGGGCTTGGGTTCACCTGACGTAACACGCGGTACATGTCAAACGGGTCGGCCTGCAGGTCGATGTCATAACGCTGCGACAACACCACCTGGAAAATGTCGCCGGCCAGGATGTGCTCTTTAGCGACCTCGACGGCCGCCTGGTACATCCCATTGGGCATAGATGACACGACCATCGGGATCTCGTCATCGGGCTGCGGTGGCGCCACCGGTCGATACGGCAACGGTCGACCGAGATCGGCAACCGTTTCCATGATCCGTTCGCCCGCGGCGGCATACGCAGCGGCCAACGCTGCATCATCCAACCCGAGCACCGGCACGCTCTCAATAACAAAGGCTCGTTGGCGCCAGTGGTCGAACGCCACCAGCGAACCAATCACACTCATGATCGCATCGGGCAGCCAGCGATCATCGTGCGGAACGTTGGGGAGATGCTCGACCTCGCGCACGATGTCGTAACCGAGATAGCCGACGACACCGCCCTGCAACGGTGGAAGGTCGGCAAGCACGGGGGCCTGGTATTCGAGCAGCAGGGCATCCAGCGCAGCAAGCATCCCCCGGTCGAGTGGTACCGACGCAGGGAGCGCACCGTCGACGGTGATGACGCCGTCGCGAAGTACCAGAGTGGCGCTCGGGTTGCGACCGACAAAGCTGAAGCGACTCCACCTCTCACCGTGCTCCACCGACTCGAGCAGAAAGCCCGGGCTGTCCCCCACCAATTTCAGATAGGCCGAGACCGGCGTCTCCACATCGGCCAGCAGCTCAGCCCACACGGGCACAACACTGTGCTGAGCGGCAAGGGCTCGGAACTCTTCCAGGCTTGGCTTGAGTGCGAGCCGGCTCACGATTGACCTTTACCAAACGCCTGGAAAAAGCACGTGTAGTTCCCCGTGTGGCAGGCCCCGTCGCCGTCTTGCTGCACCACGAACAGCAGGGTGTCTCCGTCGCAGTCGTAGTACGCCTCGCGCACCCACTGCACCTCGCCGCTGGTGTCGCCCTTGCGCCACACCTCCTGGCGACTCCGGCTCCAGAACACGGTGCGCCCTTCGTCCATCGTCA
>JANNZM010000164.1:0-6505 GCA_031410595.1 Actinomycetes bacterium | reverse complement strand
CGTTGTTCGCGCCCGCCCTGGTTGCGGGTGCCGCTCGTCGTCACGTTGTATCGCAAAGCGCGCTCGAGCAACGGCCGCAGCCGGCATGGTCCAGAGCCGGGCGCGAAGCTCGCCGGAAGCTCGCGACGGCATCGTAAACCGACTTCGCACGGTTGTGGTTGGCGTGTCGGGGCTGCCCGCTGCGCTGGAAGTATGGGCGACCGTTTCCTTCAGGTTTTCCGCCAGACTCGGCTGAGATTTGAGATACCTGATGCTGGCATCGGTTCGCACATTCCGAGAGTTCAGGAACTCTCAAGATGATTCGAAGAACCTATGTAGATTCGGATTGTTTGGCGCGATCATCTGAGGCTATCAGGCGCGATGCGCCGAATTTCTGGCACCGGTGGGCTATGCGAAGAGTTTGAGCGGTTAGGTAAGGGTCCACGGCGCGGCACCGCGAACCTCAGTTTTCCTGCCAGCCGATTTTGACCGCGGCTCGCACGGACGCTGCGTGTTTCTGACCCGCGACCGGACGAACGCGTCGAACGGTTGGCCAGCACGCACGAGCCGTCGATCGCAAGAAGGTCAGTAGTGAAAGACGACGAGATGTGCGCTATTCCTTTTTTCATTTTTGCCCATCTTTTGGTAAATTTTCTCCCAATTCTTTGTAGGGATTTCGGCAACATAGGTCTTCTGACTCTTCTCTCTAAAAATTCTCGACGCTCTTCATCTGATTGGCTACATTTATTTCATGTTCCGAAAATTGGCGGCTTCGCTACTCCCATTCTTATTCGTAGGGCTCACTCCGGTTCTGGCAACACACGCGTCTGCGGCGACCAACCATGACTTCGACGGCATCTGCATCAACTGGCTTGACGGTGCGGCCAAGCAGGTCTGCAACAGCATGGTGATGTATCCGCACCAGGATCATTCGGTGTACAAGGACCAGGCGGTCGCCGAACTGCAGTGCTACGACGTCAACAGCGATCCGTTCGCCATTTCGTGCAGCCGTTGGAAGGTCATGGCCGATCCCGACAACAGCGCCAATGAAATCCAGCCTCCCTATGGCCGGATCTCCGCCGTTGGCCAATGCATGGTCTTCGCCGGTGCCTACCCGCTGCAGCCTGTTTACGGATTCAGTGAGTTCGACCGCGACTGCGACGGCATCCGCAACCGGTTCGACGAAACCATGCCTGCCAACACGATTCAGCGCGTGCAACTGGCGGGCGGTGACGGTGCGGTGCCGGCCGGCTCGGCTGCCGTTGCCATCAACGTCACGGTCGACCAGACCGGTGACGGTGGCTTCGCCACGGTCTACCCGTGCGATCAGCCCGTACCGGAGGCCTCGAACCTCAACTTCCGCAAGGGTGACACGGTGGCCAATCTGGTCATCGCCAAGCCGGCCGCCGCCGACGGCACCGTGTGCTTCTCCACTTCGGCCGGCATGGACCTGATCGTCGACCTCTCGGGCTACTTCCCGCCGAAGAGTGACTTCAAGACCATCCCCAACCCCACCCGCATCCTCGACACCCGCAACGGTCTCGGTGCACCGACCGGCAAAGTCGCGGCCGGTCAGGTGCTAACCGTTCAGGTCGCCGGTCAGGGCGGAACGCCCGGGGACTTGTCCGCAGCAGCGCTCAACATCACGGTCGACAACGCCGATGCCGACGGGTTTCTCACGGCGTTCCCGTGTGATCAATCCCGTCCGACCGCTTCCAACCTGAACTACATCGTCGGCAAGACGGTTCCGAACCTGGTGATTGCGAAGCCAAGCCCCAGCGGCACGGTGTGCCTCTACACCTCGGCAACCGCTCACCTCCTTGTCGATGTCTCCGGATATTTCCCGGCCGGCAGCACATACACCCCGGTAGCGAACCCGACTCGCATCGTCGATACCCGTGAGGGCCTTGGCGTCAGCGCGGTTGGCCCGGTCGGTTTGAAATCCACCCTGCAGATCCCGGTGTGGAATGCCAACGGAATCCCCAACGCGGTACCGTCCGTCGCAATCAACGTGACAATGGCGAATGCCCGGGGCGGCGGCTTCGTGACCGTGTATCCATGTGCCAGCGGCTTGCCGGAAGCTTCCAACGTAAACGCCAGCAACGGCGCCACGGTCGCCAACTCGGTGTTCGCCAGCCCGGATGACACCGGAAAGGTGTGTCTCTACTCGGAGAACGCCACCGATCTCATTGTCGACGTGGCCGGCTACTTCGCGCCCCACACCCAGAACTACGTTGCGTTGCCGTCCCCCTATCGTGCGTACGACACGCGTCGATCCAACGTACGGCGGCCGGCAGATCTGTGCCACTTCCTGCGCAGCTGCGCCATTGCGTTCCAGACGATCTGACGCCGGCTGACCGGAGAACAGAAGAGAGCGGCGACCGCGGTCGCCGCTCTCTTCGCGTCCGACGGTTTGTCAGCCGATGACGACGACGACATCTCCAGCCCCGACGGTGTCACCGGGTTTGACGTTGACAGCGGTGACGATACCGGACTTCTCGGCGTTGATCTGATTCTCCATCTTCATGGCTTCGAGCACGACGACCGATTGACCGGCCGTCACCGTAGTGCCAACCTCGACCAGCACCTTAACGATGGTGCCCTGCATCGGCACGTAGACATCGCCCGACCCCGAACCGACAGCGGCGCCCGATGCGGCTCGCCCGGGCTTCTTCGCCACACCAGCGCCGACCGCAACATTGGCCACCTCAGGCACCCACATCCTGACGTCGAAACGCTTACCGTTGACCTCGACCGTAGTAGAGCGTTCGACCAGCGGCGTCGCTTCGTCTGCGGACGGAACTGGCCGAGCTGGTTCGCCGATCCCGGAGAGGTCGAGTACTTCCTCCACCCACTTGGTCGAGTGCGTGGCCGCCGCGAAGTCGGGATGGCGCAAGATGGCGAGGTCGGCCGGGATGGTGGTGGCCACACCGTCGATCACCATTTCCTCCAACGCCCGAATGGCGCGGGCGATGGCGACGGTGCGGTCGCGGCCCCACACGATGAGCTTGCCGACCAGGTTGTCGTAGTACTGGCTGATCTCGTCGCCGGCCTCATAACCGCCATCAAAGCGAGTGCCGTAGCCATCGGCGGTCTTGAGCACGGTGATCTTGCCGGGGGACGGGGAGAACTTGCCGCCCGCGCAGTTCTCGGCGTTGATGCGGATCTCGATGCCGTGACCGCGCCGGTTGGCGTTGATCTGGTCTTGCGTCATCGGCAGCGCTTCGCCCGATGCCACCCGGATCATCCATTCCACCAGATCAATGCCCGTGACCACTTCGGTGACGGGGTGCTCCACCTGCAGGCGGGTGTTCATCTCGAGGAAGAAGAACTCGCCGTCCTGATAGATGAACTCAACCGTGCCGGCCGAGAAATAACCGACGGCCTTTGACACCTTGACCGCTGCCTCACCCATGGCCTGGCGAAGGTGGTCGGGGAAGTCGGGCGCGGGGCTTTCCTCGATGAGCTTCTGGTGACGGCGCTGCGCCGAACAATCACGTTCGCCGACCCACACCACGTTGCCCTGCTGATCGCCGACGATCTGCATTTCGATATGGCGGGGCCAGGTGAGGTAGCGCTCCATGTAGATCTCGTCGCGCCCGAAATATGCCTTGGCTTCGCGCTGGGCCGACTCGACCTGGGACGCCACTTCGTCGGCGTTGCGCACCACTTTCATGCCGCGGCCACCACCGCCGTAGGCAGCCTTGATGGCCAGTGGGTAGCCGAATTCGGCACCGAAGGCCAGCACTTCGTCGGGCGATTGGATGAACACCGTGGTGCCGGGCACACAGGGCACGCCTGCTTCCATGGCCGCGATACGACTGGACACCTTGTCACCCATCACATCAATGGCCGACGGGGGAGGGCCGATGAAGGCCACACCCATCTCGGTGATGGCCCGAGCGAAGTCGGCGTTCTCGGAGAAGAACCCGTATCCGGGGTGCACGCCATCTGCACCGCTCTGGCGGATGGCGTCCAGGATGCGTTCGGTGTTCAAATAGCTGTCGGCCGCCGACACCCCACCCAACGCGTAGGCCTCATCGGCCAGGCGAACGTGGAGCGCGCTGCGATCGGCATCGGAGTAGACCGCAACGGTCTTAATCCCCATTTCCTTGGCTGCACGAATGACTCGCACAGCAATCTCTCCACGGTTGGCGATCAGGATTTTCGAGAGCACAGGTGAGAATCTAAATGGCGTGAGCCCACCGAGCGCCAATATCGACAGTTCTCCTGCTCGGCCAGGTGATGACTGGCACGTGAATTACGTCACCGCAACGGGTTCGACCAACGCCGATCTGTTGGCTGCGGCGGCCGCAGGCGCACCCGACCGAAGTGTGCTGGTCGCCGATCATCAGACCCAAGGACGGGGTCGTCTCGATCGCACATGGGATGCTCCGCCGGGGGCGAACCTGTTGGTGTCGGTGTTGTTTCGTGCGGGTTTCGATCCACGCAACCCGCACGCCCTCACGCAGATCGTTGCCGTAGCCGCTGCGAGAACGGTGGAGCGATTGACTGCGGCGGTACCCGAACTGAAGTGGCCCAATGACCTGCTTGTCGGGGACGCGAAGCTGGCGGGCATCCTGGCGCAGGCGTCCACAACAGGCGCCGACTATGCCGTCGTCGTGGGCATCGGTTTGAACCTGGGCTGGGCGCCACCCGGCGCCGCCCGTCTTGCGGGCGTCTCCCGAGACGCGTTCCTCAATGTCTGGCTGAAGGAGATGACCGCACTGTTCGGTCACGACCCTTTTGACGAATATCGGCGTCGCCTGTCCACTCTTGGGCGTCGAGTTCGCGTTGAGTGCCCCGCCGAAATCATTGAAGGTCGTGCTGTCGACGTGATGCGAGAGGGGTCGCTGGTTCTGGACACGAGCCAGGGTCAAAAGGTCGTCACCGTGGGCGACGTAATCCACCTTCGGACTCATGTGGCCGACCACCCCGACTGATAGAAACTACGCCATGCCTACCATCACTCCCTCGGACAAGATCGAGGGCGCGTACCTTGTAACACCTGAGATTCACGGCGACCAACGCGGTCTGTTCATCGAGACCTACCGCCGCAGCTGGTTCCCGCAGGGTCGCGAAATGATCCAGGGCAATCGGGCCAATCGGCAAGCCAACGCGGTCGTCGGCCTGCATTACCACCTGCACCAATCCGACTACTGGTACGTGCCGTTCGGCACCGCTCGGGTCGTGTTGCATGACCTGCGGGAGGGCGGACCGACCGACGGCAACACGTGGTGTCTCGATCTATCGGGCGAGAACCATCTCGGTGTATACATCCCACCGGGCGTGGCCCACGGCTTTGCTGCGCTGACCGACATGGTCATCACCTACCTGGTAGACGGGTACTACAACCCGGCCGACGAACTGGGTGTTTTGTGGAACGACCCGGTCATTGACGCAAACTGGGGCGTTACCAATCCGATCCTTTCGGGTCGCGACGAAACCAATCCGCTTCGGGCTGATCTGCCCGCTGGCCGTCGGCCCTACTGGCCGATGCGAACCTGAGGAAGTTGCAAGTGAAACTATTTGTCACCGGTGCAGCCGGTTTCATCGGCTCCAATTATGTGCGTCATGTGCTGGCTACCACCGACGACAGCGTCACCATTCTCGACTCGCTCACTTACGCCGGAAATCGCGAGAACATGCGTGACCTGCTCGATTCCGGCCGCTGCACGTTCGTGCACGGTGATATTTGCGATCAGGAGCTGGTGCTGTCGTCGATGGACGGCCACGACGGTGTAGTGCACTTTGCCGCCGAGAGCCACGTCGACCGCTCGATCAAGGACGGCCACGTGTTCGTGCGCACCAACTGCGACGGCACCAACGTCATGTGTGACTCCGCCCGACAGGTCGGTGTCGACCGGTTCGTGCACATTTCTACCGACGAGGTCTACGGAACTATCGACGAAGGTTCGTACACCGAAACCGACCCGCTCGGACCCCGCTCGCCGTACTCGGCGGCCAAGGCCGGTAGCGATCTCATTGCGCTGAGTTACTTCGTGACGCACAACGTCCCGGTCATGGTGACCCGATCGTCCAATCAATTTGGGCCGTATCAATTTCCTGAAAAAGCAATCCCGCTGTTCACCACCAATCTGCTCGACGGGAAGAACATTCCCCTCTACGGAGACGGTCTCAACGTGCGTGATTGGCTCTACGTGCTCGACAACTGCCGGGCGGTCGACCTGGTGCTGCGCCAGGGAACGCTCGGCGAGATTTACAACATCGGTGCCCACAACGAAATAACCAACGTTGACCTGGTCGGGCGCCTGTTGAAGCTCACCGGCCGAGATGCATCGGCTATCGACAAAGTGGCAGACCGGCTCGGCCACGACCGCCGATACTCCATCACCACCGACAAGATCCACGCCCTCGGATGGAAGCCCCAACGCGAGCTCGACGAGGCCCTCGACGAAACAGTGGGCTGGTACCGGGACAATCGTTCGTGGTGGGAGCCGTTGAAGGCTCGCGCCGCCTTCTAAGTCGTGCGCGTTCTCATCACCGGTGCCGCCGGTCAGCTCGG
>JANNZM010000163.1:0-4903 GCA_031410595.1 Actinomycetes bacterium | reverse complement strand
CGTGGCATTAGTCGGTTTGTGCGTCATGGTTTCATGGAGCGAAACGGGTTGGCAACGTTTGCGGTGCCGCTCGGCCGGGTTGAGGTCAAACCCCAAGAGGGTGCCGCCGTTCTCGGCCAGCTCGACGGGTGGGCGTTGCAGTTTCGCTACCTCAAGAACCCGCCTGACTCGGTCGGCGCATTGCTGCGTCAACTGGATGACGCGCAGTTCGCAGTTGCGGCTGGAGGAGGTCCGTTGGCGCTGCAAGACGTGTTGTCGTGCGCCGCGGGACTCGACGGCTTGAGCACGCGATCGCGGGCTGTACGCGAGAAGGTCAATCGGCCACTTGCTGGCCGCTTGAAGGCTGCCGACTGGCTTTCACAACTGAACGATGGCTCCGTCGAATTCGAGCTTGCGGCGTCCCTAGCGTCGCTACGTTCGGGCGCGTCTGGGACGAGCTGGGTTCGGGATTTGACTGGGCCTCGAGCCGATAAGTCGGATCGGCCGCCGCTGGTCGGTGGGCTCGGCCGCCGCCCGATCGCGGTGGTGCTCGCTGACTGTCTAGCCCGACTAGCGATCGACCGTCAGCCGACGGACGCCGACGGGCCACACTGGCTAGGCGGTGCCAGGCCGACGGCGGCTACGTTGCTGTCGGTCGAAAGGTTTCTCGTCGGCGATGTGGATGACCGTCGCATCGGTGCGCTGCTCGCTGCCATGTGCTTGCTGGACTGGCGGTATCCACCAATCCTTAAGTGGAGCGCTGAGGAACGCCACGCCCCGGTGCATCCGGCGCTTGCCCTTATTGCGCCGTTCTTTCACCCAGTGAGCCACCGTGGGTCGAGCCATGCAGACCCCGCCGAAGCTGTTCTGGTCGCTGACCGATCGTGGCCGCGGCTCATGGGTGCAGGGCTGCACGACCGCGTTCTCGAGCAGGCAATTCGACGGCTGGGCATCTCCGGCTATTGGCCGCTCGTCGGGTCCGCGGACCGGCTCGCAGGTCAGGTCAACCCCGTCCGGTTGGCCGCGACCTGCCTCATCCCCATCTCAAATGGCGCAGCCAAAGCTCTACTCGATCGCTGCGCAACGTCCCAACCATCAACGTCAACCACCCAACTACCTGCCCAGGAGGCACAGTGATGTCAACTACCCGAATCCTGATCGACGTCCCACTAGAGCCAGCGATTGGCGGCCGCTTCCAACCGACGGGGTTCCCCGACCTAGGCGCGGCGGAGTTCGACCGCCCCGACGGAGCGGGAGGATGGGTCAAGAGCATGCTCGTGGAGTCAACGCAATCGATGGCCAATCGCCTTGAAGGTATGGCTTGGGACGATGGCGCAATGGTGCCGGTGAGCGTATTCACCGGGCTCCCTTATGTCAGTGTTGTCGCCGACGGCGATGGCCGTTACTTGACGGCCAGCCGAACCGAGTCTCATCGGCTTGCATCTGCCTTCATCAAAGACTCCCAGCTGGCCGGCACATCCATGGTCGATGAGATCAAGAACCGACTTGGGCTCCGCGACGACACCCCTATCCCGGCGCGTGCGATCGCTGCTGCTGTCTTCGCGCTTGACCCGTTCTGCTTGGTGCACGGGGTGTTCTTCGCCGACAGTAAATGGCCCGGTCAACCGAAAATTGCCCGGGCGTTGACCGCCTTCGTTGAGGCGACGGACGTGCGCCGTGCCGATAGCGGTGGCGTCAAGCGAGACTCGGTTCGCCATGGCATCAAGGAGGGTGTTGGCGGCACGGCGGAAGGGTACGGATCGGTGCCGTTCCACAGGACCGAATGGACGGCCTCCGACATCGTGGCCTCCTTTTCTGTCGATCGTCGTCAAATCCGGGCCTATGGGCTGGGTGACGCTGCATCGGCGCTGCTGGAAAGAATTGCGCTTTGGGAGATCAGAGCGCTGCTTGAGGACGGCCTGCGATTGAGGACAGCCTGCGATCTCGTGCCTAAGGGCGACGTAATTACCGACAAGTCGGGTACTTCGCTTCCGACCTTGGCTGAGCTTGAGTCGGCGATCACCGCAGGAATCGCTGCGTGTAAAGAGCAGCTCGGCGCGGGTGGACCGCTTGAGGTGCGTTGGCAAGATGGCGGCAAGAAGGACAAGAAGGGCAAGAAGACGAAGGACGACGAGAGCGGTGACGAGGATGGTTCGTCGTGACAACGACGCTTGCGTTACGGCTTCCTTGGGGGCGCTACCACGCCACCCCGTGGGACAAGAGCGCGAACGAGGCTGCGGTCGAGTGGCCACCGTCGCCTTGGCGCATTCTTCGAGCGCTCTATTCCTCTTGGAAGACGCACTGCCCGGATCTCGATGACAGCGCGGTCGAGGCGCTGCTTGAGGCGTTGTCCCAACCCCCGCGGTACTTGCTGCCACCCTTCACCGTCGCCCATTCACGCCATTACCTCCCCGGTGCCGGTCATATGGAGGGGCGCAAAACCGAGACCGCCAAGACGTTCGACGCGTTCGTAGTAATTGCCCGCGATGCCGAGCTGCTCATCGAGTGGCCGAATGACCTGAGCGATGAGGCCCTCTCGGTTCTGCGTCAACTGGCTGAGGGCCTGTCCTACTTGGGGAGGGCCGATGCCATCGTTGAGGGCAGCGCCGAGCACGGTGGTCGCGGCATCGAAGGACGTTGGCTTTCCCCGGTCGATCCTGGTTCGGGTGATCAAACGACGCGCCTGCTTTCCCCCGAGCAACCACTCAATCTGAAGTCGTTGACCCAATCACCACACCAGGTTCGTACTGATCGGCTCCTGCAGCCCAGTTCGACGCGGTGGGTGGCATACCCGACGCCACTGCCGGCGGTCCCCTCGACCGTTCGCCCGCTGACGAAACGGGCGACACCAACCGCCGTTAGGTTTGCCGTCACGGGTCGTCCTCTGCCCGCCAAGCACGCCGCCGTGGCGTTGGGTGACATGACCCGCCGAACAGCAATGTCCAGCTACGGGCGCCAGAACCACCAGGCCGGTTCGGCGACGCTGGCAGGCAAAGACGCCGAGAGTGTGCCGCTCGGCGGCAAGCACCAACACGCGCACTATCTGTCGTTTTCATCCAAGGGCCGGTCGCTCGACTCGGTCGTGGTCTGGGCACCAGCGGGCTTCGATGATCGGGAGCTGCGAGCACTCGCTCGCACGATGGAGTTCTTTGGCTCCGAGGACTACGACCACACCGGCGGTGTTTCGGGCCGTCGCCTCGGGGTCGAAGCGTTCGGCGAGGTCACAGAGATCGCCCCGGAACTGGTGACCGCTTCGGCCGTGTGGTTGAGCCACACCCCCTACGCGCCAGCGAGGCACTGGAAGGGATCAATTGAGGAGCAACTGCTCGCGGATGTCTCGAATGAGCTCCGGTACAGAGGTCTGCCGAGCCCCATGCACATGGAACTCGTACGTGGGGATTGGCTGGCGTACCGGCGTTATCGTTTGAAGGAGCGCATCAACGATGCCCGTCGGGCATACGGCGTCAGGCTGGTATTCGGGGAGCCTGTGGCAGGGCCTATCTGCCTCGGTCAGTTGAGCCACTACGGCCTCGGGCTGTTTTTGCCGGAACGGCCGAGTACTGATGACTGACATCGCACCGATTGTTGAGGATCTTCCGGCGTTGGTGCCGGCGAGGATGGTGAACGAGTTTTCGTACTGCCCCCGGCTGTTTCACATGGAGTGGGTGCAGTCGCGGTTCGAGCACAACGATGACACTGCCGAGGGGTCTTGGCGTCACCGGGCGGTTGATCGGCCGACAGGGAAAGCGCCGCTGCCCGAGGAGGAAGGCGAGCTGAAACGCGCTACTGCACTCATGCTCGGCTCAGAACGCCTCGGTCTGGTCGCCGTTATCGATGTACTGGAAGGTGAAGATGGAAAGGTCACGCCCATCGACGTGAAGAAGGGCCGCCCGCCTGCACACGGCCCGGCGTGGGAACCAGAAATGGTGCAGCTCTGCGTGCAAGGCATCTTGCTTCGCGAGCACGGGTACGACTGCGACGAGGGATATCTCTCGTTTCAAGAAACGCGAGAGCGCAGGCTTGTCGTGTTCGACGACGCACTCGTGGCCCGCACCATGCAGCTGATCGATGAGTTGAAGGTTGTTGCGCTTGCGGAGGAACCTCCGCCGCCACTCATCGATAGCCCGAAGTGCCCGCGTTGCTCGTTGGTCGGTCTGTGTCTTCCTGACGAGACCAACCTGCTCGGCAAGCGGTCCGAGCGACCGGTTCGTCGGCTGACTCCACGCGATAGCGAGGCTCGACCGATGTACATTTCGGAGAATGGCGTGACAGCCGGGTTTCGTGAGGGCCGGGTTGATGTCCGACGCAAAGGCGAACCGGTCGTCGCTGCCCGGATGATCGATGTCTCGCAGATCAACGTCATTGGCAATGGTCAGGTGTCAACGCAGCTCCTGCGCGAGTGTTTCAAGCGCGAGATTCCGGTGCTGTGGTTCAGCTACGGCGGCTGGTTCAGCGGCATGGCTGAGGGACTCCCGTCGAAGCACATCGAATTGCGGAGACGTCAGTTCGGTGTTGCTGCGCAGGCAGGTCTCCCGATTGCACGACGGGTCGTGGAGGGCAAGATCTTGAACTGTCGCACGTTGCTGCGGCGCAACGAACGGGACCGAAATGACGACGTCTTTGCCAGCCTGAAACAGCTCGCCGCTGATGCGTTGGTGGCGCCATCAACTCCGTCGCTGCTCGGCACCGAGGGTGCGGCCGCTCGGCTTTATTTCGGCCAGTTCTCCACCATGCTTCGGGCAGACTTCGATTTCGATTTCAACGGTCGGAATCGACGGCCGCCGAAGGATCCGGTGAACTGTTTGCTGTCGTACCTCTACTCGTTGCTGGTGAAAGATCTGACTGCGGTTACCCACGGCGTCGGCTTCGATCCGTATCTCGGTTTCTATCATCGACCGCGCTTCGGGCGACCAGCACTTGCACT
>JANNZM010000162.1:0-1723 GCA_031410595.1 Actinomycetes bacterium | reverse complement strand
GTCATCGGTGAAGCGGTGGATGTCGAATCCCTGGCCGACGCGCACTTTCATGCCGACGCCACTTTCTGCTGCGCCCACTCAAGATCGGCAGGCGTCGTAATCTTGCGATTCTCGGGGTCGCCCTCTACGACAACGACATGGCCCCCCGACGCCTCTACGACCGCAGCGTCGTCGGTGGCGTCGTTTCCGCCGATGTACGCGTCCCGTAACGCTCCGGATCGGAAGGCCTGCGGGGTTTGCACGGCGCGCAGATCGGCACGCTCAACGGTGCCAATGATCGTTCCATCGGCACCAACCCGCTTGATGGTGTCGGTAACAGCCACGCCGGGTATCGCTCCATCGGCGCCGGCACGAACCGCATCGATGACGCGATCGAAAAGGTCCAGGCTCGCAAACGGCCGAGCACCGTCGTGCACCAAAATCACGCTGGCATCTTCGGGAACCGCCTCCAGCCCATTTCGCACCGAGGCCGACCGCGTCGCTCCACCGACCACGGAACGGACATCACCTGCTGCGAGCGGCGAGGCGTCGGCGGGGAGCACGACCACGACCCCGTCCGAAGCTCGAAGTGCCGTCTTGATCCCCCAGTCGACGACCCGTCGGGAACCGAGCTGCTCGAACTGTTTGAGGCCGCCAAATCGGGTGCCTGATCCTGCTGCTACCACGATGGTCCAGACCGACACGGCCACCCACTTCTCGCCAGGTTGCCCTCCGGTTCAGGGGACAACGTATTTCTCTACCGAGGGTAGTACCGTTCTGTGACATATGGCCCATGAAGAGGTGCTTGCCCGTTCCGACTTTTTCGCCGATGTTCCCCTTGAGCGACTGGGATCATTGACCGACCAGGCCACGACCAGGTCACTCACCCGGGGCGATGTGCTTTTTGCCCAGGGCAGTGACTCCAACGAATTGTTCGTGGTGCTGAGTGGTCGGGTTGCCATGACGAATCGCTCAGCCGACGGCCGCGAGAGCGTGGTCGCATTGATGGAGGCCGGCGATCTGTTCGGCGAGATGCCACTGCTCGACAGCGGCCCTCGGTCAGCCGAAGCCCGCGCCCTTGAGCCGAGCAAGGTGCTGTCCATCCCCTACGAGCCGGTGCGTTCGTTGTTCGATGACCAACCACTGCTGCTATGGGGTGTCGTTCGCCTGCTGTCGCATCGCCTGCGCTCCACCGACGAAGCCCTCGCCGATGCAATGTTCCTCGATGTCACCGGTCGCACCGCCAAGCGTCTGCTCGAGCTTGCAGGCGGCGCGGATGAGTTCACGTTGCCCATCACCCAGGAAGAGTTGGCGGGCATGGTCGGCGCGTCCCGCGAGCGCGTCAACAAGGCCATCGCCAGCTTCATCCGTCTCGGCTGGCTTGACCAGCAGGAACGCCGCTACCGCATCCTGAAGCGTGACCGCCTCGAGTTGCGCTCGCGCTAGAGCTAATCGTGACGCTTCCGTCGGATGACGTCATGGGAGAACAGCCATCGAACTCAGTCTGATGCAATGACGGCGCGCCGAGCAGGCCCGGGTGGGCCTGCTCGGTGGGTTTCGTTCTCTCCGCCAGCCGGGTTTAGGTGCGGGGTTTGTAGGGTCGGGTTCGTGGTGGGCCGCGTAGGACGTGGCCGTCGGGTCTTGTCACGATGAGGTATTGGCCGGGGTCCATTTTCGCGGTCCAGCCCGGTTTGTGAACGATGTGGTGATGCGTACTACACAGGAGCGCCATATTGTCGATATC
>JANNZM010000161.1:0-8759 GCA_031410595.1 Actinomycetes bacterium | reverse complement strand
AGCCTCGTCCGTCATCTGCAGCCGCTGTTCCTCCAAGGCCGCCAACTCCTGCCGCAGCCGCTTCAGCTGCAACCCATTCGACTTCAACTTCCGCTCCACCAAAAACTTCACCCAAGAAGTGTAGGACTCGGGTTGAGCTAGTCAGCGCCAGATGCCAGCTTTGACGTGGCAGCATTCGGTGATGACGAAACCGCATCCGCTGCTGGCGACTTTGCTCGACGCGGCCAACGGCGTCTTTCCTCCCGTCGATGGCGGCGTCACCTACCTGCCGCCCATTGCGCACGGCTACAGCGTGAGCGTTGGATTCACGGGCCACGCAGTTCTCTGCAGCGCCTACTCAGAACATGAACTCTCTGACCTCGAACTTGACGGCTACGGCCGAGCGCTCGACCCGGGTGTGCTCGCTCAGCTCGGTGGGCCGCAAGCCACGTACGGAGCGCTCGATGTCATGCTGGTCGCCCGAGGGCTTGGTGGCGGCGGGTTGCGCGAGCGGTTCGACCTTGATGACCACTCACGGGTAAGGCACGCGCGAGCGATTCGCTCGAACGTCAGGGTGTTCGGCGACGAGCGAGGGCTGATCACATTGGCCGACGGTCTCGCCGGACGGCCCGAAATGTCAATCGAAATCCCGCACGGGACCGAAAGCAACGGCAGCGGTCGAGCCCTCATCGGTGAAGCACTCAAGTTGTCACCGGTCGGACAACCACTGTTCGCCGCAGTCTCGCCCGGAAACGCCAGGTCTCTTCGCGCCTTTCTTGCGATGGGCTTCACCCCAATCGCGAGCGAACTGCACATCTGGAGTGCCGATTGGATCGCTCACCACGCCTAACGGTGCTGACGGGAAGGTGGCGGTAACCGCAGCTGCGCTTCGCCTTGAGGAACAGCTGCACCCGTCGGTCCGGTTACTTCCTCCAAGTGCATCAGACTTATCGCTGCACTGCGGTGCAGCACTTCAAACGGGCTTTCGGTGCACTCGGGTGCAGCGATAAGTCTGAGGGAGAGAAACTCCTTGCCTGCTTGCAGCCATGCTCAGTCAACCCAGCAGGAGCCCTTCCAACGCTGCCGACTGTTGGGCGTCGTCACGCTGCGCCGAGTCGGACAACCCTGCTCACTGCGGAGGCGCGGGCGCCGTACTCCAGTGCGGCGTAGAGATCATCGAGCTCAAGATCAGCGCAGTCGTCGAGGATCTCCGCATTCGACATTCCCGACGCAAGGAGATCAAGGATGAACTCGACGATCGAACCGAATAGGCGGGGCCTGGTTCGTCGGTCTCGAGCCATAGGTGTCCGATGGGTGCCCCAGGTGGGACTCGAACCCACACCGTGCGGGGTTTGAATCCGCTGCCTCTGCCAATTGGGCCACTGGGGCGTGACGGCTGCTCACACTACCGGGCGGTAGCTCGTTCGGCACATCAAATCCGCCTAACCTAGGGTTTGAGGTCATAGGAGGCCGCTGCCGCAATGCTTGCTTTTACCTTCCCAGGACAGGGTTCACAACGTCCAGGCATGGGACGACCGTGGGTCGATCACGAAAGTTGGGAACTTGTCGATGAGGCAAGCGCTGTTGCCGACCGTGATGTCGCCCGCCTGTTGCTCGATGCCGACGCTGACGAACTGAAAGACACGCGTAACGCCCAGCTCACTACGTTCGTTTCAAGTCTGATGGTGCTCGACGCGGTCGAGCGTCTCGGCCTCGAACCGGCCTATTGCGGCGGGCATTCCCTCGGCGAGTACACCGCGCTCACCGCTGCTGGTGCGCTGTCGTTCGAAGACGGTGTGCGCCTGGTCTGTGAGCGGGCCGACGCCATGCATAATGCCGGCATCGAGAACCCGGGCACCATGGCCGCGGTGTTGGGACTCGATGACGACTTGGTCGAAGTGGCCTGTCGGCGGGCCGACTCCGACGTGTGGGTCGCCAACTTCAACGCCCCTGGCCAGGTCGTGATCGCCGGCTCGCCCGAAGGTGTCGCTGCGGCCGCCGCCCACGCTAAGGAACTCGGCGCGAAAAAGGTCATGCCACTTCCGGTATCGGGCGCGTTCCACACGCCATTCATGGCGCCTGCCCGCGATCGACTTCGTAAAGCCATCGCCGAGGCCAACCCGCGTGATACCGAGGTTCCGGTCGTATCCAATGTTGATGCGCTCGCCCACGATCATGGCGGCGAGTGGGCCAGCCTGTTGTCGGCTCAGCTGTCATCACCCGTTCGCTGGAAGCACTGCTTACTCACGTTGGAAGACGCTGGCGTCACCGAGTTCATCGAGCTCGGTCCTGGTGGAGTGCTCAGTGGTATGGCCAAGCGCACACTTGACTCGGCTCGCACCATTTCGGTGGCAACGCCCGATGAACTCGACAAGCTGATTGAGTTTGTGTCCGCCGGTATGCCCCTCGCCGGTGCCAGCATTCAGGGCGAGCATCTCTTTGCGACCGAGCGGCTCGTTGTGAGCCCTGCCGCCGGCGTTTTTACCCCTTCTGGAGGTTTGGTCGATGGTTCTCGAATCGAAGTTGGTCAAGTGATCGGGCACGTGAACGGCCAAGAAGTTCGTTCCTCGTTTACCGGCATCTTTCAGGCGTACATAGGCTTGGAAGGTGAACGGGTCACCGTTCGCCAGCCCATGGCTTGGCTGAGGACCATCTGATGCCCGCCGTACCCGCCGGAATACCCGGCGCTCGTATCGTCGGGTGGGGATCAGCGCTACCCCCAACCGTCATCACCAACGACGACCTCGAAGCCAGTGGTCTTGAAACCAATGACGCGTGGATCCGCGAGCGAACCGGTATCGAGCGTCGCCACTGGGGTGGCACCACCATGTCGCTGTCCGTCGAGGCTGCGAACAAGGCGCTAGATATGTCGGGTCTCGACCGATCCACCATCGAAATGGTTGTACTTGCAACTACCACACCTGACCAGCAGGTGCCTGCCACGGCGTGCAGTGTTCAGGACGAACTCGGCCTTACGTGCGGTGCGTTCGATGTCAACGCGGCCTGCTCAGGCTTTGTCTACGCGCTCATCACTGCCCACGGCATGATCGCCGCTGGCATGCGACGCGCGCTGGTGATCGGTACCGACACACTCAGCCGCATCACCGACAAGACCGATCGCGGTACGGCCATTCTGTTCGGTGACGGCTCGGGTGCCGTCGTTCTGGAAGCCACCGACGGGCCCGGGCAGCTGCTGAGCTGGGACATCGATTCAGTCGGAGCAGCTCGCCACAATCTCTACGCCAACCATGGCGAGAAACTGATCATGGACGGCAAAGATGTCTTTCGCCGCGCCGTTCGCATCATGGTCGACTCCGGCGAAAAGACGCTCAAGGCAGCGGGAGTTACCGCCGACGAAATTGCGCTGGTCGTGCCCCACCAGGCCAACTCGCGCATTATCGAAGCGGCCATCAGCCGTCTCGGCATTCCTGCCGAGCGGACCGCCATCGTGCTGCAGGAAACCGGCAATACCTCCGCTGCTTCCATTCCACTCGCGCTGGTGCATGCCATCGACAACGGCCGGGTGAAAGACGGTGACCTCGTGCTCCTCGTCGGCTTCGGCGCGGGCATGACCGCGGCGTCGGCGTTGCTTCGCTGGGGCACCACGTGACCGGTCGGGTCGTCCTGATAACCGGCGGATCAAAGGGCATCGGCCTTGCGTGTGCTCAGCGCTTCGCCAAGGAGGGCGACCAGGTGGCCGTCACCTACAACTCGTCTCCCCCGCCCGACGGCTTCCTGGCCGTGCAGTGCGACGTCACCGATCAGGCCTCAGTCGATCGAGCATTCGCGACAGTAGAGGAGCAGTACGGACCGGTCGAGATACTCGTGGCGAACGCCGGCATCACCAACGACAAGCTGCTGCTTCGCATGAGTGAGGACGACTTTGCCGGCGTCATCAACGCCAACCTCACCGGCGCGTTCCGGGTGGCCAAGCGAGCCGCGCAAGGCATGCTGAAGATGCGCCGCGGACGGGTGATCTTCATGTCGTCCGTCGTCGGCATGCTTGGCTCGGCCGGTCAGGTCAACTACGCGGCATCAAAGGCCGGACTCATCGGCATGGCCCGGTCCATGGCCCGCGAACTCGGCAGCCGCAGCATCACCGTCAACGTCGTAGCCCCGGGTCCGGTCGCCACCGACATGACCGCGGCGCTCGACGAAAAAGTCATTGCGGCCATGACCGAGCAAGTACCGCTCAAGAGGGTCGCGACCGCCGATGAAATCGCTGGTGCGGTCGCGTTTTTGGCCAGTCCCGATGCCGCCTACATCACCGGAGCCGTCCTCCCTGTGGATGGCGGCCTCGGCATGGGTCACTAACGTGACCACCGTGTTCTTCCGAGGGTTATGGCCCGTCGTGAAGCCTTCCGATACATTCTTATCGTTCCCCAACTAGGAGTTATTACCGTGGATGAAGCCATGTTCGCCCGTTTCAAGAAGTGTGCCGTCGATGTGCTGTCGGTTGACGAGTCAAAGATCGTTCCCACCGCCAAGTTCGCCGACGATCTCGATGCCGACAGCCTCGACCTGGTCGAACTGGTCATGGCCCTCGAGGAGGAGTTCGGTGTTTCCGTTCCCGAGGAGGAACTCGAAGGCATCGGTACCGTGCAGCAGGCCTACGACCTCGTGGTCAACAAGCTCTAATGGCTGGGCGTCTTAGCCGAAGAGTTGTAGTCACCGGCTACGGCGTCATTGCTCCATGCGGGTCGGGCAGGGACGCCTTTTGGGCCGGTCTGCTCGGCCCGAATATCACCGGTGGCACCAAAGCGGGCATCGATCCGTGGGATCCGTTGCCGTATTTCGAAAATCCCAAGGAAGCCCGCCGCGCCGACCTGTTCCAGCAGTTCGCGCTTGGTGCCGCAGAGGAAGCCTTCGCCATGGCCGGTGACAGCGGTGTCGACCCCGGTCGCTTCGGCGTCATCTTCGGCACGGGTGTCGGCGGTATCCACACGCTCGAAGAGCAGGTGGAGGTACGGCTCGAGAAGGGCGAACGTCGTGTGTCTCCCTTCATCGTGCCCATGATGATGCCGAACGCTGCCGGTGCCGCCATCTCCATGAAGTACAAACTGCGCGGGCCGTGCCAAACGGTCACCACTGCGTGTGCAGCATCCACCCATGCCATCGGTGACGCGTTTCGCCAGATTGCGTGGGGTCGCTGCGATGCTGTCGTCACCGGTGGCAGCGAGGCTGCTGGCTCCCCCACCGCCATGGCCGGCTTTCAGAACATGACGGCGTTGTCGTCCTCCGGCGTGTCCATGCCGTTCTCCGAAGGCCGCGACGGCTTCGTGATGGGCGAAGGCGGGGCCGTGCTCATCCTCGAAGCGCTCGACATTGCGGTGGCCCGTGGTGCCAAGATTTACGCCGAGGTATTGGGCGGCGCTTCGAATGCCGATGCCCACCACATTACGGCACCGTCACCCGGTGGTGTCGGTGCTATTGCGTGTATGGAGTTGGCTCTCGAAGAAGCCGGGCTACAGCCGAGTGACATCAAGCAGATCAACGCACACGGCACATCGACGCCACTAAACGACGCGGCCGAAGCCGAAGCAATTGAGAAACTGTTTGGCCCCACGGGACCTCCGGTCACCTCCACCAAGGGTGTCACCGGCCACGCTCTCGGTGCAGCGGGTGCGCTTGAGGCGGTGGCCGTCGTCATGTCGATGGAAAAGCGCCTTATCCCGCCCACGGCTGGTACCACCGCGCTCGATCCGTCGATGAACATCGATCTGGTCATAGGCGAACCTCGCCAGTGGGAACCCGGACCGGCCATGTCGAACAGCTTGGGCTTTGGTGGCCACAATGGCTCGATCATCTTCGGCCCCCCGCCCGACTGACCAGTTCTCCACCGACGTCGAAAAGGTCATCAAAGCCATCCCGAAAGGGACCGTGATGACGTACGGCGAGATCGCTCTCGAAGCCGGCTTCCCTGGCGCGGCGCGCGCCGTCGGCACGCTGCTGGCCCGCTCTGGCGCAACCCTGCCGTGGTGGAGGGTAGTCAACGCGAGTGGCCGCCTCATCCCCGACCACGAAGTCGAACACGCCCGCCGCCTGAAGGCCGAAGGCGTCGCACTGACGGCGTCGGGCCGCGTCCGCTTCCCCAAGCAACACTCGTCCGCTTAGCTCTGTAGGCGCGTATGGCTGTGGGGTGACTACAGAACGCAAAACAAAGGGCCGACCCCCGGAAATCCGGTGTCGGCCCCGTGCTTGGGTTGGGTCCTGCTGATTGAGTGCGGCAGTTATGAGGGAAAAATGAGCAGTGCTGCTTGGGTTGGATCAGCTGCAGCCGCTGGTGTTGCCGCAGGACGGGCAGGCGTGGCAGGAGCCGGCCCGATTCATCTGCACACCGCACTGCATACACATGGGGGAATCACTGTGCTTGGCCTTCGGGGTTACGGCGATCGGCTCGGGCGAGTACCCAAGCTCCATTTGATTGACCAGCTCGCTGGCCGACGGGATGGACTTCGGGTCCGGAGCAAGATCTTGGCCCTGCACCGTCACAATGACGCTCTCATCCACGCCGGGCAGCGTGGGCTGCAGGCGCTCGTCGACCGAGAAGATGCCGAGCTCGGCCCGCTCTTCGTAGGTCATGTACTCAAGCGAGAGCTTGCGGAACAGGTAGTCCATGATGGACGACGCGAAGCGGATGTCCGGGTCGTCGGTCATGCCAGCCGGCTCGAAGCGCATGTTGGTGTACTGCTCGACAAAGGTGCGCAGCGGCACGCCGTACTGCAGGCCGTGGCTGACCGCTATGGCGAAGGCATCGACAATGCCGGCCAGCGTGGAGCCCTGCTTGGACACCCGGACGAACAGCTCGCCGGGACGGCCATCGGCATACTCGCCAACCGTGACGAAGCCCTTGCAGTCGGCCACCCGGAACTCGAACGTGCGTGACGAACGGGTGCGAGCGAGCTTTTCCCGCACGGGGCGGTGCACGATCTTTTCGATGACCTGCACGGCTGGGGCGGCGGCCAACGCCTGTACTAGGGCTGACTCACCCTTGGCGTTGTCACCCTTCTTGGTGACGTTGAGGGGCTGTCCGACCTTGCAGTTGTCACGGTAGATGGCAACAGCCTTGATGCCCAGCTTCCACGACAGCATGTGAAGCGCTTCGACGTCTTCGATGGACGCCTCTTCGGGCATGTTGACGGTCTTGGAGATGGCACCCGAAATGAACGGTTGCACCGCGCCCATCATGCGGACGTGACCCTCGTAGTGGATGGTGTTGTCACCCATCGAGCAGGCGAACACCGGCATGTGGTTGGCCTGGATGTGCGGAGCGCCGACGAGGGTCTTGTTGACGTCGATGTAGCCGACGATCTCATCGACCTGCTGGGCCGTGTAGCCGAGGCGGCGAAGCGCGCGTGGCACCGTCTGGTTGACGATGGACATGGAGCCGCCGCCCACCATCTTCTTGAACTTCACGAGGCCAAGGTCTGGCTCGATGCCGGTGGTGTCACAGTCCATCATGAGGCCGATGGTGCCGGTGGGGGCAAGCACGGTGGCCTGGCTGTTACGCACACCCCACTCTTCGCCACCGGCCACTGCGTCATCCCACGACTGCTGGGCTGCGGCCTGCAGGGCGCCGTCCATCACACCGGTAACCTCGTGGGAGGCGTCACGGTGCATGCGGAGCACGTCGAGCATGTAGCGCTCGTTATCGGCGAAACCGGCGAACGGGCCCATGCGGCTGGCGATGCGAGCCGAGGTGGCGTATGCATGACCGGTCATGAGCGCGGTGAGGCCGGCGGCAAGGGTACGGCCCTCGCTGGAGTCGTACGGCAGGCCGAGGGCCATGAGTAGCGCACCAAGATTGGCGTAACCGAGGCCGAGCTGACGGAAGCGGCGGCTGGTCTCACCGATGGACTTGGTGGGGTAATCGGCCTTGCCGACCAAAATTTCCTGCGCAGTGAACATGATCTCGACAGTGTGCTTGTAACCCTCAATGTCGAAGGTGTCGTCATCATTCAGGTACTTGAGCAGGTTGATGGAGGCCAGGTTGCAGGCCGAGTTGTCGAGGTGCATGTACTCGCTGCACGGGTTCGAGCCGTTGATGCGCCCGGTGGCGTGGGCGGTGTGCCATTTGTTGATGGTGCTGTCGAACTGCATGCCCGGATCGGCACAGGCCCAAGCCGAGGTAGAGATCTGACGGAACAGATCACGGGCCTTCATGGTCTTGACGATGCGGCCATCGGTGACGGCCTTCAAGTGCCAATCAGCATCGGCTTCAACGGCGTGCATGAACTCGTCGGTGACCCGAACGGAGTTGTTGGCGTTCTGGTACTGGATGGAATAGCTGTCGGCACCGTCAAGGTCCATATCGAAGCCGGCGTCGCGCAGGGCACGAGCCTTCTTCTCTTCCTTTTCCTTGCACCAGATGAACTCTTCGATATCGGGGTGATCAACGTTGAGGATGACCATCTTGGCGGCGCGACGGGTCTTGCCACCGGACTTGATGGTGCCTGCCGACGCGTCGGCGCCACGCATGAAGCTGACGGGTCCGGAGGCCTCACCGCCGCCCTTGAGCAACTCCTTGGAGGAACGGATGCGGGAGAGGTTGATGCCCGAGCCGGAGCCGCCCTTGAAGATGGTGCCTTCCTCGACGTACCAGTTGAGGATGGAATCCATCTCGTCCTCGACCGACAAGATGAAGCAGGCGCTGGCCTGCTGGGGAACACCCTTGACGCCGATGTTGAACCACACCGGTGAGTTGAACGCAGCCTTCTGGTTGACGAGCAGGTGCTTCAGTTCGGCATTGAACGCCTGCGCCTCTTCGGTGCCGATGAAGT
>JANNZM010000160.1:0-3542 GCA_031410595.1 Actinomycetes bacterium | reverse complement strand
TGTTCGACTTCTGGCAGGGCGAGTACGACGTGCTGTTGTGCACCACCATCATCGAGAGCGGCATCGATATGCCAACGGTGAACACGCTGGTTGTCGATCGCGCCGATCGCCTCGGTCTCGGCCAACTCCACCAGCTACGGGGCCGAGTAGGACGAAGCGGTCAACGTGCCTATGCCTACCTGTTCCATCCACCTGATCAGACCCTCACCGAGCAGGCCTACGAGCGACTGAAGACCATCGGTGAAGCCACCGAGTTGGGGAGCGGTTTCAAAATCGCTATGCGCGACCTGGAAATCCGCGGTGCGGGCAACCTGCTCGGTACGGGCCAGAGCGGACATGTTGCAGCGGTCGGTTACGACCTGTACTGCCAGATGGTGAAGGAAGCCGTCGCCGTGATGAAGGGCGAGCCAATCAAGCCGCCCGCCGAAATCAAACTTGATGTCCCGACCGATGCATTCCTCCCCAAGGACTACGTGGAAATGGAAGAGAGCCGACTTGAGGCGTACCGTCGCCTCGCCAACGTGACCACGCATGTTGAGGTCGACGACATCCGCGCCGAGTGGGAGGACCGTTACGGGCCCGTCCCGAAGGAGGCCGAGGCACTGCTCACCATTGGCTCGCTCCGGGCCGAGTGCCACCGGTTGGGCATCAAGGACCTGGCGGTGACATCCCGCGATGTACGCCTCATGCCGCTCGAGTTGAAGGGCAGCGAGGAACTACGACTCAAGCGGCTGGCCAAGGACCACATCTTCAAAGACGCGACCCAGCAGCTCGTTCTTCCACTCAAGCGCGGCGTCGAGCCGACAGCATTCCTGGTGAAGTTCCTGCAGGAACTGATCCCGCCAGCCTGAACCTGATCGTCTGATCCTTGGCTGGTCCTTGGCTGGTCGTTCCGGCCTCTGGCAAGAACCTCGCTTTTACGCGGCGCTCGATCTCAAGATCGACCGACAACGATTCCCTACGTCGTTGCTCGTGGTTTACGTTCGGCCGGTGCCCCGCAACGACCGCGCCGGTGACGACGGCTTTCAAGCGTTGGAGCTGGCGGTTCTCTTCCCCATCGTCATCCTCTTTGCCCTCTTGGCCGTCGGCGCCGGGCGTACCTTCTCAGCCAGGAATCAGGTGCGCTTTGCAGCACAGAGCGGTTCACGAGCCGGCTCGCTTGTCGGGCCGGCGGCCGCGGCCGGGCAGGCCAGCGCGCAGGCCCACGTGTCGCTCAACGAAGGCACCGACTCCTGCTCCGGCGCCCAAGTCTCCACCTCCGTCCGGGAAACAGATGGCATGACCTTCGTGACCACAACGGTCACCTGCACCATCCGCGTGAGCGACCTAGGGCTGAAGTTCAGCCAGACCGTGTCGGCGACAGCGGAGGAAGTAGTCGATCGGGAGAATCTGCCGCGTTAGCGACAACCGCAAGGCGCGAGAGGTGGAACGAGGCTGCGGCCACTAGCCTGGTCTCCCGTGAACCGACCCCTTCTTGCCATCGCTGGCGCAGTCGCTTTGGCGCTAGCCGTCTCCTCGTGCTCCACTACCAATCCCGACGCCGCAACGGTCAACGGCGTGCACATCAATCGCACAGGATTTGAGGCCGACATGAACACCCTCGCCACGAACGACGCGTACACGAAGGCCAACGCGGCCGCGGCCGCTCAGGGCGCTCCTGCGATCGCCGGTGACACGAAGGGTTCGATCAGCAGCGCGTTCGCTGGAGCGCAGCTCTCGAATCTGGTGTTGCTCCAGTTCGTTCATGCCGAATTGGGCCGTCGCAACATTGCTCCCGACGCAGATCAGTCAGCTCGGGGAGAACAGGTCGCACAAGGCATTCTGGCCGTCGGAGACCCGGCCATCTGGACCTCGCTGCCTGCCGACCTCAAGACGAGGTACAGCCAGAAGGGCGCCGAGTACCTGGCTCTTCAAAAGGAGTTGAGCCCGAAGACCGACGCTGAACTTCTGGCAATTTTCGCGTCGGTGCAGGATCAACTGCCGCTCTGCGTGAGCCATATTCTGGTCGCTACCGAGACCGATGCCACCGCCGCGCTCGATGACCTGAAGGCCGGCAAGACCTTCGCCGATGTCGCCAAGGCACGCTCCACCGACCCGGGCAGCAAAGACAGCGGCGGCAGCCTGGTCGACCCGCAGAGCGGCCAGTGCCCGACGGTCGCCTCACTTGACCCCGACTTCGTCGCTGGAGCAAAGGCAGCCAAAGAGGGTGAGCCAACCGCACCAGTGAAGACGCAATTCGGCTACCACATCATCAAGCTCGACAAGCCGCTGCCCACGATTGAGAGCCTGCACGACAACCTGGTCATCTACGGCGGACAGCAATCGTTGAAGCAGTTCATCGACAAGGCCCGTAAGGAAGCCGTGGTCACCGTTGATCCGCACTACGGCATGTGGGACGCCGCCAGCGGCGGCATCGTGCCCACCAGGGCAGCGGGCACCACGAAGGAAGGCGCCGTCACCACGGCACCAACGGCCGGAGCTCTGGTGCCGGGCGCCGACCCCGCCACCGCTCCCGTTTCCACACCCTGATGAGCGAACGGCCCCGCGTGGTCGTGGCCGGCATCGGGCCGGCCGGCCCGAATCAGGTCACCGCCGAAGTACTGGCCGCCATCGAGCGCATTCCTCATCGTTTCCTGCGCACCCGTCGCCATCCGGCGGCGGCAGTCGTGGGTGAGGCCAAGAGCTTCGACGACGCCTACGAACAGGCCGACACCTTCGACCAGGTGTATCGGTCCATCGTCGAAGATCTCGTTGCAGCTGCAACAAAACACGGTGAGGTGCTCTACGCCGTCCCCGGCTCTCCCCTTGTGCTGGAACGAACCGTTCGCTACCTACTCGCCGACGAACGGGTCGATGTCATCGTGCTGGCCGGCATGAGCTTTCTCGACATCGCCTACGCCCGCTTAAAGCTCGACCCGATCGAAGCGCGTCTCACGCTGATCGATGGGCATCTGTTCACGACCGCGTCGGCCGGATGCGACGGACCCATGCTGGTCGCCCATTGCCACAACCAGCGGGTGCTCTCCGACATCAAACTGGCCATTGACGATGGTCCCGACGTCACGGTGCTTCAGCGTCTCGGGCTCCCCGACGAGCGGGTCGTTACCGTGCCGTGGTCCGAACTCGATCGTGAGATCGAGGCCGATCATCTGACCTCAGTCTTCATCCCGGCCCTGTCCGCGCCGGTCGGTTCTTCGTTACTGGAATTCCACGACACAGTCCGCCGCCTACGAGAAGAGTGCCCGTGGGATCGGGAGCAGACCCACAACTCGTTGTTGCAGTATCTGCATGCCGAGACCAACGAGGTGGCCGAAGCCATCGCGCTACTGGGTGACAACGGCGAGGGTGACGAGGATTTTCTGGGCGAACTGGGCGACGTATTACTGCAGGTGGTGCTGCACTCGGCCATTGCCGAGCAGGAGGGTCGCTTCACTTTGGGCGATGTCGCGGCCACGGTGAACGCCAAGATGATCCGCCGCCATCCGCACGTCTTCGGCGATGTCGTCGCCACGACGCCCGACGACGTGGCGACCCTGTGGGCG
>JANNZM010000159.1:0-5703 GCA_031410595.1 Actinomycetes bacterium | reverse complement strand
CTCCATAAAGAGGCTTTCGACACCCCGCTCAGCCCGCGACCTCTCAATCACGAACCGGGGCCTGCTACCGGGCGCGTCGGCGCCTACCCGGACGGGACTCACACCCGCTGGTCTGGTCCAGCTTTCAGGACGCAACATGCGTAGAGCTTAGGTCGCATGCGATCGAACGCCGAGCGGGCGCGCCGTAAACAGCGCCTCTCCTACAGCGTGTCAACGATGAGTTGTGTCGGGCTGCTGGCGTAAAGACACAGCATTCGACCGGGGTCCACGAACATCATGTTGGCGGCAGCACCACCGGGGCGGACGTTGATGATCGACGCGTTCGGCGGAGGGCCGCAGCCATTCTCATCGTCCGCCGGGTAGGCCGTCACGAAACCTACCGCGACCGGTTCCGCCGAGGTAACCGTCACGGCGTGCGTATCGGCGGGCAGCGTGATGGCCAGGTTTTGTCGCTTGCCGATTTTCTCGCGCGTGTCAACGATGCGACGGGTAGTCGAGGATGCCACCCACCGATCGTCGATGGCAGGCGCAAGAGTCGTCCCTTCCATCGATGCTGTTTGGGCCAACGCTGCCCCGGAGTCGATCGTTGCCATCACATCAATCAACACATGAACGGGAGCGCTAGCGTATAAACATGCGTTTGGCTGCAGTCGATCGACAGCAAGCGGGACGGCGTTGGCAACGGCGCTGGCTCGCACCGAGTTGAGGTTGGAGGTTCCTGGTACGGCACAGGTTCCATCGGAACCAGCCGGGGTTACGGCAAGCCATCCATCCGCCGTAGCGTCCACCGCAGTGGCGTCCACCGAGACTCCTTCCGTGCCGGTAGCCGGCAGCGGTATACGCAGGCTGCTGCTGGCGGTGAGGCGTAGTTTGCGGGCACGGCTGTCAAAGGCACGTACAGGTTTCTGCGAGATAACGGAACCGGTAGCCGCCGGATCGAGGACGCCGAGCAGATCAACGATGGCATGCGAGCGCACTGAGGAGGCGAGACAAAATCCCCCTGCGCGTCCAAGGCAACCAGCGTGGACGCCGCCCGGGTCTCGCCGCGGCAAAGTTGAGCGTCGACACGTTGGGGACAGCGGCCGTGCACGAATATGCGGTGAAAAACCCACCAGCGCTCACCCCGACTGCTGTGACGTTGACCGAGGCAGCGGCGAAGGCAGTTCCACCCGGCACGAGCACTCGAACGGCCTCTCCGCCAGCCAGCGGTCCGTTCAGACCACGTGTGTCGAGGAGCCGGACCGGCGACGGAGAAATCACATAACCACCGGCTTGAGGTGTTCGTTGAACATGCGCAAGTTCGCTCGGAGCATTCGACTCTTTCGCGCCCCAGAGGACATCGACGGCACTGTGGATGAAGTCACCGACGGCATACGCTCCGGCAACAGTCAGGTGGGCACCGTCTGACTGCAGCAAGCCACCCGTATCATCGGCGTAGGTGTGCCAGTCGAGCAGCGTGAGATAGCCATTTTGCTGCGCAACGGCGGCTTTCAAGATGACGTTGTTACTCCGGTAGGAGGCATCGCCGTCGAGCGGCGGCTGGTAGGTACCGTCCACATGAAAGGTGAGCCAGGTGACGTGCTTGTATCCCTTACTGCGAGCCAGGTTGAGCATGAGCGGCAGACTCTGAGCGAAGGTGGCCGATGACTCGTTGTACCCGATCATCAGAACGAGTTCGTCAAACGTATTCGCCGGTTCGTTGCCGACAACGGTGAGCCCGTTGTCCGGGATCGTCCGCACACCGGTCACCGGATCATTGCGGCCTCGACATGACGGGATGCTGATGGTGCGGCACGACTTGGTCGAGTTTAAAGTTGAGGCCGTCAAGCGTTGATTGTGCCGCTGGTTCCCACTCGAGGGCCGCCAACGTTGAGTCACCAACAATGAAGACCCCCGGACGACCTGTAGGCACACCGGGAGGAAGTTGGGCCGGATTGAGGTAGCCGGCGGTTTCATCGGCCGTCAGAGCATGAGCAACATCGCTCCAACGCAGAATGAGCGGCGACCCGACGACGAGCTCCAGCAACGCCGAGAGTACCCATTTTTCCGCCAATTTTCGCATGCCTTCAGGCTATGACCGACACGTCCGAGAAGCACGGTCACGGTAGAGCAGGGTCACCGGCGTTGGCGGGCCACTTCAAAACAGAGGACCGCTGCGGCCATGGCCACGTTCAGACTCTCGGCCCGACCGATATGGGGGATGGTGAGCAGGCCGTCAAGCGCGAAGTCGGCGGGAAGCCCATGCGCTTCGTTGCCCATTACCAACGCAAGCGGCGCGGTGAGATCGGCTTGATCGTAGGCCACTCCCCCGGTGGCTACCGTTCCCCAGAGCGGCAGGCCGAGCGTGTGCGGGTCACCGTCGACAACCACTGGCATGCGAAAGATCGCTCCGGCCGATGACCGCACGACCTTCGGACTGAACGGATCTACCGAGCCCGCGGTGAGGACGACCCCGTCTGCGCCAGCGGCTTCGGCAGTGCGCAAAATTGTGCCCAGGTTGCCCGGATCAGATAGTCCGGCGCCCACAATCACAAACGTCGCATTCGCAGGAAGTGGGAGCGAACGAAGCTCAGCCGTCGCCACGATCGGACGCGGCGCTTCTACGGTCATGACCTTGGCGAGCACACCGTCGCGGACCACAGTCGGGCGGGCCCCGGTTGGCACCAGCGCCAGCGCCGATTCTTCTACGTACACGGCCGACAATGGCCAACCGGCCGCAACGGCTTCGGCGACAAGGGTCGGGCCCTCGACCAGGAACAGGCCTTCTTCGACACGCGAACTGCGGCGCCCCGCAAGGCGCCGCAGTTGCTGAATACGTGGGTTGTTCGAACCGAGCGGCTCGGACATGAGGCTTACGAAGCTTTGGCGCTGAGAGCGTCCTTGGCTGCCGCGACGATTGCACCGAAGGCCGCAATGTCGTACACAGCGATATCGGCGAGAACCTTGCGGTCAACTTCGATACCGGCAGCGTTGAGCCCGTTGATAAAGCGGCTGTAGCTCATGTCGTAGATACGGCAAGCGGCATTGATGCGCTGAATCCACAGGCGACGGAACTCGCCCTTCTTGGCGCGGCGGTCGCGGAACGCGTACTGCTGGGCGTGCATGACGGCCTCGTTGGCCGCACGGACGGTACGGCTGCGATGGCCGTAATAGCCCTGGGCGCGTTCGAGGATGACGCGACGCTTCTTTTTGGCATGTACTGCACGTTTTACTCTGGCCATGACTGGCTCCTTTCAGAAGTGGGGTTGGGAAACTTTCGGTACTTCGCCTTCGGCTGCAGTACCTTCCGGAAACCAACTCGACAAGCTCGTTTCCGATACATCTCACAAAGAGGCTTCGCCTCAGCGCTCGCCGAGAAGACGCAGGATCTTGCGTGCGTCGCCGGAATGCACACCGACGCGACCGTCAAGACGACGGGTACGGGTGGACGACTTCTTCTCGAACAGGTGCTGACGGTTGGCCTGGAGACGGCTCAGTTTGCCCGTACCTGTCTTCTTAAACCGCTTCGCGGCTGTCTTGCTGGTCTTCATTTTCGGCATGTTGTTGGGCTTTCCTTGGGCCGACGATTTACGCGGAGGGCGTTGGATCGACCGGTGTGGGGGCGGGCTCGGCGGCCACGGCGGCCGGAGCTTCGGGTACCTCGACCGCCTCAGCGGCGGGTGGGGTACTCGGTGTGGGTTCTGTCGGGCGTGGGCCCGAACCTGGGGATGGAGGCTTTGGCTGCTGCTTCTTGCGGTCGGGTGCGAGCACCATGATCATGTTTCGCCCATCAACCTTGGGAGCCGCTTCGATCTTTCCGACCGCAACGACTTCTTCGGCGAGATGGGTGAGGATCTTCATGCCGAGTTCGGGGTGTTGCATTTCCCGGCCTCGGAACATGATGGTGATCTTTACCTTGTGGCCCTCGGTAAGGAACTCGGCGACCTTACGGGTCTTGGTGTCGAAGTCTCCGGTACCAATCTTGGGGCGATACTTCATCTCCTTGATTGAGGTACTGACACTCTTCTTCCGTGACTCTTTCGCTTTCTGTGACTCTTCGTATCTGAACTTGCCGTAGTCCATGATTCTGCAGACGGGCGGCGTGGCCAGGGGCGCGACTTCGACGAGGTCGAGTTCAAGCTCCCGGGCGAGTGACAGGGCGTCGGGCAACGACTTGATGCCGAGTTGGTCCCCGTCTGGTCCGATGACTCGGACTTCGCGGGCTCGGATGCGGTCGTTAAACCGAGGTTCGGTATTCGCGGGCGTTGCTATTGGTGTTCACTCCTGCACAAAAGGGCTTTCTCCTCCCAGAAACGGATAAGGCGCCGACAAAAGCCGACGCCCGCGTACAGGGGAGAACCCTGTGCTCGAATATCGACCTGGACGCATCTCAGATGGCCAGGTGGAGTCCGATGCAAGCACCGGCCCCGCTTTCCTCGGTTGTAGGGGTCTATCGTAGCGCAGGTGAGTAGCCAAGACGTAGCTGACAACTTTGAAGATGACGCGGCAGAGATGGCCGAAGCCCTGGAAGACGCCCGACGAAGGGTCGCCGAGGCTCCTGCCGAGACCGTGGTCGCCAACCACGCTATGGGCCTGTACGAGCTGGCGGCTATCCATTTGTCGGCCCAACCGCCCCGCCTGGTTGAGGCTGCCCTCGGGATCGACGCGCTTGCCTGCCTGGTCGAAGGCCTCGGCGAACGCATGGGCGAGAACTCGGGCATCCTGAAAGACGCCCTCCACCAGATCCGTCTGGCGTTCGTGCAGATCAAGTCGACTATCCCTGCCGAGCCTGCGAAATAGCGGCTTTCGCTAGCTGGACGCCTTGCTCAGTTTGGTGATGTCGGTCGCTTCGTAACGGCCCAGGTAGGGAAGCAGGGCGAAGGCGACCGGTGCGTGCACGTCGATGGTGCGAGTGCCGTCGGCGATCTGGGTGCAGTGGAAGAAGCGACGGTTGCCGTCGTCATCCACGATCCAGCCCATACCCGCGGCGTCGTCGAACTCCTCGACGATGCCGCGCATCAGTGCACGATCTTCGACAACGGGAGCTCAAGGATGTCGGTGGCGCCGGCATCTTTCAACTCGGGGATCAACGTGTTGATGGTGCGCTTTTCCACCACGGTTTCCACCGCGTAGCCGCCGCCGGCCAGCTTGGAGATGGTGGGCGACTTCATGGATGGCACCTTGGCGATCACCGCGTCGAAGGCCTCATCACTCACGTTCAGCTTCACCAGTACCTTGCCACGCGCTTCGAGCGTGCCGTTCAGCAATGTCATCAGCTGCTCCATGGCATGACGCTTGGCCGGGTCGGCATAAGCCGCCTTGTTGGCGACCACCTCGGTGTAGCTCACCATCATCACGTCGAGAATACGCAGGCCCGCGGCGCGCAGGGCACGTCCGGTTTCGGTGAGATCGACGATGGCGTCGGCGATCTCAGGGATCTTGGCTTCGGTGGCGCCGTGTGACAGGCGGATGTCGGCTTCAATGCCAAGGTCGTGGAAGAATCGTCGAGTCAGCTCGGGGTATTCCGTGCTGATACGGACGCCTGCGGGCATGTCCTTTACCGTCTGCCATGGCGAGTCAGCCGAAACCGCTATGACGATCTTTACCGGCTGACTGGTGGCTTTGGAGTAGTTCAGCTCCCCCAGGCTCACGACGTCGGCACCGGATTCGGTAACCCAGTCGCGCCCGCTGATACCGAGATCGAACATGCCCTCCTGGACATAG
>JANNZM010000158.1:0-9472 GCA_031410595.1 Actinomycetes bacterium | reverse complement strand
CTTCCGCGACCTCGAAGCGGAAACGAACGACGCCATCGCGCTGTTCGGCAACAAAGACGCACGCGGCGTCGCACTGCTCAAGCCGTATGACGAGTACCATGATGAGTACGCGGCCAAGGTCGGCGCACTGCTGGAGCGATTCCCGCTCGGGCAGCAGATCATCGGGGAGGCCGCACAGAAGCAGTTCATTGCCCTGTTCGGCTCGATCCTACGGCTGCGTAACATCCTGCAATCCTTTGACGACTTCGCCGGCGATCGGCTGCTGTCGGATCGGGAGGTGCAGGACTACACGAGTGTCTACCTCGACCTGTACGCCGAGTTCCGGGTGACCCGCGACGCCGAGAAGGAGTCGATCGTCGACGACGTCGTCTTCGAGATCGAACTGGTCAAGCAAGTCGAGATCAACGTCGACTACATCCTGATGTTGGTCGAGCAGCATCGGAAGGCCAAGGGCGGTGATGGCGATGACAAGGAGATTCGAGCAGCCATCGAGCGGGCGATCGATTCCAGCCCATCACTGCGCAACAAGAAGGACCTGATCGAGGCGTTCGTCGACTCGCTCTCGGCCTCAGCCGAGGTCGATGTCGCCTGGCAGGCATTCGTCGCCGCCAAGCGCCGTGAGGAACTTGACCGCATCATTTACGAAGAGAACCTCAAACCTGAAGCGACCTATGCCTTCGTTGAGACGTCGTTCCGTGACGGGTCGCTTCAGCCAAGCGGCACCGCCGTCACCAAGATTCTCCCACCCGTCTCACGCTTCGCTCAGGACGGGGGACACGCCGCCAAGAAGCGCAACGTCCTCGACAAACTCAGCCGGTTCTTCGAGCGCTTCAACGGCTTGGGTGGTTGAACGCTTGAGTGCTGGCTCCGCCCGCCATCTGGATGACGGACGGAGCCGGGGACGACTGACCGGCTGGGTTACCCGATTGCTCTCGCTGCGTTTACCAGCCCTGCTCCATAGAAGTTGTTGCTTCCCGCGCCGCCGGAGCAGACCTGGACAGGGGCGCCGAAGAATGCCACGCCCGGATCAAGCTCGGCCGGGCAACCCTGCTTTGTGGACGAACTGCGCAACATCGCGACTACCGCACCCCTCGACATCCCGGGATGGGCGGCCTTGATCAACGCCGCAACACCGGCGGCGTGCGGCGCTGCCATGGAAGTACCGTTCAGCCAGGCGTAAAAGTTGCCCTGCGGATCCACGACGATTCGACCTATCGATGCCTGGGCGGCGAGGTCCCCGGCGGTCGATGAGTAGGGTGCCAAAACGCGACCTCGACTGGAGTCGAACGTCGGTGTCTGAAAGCGTGAACCACCCGGAGCCGTGACATCGGTGATGTTGCCGTACGTCGAGTACCACGCGAGCAGGTTCTGGGCGCCCGTGGCCGTCACGACGACGACTCCGGGAATCTCCGTCGGTAGAACCACGCAATTGTTGTTGACTGGTCGGGAGACGTTGGCTCCTGCTGGAAAGTCGGGGCTGATCTCATCGGTCGTCGGATGGTTGAGGTCGATGCCCTCATTCCCGGCGGCGGCCACCAGAACCACGCCGCGTCGCTGAGCGTAGGCGGCGGCCTTCGAGATTGCCTGAACGATGGCCCTTTGCTCTGCGTCGTTGCGACAGTTGAACAACCAGGGGTCAGCGAAGAAACTCATGCTGACGACGTCGAGTTGCTGGTCGCCGGCATAGTTGAGGGCGTCCACGACAGACTGGGTGAAGAAGAAGCCTTCCCCCGTGCCGGCCTTTAAAACGACGATCTTCGCGTCGGGAGCTACCCCGGCGATGCCGATACCGTTGATGGGCGCAGCGATGGTGCCGGCCGTGTGGGTACCGTGCCCGGCGAGATCCTGAAGCGCAGCCTTGTTCGAGCAATCGCCTCTGGTGACCTGCTCACTTGCGCTGGCAGTCGGCGTGTCTGCATACAGGAACACGCATGACGCGGCGAGATCGACGTTGCTCATGATGTCGCCGTGCGTCAAGTCGATGCCGGTGTCCATCACTCCGACGCGAACCCCGGCTCCCCGGTTCTTTGCATATGAACCCGACGATGTCGCATCTATCGCCCGCATGTCCCATTGACATGAGCTGAGCGGATCAGGACCGACCGTGGCGGAGACGCTGTAAAGGGCGCCGCACGCGCCTGCCTCTGCGGCCTGGGTTTTTGTTCCGGGTGGCGGCGCCGGACTGGCACCACTGATGTTGGTGAGCGTGAGGGTCGACAACACGACTCCCGCCCCCACGATGGCTCGGACCGACCTGGAAATTGCCATGGTTCCTCCGTTTCGCTGGGCCATCTTTGATGACCGCCGTATGTGCACTACACGAAGGGAAGGGTAACCCAAGAAAGAGGCGAACGTTCCGTCTTCTAGCACAAGGATGTGCGTGACAGCGAACGGTGTTGGCGCCGCTACCCCAGGCGTTTGCGGGGTGGACGTTTGCCCAGCGACGTGACCCGTTTCTTCAGCACGAGGCCGATCATTTCAAAGCCGAGCATGATGGCCTTGCGCTTGTTTCCGGTAACGGATGACTCGCCGACGCGGGGCAGGTAGCGCACTGGTACCTGCACGAACGGGTGACGACGGATGACGCACAGGAGCATCATCTCCAGCCCGAACGATGAGCCGTACAACCCGAAGAACGGCGTGATGTCCTGCACGACTGGGCGCTTCAGAATGCGGAATGTACAACCGACATCGCTGAGGTACGGCGTGTTGAACAGCACCTCTACCAGTTTGGCGACCGCCCAGTTTCCCCACTTGAGCGAGAAGTCCATGTTGGCGCCGGTGAAGATGAACTGGTTGATCGTGCGGCTGCCGAGCACCACGTTTGAATCGGTGAGGAACGGCAACAGTTTGTGCAGATCGTTGGGATCGAACGTACCGTCGGGCTCGCACAGACACACAATGTCGGCATCGGTTTCCGTGAGACCTCGCCGAATGGCCGACCCGTATCCTTGGCGGCTCTCGAAGATCTCGCGGGACGCACTGCCGACCAAGTTGGGGCTGGTGTTGGGGTGGGCGTTGTTGTTGATGACGATGATGTCGTCAACAAAGCCCAGCTCCGCGAACTTGCGCACGCAGTCGGCGATGCTGTCGGCCTCGTTGTAGGTCGGCAGGATGACCGCCACTGTCTGGTGCTGCCACATGAGCTACCGATGTTAGACGGCAGCGCCCCTGAGAGTCAGGCGCGTTGCTGCTTGCGCCATAGAATGGTGTGGTGCCATCTTCCGTGACTCGTTTCGCACCCTGGCGTTGGCCGGTGTCGGTGCACAATCGTCTCGTTCGTATCGAGGAACGCAACACCGAGATCGCCAACCAGGTCGGCTATCTGACGTCCGTGGCCAACACCATGAACCACGTGCTGAATGATCTTTCACAGCGCATGAGTGACCAGCGGGCCGATGCCGAAACCATCGCGGCGCTGGCCCTCACGTTCCGCCGCTATGCCGCCGACATCACCGCCCATCTCGATGAGGTGCTGGCCGCCATGCCGCACACCGACGTTCAGGCCAGCAGTGATTCGACCAGCGCGAACAGCCTCGGCCGGAAGGCGTCGTAGCCGAAGTACCCGGCCCGCTCCGCCGCCGCGGTGGCCATAGCCGAGCGTCGAACGGGATCGGCGATGAGCGCTGCCGTGCGCCGGGCAAGGTCGGCCAAATCGCTGAAGTGCTCGCCCGACACGCCGACCTGCACGATCTCGGCCGGTCCGGCCTGATTGAGCACCACCGGCACCGCGCCCGCGGACATTGCTTCCACCACGCTGATACCGAAGTGCTCGAAGCGATCGGGGTGGGTGGTGACGTCTTCGCCAAACCCGGTGGCATGCCAGTAGATCGACGCCTTGCCGAGCAGGTCCTGCACCAGCGCACCCGGCGCGTTCAGGTGCACCTTCACGTTGAGCCCGACGGCAGCGCGTTTTACCGCCATGGCGTACTCGCGGTATTCCTTGCTGCAACCGCCAACCAGGTGCAGCGTCCAGTCACCTGCGCCACCCGATTCGGACAACAGGCGGAACGCTTCCACCATCTCCAACTGCTTCTTCGAATGGCCGCCTTCGGCACCGAAAAAGCGGCCGAGCGACAGGATGATGTTTTCCTTGTCGACACCTTCGGTCGGCGCGAATCGACGTACCGGTGGGTAGAGCACGTCGGAGGTTTGGTGCCACAGCTTGTCCACCCAACCTTGCGTGAAGACCGCGTTGGAAACGAGGCGCTGGTACGTGTCGAGAAAACCCAACCGGTCAGGCGGCAGCAGCTTGGTAGCGATGCGACCGCCCGTGAGGGCAATGTCGACACCATCCATACGGATCGCCGTGACGGCGGCACCGACCCGTTTGAGATGCCACGGAAGTCCCACCGACTCGGGGGAGTGCGATGGCGAGGAAACCCACACCACCATCGGCAGGGAACCGTCGAGGTCGAACGTGGCGATGGCCTCCTTCGAGCGGTCGACGCGTTGGTCGAACACAACGCCCGCTGGTGTACGCACCTGCACCGACGGCTGCTCGCCGTCGGGCCAACGCTCGGTCGAGAGCTTCAGGTCAACCTTGGTTCCGGCTGCGCCGCAGAACTCAAGCAGGCCCACGCCGTCGGTCAACCGGCCCCTGACGTCGGCTCGCTCGGCCATGAATCCCTCGCGGAACACGACGGCGGGCTGATTGCGTTTCTGGGTCAAGGTTCGCCGCGCAGCATCCATACGGAGCGTCTTGGGGTTGGTGAGGGCTCCGGGGAAATGCACCACGTACAGCCCCCGCCGCGCGTGGCAAGCAGCGTTGGAGAGGAACGTCGTGTTGATCAGCAGGTCGTAATCGGCACTGGCTCGGGTGACATCGCGTTCGGTGTCGATCAGGCGCATGCCGCACCGACTCAGGTCGAGACCAAGCCGCTCACGTTGCTGTTCGACATCGACCGGCTGGGGTCCGAGCAGGTCGACATCGAAGCGCTCGCTGAGCACGCTGGCGATGCCACCAGCGAACTGCTCGCCTCCGCCGTAGGTACTCCAGTAGCGGTCGTAGACCGCGATGCGCGTCACTTGACGACCATCCACTTCTGAATTTCACCGTCGGAGATCTTGCGCCGCCGCCACAGGTCGCGTCGGTCACGCAGCATCTCGGGTAGCAGTTTGGCGTAACTCTGCAGGACCCGTTTCTGCAGGGCGCTGCGGCGCGGCGCGGGACGGCCCGCTCGCAGCAATGGCTTGATCACTTCGGTCAAGAGGAACGACACCTCGTAGCGGCTTTCGACCGCAACCGCGCGTGCGGCGACCTTCCACGGTGCCAGTTTGGTGAGCAGCAGGAGACGGTTCCGGGTGGTGTGGAACTGGAAGACGTCCGAGGTCGTGCCGCTGGATGCAGAGTGCTGATGGCGTACCAAGGCGCCGGGTTCGTAGGTGTGATTCCAGCCGAGCAGGCGGCCTCGCCACGAGAGATCGGTGTCCTCGTAGTACACAAAGAATCGCTCGTCGAAAAGGCCGACATCGTTGAGATAGGCGCGTTTGAGTAACACGGCGCCACCGCACCATGCGAACACGTCGGCCCGCTGGTCGTACTGGCCGTGGTCACGTTCGAGAAATCCGCGGTCTCCTCCGAAGCCGCCTTCGAACAGACAGGAGCCGACGTTGTTGATCACGTCGAATGCATCAGGCGTGAGGTCCTTCTCGAACCATTGCGGTGTAGGCGTGACTTCGATGACGGTCGCGCCGAGACCGGTGTCAAGCGTGACCTTGCGCGGTGACGGCGCCGATAGTTGCATCGACAACTTCTTCGGCGCCACTTCGCCCGGCTCATCTACGACGCGGACTTCGGTCGGCTTCAGCGAGAAGTAGGCGGGGGGGTCGTCAGCCGACTCGGTGATTGGCAGGGTTAGCCATCCTTCGCCCCACGTGATGTCATCCCAGCGCGCCACGCCATCGACGCGCACGCCGGTGATCTTCACCCCGACACTGAACTTGGGTAGCGCCGGGTGTGGCTCGACCGGAACGGTGACAGCCACACCGCGGAAGCGATCGGAGAAGAGCATCTTGGCGCTCACTGCGCCAATCAACGGGTCGGACTCGGCGTGGTCGACCAAGGCGTGCAACCAACCTTCGCCAACGGTGGCGTCGTTGTTCAGCAGCGCCACGTAGTCGACGTGAGCGGGCAGGTCGCGCATACCGATGTTGCATCCACCCGCAAAGCCGTGGTTCTCCAGTTCCTCGCGAAGATCAACCCACGGGAAGTCCCGGCGAATCATTTCCACGCTGTCGTCGATGGACGCGTTATCGACAACGACGACCTCGTAGCGATCCTGCGGATAGTCGAGGCAACGCAGGCTGGAGAGGCAGGCAGCCGTCAGGGCACTACCGTCGAAACTCAGGACCACCACTCGTACAAAGGGCCATACCGGCTGCGTGCTCAAGGCAGTGCAGGTTAGTTGGCCGAGGCGACGGGCCAAGGTTTTCGGCTCGCGAGAATGCGGGTGGCTCCCGCAAGCGAACGCCATCGGAGCTTTGCCTCGACCGAGTCCCTGGCCCAAGTAGCCTTCGCTGCATCGGCGGTCGCCTTCGCCCACAGCCTGGCTGCGGTGGCCTTCGGCGCATGGCGGGCAATGACGACCAAGCGGTTGCGCTCGGTACAGAAGCGGCTCAACTGGCTGGTCGGTCCAGAGGAAAGTCCGTGGCCGTGACGCACGACACTGGCCGGTTGGTAGCGGTAGCGCCAACCCCGTTTCGCACCGCGCAGCGAGAGGTCGGCGTCCTCGAAGTAGAGGAAGAACCGATCGTCGAGCAACCCGACGTCATGCAGATAATCGGCTCGCAGCAACACACACGCACCGCACCAGCCCTGGATATCGCCGACCTCGTTCCACTGGCCGCGATCAGCCTCATGGAAGCCGCGTTCAAGCCCCCACCACGTGTCGGTGAGTTCGTTGCCCGCATTGTTGATCACGTCGACCGTGTCGTCGCACGGGGCGGCCAGGTCGGTTGGAACTTCCGTGACCTCGGCGGCGTCTCCATTCAGTGTGATGTGCTTGCGGCCCTCCGCGGCCAGCCGTAGCACCGCCGGTTCCTGGTCGGCAACGAACAACTCGGCCTCAGCAACATCGCTCCAGCGAAACCCCTGCTCTTGGTGACTGAAGCCCGTACCGAACATGACCGGTGTCGGGCCATCGTGCACCCGCACCCCGAGTGTGCGGCCATCCCCATTCCCGGGGATGAAGGTGGGCGACGTCATGGTCACCGGCCGCCATCGTCCATCGAAGAGGATCTTCGGACTGGCCGCGCCAACGCGCGCATTGGCATCGAGCGCGGCAATCAGCGGATCGAGCCAATCACGGGAGACGAAGCAATCACTGTTCACCAGCGCCACGGCATCAATGCCGTCGAGATCACGCAGCGCCAGGTTGTTGCCACCCGCGAAGCCGAGGTTGGTGGGGCTGCGAATGAGCTGCACCGTCGGAAATCGGTTGGCGAAATCGTCGACGGAACCGTCGGTAGAGGCGTTGTCAACAACAACGATCTCGATGGCGCACGTGGTGACGGTAGCCAGGAGGGCATCGATGGCACGGCCCAAAAACTCGCCGCCGTTGAAGTTCACCACCACGATACGGACACGACTGATGGGCGACGATGGCGGCACCTTGGCAGGCTACCGCCGACCGCCTACCTCGCCAGCCGCGCCGAGACTCAGGAGGCCGCTGGGCCGGCTGTTCTTTCCGCTTGAGTGAGGTCGGACGGCAGCGACCGACGGATGTGTTTTGTTTGTGTACATACGGGTTAACGCACATTCACGCTTCACATCCACGCTTCACATCCACCGGAATGGTTGGTGAGCTCAGACTGTACGTTAACCCTGATGGACTCAAACAGAACTGCCGGCTGGCCGGGTCGACCGGAGCGAAGCCGCAAGATATGTCGTCGTCTTCGAGCGAAGCCGGAAGCTCTAACGGGCTGGCCGAACGAGCGAGTGTGTCAGCGACCGATGATCCCGTAGAAAGGATGGCCGTGGGCAGTGAGTGCGGCCGCGGTCAACAGGACAGTCGTTTCCACGAACTGCTCGGCGGCTCCCAAGACGTCGCCGACCACACCACCGATCTTTCGGATAGCTAGGCCCGCAGTGATCATCAAGGTGATCAAGGCTGCACCCAATACGACGATGCCACCGAAGTCATCACGACCGGCACCGATCACAAGGATCGCAACGAGCCCGGCGATCAGTCCGACTCTTGCCACGGATACGTTTGCTCCAAGGCTTGCGCCGAGGCCATCTGGTCGGGCGGATGGAAGGAGGACCATCAGTAAGACCGCGCCGCATCGTCCGAGGCCGTGAGCCGCAATCAGCGCTATGAGTCCGGCCCGCCTGTCCAGCGTGCTCAGCGCCGCGACCTGCAGCACGACAACGACGACGAGGGACATGACGCCGTAGGTGCCGTGGCGGGAGTCTTTGAAGATCTCGAGGCGTTGCTCGACGGTCCAGCCGCCGCCAAACGCGTCGGCGGTATCGGCCAGACCGTCCTGGTGAAACGCACCGGTCATGAGCGCGCCAAAGCCGATAGCCAGCGCGGCGCCCGGCAGTGGCCCGACGAGCCACGAACTGCCGGCGAAGACGCCCCCGCAGGCTGCTCCGATCAGTAACCCCACTATGGGGAACCACGCCGGTGCGCCTTCGACGTTCGGTTTCGGACCGTCTCCGATGGGGATGCGGGTAAGAAAAGTGATGGCGGTACGAAAGCCGCTCACCAGAGATCGGCCCCGTCCAACAGCGGCAGTGCTCGACCGGCCACCAGGAAGAACGCCCGATCCGTTCCGGCCACTACTCGCTGGTTCACCCGCCCGAGAATATCTCGATAGTGGCGACCCATGTCGGTCTCGGGATGCACGCCAAGACCAACTTCGTTCGACACGAAAATGGTTGGTGTGGTGCGGCGAGCAACGACCGTGAGCATGGTGGCTACGCGTGCCTGGATGTCGTCTTCGCTGTATTCACGAAACATCAGCGTGCCGACCCACACGGTCAGGCAGTCGATCAGCACCAGATGATCGTCGGGCGCATTGTGGAGTGCATTGCCAAGGTCAATGGGCTCCTCCACCACCACCCACTCCGCCGGTCGATCGGCGCGATGACGCGCGATGCGCGCGGTCATGTCGTCATCGAAGGCTTCTGCTGTTGCTATGAGCGTGACCGGGCCGCCCCACGCCCGTGCCATGCGCACGGCAAGATCACTCTTGCCCGAGCGGGCGCCACCCAGCAGGACGGTCGACAGTGAAGTGGTCATGACGTCTCGGCGTCCGCGTCGAAGGTGCGGATGATCTTGCGCAGCGATGACGCCAGCTGGTTCTGCTCTTTCAGAGACAGCGACGCGGCAGCAGCCGTTTCCTCCGCGTTGAAACGCGGAAATGCCGTCTCGATTGTTGACTGGCCCTTGGTCGTCAACGAGATGATGGCGAGGCGCTTGTCGTCGGCATGAGCAGCACGGGTGACGAGCTCGCGCTTGGTCAG
>JANNZM010000157.1:0-8310 GCA_031410595.1 Actinomycetes bacterium | reverse complement strand
GGTGACTTCCGGGTGGGTGAGGTTGGCAGCGTGCCCGGCGCTTTCGATGATGCTCATCTGCTGAAACCCGGGCAGCAGGTTGCGCAGGTGCTGAGCCAGGTCGATGGAGATGGCAACGTCGGCCAGACCGTGCACGATCATGGCCGGGCAGGTGATGGTCTTCACCTGCTCGGAAATGTCGTCACGAGTCAGCAGACAGCGGCCGGGTTCCACAATCGATTCTTTGGCCCGGGCCTTCCACTTCGGTATCCAGCGCATGTTTTCTATCGGGTCGGCAATGATGATGGAGGCCGCCACGTACGCCATGTCGTCGTCGGCACCATGCTCGGCCCACGTATCGAACATGCCCTGGTAAAGCGGGATCTGCTCCGGATGCTCGGCGCCGGCCTGCGTGTCGATAAGGATGAGCGCTCGAACCCGGTCGGGGTAGCGCAACGCAACCCGCAACGACACAAAGCCTCCCTGGCTCATGCCGCCAACGATTGCTCGATCAATGCCGAGTGAGTCGAGCACCCCGACGCAATCGTCAGCCAGATCCCAGTATGTGAACGGTTGGCCGTCGTACTCGGTGCGACCGAATCCACGAGAGTCCCATGTGAGCAGTCGGTACTTTTCGCGAAGCCCATCGACCTGATGGTCGAACATCGATCGATCCATCAAAAAGCCGTGACCCAAAATGATCACGGGACCCTCGCCACCCGAATCTTCAAACCAGATCCGCTGACCGTTGACCGCTGCGTAAGGCATAGCGTCAGACCCTAGCGCCCGACGAAGTTCGCCTTGCCCGGACCCTGCTCGAGGAAGCTCTTGACGCCGATGCGACTGTCTTCCGTTTCGAACACATCGGCGAAGAGCCGCAGCTCAAGGGCAAGGCCGTCGGCGAGCGATCCTTGCAGTCCCCCGTCGATGGCTGCCTTCGCCAACGCTTGTGCGTGCAGCGCGCCGGCAGCGAGTTGACCAGCCAGGGCCAGGGCGCGTTCGTGCAATTGCTCCGCCGGCACGATCTCGTCGCACAAGCCGATGCGCAGCGCTTCGTCGGCTTTCACCTGACGACCGGTGAGACAGATCTCCTTGGCCCGGGCCGGGCCGACCAGACGGCTCAGCCGTTGCGTTCCGCCGCCGCCGGGGATGATGCCGAGCAGGATTTCCGGCTGACCGAACACGGCGCGGTCACTGGCAATGCGGTAATCGCACGCCAACGCCAACTCGCAGCCACCGCCCAACGCGAACCCCGAAACCGCGGCGATCACCATGCGAGGTATGGCTGCAATGGCGTTGAGCGCCGAATGGAACTTCGGTCCGATGCGCTCTGCTTCCGCCCGCCCGCCGAACTCGGTGATGTCGGCGCCAGCGGCAAAGATGCGGTCACCGCCGGTGACGATCACAGCTCCCGGAGGATTGCGTTGCAGGTCAAGCGCATGTTCTGCGAGCTCGCTCAACAGCCGTACCGAGAGGGCGTTGACCTTCGGGTTGGCAAGAGTGAGAATGGCTATACCGCTGGTTTGACGGTCTAACTGGACGAGTTCTGGCTGCTCCATGCGTCGACGCTAGCAACGGCCCATTGCTGACAGGGTAAGCTCAAGAAAGATTCTGTTACCGAGCACGGAGAGTGGCATGGTCGATGATATGGTGCCCACGGTAAGAGGGGTGGGCAGACACATGCGGCGGATTCCGATGGTGGGTGAAGAGGCTGTGGATGAGTCGGTATACGCAATAGGAGAACCAATAGTGACGACTGCCGAGTACGGCACGGAAAACAAAGTGCTCGCTGCCGTCGAGCGCATCGCTCAGGGGCAGCGTTCCTTTTATCAAGAACTCGGCACAAAGTACGGCGTAACGCCGTTGCAGATTCAGCTCCTCGAACTGATCGCCGACGGCGCTCCGCCGACCGGCCACGTGGGAGAGCTCGCTCGCGAGGTCGGCGTCACTCAGCCCAGCGCCAGTGAGGCCATTGCGTCTCTGGAAGACAAAGGCCATATAAGTCGTGCCGTTGATCCGTCCGATCGTCGACGTTCGGTGATCACCTTGACCGAGCAGGGGCGCGGGCTGGCCGCACAATTGAACGGTGCTCGTGAGACCATTCGCGAAGCTCTTGGCGGTCGCAACGAGGAAGAGAACGCGGCGATCCTGTCGACCCTTGTCGACCTCATGGCCACCTACCACAATGCCGGCATTATCGGCGTGGTTCGGGCCTGTTCAACATGCATTTTCATGAGTGACCAGGCCGACGGCACCCGCTTCTGCGACGCCCTGAAGATCACCATGGCGTCGAGTGACCTTCGAGTGAACTGCCGCCTGCACGAGCCACTGGAGATGGGCGCCACAAAAAACCGCCGCCGCTAAGCCGGAGCGTCGGCGGGCTGCAGTTCGTCGAAGCTGTCGAGGTTACGAAGCTGCGGGAAGCGCGCCCACCAGACGAGCACAATGACAAGCGTCGCCGCTCCGCCGAGCACGATCGCCACGACCGTTCCCAGCGCCTGCGCTGTCACGCCCGATTCGAAGGCACCAAGTTCGTTTGATGCGCCGATGAACACGGCTTCGAGGGCGAGAACCCGGCCGCGCATCAGGGCGGGCGTGGCCAGCGGCACGACGGTCGAACGGACGAACACGCTCACCATGTCCGCCGCCATGAGCACGGCCATCATCAGCATGGCGACCACGAAGCTCTTCGTCAGGCCGAGCATGACGGTGGCAACACCGAACACGCCGACCGCGATCAGCAGACGCTTGCCTACCCGACTATTGAACGGCCGCGCCGCGAGGTAGATCGCCATTGTCGCAGCGCCGATGCCCCCTGCTGCACGCAGCCAGCCGAGCCCCACTGCGTTCACGTGCAACCGGTCCTTGGCCAGCACCGGCAGCAGCGCCACGGCACCGCCGAACAGCACCGCGAACAGGTCGAGTGCGATAGCCGCAAGTAGCAGTGGTGTTCGGCGAACGAACTTCAATCCCTCCAACGCGTGCGAGAGCGTCGGACGCTCAGTGGAAGCCTCGACGCCGTGTATCGGGTGGACGAATGAGATCGCCACGGCGGCGATGGCGAGCAGCAAAGCCGCTGCGATGAAGGGCCACTCGGGGCCGACAAGGAAGAGGACACCGGCCAGCACCGGCCCCGCGATTGACGCCGACTGCCACATCACCGAGCCGAGGGCGGCCACGCGTGGCATGGTGCCCTCGGGGGCGACGGCGGGCGTGAGCGCTCGGGCGGCGGGCGTGGTGAAGCTGCGAGCGATACCGAAGAAGATCACCGCCACGAAGATCGGCCAGATCTGCTGACTGTGGTGAATCGCAAACCACGCCAGATAGAGCGAACTCAGGATCTCGACCGTGAGGCCAGCTGCGGCGACCCTCCTGCGATCGAAGCGGTCGGCGACCGAACCGGCGACGAGTACGAGGATGGCGGTGGGAAGGAATTCGGCCAGCCCGAGTAACCCGAGATCTGCCTTGCTGCCGGTGATGTCGTACACCAGCTTGCCGAGCGCTACCGCCTGGGCGACGGCCGCGGTCGAGCCGGCGAACGTACAGAAGAGCACCGACGCCACCGATCGGTCTCGAAGGACATTGCGGGCGGTGACCTCGTTCGACATGTTCCCCGCACGTTAGTGCGAGCCGTCAGCCGAGGCTCAGGTGTTGGTCGATCAACCATCCCACCGTCGTGGTCGCTGCAACCCTTCTGTGGCCAGTAGGTGCGGGTTGGCCAAGCTTCGATAGCGTGCTGGCGTGCCACCGACGGACCGTCGACTTTCGATCAGTCTGGTGGACACGCTTGAGGACAACGACATTGCTCTCGGGATCTGTCGCAAAGTGTGGGGAGCCGCTGCAGCGCAGGATCACGAGCTGTACTGGGTGATCGCCACGCACGGCGGGTACTTGTCCGTTGCTCGGCTCGACGGTGAGCCGGTCGGCGCTTCGCTCGGCCTACTTGCGCACCGCGGGACCGAGTTGGTGTCGCACTTCACCGGCGTTACCCCAGGGTTCGCCGGAGCCGGGGTTGGGTTCGCCCTCAAGCAACACCAACGAGCGTGGGCGCAGACACAGGGCCTCGAAACCATCACGTGGACGTTTGATCCACTGGTGCGTCGCAACGCCTGGTTCAATCTGGTGCGGCTTGGTGCCTCGGTACGGCGTCACGTCGTCAACTACTACGGTGCCCTCAACGACGCCATCAACGGTATGGACGACACCGACCGCTTCGAAGTGGCCTGGCCCGTCGGCGTCGCGCTCGAGCCGAGCGTCGTCACCGCCGTTGACGACGACGTGGTTGTCGAAATACCGGCCGACATCGAAGCCATGCGCACCGCCGATCCTGTGCTCGCCCAACAGTGGCGGCGCGACCTTCGTGCCATTGTTGATGAGCCACTCCGCAACGGCTGGCATCTTGTCGGGATGACCGCCGACTATCGCTACGTTCTGAGACCTCCGACGAAAGAGTCACCGTGAAACTGACCCATGCCGTTCTTCACCAACTGCACCTTCCGTTGGTGAAGCCGTTCCGCACCTCGTTCGGGGTAGAGACCTCACGCCAGGTTCTGCTTGTCCAAATGGTCGGCCCGGAGACCGAAGGCTGGGGGGAATGCGTGGCCGACAAACTGCCGCTCTATTCCTCGGAGTATTCCGATGGCGCGGCGCAAATGATCAAGCGATTCCTCCTCCCCCGCCTCGACCCCAACCACGTCGTTGCCTCGACAGTGTCGGGCATCATGGCGCCCGTCAGTGGACACCCGATGGCCAAAGGCGGCATCGAGGCCGCTGTCCTCGACGCTGAGTGCCGCCTGTACGGTCAGCCCCTCTCCGAGCGCCTCGGTGCCACCAAAGACCGTGTTCCGTCAGGGGTATCGGTCGGCATTCACGACTCGATTCCAGCGTTGCTCGACACGGTGGAGGGCTACATCGCCGAGGGCTATCTACGCATCAAACTGAAGATCGAGCCAGGCAACGATGTCGCTCATGTCGCCGCCGTTCGCGAACGGTTCCCCGACATCTTGCTCCAAGTGGACGCCAACTGTGCCTACACGCTGGCCGACGCGGCATTGCTCGCCCGACTCGATCCGTTCGACCTGCTGTTGATCGAACAACCCCTGCCCGAAGATGACGTTCGCGGCCATGCTCAGCTCGCCCAGCTGGTGCGCACACCCATCTGCCTCGACGAGTCGATCACCTCACCTCGGGCCGCCCACGACGCGATCGCGCTCGGTGCGTGTCGCATCATCAACATCAAACCGGGAAGGGTCGGCGGCTACCTTGAGGCGGTAAAGATCCACGACATCTGCGTTGCCGCGGGCCTCGCGGTGTGGTGCGGCGGCATGCTCGAAACCGGTGTCGGTCGCGCTGCAAACGTCGCGCTCGCCGCGCTGCCGGGCTTCACGCTTCCCGGTGATACGTCGGCGTCGTCACGCTACTTCCATCGCGATGTCACTGCGCCCTTCGTTTTGGAGGACGGTCACCTCCGCGTTCCCACCGGCCCCGGCATCGGCGTCGACCCCATCACCGAACTCCTTGCCGAGTTCACCATCTCCACCGAAACCATCAAACTCGGCACCTAACTTTCATCCCCGAGCCGCGCCGGCTGTCGAAGGGGCCTACGCTTTTGTTATGAGCGATTGGAACAAGCAAATCATTGCCGAGTTCAGAGCCAACGGAGGCAAAGTTGCCCAGTTCGGTAACGCCCCGCTGGTGATTCTTCACACCATTGGCGCAAAGACCGGCGTCCTACGTGAGATTCCGCTGGTACCGAAGGTTGATCACGACAGCATGATCATCTTTGCGTCGAAGGCCGGTGCGACCACGAACCCCGACTGGTATCACAACCTCGTCGCGACGCCCGAGATCGATGTCGAGTTCGGTACCGAAAGGTTCCGGGCGCGCCTCGAAGAACTCTCAGCTGAAGACGCCAGCAGCGCTATCCAAGCTCAAGCCGAACTGATGCCAGCGTTTGGCGACTACGTGAAGTCGGCCGCACCCAGGCAAATCCCTGCGTTCGCCATCCGTCGTATCTAACGACGGACCGCCGGCCGTGGAGGCGTCGTAGGGTCTCGCCCATGACATCACTTCCCGCTTCTGGTTTGCAGCTGCATTCCCTGGTCACAAGCGCTGGCACGCTGGAGCTTTCGCTGGCGGACGTACCGACTCCCGCGCCGATGGAAGACGAGGTGGTCATTCGGGTTGGTGCCGCGCCGATCAATCCGTCCGATCTGGTTCTCCTCATCGGCGGGGCCGATCTCACGCAGGCGATCTCGGCCGGGTCTGGCGCATCGGCAACGATCTCGGCGCCGATTGAACCCCGGGTCCTGCGGGGCATGAAGGGACGGCTCGATGAGTCGATGGCCGTCGGCAACGAGGGAGCCGGTGTCGTTATCGCAGCCGGAGCTTCGGATGCAGCGCAGGCGCTGCTCGGCAAGACCGTCGCCATTGCCGGAGGTGCGATGTTCTCGCAGTACCGCTGCGTAAAGGCTGCGATGTGTTTCGCTCTGCCTGATGGCATCACGGCCGAGCAAGGTGCCTCCAGTTTTGTGAATCCCCTCACCGCGTTGTGCATGACCGAAACCATGCGACGCGAGGGACACACCGCTCTGGTGCACACCGCAGCGGCATCGAACCTCGGTCAGATGCTCAACAAGATCTGTATCGCTGACGGCATCGCGCTGGTCAACATCGTGCGCAAACCCGAACAGGCTGACCTGCTGCGCGGCATCGGTGCGAAGCACGTCGTCGACTCAAGTTCGGACACATTCATGAAAGACCTCATCGAGGCGCTCACCGAGACGGGGGCCACCATTGCGTTCGACGCCATAGGCGGAGGCAAACTGGCAAGTCAGATTCTGACGGCGATGGAAGCGGCTGCCAATGCCAAGGCAACGACCTACAGCCGTTACGGATCATCCACCTTTAAGCAGGTCTACATCTACGGTGGACTCGACCAAAGCCCGACCGAATTGAACCGCTCGTTCGGTCTTTGTTGGGCGCTCGGCGGCTGGTTGCTGACGCCTTATCTGCAGAAGATCGGTTTCGCCGACATGATCGCCTTGCAGCAACGCGTCGGACGTGAACTCACGACCACCTTCGCCAGTCACTACACCAGCGTCATCTCACTGGCCGATGCCCTCAACCTCGACACCGCCCGCTCCTACGCCAGCATCAAGACCGGCGAGAAGTACCTCATCAACCCCAGCCTGTAAGTTGGCACGGCCCCTTCTTTGCCCTCAATCCACGGATGCAGACTGACGCAGTGGATGCAATGATCCATTCCCTCTCCAACTACACACGGCCCGATGGCTCCGCCAACATCTCCACCGCCTCCTTCCTCCTCACCGCCGCCGACTGATCAGGCGACGAAGAGGTCGCTAACGGCGAGTTGGAAACCGGGCAGGAGAGGCGAGGTGATGGGGTCGGCCGACTCGAGTACGAGAGCGACGTAGCCGCCGTTTGGCGAGGATCGGCGGGCTATCAGCATAATTTCGGTGTCGGGGTCAATGATCCAGAACTCGGGTATACCCAGTGCTTCGTAGTCGCCGCGCTTGCGGACGAGGTCGATACGTCGCGTGCTCGGTGACAGGACCTCCACGACAATCGCGGGGAGGCCACTGAACGATGCACGTTGCCCGGCCGGTTCGCACTGCTCGACCGGAAACCACGACATGTCAGGTTGGTAGCCGTGGCGATCACTGACCTTGACCGGTTGCTGCGTGGTTGGCCCGCCCAACCGCTGGGGCAGGCCCCGCTGCCACAACGTCAGGGCGAACAAAAGATTGCCGACGATCCGCTCGTGCTGCGCGTTTGGTGAGTTCACGATCATTTTCCCGTCGATGAGATCCGTATTGCGGGTCTCATAGGGAAGACCGAGATATTCGTCCCAGGTCAGAAGGTCACCATCTGCGTGCACGACGAACATGCTTCCAGAATATCGACGGGGTGCGCGAACGTTAGCTCGGCCGAAAGAGATCAGCCCGTTGGCCGCCAACGTTCGGCGTGTTCGAGGGCGTCGATGTCGATGGCTTGGGAGTATGTTCCGTCGTGGGGGTATGTTTCGCCGTGAACGCTGTGTTGGGCTTCCCACTGGGCTCGTTCGGTGGGGGTTCGGATGTGGAGCCATGTTTTCTCGCGTGGTTCGCTGTAGCCGCGGGGTGTCACGACGGGTTGGGTGGCGGGGTCGGGGGTGAACCAGGTGTCGCGGTTGAGCCAGCGTTCCCCGGTCGGGTGCACGAACGGTTTCACCGACGGTGGGAGCGGCCCGTCGGGCGATATCGGTTTGGCTGCGCTTTCGATGATGGTGCCGTATGGTCGTCGGAAGATGAGCCCGTCAGGGTTGTCGGC
>JANNZM010000156.1:0-3201 GCA_031410595.1 Actinomycetes bacterium | reverse complement strand
CACCTGAACCCGAGCCCGGGCAACGCGATCGGCGAGGTTGTCGATCCACTCCGTGCCGTTGGCGAAATCGAGATCGTCCTCGTTGCACTCCAACTGGTGCGCGGCGATCTTGCGGGCCTTGTCGATCACCTTGTCGGCGGCCTGCACGATGGCGATGCCACCAACCACCAGCGAGCGTGAGCCGTAGGTGTCGAGGCCGAGCGGGCTGAGCGCGGTGTCGGAGTGGACCACCTGCACATCTTCTGGGGCCACACCGAGCTTGTCGGCAATGATCATCGACCACGAGGTTTCGTGGCCCTGGCCGTGCGGCGTGGCTCCGGTGACGACCACGACTTTGTTGGTGGGCAGTACGCGAACGGTGGCTGCTTCCCACCCGCCGGCCGAGTAGTTGAGGCTGGCAAGAACACGTGAGGGTGCCAGGCCGCACATCTCGAAATAGGTCGAGATGCCGATGCCGATCTGCTTTGTGTCTCCGGCTGCACGACGACGTGCCTGCTCGGCCCGAACGCCTGCGTAATCCACCATCTCCATGGCCTTGTCGGCGGCCAACGCGTGGTCACCGGAGTCGTAGGTGAGGCCCGTCATAGCCGTGTAGGGGAACTGTTCCTTCTTGATGAAGTTGATGTGACGCAACGCCATCGGGTCCATGTTCATCTTGCGGGCCAACGCATCGATGGCCCGCTCGATGGCGTAGGTGGCCTCGGGGCGACCTGCACCGCGGTAGGCGTCGGTGGGTGTCATGGTGGTGAACACCGACTCACACACGAACTCAAGGTTCGGTACGTCGTACACACCGGCGTACAGGAACGCACCGAGCAGCGGCACGCCCGGCGTGACCAACTGCAGGTAGGCGCCCATGTCCCCAATGAGGTGGACACGTACCGCTTGGATCTTGCCGTTGGCGTCAGCCGCAAGCTCGATGTCCTGCACCTGCCCGCGACCGTGGATGGTGGCCATGGTGTTCTCGCCGCGCTCCTCGGCCCATCGCACGGGAACACCGTGCTTGCGGGCCAGCGCGGTGCAGAGGAGCTCTTCGGCGTACACGTTGAGTTTGCAGCCAAATCCGCCGCCAACGCTCGGCGCGACAACACGCACCTGATGCTCGGGGATGCCGAGCGTGAGCGCAGCCATCACCTTCAGGATGTGTGGAATCTGCGTAGCCGAGTACAGCGTGATGTCGCCGCCGAACGGCTGGGGTACCGCAGCAACGCCGCGGGGCTCCATCGACATCGGCAGCAAACGCTGCTGGATGTAGCGCTCCTTCACGGTGTGAGCCGCACTGGCGAAGATCGGCTCGAGGTCACCCTGGGGCTTGAGTTCCCAGATGTACGAACGATTGGTGCCGAGCTCTGGGTGGACGAGTACCCGGTCGCTGAGCGCATCTTCCAGGTCGACCACAGCAGGCAGCGCCTCATACTGCACGTCAATGGCCTCGACTGCGTCACGGGCCTGGGCGTCGGTGTAGGCGAGCACGACGGCCACTGCATCGCCGACGTAGTTGGCTCGGCCAACGGCCACCGGGTAGTGGGTGGGGTTCTTCATGTCGGGTGTGACCGGCCATGCGCATGGCATGGGCCCGGCCCAGAGGGCCTGCAGTTCGGCTCCGCTCCATGCGCCGTACACACCGGGCATGTTGCGCGCCGCGGTGCAGTCAACCGACACGATGTTGGCGTGGGCGTACGGGCTGCGGGCCAGGGCCATGTGGAGGGCGCCAGGAATCGCAAGGTCGGCGGTGAACTTCGACTCACCAGTCAACAGCGGCGGGTCTTCACGACGCAACAAACGGCTACCGATAACGGTGCCGGTCTTGTTCTCGGTCATGGTCATACCGTGGCTCCTTCTGCACAGTGGAGAACAGCCTTGACGATGTTGTGATAGCCGGTACAACGACAGAGGTTGCCCTCAAGACCTTGACGCACCTCGGTCTCGGTCGGGTGCGGGTTCTCATTGAGAATGCCGACCGCGGCCATGACCATGCCGGGGGTGCAGTAACCGCACTGCAGGCCGTGGCACTGGCGGAAGGATTCCTGCATCGGGTGAAGCGTGCCGTCGGCGGCCGCCATCCCTTCGATCGTGACCAGGTCGGAGCCGTCAGCCTGCACGGCCAGTACGGTGCAGCTCTTCACGCTTTCGCCGTCCATGTGGATGGTGCATGCCCCGCACGAACTGGTGTCGCACCCAATGTTGGTGCCGGTGAGCCCGCATTGCTCACGCAAGTAGTGCACCAACAGTGTGCGTGGTTCGACATCAGCCGAATGGGCCGACCCGTTGACTGTGACGTTGATCCTCAAGGGACCACCTCCATGATTAGTCGGAACCGGTGTTTCCCCAACCGGCGTCAGACATCATGCCTCAAATCGAAGTGCCACGCGTCACGGAGAAGTTCAACTCCCGTTGGTCGAAAATGCGCGATGCCCGACCTCACGACGAGGTCGGGCATCGCGGACACAAAAGCCGGTGTGGCTATGCGGCGTTGATGGCGTTCCAGACGCGCTCGGGGGTGGCGGGCATTTCGACGTGCTTCACGCCGAGGTGACTGAGCGCGTCGACGACAGCCGACTGAATAGCGGGCGTGGATCCGATGGAACCGCTCTCGCCGATACCTTTGGCGCCGAGCGGGTTGACCCAGGTAGCAGTCTCCATGTGGACCACTTCGAAGCTCGGGAACTCGGACGCAGCAGGGAAAGCGTATTCAGCCAGGTTCGACGTGACCGGGTTGCCGGCTGCGTCGTAGCAGACCTCCTCGAACAGGGCCTGGGCCGCGCCCTGACCGATGCCGCCGTGGATCTGGCCGTCGAGCAGGTTGGGGTTCAGCACCCGTCCGGCATCGTCACACGCCACGATGCGATTGAGCCTTACCTTGCCGGTCTCTGTGTCGACGTCAACCACGGCGACGTGGGCGCCGAAGGGGAACGTTGCCGAGTCGACCTTGATGACCTCCTCGATGTTGAGGGGGTCGCCTTCGGCCGCAGCCGCCACCGACAACTCGCCCCACGTCTTCGACACGGCAGGCGTGCCGGCCACGTGGAAGGTGCCCGAGTCCTTGTCGAGCACCACGTCGGCCTCATCGGCTTCGAGCAATTTGGCCGCCAGCTGGCGAGCCTTCTCGGCCACCTTGGCCGACACCTGGAACACGGCGTTGCCACCCTGTTGCAGCGAGCGTGAACCCATGGTGCCGCCACCGACCGGAATGAGGTCGGT
>JANNZM010000155.1:0-13999 GCA_031410595.1 Actinomycetes bacterium | reverse complement strand
AGCGCAGATGTTGGTGTCGTGAACAGGTATCGTCTAGGGAAGCGGGAGGGACTTTATGACGGCACGGCAGACTCAAGATGTAGGGGCGTAGCGGCGTGCCCGGCGCCACTGACTATTTGACCGCCGAAGCAAAGGCTCGCGTCGAGATCGACCGACAGCTCGTCGCGTGTGGATGGTTGGTCCAGGACGTGAAACAACTCAACCTGTTCGCCGGGCAGGGTGTTGCCGTGCGTGAGTTCATCATGGCCCCGGGACACGGGCGGGCTGACTATGTCTTGTTTGTCGACAAGAAGGCGGTCGGTGCAATCGAGGCGAAGAAGTCGGGGACGCCGCTCGCTGGCGTCGAGTCACAGTCTGCGAAGTACTCGGCGGGTCTCCCCAAGAACCTGCCGGCGCTAGTCAACCCGTTGCCGTTCTTGTACGAGTCGACGGGTGACGAGACGATGTTCACCGACGGGTTCGACCCCGAGCCGCGCAGTCGGCCGGTCGTCACGTTCCATCGTCCGGAATCGCTCGCTCGATCGTTGCGGCATTGGGTGGATGACGCCGACGGCGGTTCGCTGCGAGCACGACTGAACCAGCTCGGCCCCGTGGCGGACACCGGTCGCGTCATTCAGTCGACGGCCATCTCCGCTATCGAGGCGTCGATGAGGGCGAACCGGCCGCGTGCGTTGGCGCAGATGGCGACTGGTTCGGGCAAGACGTTCATGGCCGCGAACCTGGCCTACCGGTTGGTGAAGCAGGCCGATGCCACAGATGAACCCGCGGCAGCGCTGCTCGATCGCATCCGGGCCGAGCGAGCTGCCGTCGGAAAAGCGCCCAAATTGCGCCGCACCTCGAAAGTGGCTTCATCGACATGACCCTGGGTTGGCCAGCTTGCCACCCAAGGCTGCGCCCGTACGCGGAACGACCCCGACGATGTCGGGGTCGTTGAGCCGAGGCTACTCACCTCAGCGGGGTCCCATCATCGTATACGACCGCAACCGAGATCGGTCAAGTACTCTCGACCGAGCATGTCAAACGAGCGCATTACCGTATACATCGATGGCTACAACCTGTACTACGGGCTGAAGGCTGCCGGTCTGCGAACCTCCCGATGGCTGGACCTGGTCGAGTTCAGTCGCTAGCTGCTCTTGCCACGGCAGGAACTCAGCCTTGTGCGGTACTTCACGACCCGAGTGCGAAACGACCCTGGCGCATCCCAGCGACAAGCCCGATATATTGACGCCCTCGAGGCACGCGGAGGCATCAGCCTCGACTACGGGCACTTCCTTTCCAAGACCGTCACCTGCAACTCGTGCGGTAACACCTGGCCGAAGAACGAAGAAAAGAAGACGGACGTAAACATCGCCGTCCGGCTCTTGGAGGATGCGTTCGATGATGCATTCGATGTCGCCATCGTAATGTCTGGTGACAGCGACCTGGCGCCGCCAATCGAATCGGTTCGCCGTCGGCTGAGCCATAAGCGGGTGATTGTCGCCTTTCCGCCGAAGCGATATTCGGCAGAGCTGGAACGAGTGGCTACAGCGTCCCTCCGGTTGGCGCCAGCCGTGATTCGTTCGAACTTGCTACCCGCCACCGTGCATACGCGAACAGGTTTCGCCTTGCATGCTCCCTCCGGTTGGATACCCCGATGACAGATCGGTCGTAGAGTTCAGCTCACAGGTCGTATCCCCGGCAAGGTTCGTTCGAGTGGCTACGAACCAGCCGAGGGGACCCCAAGGTCCCGAAGGAACAACCGGCGCGCCAGATCGAAGACTTGTTCCCTAGCGGTTCGCAAGGAAGCCAAGTCGATACTGCTGTTGCCGTGAGCAATGTCGTTTCGCAACGTGGCCATCGACCTGGGGTCGACTACCCAGCTATCGAGTATCCCGACTTCACCGGCCAGACGGCGAAGCCGCGACTCAAGCGATGGTCGGCGAGGCTGGCTCGGGAGTTCTGACTTTACGAACTTGAGGTGTTGGCTCGGCACATCGGCCTGCTTTATCGCCCCCAGTGCGGCCTGTTTGCGGGTCTTGTAGTTCCCGATCGCAATGTCGGATGGGTCGCTTTCTGAGTCGTAGGCCTCGATCGCGCTGGTGAGGTCAAGATAGACGTTCCACGTTCGCACCTGGCCTGCGACGGCTGGTTTCACTCGATCGCCACTTTCGGTTCGGCAAACTCTCCGACATCGTCCTCAGCCCACGACGTGGACGATTACTTCGGCTTGATCCGGCAGACATGCGGCCGGACGGGTTCATCGACCATGCGGCGGGTGTCCGCTGGCCGGGGCCCATACAGGAATTGTTGGAAGTAGCGAAGCAGTGATTTCCCGGGGCGAAATCACCGATGTGTACGGACTATCGCCTGCGGTCTCTAAACTATCGATATGTCCGTGATGCACACCGTCGATGGCGAGGGCCGTTATGACGGTCTTACGTTGCTTGAGGCGTTGCCGCTCGTCGTGGACGAGGTTGTCGCCGCATGCGACCCGGTGGAAGTGACTTTGTTCGGGTCCGTTGCTCGCGGCGAGGACGGTCCTGACTCCGACTTGGACCTGCTTGTGGTGCTCGACTCCGTTGAACAGGCAGAGCGTCGCCGATTGATGCGCCATATCCGATCGGCCATTCATACGTTTGTACCGATCGACCTCCTTGTCGTTGATCGGCGCGAACTGGAGTCACAACTCACTGAGGTTGGTTCGGCCGTGTATTGGCGTTGCGCGAGGGACGCGTCGTTTACCGGCGTTCCTCCTCGTAGCGAACGACATCCCGTTTCGAAAGACCCACGACCTCGTCGTGCTTGTGGGACTCCTCCCGTCAGGCCTCAGAGAAAAGCTCGAGTTGCTTGATATCGATGTGTTGCAACCGTGGGCGGTTGATGGCCGATACCCCGGTGATTTGCCCGACCCGTCCGCTGACGAGGCTGCCGAGGCACTAGCTGTGGCCTCCGCCATCGTCAGGATCGCTCGTTCCACAGCCCCTGGCGAGGACGCCAAGGAGAATGCTGAGTAGCCCGGCATGATCTATCGCAAAGCCTTCGCCGTGCCACGACAACGCCGGCCGATGAAGTCGACCTTCACTCCGACGACGGGATGTTCGGCATCGGCTTGTCGGTCGGCGGCGGAGTGATGCCCTCGGCGACCAGGACTTCACGGGCCAACCGGAATGCCTCGACCCCGGCGGGTACCCCGGCGTACACCATGATCTGCATCAACGTGTCACGCAGTTCGTCGAGCGTGCAACCGTTGCGCAGAGCACCGCGAAAGTGCAGTTTGAACTCATGCGATCGATTGAGCGACGCCAGGATGCACAGGTTGTTGAGGCTTCGCTGTCGATCGCTGAGTGTGGAGCGACCCCAGATGCCACCCCAGCAGTACTCGGTGACGTACTCCTGGAACTCGCGATTGAAGCTGTCAGCGGTGCTGAATGCCGCAGTGACGAACTCGTCACCGAGCACTCGGCTGCGGGCGGCGATACCGGCGTCGAAAAGGTCTTGGTCCATGCGTCGCTACATTACGACGGTGGAATCCGGGGTGACCGGTTACGCGCGAGAAGGTTTAGACGTCGTCGGGGAGGTAGTGGGTGTTGCGGTCGATGTTCATGTAGATGTCCATGGCGATGGGGTTGCGGATCTCTTCGGCGATCTGGCCGAGCAGACCGGCAGCGCGGGCAAGCAACGCAAAGCCTCGCAACAGCTCGACAGGAAGGCCAATGTCGGCAAGCGCCGCACCGCACACGCCCGCTCCATTGAGCGGCAGCGTACGGCCGAGGATTTCGGGATGCACCCGACCAACGGCCGCGAAGAGTTGAAGATGCGGGCCAAGACAGCCCGCCTCCTCCGCAATGGCAAACAGCCGCTGGGTGCGCGGGTCGGCGACTTTGTGGACCGGGTGACCGAGGCCGGGCACAAGCCGCTTGGCACTTTTGGTTGCAGTTACAACAATGTGCGCGAGCGAGTTCCAGCCGGCGTCATTAGTCGGCAGGTCGCCGTCGTGGGCAGCGAGTGCATCGTGCAGGAAGCGGCCGCAGTCCTCGGTGACGCCAAGGAATCGTGAGCCGCCACCGAGCAGCCCGGCGGCCAGCGCGCCCTGCAGCGAGTCCGGTGCGCTCAGGTACGTGAGCCGCGCCGCTATGGCGGTTGGTGTGAAGCCGTGGTCGGCGAGCGCCACCAACACCGACTCGAACACCCGCAGCTCGCCTGCGGACGGCCGTCGTTGCATCACCAGCCAATAGGCCAGTTCACCGAAGCCGACCTTGCCCATCAGGTCGTCGGCGAGGTCGAGGCCCATCAACCGGATCGATGTGGCGTCCGATATTCCGAGCTCGGTCTGGTAGGTCACGCCAACCAGTCCCGAATCTCATCGCTGTGTTGACCTAGCCGCGGTGGCGGCAGCCGATACGTCGGCGGGGTGGAGGAGAACGCTATGGGGTTACGCACGCTCGGCATACCATCGATGGTGACGACCGGATCGAAGCCGAGTTCTTCGGCGAACGCGATGCCACCGTCCACGGTGTTTATTGGCCCTGTCGGCACGCCCGCGGCAGACAGCAGGCGGAACCATTCCATCTTCGGCTTCGTCCGCAACTGTTCGACGAGGAGCGGCCGCACCGATTCCCGGTTGGCCGTGCGGTCCTCGTTGCGGGCCCAACGCGGGTCGTCGGAAAGCGAGGGAACGCCCAGCACAGCACAGAACTTTTTGAACTGTCCATCGTTGCCGACGGCCACGATCAGGTCGCCGTCGGCACACGGCATCGGCTCATACGGGAACACGCTCATGTGCGCGTTCCCCATGCGGTACGGAACGTTGCCGCTCAGCACGTAACCACCCGAATGATTCACCAAACCGGACAAAGCTGTGGCCAACAGATTGACCTCCACGTTTTGGCCCTCGCCGGTGTTGTTGCGATGGTTGAGTGCGGCCAGGATGCCGATGGCGGCCTGCATGCCACTCATGACGTCGAACAGTGCGATGCCCGCCCGCATGGGTTCGCCATCGGCATTGCCGGTGAGGCTCATCATGCCGGAGATCGCCTGCACCATGAGGTCATAGCCGGGCATTGCTGCCCCGAGGCCCGGGCCGAACCCGGTTATCGATGCGTAGATGAGCGTTGGGTTGGTCTGCCGCACCATCTCATAGTCGAGGCCGAACTTGGTCATTCCGCCGGGCTTCATATTCTCGACGAAGATGTCGGCCCGGTTCGCCAACGCGAGGGCGACGGCCCGATCCGTTGGGTTCTTCAGGTCGAGGATGATGGAGCGCTTGTTGCGATTGATCGACAGGTAGTACGTGGCTTCACCATCACGCGTCGGTGGCGACCATGTGCGGGTGTCGTCACCTTCAGGGCTTTCGACCTTGATGACGTCGGCGCCCAGGTCGGCCAACAACATGGTGCAGTACGGCCCGGCCAAGATGCGTGAGAAGTCGGCAATTACCAGGCCGGCCAGCGGCCCTGCGACCGATTGATCAGTGCTCACGTGTGCTCCCCGAAGTTGTCCGTCGTAGGACGTTACTGCCGGGCTGCCGCACGCACCGAAAACGGTTGAAGGCCCCGCGCATTCGGCTCAGGCGGACCTGGTCCTCGTGCAGCGGGGCCTTCATACGGATTGCATCCACCTCGATCGAATTGTCCGGTGTTACCCTTAGCCTCGATCAATCCACTTGCCCGTTGGCCTTGCGGTCAGCGGGCAAGTTCCGTTTTCCGGCTCCGGCAGGTTGCCCTGCGTTCCCCGAAAGTTTGGCGTTTGCTCTCCTACCGCTCGTTGCCTTCGGAATCCACAAGCTCGGGGTGCCCTTCCGGCTTGCGCCTTCGGACCATCTTTCGCTTGCTTTCTCCGCTGCGTTCCTTGCGGTGACATCACTGTGTCACCAACAAAAGTCCAGGTCAAGTATGTTTTTCGTCGTCCCCAAGTTATCCACTGAGTTTCTTGGTTCTCCCCAGGAATAGCTTGGTTATGCACCTGTCGTACACAGGTTCATCCACAGTTTGGGTGACTTTGCGGAGTCGGTAGGGTGAACGGATCATGGACTTGCACACCTTCCAGACGCTGATGGCCGCAACGTATGGTGAGCAGGACACTGCCCGTGGTATTCCGGCCAGCGTTGCGTGGCTTGCCGAGGAGGTCGGTGAGTTGGCGCAGGCGCTGCGCAAGGGGTCGCAGGCGCAGCAGCGTCATGAGTTTGCCGACGTGCTGGCGTGGGTGGCGTCCCTGGCCAACCAGGCTGGTGTCGATCTCACTGACGCGGTCTCCATCTACGCGGACGGCTGCCCGAAGTGCGGCCGTATCCCCTGTGGCTGCTGAACTCGACCCCCTCACCCCCGCCTACGAGGCAATGGGGGTCGAGGGCTACTACCTCGCGCATGGCGCCACCTACCGGAACCCGCATGAGGACGGCGTGCGCGGCGTACTGACCATGGCTGTCGCGGCATGGACGCTCGACCTTTCATATGTGCTGGACTTGGCCTGCGGTAGTGGCGAGGCAACGCTGGCGTTACGTGAGCTGGGCGCGGGCCGCACGGTGTGTGTCGAGCGCTCGCCGAAATCACCGACAGCCTCCTGGTCATCACCCCGCACAAGCGCCCAGACATTCGCAGCGGTTGGGGTTGGCAACCCCCACTTGAGTGCAAGTTCCAACGTACTCGTGCTCGCCTGTACCGCTGCGTTGGAGCTGAGTCGAATAGCTTGAGAGAGCACTCCTATGACCTCGACGCTTGAGCCGGTACCGGCATCCTTTGTCTCCACCAGAACAGCCATCCACATGCTGGCTGAGCATGTGCTCTGCGTTGCGCGTTACGAGATCGAGGGACATGTCGGGCTGTGCAGTGAGCTTTCGGGTGTGGCCACCCCTCCCTTTGGACCGTCCGAAACCGTGGTCGCCGTCAATGGGGCCGAGATCATCGTTCGCAGCAGGAAAGGTGAGCGTCGGGCGCCGATCACCACCTTGCGCCACGCCGCGGACTTCGTCGGGGTGGCGCCGGGCGTTCCCGAGGGACTGTGGCAGCCGGCCACCACCCTGTCGCTTGATACGCCGCTCGTGATCGACCGGCGCTCGGCCGTCACGCTCGGCAGTTGGTTTTCGTTTGTCTCCGTTGCACTGAAGGAGCTGATCGAACGAACGGGCGGCACCTTTGCAGAACCCACGTTGTGGCCCGAACACTTCGACCTGGCCACGAGCTCCGACGGGGTGAACTACGGCGGCTCACCCGGTGACGACTACCTGTCGCGGCCGTATCTCTACGTTGGCCCCCACGCGCGCCCGCTGCCGACAGCGGGCGCAGAGTTTTGGAACGCACCCTTCGGCGCCAGCCTTTCCTACGAAGACATCGCCAGCCTCGACCATGCCGTCGGCTTCCTCATGTACGGCCGCCAACTCGCTGCGAGCTGAATCTCTTTGAGGTGTTTGTCACGCGAGAGGGTGATCGGCGGTGTTGAGGGAGTAGAAGCGCGCGATGCGGACCTCCGCAAGAGCCAGCCATTACGAGCAAGTTGTGGTCACCACGGTCTGCCGGTGTGATCAATCGGCACGGGCGCGGTGCCTTGTCGTTCTGTTCCGCCTTGCAGTGACTTTTCGCAACGGAGACCGTTGCGGCTGGGAAAAGTCACCGCAAAGCGGAACAGACAAACATGGTCGATGGGTGGGTCGCACGGTTCGAGGCTGAGGCCGATCACCTTCGGTAAGGTGCGATCGAACGCTGCATCGCCGGTGACGGCAACATCGTGATACGATAAAAGTATGGCGAAACGTAAGATAACGGTGACAGTCGATGAGACGCTCATCGAAACCGTGCAGGATTTGGGGAATCTCAACCTGTCCAGCGTGGTGAACGAGGCGCTTCGTCGGCACGTCGATCGTCTCGCTCGTCGGACTGCGCTCGGGCATCTGCTCGATAGTTGGGATCTCGAATTCGGCCCCGTCTCGGAGGAGGCGTCGAACGCTGCCGCGGCTGCATTTGACGACCTTGATGCCGGATCGGTCGCGAGCAGCGCGGCGTGAGCCAACCAATCGTCCTCGATGCCGCAGGATTGGATGAACTCTCGAAGACGAGACCCACGGATGCGTTTCGGGCTCTGCTGAAGGAGGCATGGAAACGAGACAGGGAAGTATTCGTGCCAGCGGTTGTTTGCGCCGAACTTGCCCGAGGGGTGAAGAGAACGAGGGCGCTCGAGGCAGCCCTGTCGCGACATGACGGCACGTCAGGGCAACCACCCGTCTCGATCGTGGACACCGACTTCGATCTGGCGAGGCTTGTCGGTTCGATCCTCTTCGCTGCCAACGTCGGGACCGAAGATCTTGTAGACGCCCATGTCGTTGCGGTGTGTTCGATGCATCAGGGCGGATTGGTTGTCACGGCTGATCCGGACGATATCCATCGGTTGGCGCAGGCGGTGCCGGCCGTGCGCGTCGTCACTCGTTCACCGGCCTAAAGAAACTTTCACGGCTGGGCCAACCAGCCGAGGGCGACGGCCTTGCGATGGTGCAACCACGCGCGGGCGATCATCCAGGCGAAGAGGCCGGACCACAACAGGGGTAGTCCGGCACTGGGCCGAGCGATGCACGCGACGCCGAAGGGGATGAACAACAGTGTGGCGGTGATGGCGCTTCGGACCATGTGGGTGATGTTGCCGGTGCCGATGAAGACGCCGTCGTACAAGAACGCGATCGCGCCAGGGATCGACATCAGCCCAAGTAGGAAGAGCGCCGGAATTGCAGCCGAACGCACCGGGCCCTCGGGGGAGAACAAGCGGGGGAGTGCGCCCGATGTCGCGACGAAGACGGCGGCGATCAGGACACCGAACCAGAACGTGATGACGACCAGCTTGCGTATAGTTGCCGCGCTGCCTCCGTCATCGGCACCGAGGTGTTCGGCCACCAACACTTGCCCGGCCAACGCAAGTGCATCGAGCATGAGCGCCGATAGGTAGAACAGCTGCGACACGATCTGATGGGCAGCAGCTGGCACGGCGCCCATGCGTGTAGCGGCAGCAGTGGCGAACATAAACGTTCCGGCGATGCACGCTGTGCGCACGCCGAAGCGCAATCCGTCGACCACCATCTTGGTCATGCGCTGGCGGTTGGCGTGTCCGTGTCGCTTCTGTCGTTCCTGCAGCACAAACCACATCAGCCACGAGGCAGTGATTACCTGCGCTACCAGCGTTCCCCATGCGGAGCCGCGCAGGCCCCAGTGCAATCCGTGAACGAACCAAAGTTCGAGCACGACGTTGACCACGTTGGCAACCAGCACCACGAGGAGAGATCGATTGGTGCGACCGCTTCCTTGAAGGAGTCCGTGCCCGACGAACGACAGCAGCAAGAACGGCATGCCCCACGCACCAATGCGCAAGTACTGGACGGCACCTTCCAGCACCTCGCCGCGACCGTTCAGCCCAAACGAAAATGGTCGAGCGAACAGCCACAAGGCTGCCGCCAGCACGATGCCCAGGATGGCGGCAACGCCAAGACCATCGGCAAGGATATCGGCCGCCGCGGACTGCTCATCTGTTCCTCCGCCCACTGCCCGAGCGGCCTGCGTGGTGATCGCCCGCTGGATGAACGACGTGATCCAAAATGGCAACGTCAGCACGGCATACGCCAGGCCAACCGAGGCCAGTGCGGCTGCGCCGAGACGGCCAACGATGGCCGAATCAGCAAGCAGGTAGAGCGGCTCGGCCGCGAGCGTACCGAGGGCGGGCACCGCGATCTTCGCGATGCGCCGCCCGAGCGCAGGAGCAGTCGCTACTTGCGTCGTCGCAGCAGTTCTTCTGCGATTTGGATGGTGTTGAGCGCGGCACCTTTGCGCAGGTTGTCACCGCTCACGAAGAGGCAAAGGCCGCGACCGTCGGGCACGGTGGAATCGACACGGATGCGACCGACATACGACACATCCTTGCCCGCGGCCATGAGTGCTGTCGGCACCTCGGCCAAGACGACGCCCGGCGCACCGTCAAGAACCTCGCGAGCGCGGTCGGGTGTGATCGGGCGCTCGAACTCGGCATTGATCGCAAGTGAGTGACCGGTGAACACCGGTACCCGTACGCAGGTGCCTGACACGAGCAGGTCGGGGATGCCGAGGATTTTGCGGCTCTCGAAACGAAACTTGGCTTCTTCATCGGTCTCGCCGTCATTGTTGGCTTTGCCGATGAACGGGACCACGTTGAACGCTATGGGCGCCACAAACTTGGTGGGCTGGCCCATGTCGACAGCGGCACCGTTGTAGGTCAGCGCAGCGATACCGTCACCAGCCTTGGCTACCTGATTGGCGAGCTCCTCAACGCCCGCAAGCCCGGCACCGGACACGGCCTGGTACGACGAGCCGATCATCTTGATGAGGCCGGCTTCCTCGTGCAGCTTCTTCATGACCGGCATGGCGGCCATGGTGGTGCAGTTGGGGTTGGCGATGATGCCCTTCGGCAGATGATCAAGATCATGCGCGTTGACCTCGGGCACCACCAGCGGCACCTCGGGGTCCATGCGCCAGGCCGACGAGTTGTCGATCACGATGCAACCGGCTGCAGCGAACCGCGGCGCCAGCACCTTTGACGAGGCGCCACCTGCGGAGAACAAGGCAATGTCGAGACCAGTCAGATCTGCCGTCTCGGAGTTCTCGACCATGATCTTCTGACCCTGCCACTCGATGATGCGACCTGCAGATCTCTCGGAAGCGAAAAGCCGCAGACTGGTAAGGGGAAACTTGCGGTCAGCCAAGAGCTGCAGCATCACGCCGCCCACCTGACCCGTTGCGCCAACAATGCCGATATTCATAGGTTTGTAGGTTAGTTTGGCTGGCCAAAATTGACGTAATGAATTGCGAGAATCCGGGCCAAGCCGGGATTGGCTCGCACGATTGTTCGAGCGAAGCGAGTCTGAGCGCAGTGGAGCGGGAGGCGAGGAACGAGCGGGAGCGCAACAAGCGAGGCATGAGGGGCATAACCTCCGAAGATGGCTTTCGCTCGTCGCGTCGTTGTGGTCGGGGCCGGTTTTGCCGGGCTGTCGACGGCCGATGCTCTGGTTGCTTCGGGGTGCGATGTCGTTGTGCTGGAAGCCCGCAATCGTGTCGGCGGTCGGGTATTTACTCGTCGCAACGGATTCGCTGCCGGTCAGTATGGAGAGGGCGGCGCCGAGTTCGTAGCACCGAATCACACGACCGTACTGGCCCTCGCTGCCCGATTCGGACTCGATCTGCTCGAAGCGCGGCCGACCGTTTCGCTGGAGGCCAGCCTGCTCGATACCAGCGGTCGAGTGAGCACCTTTGCTCACTGGGACCAGGTTGCGCAGGGTCGTATCTCCACTGATCTCGATCGATGGTCCAAGGAGTGTTCGGCGCTGACCCATCGACTCGATCCCGATGACCCTGCAACGAGCGCGGTTGCCGCTGGTTTCGATGAACACACGGCCACCGACCTCATGAGCAGGCTTGAGTTGCACCCTGTCGCCCGCCTCATCATTGGCCGTCGGTTGCGAACCGAAATGATGGTCTCGCCGAACGAGATCAGCCTGGCGCATATCGCGTGGATGGAGCTTCTCGATCATGAATCGGGAGGCTGGCATCACGCATATCGCATCGCCGGCGGCAACGACCAGATCGCTGCCCGGCTTGCCGCTGAACTCGGTGACCGCGTGCGGCTTTCCACACCCGTCTCCTCGGTCTTGGTTCACGATGATGAGGTTGTGGTGGCGGGCGGCGGGCAAAGCTTCTTTGGCGACGCGGTGGTGATGGCGGTGCCGTTGCCGGTGCTGGGGCGGATCCTGATCGAGCCAATGATGCCGGGGGGCCTGAACGCCGCGTACGGAATTGGTGGCAAGGTGAGCGTGCAGTTTGATCGTCGTGCCTGGCTCGATGCCGGCCACGACGGCAGTGTGTTGTCCGATCGCGCCTACGGTGAGTTTTGGGAGACAACACAGGGGCATCCAGCGCCCGAAGGCGTGCTGACGGCGTTGCTTTCCAGTCACGACAGCGCCGCCATTCTCAGCTTCCCCGACGCCGCCGATCGCGTTGCCCGGGACATGACCCGGGTCTTTCCCGACCTAGTCGGTTTCGCCGGCGCCCGAGTTGTGACCGACTGGACCAACGACCAGCACTCCCTCGGCACCTACGCCGCGTTCGCCCCCGGGGAACTCACTCGGGTACTCCCGTTGCTTCGCGCCGACTACGGCCGTCTGGTACTCGCCGGTGAACACTGTGACCGCCACGCCGGCTTCATGGAAGGCGCCCTCCGCTCCGGCCTCACCGCCGCTCAACGCGTCCTGAATTTGTAGCGACGGCGGGCCTGACGCTGTCACGATATGCGGCCGCCTAGGCCGCCAACTGTGACAGCGACGCCTGGCCCAACGCACGTATGACTACACTGTATTATACGTAGTTACTGTAGTCAGGAGACGCAAATGCCCACGAGCGTGCGCATTCCAGAAGAGATCCAGCAACGACTGCACGCATTGGCCGAACGTACGCAACGGCCCGTGTCATTTTACCTCCGAGCAGCCATCGAACGTGGCCTGCCAGAACTCGAATGGGAGTACGGCTTGGCGCAGCGGGCCGCGGACGTCCGTAGCGGCAGGGTCACAACCATCCCGCTTGACGAGGTGGTGCAGGAACTTGGCTTGGACGATTGAGCTGCACCCCGACGCCGCCGATCAGCTTCGTATCCTCGCCAAGCGCGATAGGCCCACCGCCAAACGAATCGGCGAGTACCTAAAAACGGTTGGAAACACCAACGATCCTCGCGGTCGCGGCAAGGCCCTGAGCGGGCCACTGGCCGGATTATGGCGCTACCGAGTCGGCGACTGGCGAATAATTGTCGACATCCATGACAGCACCTTCGTGATCCTCGCACTCGACATCGACCACCGATCGCAGGTCTACCGTTGACAAACGTAACAGGTCCTCTGAGCGTCAGGCGGAGCCCCTCGCGCTATTTCAGGATGGTAACGAGCAAAGAGTATCGAGCCGAACCCGGTCGACACGGGTGACCGTCTGGTCGGAAGCCTGTATCTGGCGGGAGGCACGGTCCGTTCAGAATCGCATCGAGTGAATATGGGGATGGGCGTCCTCTCGTCTCACCGTCGGATGGGAGGTGGAAGTCTGCTGCTTTCCTCGGCGATTGTGTGGGCTCGCTCCGAACCGATCATCGACTGGATCGACCTTGGCGTCTTCAGCGACAACCCCGGCGCCCAAGCGCTCTATCTTCGCCACGGCTTCCATATTTTGGGCCGCACTCCCGACCGGTTCCGCGTCGACGGGCAATCCCTTGACGACATCTCCATGACGCTGAATGTCGCCCTCGAGGATGGCCACTTTTAGACGATGGTTTCGAGCCGTTTGCCTGGTTTGGTTCGGTGTTGGCGAAGCGTCATTTGGGGGTCGCGGGCGGTGGTGTGGCGCGTGCTATAAGTCCTGGTCAGGATAGGTGTTCTTGACACTCTAACGGTGGCAAACACTCGTTCGGTCCGGTATGATTCTCCTATGGAATCGGCGGCCATGTTGAACGAGGCATTGGACAAAATGCTCGCTGCGGATCACGAGTTTCTGACCGCCCCAGACGCGGCGTTGTTGGCTGGCATGTTGGAGCGAGCGAGCCGCAAACTTGATGCATTGAAGGTCGCGATTGTGGACATCGTTGACCGTAACGGCCTTTATGCCCAAGACGGACACGCGTCCGCGAAGACGTGGGTGGCGTTCACGTGTCGCACGTCTGGTCGTGAAGCACACCGTCGTGTGGCGTTCGCCAAAATGTTCCGCACGCTTGATGAGACGGCATGCCGGTATCGGGCTGGTGAGATCGGTACTGATCAGGTGGGTGAGTTGTCACGGGCGTTCCGGAACCCGCGGTGCGGACACCAGCTCGCCGAGAGCGAAGCCCTACTGCTCGAACACGAGCGCGATCTCACCGCGAAGCAGTTCGAGATGGCCGTCAAGCACTGGCTCTCCGTCGCGGATGCCGAAGGGATCAAACAGCGGCATGATTCGCTCCATAAGCATCGTGATCTGCGGATCACCCCACAGTTCGATGGCGGGTTCAAGAT
>JANNZM010000154.1:0-30953 GCA_031410595.1 Actinomycetes bacterium | reverse complement strand
CACCGACGACCCCGGGCCAACCCACGCGTCATCAAACGCAAATACACCCGCTGGCACGTCAAACGCTCACACCACCGCCACTGGCCCCAACCCGACCGGCCACCCCACCAAGCCATCCGAATCCCTAATTGAACGGTATTGGGGCTAAATCGGTACCTGCGGAGATTCCGATTTACACCGAATTACCTAGCAGTAGTGGACTTTCGAGATGCCTACCTCGCTAGGGCCCGCTGTAAATCTTCGCTAAATCGGTAGTAACGAGTTACCGATTTAGGGCTTTTGTTACGTTCATGTTCACCGATCCCGTATCCGACGCCGTGGCGGGTGCCCTCGCATCGCTCGCCGCGGGTGCCGAGGTCGAGGCTGTCGAGTCACAGCTCATTGACTGTAAGGAACCGACAGGAACCGTCACGCGCGACGGCGTCCGAATTCCGTTCTCGGAACTGAACAAGGCCGGGAAGGACGACGCTGCTCGGCAGTTGGCCGCCGAGGCGACCTGCCTAGCTCACGGTGGAGGCGGAGCGCTACTTGTCGGTGTGAGGGACGACCGCGCCGGCTTGGCCGCGTTCGTTGGCACCGATATGGATGCTGACTGGCTACGACTTCGCATCCACGAATTGACGATGCCACCGCTCACTGTCGCGATCGAGACCGTTGCCGTTCCGAACAGCTCACCGGCCGCCGCGCCGATTCTCGTGATTCGGGTTCTTCCAGCAGTCGATATTCACGTCGTACCCAAAGTGATGGCACAGGCGAGCGCCCGTCGCGCTGGCGAGTTGGACGGGCATGCGTACCCATGACAACTGGCGACCACGCCGCTTTCGCCCAACGTGTCCGGCCAGTTGACTGGTCGAGCGCCGCAACCTCGCTGACCATCACAAATGTTGACCCTCATGCTCTTGCTGCAGCCCGACGACTCCAGCCGAGCATGGCCGGAACAGATGATGCCTCCATGCTTCAACGCCTTGGCGTTGTTGACGGCGGCGGTCATCTTACGAACAGCGGTGCACTCCTCTTCACACAGTCGCCCAACGAGATAATTGTGTTCACCGCACACGATGTCCCCGGTGCGCCATCAACGGTTGGCCGTATCTCGTATACGCCACCGCTTCTCAGCTGCCTCGATGACCTGCTCGTCCGCATCGAGACCCTTCTCCCGCTTGAGATGCTTCCTCTCACAGGAGGCTTACGCCGGCCGGCTTCTCGATCAGTCCCTATGGCTGTGGCACGCGAAATGCTCGCAAATGCGATAGCGCACCGAGACTGGCGAGTTCCTCAGCCGATCTCGGTCTCGATTACCGCCGGCTCGGTCGTCGAGGTCGTTTCACCGGGCGGTTTTCCATTCGGAGTCACAACAGCGAACGTGCTCGCTCACCCATCCAGGCCAACAAACCCTGCGCTCGCCCATGCCCTCCAAGTTCTGCAAGTGGCCGAGCGACAAGGGGTCGGCGTCGATCTGATGTTTCGCGAGATGGTCCAACTTGGTCACGAGCCGCCCGAAATCACGGAGATCGGAGCCAACGTCAACTGCCGCGTCGCAGGCGGAAAGGCAGACGCCCAACTGGTCGAGGTATTCGACGAGCTGTCGCCCGAAATTCGAAACGATGTCGAGATAGCGCTCGCGGTGCACCCTCTCCGTCGATGCGGCACGGCTACGGCGGGTGACCTTGCCGGCCTCATTCAACGCAGCGCAGCAGTAGCGCGAAGCGCGTTCGACCGTGCAACGGACGCAGGACTCGTGGAGCGCGTCAACACCGGCTCAACATCAAAATGGCGACTCAGCCGAAGGACCCGTACCCGGCTCGAAAGTACCGCTGCGGCAGTGCCCCGGCGTTCGTCCGAAGACCTCATCAACCAAATTGTCACCTACATCGCAGACAACACTGAGCCATTCGCACGCGTCGACATCGATCGGGTTCTCGGATCGACCGAACGACGAAGTCGACAGCTGCTTGACGAACTCGTGAGCCGCGGCTGGATCGCACCAGCCACTGCGAGTCGCGGACGATCAGTCCGTTACATACGCGGCCCGAAGTGGCCGAAGGCACTCGGGCGGTAGTTCCGTATGCCATTTCAGCTGCCAGCACCCACAGCCCATTTGGAACATCGGAGCCACGCTAGGGTTCGGGCCGGACTGCAGGCGCCAGCTACGTCGTCGACTTGGCGGTGTGGAGCGCAGCACCGAGGGCGGAGATGCCAGCCACGATGCGATCGTCGGGTTGGGTCGAGTAGCTGGCGCGTGCGTGATTCGGCCGGGGGTGGACGGGGAAGAACGTTGCGCCCGGAACGTAGGCGACCTTGGCATCAGGGAGGGCTCGGTCGCGCATGAAGATCTCGCTGTCGAAGCCGTCGGGGAACGTGAGCCAGGTGAACAGCCCGCCCTGGGGATCGGTGCAGGTGATGTCGCTCGGGAAGTGTTCGTTGATAGCCGCGAGCATCAGGTTCTTCTTGTGTCGGTACACGGTGCGGATCTCGGCGATGTGGCTGTCGATGTCATAGCTGTCGAGGAACAGCGAAACGGCCGCCATGTTGAGCGTGCTGCACTGGGTGTCGGCGGCGAGCTTGAGGAGACCGAGCCGTTCGATCAACTCCTCGGATGCGACCGCCCAACCAAGGCGCAATCCGGGTGCGAGGATCTTGGAAAAACTCCCGAGGTAGATCACCCGGCCCTCGGTATCGAGGCTCTTGATTGACGGCGGCGAGACACCGTCAAATCGGGTTTCGCGATACGGGGCGTCTTCGACGACGATCACGTCATAGCGGTTGGCGAGCTCGATCAGATGCTGGCGTCGGGCGAGCGACATGGTGACGCCGGTGGGGTTCTGGAAGTCGGCGATCGTGTAAATGAACTTGGTACCCGGGTTCGCTTCCAATGCGACTTCCAGCACGGTGGTGTCCATACCATCGGCGTCCATCGGGACACCGACGTAGCTGGGTTCGCACGGGTTGAACGCGATCAGACCGCCGAGAAACGTAGGATCCTCTGTGATCACCACGTCACCGGCATTGAGCAGGAGCTTGGCGACGAGATCGAGGCCTTGCTGACCGCCGTGGAGGATCAACACCTCATCTGCTCCACAGGAGACACCCTCGTTGGCCATTCTTCGAGCGATCTGGCTGCGCAGGTGCTCGGGGCCGTTCGACACGGTGTACTGCAACGAATCACGACCGAGTTCGAGGATCGCGCGGCTGAACACTTCGGCAAGCAGGTCGATAGGGAACAACCCGGCATCGGGATAGCCTCCGCCGAACGAGATGATCGCGGGGTCAGCACCAAGCCGTAGGAGTTCACGGATCGCCGACGGTTTCACCACATTCATCCGCGACGCGAAACGGGACGACGGCATGACGGACGGCATCAGGAGAGCGTAGTCGGGCCGTCGCTACGCTGAGCTGGGTGAAATCCGACGACGCACTCCTGGCACGGTTACGACTGGTCGACACGGCCAGCCTGTCCGACGCCAACAAGACGCTCCGCGTACTCCCGCCGACAATTCGGCCGCTCGTACCAGGCTTGCGGATGGCCGGGCGCGCCGTTACCGCCAAGGCCAACGACGACTTGATGTCCGTCATCGGCGCGTTGGAAATCGCCGGGCCCGGCGACGTACTCGTGGTCGCGGCAGGGGTGAAGGATGAAGCGGTGTCGGGCGAACTCTTCGGCACCGAGGCGTTCCGACGAGGTCTCGCCGGTGTAGTGATCGACGGGATGTCACGCGACACCGCAGCCCTGCGTCGGCTCGGCCTGCCGTTCTTCTCCCGCGGCATCACGCCGAAGGCTCCCGCTGCGGTCAAGGTGCCCGAGATCCAAATCCCCCTGATGATCGGCGGCGTTGAGGTGCATCCTGGCGATCTTCTCGTCGGCGACGATGATGGCATCATCGTTGGTTCGGCCGCAGACTTCGCCGCGATCATTGACGCGGCCGAGGCCATCCAGACCCGCGAGAAAGCACTGCGAATTGCCATCGAGAACGGCGCCTCCCTCTTCGACGCAATGAACTTCACCGAACACGCCGCCCGCCTCCACGCCGGCGAACCAAGCAACCTCGCCTTCGAAGGCTGACCCGCGGCCAACACTCAGTCCGGACGGACACCGGTTCATGTCGAGCGGTGATCCATCGGGCGCCCTGCGGCGAATAACCGATACAACATCGATCTGACGGAGTAGTCACATGACAGATTCCAAGATTGCCACTGTGCAGGCCGTGTACGAAGCGTTCGGGCGTGGGGATGTCGCCACCATCCTGGACAACCTGACCGAGGATGTCGATTGGTCGGCCGAGGCGATACCCGTCGCTCCATGGCATGGCGCATGCCACGGCAAGGGCGAGGTCCCGCGGTTCTTCACCGAACTTGCCGCTGCCGAGGAAGTCACCGAGTTCACCCCGTTGTCGTTCACCTCGAACGACGACGACGTGATGGTCGCCATCCGCTACGCGAGCACCGCCCGAGCGACAGGCAAGCCCGCGTCGATGCTGATCGTGCATTGGTGGAAGTTCCGGGGCGACAAGATCTGCTTCTACCGCGGTACCGAAGACACCGCCCAGACCGCCGCCCAACTTGCATGAACCAACCGACCCCTTTGGAACTCGTCAGTTAGGAGAAGTTGAACGTGAGGCCGAGCCCGGCCTTGCGTGCGCCAGCGAGGACGAGCGCAGCTGCGGCCGCGTCCTGGACGGCGACTCCGACGGACTTGTACAGCGTCAATTGCTCGGCAGACGTGCGCCCGACCGCTGCGCCGTCTATTAGCTCACCAATCTCGACGAGATCGCCGGGATCGAAGAGTCCCTCGTCGATCGGCACACGCAGGTCGTAGGAGCCGGCTGGCGGTGGAGCGAGCACGGACGCCCGCGATTCGACCACGACGAGCGCCTCGGCCACGGTCGCTGAATCGATCTCTCTTCCAGCGCTTTCGAACCCGACCGAGTTCACATGCGTTCCGGGCGCGATGTCTGCCCGCCCGATGACCGGCTCGGCGGAGCCGGTCGTCAAGCACACGACGTCAGCGCCAGCGCACGCATCCGCAACGCTGGCGGCCAGGACAATCTCGATGTCGAGGACACAGCGCAGTTCCGCAGCAAGGGCTGCGGCGCGTGCTGGATCGCGGCCGGTGATCCGGAGTTCGCGGAATGGTCGGACGCGGACGACTGCGTGGGCGTGGGCGCGTGCCTGCACGCCCGTGCCGACGATCGCGAGGACAGTAGCGTCGGACCGTGCGAGCAGGTCGGACGCGAGTGCCGAACCTGCGGCGGTGCGCGCTGTGGTGATCTCGGTGCCGTCGAGCAGCGCGACCGGCTGACCGTTCGCGGCGTCGAACACGATCACGATCGCCTGGTGTGTTGGGAACGCGGTGCCGGCGTTTCCCGGATAAAGGCTGACGAGCTTGGCCGCAACGGTTCCCGTCGCTGGCAGGTATGCGGGCATCGCCGCCACAAACCCGCCCCGCTCCCTCACATACGCGGCGATCCGTGGCGGCATCGAGGCACGCCCGGCGCTGAGGTCCGCCATCGCAGACGCGAGCACCTGCCGCAAGGCATCGGGATCAAGCAGCGATTTCGTCTCGGCCGCGGACAGGATGAGCACCGGGTTACTCGTCGGTTGAGGCCACGTCGCCGGCCCCGTCCTCGCCTGCCTCCTCCACAGCGTCATCGGCATCGCTGCCGATATGCAGCTTCTCTTTGATGCTGTCCGGGACGTGGTCCTCAATCTTGTCCTTGACGGTCTCGGCCATTTCTTTGGCCTTATCCAAGAATCCGCTCATCGCAAACCTCCCTCATCAGCAGGCGACAACCGCCAGCCACCGCGAATCTAGCCCGCCCGATCGTCGTGCCGGACCGTGTGTCAACCGCCGACGATTTGCGGCACGACCATGCCCACGAAGCCGACGAACACAATCGTGGATGGCGTGGGCCGGCGAACGGGACCTGGAATGCTCCACCGGCAACGCCGCTGAGGCGCGTGAACGGTTCGGGGTGATCGCCGCGCAATGGCAGCACGCACGTAGGGCGAGACTGTTCCCCTGGTAGCCGGGCGATAGCCAGTATCTTCGAGCGACGCCACACGATTTCGGCGATCTCGAAAGCCTCCGCAGGCTTTCACGCAACTTTTCGATAGCCGCCGAAGCCGCGCGGACCGGGAGTTGCCTTTACCGATCGATCGGCAGCATTCACCGGATGGAAGGGCTAGTCGTTGGGTAGGTTTGCCGTGGTGGGGGCTAGGCGTTCGAGTATCCGTCGTTCGGCGGGCCACGCTTCGATGAGCGCCTCGGGTGGGACGCGTCGCGCCGCGTAGCGCAGGGCGAGCGCCACGACGACGATGTCGTCGAGGGGGCCGATGACGGGAAGGAATTCGGGGATAAGGTCGATGGGTGACAGCACCCAGAGGCCAGCGAATCCAACTGCGAATTTTACTCGCTTCGGTACACGCGGGTCTTTTCGGAGTCGACGAGCGGTGGTAGCACACGCGGGTAAGACGGTCGCCAGGTCCTTCGCCAGGCCGGGCGGGAGGCGATGGGCCAGGATGATCATCACAACCCACGACACGGTCAATCCGACCAGACCAATGACCAACCACCGCAAGAACATGACCAGGCGACTGTAGCGCTCCAGCAGTCACGGCACGATGACGAGCTTGCCGCGTGCGGTTCCGGCAACGAGGGCTCGCATTGCGTCGGGCATGTCGGCAAGCGCGTAGGTCGCGCCGACCACAGGCACGAGTTGTCCGCTGGAGACGAAGGCTGCGAGACGTTCGAGTCCGGTGAAGTGCTCTTTGTTCAGGAACGAGGTGAGCCGTTGGCGCACAAACGGTGAGATCGCCTTGGCGCGGAGTTGCCGCCCGATGCCGAACCACTTGCCTGCGTCCTCGCCGCCGGTGATGACGAGCGTGCCGGTACGGGTGAGGGCGTTGCGCAATCGAGCAATGGACGAGTTGCCTCCAATGTCGAGAATGACGTCGTAGCGGACGTTGCCCATGGCGAAATCCTCCCCGGTGTAGTCGATCACGTGGTCGGCACCGATCGAACGCACGAGATCGACCTTTGCGGTGGAGCAGACGCCGGTGACCGTGGCGCCGAGCGCTTTGGCGATTTGCACGGCATGGGTGCCAACACCGCCCGACGCTCCGATAATCAACACATGCTGGCCCGGCTGGACCTTGCCGATCGCTTCCAGGCCGCGTAGCGCGGTAAGCCCCGAGACGGGCAGCGCGGCAGCTTGCTCGAAGGTGAGAGTCGCTGGCTTCAGGGCCAACTTGTTCTCGCTGGCCGCGGCGAACTCGGCGAACGAGCCCCTGGCGATGCCGAACACCTCATCACCCGGCTGGAAGCGAGTGACGGCACTGCCCACCGCTACCACGACGCCGGCAACGTCAAGGCCCGGTACTGGCTGCTTCGGCGCACGGAGGCCGGCAATGGGCCGCACTGCGTAGGGCAGTCCAGCCATAAGGTGCCAGGTGCCCCGGTCTAGACCGGCGGCACGGACCTGCACCAATACGTCACTGTCGTCGATGGTCGGGCGGTCGATCACCGCAAGTGAGAGAACGTCGGCGTTGCCGTACTGGCGCTGGACGATCGCCCGCATCTGCGCAGGGGCATCCGGTGATGCTTCCGGGCTAACGGGCGGAGACGTGATGTTCATGGGAGGTTCCTCTGTTCGGTGATCTGAAAGATCATGAGACTTACGATGTAAGGCTCTTGGTGTTCAAAGGTAACATACGCTGTAAGGTTGTCAAGCAGGAACCGACGGAACGGAACGAATGACGTGGCGCGACCGAAGACGAAATCCGACCGACCTCGCTTGCCGCTGACGCGCCAGCGGGCCCTCACGGCGGCAGTCGATCTCGCCGACCAACATGGGTTGGCCGCGGTCAGCATGCGCAAGCTCGCGGACGCACTCGGCGTCGAGGCGATGTCGCTCTACCATCACGTCTCCGACAAGCAGCAGATCCTTGACGGCATGGTCGAAGCAGTCTTTGCCGAGATCGAACTGCCACCGGACAACCTAGCGTGGAAGGCAGCGATGCGACTTCGCGCCAACTCGGTACGAGCCGCACTCACCCGCCACCCGTGGGCGATCAGCATCATGGAATCGCGACGTTCACCGGGCCCAGCCACACTCCGTCATCACAACGCCGTACTTGGGTGCTGCCGCAATGCCGGCTTCTCAATCGCGATGACGGCCCACGCGTTCTCCGTGATCGACAGCTACATCTACGGGTTCGTGCTCCAAGAGGTCAGCCTTCCGTTCGACAGCTCCGACTCGATGGGAGACATGCTCGATGAGATCATGCCGAACCTGTCAGCCGACGACTATCCGCATCTCGTCGAACTCACGACACAGCACATCCTTCAGCCCGGCTACGACTACGCCAAGGAGTTCGACCACGGGCTCGACCTCATCCTCGACGGCCTCGAGGCACAGCTGGAGGAGGACGCGCGTCCGGCGAGTCCTGCGGCGGCCAGATCGGCACGTCATGGAATGCAGAGGTAGAGCAGGCAGTTCGAGCCCATGTCACCGTCGCCGATGACGTGCTCGTTGCCGAGGCTGCACCCATCCATCAGCCGTGAGGGAGGTGACGACCGGTTCGGGCAAAGTACGAGTCATCAATCTCACCGATGGCTGGGTCCCCGCCGAAGGTGGGGTTGGTGGCGTTCGCGAACCAATGCCCGGGCATGCGGTCACCGGTTCGGGCGAAGTACGACTCGCCGGCCTCACCGATTGCGGGATCTCCGCCGTACACGGGGGGCGGTCCAGCGAAAACGGGTCGTTCCGAGGTTGAGGCTGATGCGGTCATCGACGTGCTGCCCGTAGCGACGGTCAGTACGCACGCTGTACAGACTGCGAATTTCGAGAAGTTGTTCATTGGGCACCTCCTGCTGTATCCGGCCGCACCGTTTTGTGCAGGCCTGTGCTCAAGGTGCCAGTCGCTGCTTTCACGGATCGTTCAGATGGTTGACGGGCGAACGACTCAGCGCGTGCAGGGGTTGCGTGGACGTGACAGGATTTTGACAGCGCTCGGGTGTGGAACTAGCACGCGGTGCATCTATTCGAGGAGTGTCCATGGTGCTCGACATCAGGCTTCTGGGAACGGTAGAGACCTTCCGCGACGGCACGCGGGTTGAGGTGAAAGGTTTACGTCAGCAAACCCTTTTAGCCTACCTCTCGCTGACGCCAGGGTCTCCCCGCCATCTTGATGGGATTGTCGCTGCGTTGTGGCCGAATGATCCACCGGTTGAACCGCGCCAGACGGTGCACACATACGCCTCGCGACTGCGTGCAATCCTTGGCGCTGATGCCATCGTTGCGCGAGGGGGCGGCTACGTGTTAACCGTCTCGCCCGCGGAAGTCGACGCCTCACGCTTCGAGACGTTGATCCACCAAGCGGCCGATGAGACTGCGGACCCGCAGCGTCGACTGAAATCCCTCGACGCGGCTTTGGCGTTGTGGCAAGGACCGGCACTCGAAGGGCTTGTGCTGGACGACTGGGCTCGCGGCCCGGCCGTGCGATGGTCCGAGATGCGCGCTTCGGCCGAAGACGAACGAGCCGAAGTGCTGATCGACTTGGACCGTGCGGCCGATGCCGTCGCTGATCTTGAGGCGGCGGCATGGCGCAGCCCGTTGCGGGAACGGACGCATTCGTTACTCATGACCGCACTTAACCGGTCGGGACGCCAAGCCGAGGCCTTGCGATCATTCCACGACTACCGTCGCCGACTTGCGACCGATCTTGGCCTGAACCCCGGAAAGGAGATCACACTGCTCGAGCGCTCGATCGCGGGAGTGGAGTCCACTCTGGCACCTACGGGCGCATCGATCGTAGGGACAGTCCCGGATGGTTCGATTGAAGACACGGTCGCCTCCCGCCCGTTCGCCCTGGACGACGCCGACATCCCACAGAACCTTCCGCACGTGTCGACGTCGTTCATCGGGCGAGCCGACGAACTTCGCGCCGTACGAACCTTGATGGAACACGTCGGGCTGACAACACTCACCGGTGCAGGTGGCTGTGGCAAGACGCGACTGGCCCTCACCGCAGCGACAGCCTCGATTCCCGAGTACCCGGGCGGAGCGTGGTGGGTCGAGTTGGCGACGACCTCAACCGACGATCAGGTCGCCAACGCCGTTGCGCTGGCCTTGCGCATTCCGCTCGTCGGCGGTGCTGATCCGGTGGAGCAGGTGGAGAATCATCTGCGCCAGATCGGCCACGCACTGCTCGTGCTCGACAATGCCGAGCACGTCCTTGATGGTGTCGCCCGGATCGCTCACGCGGTGTTGGAAGGGTGCCCGCTGGTGACGCTCATGATCACAAGTCGCGAGCCGCTCGGAATTGCTGGTGAGCATGTCTGGCGCACCCCTTCATTGGCCGCCGAGGACGCAGCAGCGTTGTTTCGTGATCGCGCCCACGAGGGTCGTGGCGACGTCCCGCTCGACGACGACCTGGTGAGGACGATTTGTCAGCGGCTCGATGGCATGCCACTGGCGATCGAGTTGGCGGCCGCTCGCACTCGATCGTTGTCACTGGACCGTATTGTCGCCGAACTCGCGCATGTGTTCCGTGTCCTGACCGGTGGCGCCCGAACCAGGGTGGCACGCCAACAGACATTGCTGGCCTCGATCACCTGGAGCTACGACCTTCTCGACGACGGCGAGCAAACCGTGCTTCGTCGGCTCTCGGTCTTCGAGGCACCATTCCTGCTCGAAACGGCGGAGGCCGTCACGGCCGACGAAAACACGCTTGATCGGTCACACGTTCTTGAGATCGTTTGCCATCTCGTCGACAAAAGCCTCGTTCAGTTCGACCCGATCACCGGCCGGTATCGCCTGTTGGAGACCGTGCGACAGTTCTGTGCGGATCGCTTGGATGAATCCCACGAGACCGAGTCGACGCGCTCTCGTCACGTCGCGTTCTACGGACGTTTCGCCCAAGGAATCGGAGCACGGATGCGTGGTCTGGTGGTGCCCGACGATGTGTGGTTGGAGCTTGCGGATCTGTTCGCAGCGCTGCGTTGGGCCTACGTGGCATCCCCTGTCGATGCATACCGGATCTGCGGGATGAACCGTGTGGCGCGGGTCGCCGTCGGCTACCTCGATGAGATGAATGAGCAAGTTGACTGGCTCGTCACTCGTGACGGTCGCGAGGCGCCGTGCGAATGGGCTGCGGCGATGGTCCACCTCCCGCAAGAAGCGATCCTCATCCTTAGCCGTGACGACCTCGACGGACGGATACCCGACGCTCGATCGTCGATCGGCGTCGATGACCTGGATACCCAATGGTGGCAGCTGTACGCCGATGGCCAGGCCGCGATCCAAAGCGGCGGCGCCTCGACGCTCGAAGCGGCCCTGACTATCGCCAACGAAAACCACGACGATACGGCGGCGCTCACCGCGTCGTCAGAGCTCGCGCTCAACACCGCCTGGTGCGGGCGTTTCGACGTCGCGCAATCGGCACTTGCGACGACGACCCGGCACCTCGAACGGCTCGGCCAACCGTTCACGTCCGACACAGCAGGTTCCGGGCACGCCGCGGCACTGTTCATCTCGATCAGGCAGGGTCGTCTCGTCGACGCGATGGCCTACGCCTCGGCAGACCGACCGGACAACGCCTTCTTGATGTTCCTCTCCGCGATACAGATCGCGTGGTTGGGCTACGCAGTCAACGATGTCGCTCTGGTCGACAAGGCGGCGCGATGGGTGGGCCGTTCGTTGCCACCGATCCTGCGCGGCCTCACGGCGTTCGTCGGATTGCTGCGCGGTCTCACGCTCGGTCAGCCGGCGGAGCTTGACACAGTACGAGCCTGGTTCGACGACATGGGTGAAACTCCGATCTGCCGATCACAGGTGGTCGTGCCCATAGTCAGCGAGTACCTCGCTCGGGGCGAATTGGCCGATGCCCACACGGTCGCGGCGGACTTTCGACGAACGGCCGACGCGTTTGCCGACGCGCCGCTTCACCGCGCCCTCCGCCACCAGATCGACGCCATCATCGCCTACTCCGAGCGAGACCATGAGGCCTGTGGGGCGGCCTGCCGTAACGTGATAGGCCTCGCAAGCACACACAACTATGCGCTGCTCACGATCGACGGATTCGAACTACTGGCCCTCAGCAACACCGTGTCGAGGGAGGACGCTGCAACACTTCTGGGCGCTGTAGATGCCGCACGCGAACATACGGGATATCGCGGGCGATGGCCCAGCTACGCCACGGACACATTCGACGCGACCAACGCGGCCGTCCAGAACTATGCCACCGCGTTCCGACATGGGAAAACCACGACGCTCGAACACATCATTTGATCGAACACGGATCTGGCGATCTTTCAAGAAGATCTCCACTTCGTTCCGGTGACATCTTCATCTCTGAACGCCTGCCTGTCATACCCATCCGGAACTTCTTCCCATATCGGTGAGAAGACCCGCTGACTTGGTTCATTTCGCGGGCCGATCTCCGCGGCGAACCCCACACACAGAACAATTTCTCTCTAGTCCATTTTACCTATTTTACTGGTTCTTAACACGAGCCTCTCGATTCCCACTCCCCGTGGGGCATATCGTCGCCCGAAACAGAGTTCTCGTGAACGTTACATTCGTTCACCTTTCACGGAGGTCGGGCCATGAAGCTGTAGACAACACTCGTCGTAGTACGGCCCGTCGCTGGGCGAAGATCGCAATAGGGGCCTTTGCGTTCGGGGTCGTGATCGGAGGGGCAGGGCTGTTGGCGGGTGGGCCGGCCTCTGCGTCACCCGTTGTCGCGATAGATGACGCGGGGCCTGACGATCTCTCTGGGCAGAAGGACCTCACCTCACTCGCCGTTGACTACGCCGCCGGAAGCCTGACATGGGCGTGGGATGACACGTCGACTACTGGTGCCAACACAATGGATGGCTGCGCCCTTTTCGATACCAATGGTAACGGATTCGCCAACACGGCGGTCTGTGTCGTGACCGGCGGGTCACCGCTCTCGTACATCCAACGCGTGACGTACGTGTGTGCCGCCGACAGCGCCGCCGACCGGTGTGCTGGCCCTGCTGCCGTCCCTATCGTGGTGCCGCTGTCCGGACCGGTGACAACCGCTCCTGACCCGTTTGTTGCGGTTGCCGGCCATCTACGAACAACGCGTGCGACACGAACACCGCGTGTGAGTCGATCGACTCCACCGCGACGGTGAATTTCGCGAGCGGCACGCTTTTGAACGTCTGCTCCTATCCGTCGCAGCAACCAAACTCCGCCCCTTCGGATTGCGTCTTCGCGCCCAATAGCGGCTTCCTGACGATCATCAAGAACGCAACACCGAGTGATGCTACGAACTTCGTGTTCGCCCCAAGTCGGGCCGCGACCGACGGGCGAACGAGCTTCACGATTCAGGGCTCCGGGAACATCTCGCTGATCGGCTATTCAACGGCCACGCCGCTCAACCTCAGCGAAGTTGTTCCGACTGGGTGGAAGCTCGACTCGGCGAGTTGTACGACGCAAGCCGGTTCGTCCACGGGCACCACCACGGCCACAGGCCTCAACGGCATCGCAATCCAAATAGGCCTAACGACGACGTGCACGTTCAACAATCGGGCGCTCCGCGACGTGACCGTAACCAAACTGGTCGCCGGTGCGAACGCACCCGCGGGGGCGACATTCACCATCACCGTGAACTGCGGTGCCGGTCCCCTCACCGTCACCGCAACCATCGCTGCCGGGGGAACGGTCACCGTTGCTGGTGTCCCGGTCGGCTCGACCTGCAAAGTCACCGAGGACGCGTTGGTCCCGGCAACCGACTGGACGGTCACGCTCCCTGCTGACCTCACTGTCACCACAGCCGGACCGAACACCGGCACCGTCACCAACACCTACATCGCCGGACGCGACGTCACCGCAACCAAACTGGTCACCGGAGCAGCTGCACCCGCGGGGGCGACATTCACCATCACGGTGAACTGCGGTGCCGGTCCTCTCACCGTCACCGCAACCATCGCTGCCGGGGGAACCATCACCATCGCCGGTGTCCCCGTCGGTGCCACCTGTAAAGTCACCGAGACACCTCCCGGACCAGACTGGACGGTCACCCTCCCCGCGGACATCACCGTCACCGCCGCCGGACCGAACACCGCGACAGTCACCAACACCTATGTGGCGGTTCCGACCGTCGTCCTCGGCAAGACGCGCGGATTCTGGGGCAATAGAGTCGGCAACTCCATCCTCAGCGCAGCGGCCCCGTCGCCCTTCCCGCTGAGCCTTGGCGGCGCGCTCGAGAAGGTCGACGTGCTCAACCTTGGTGCATCGAACATCTACCTGAGGGGGAACGGCTGCACGATCGATACGACCGCATGTAAAAATACCCGGGTGCAACGGGGCACCGTCGAGACCCTGCTCGCACAGACCCTCGCGCTCACGTACAACGTGCGGTACGTCTCGGGTTACAACGGCCAAACAGTTGCGGGCCTCGGATGCGCTGTCGACCCAGTGTTGACCTCGCTCGGTCTGTCCGCGTCATCGACAGTGGACCAGGTAAGGATCGCTGCAAATGCTCTCATCAACGGTCTGCACCTACCGGCCACGACTCAAGCCCAGGGTGGCGCAATGAACGCCGTGCTGGGTTGTCTCAACCGCGAGGCCTGAGCTGAATCGCCCTGAGTTTTGATGGAAGCTTGCAATCCACGAAAGGGTGGAGTCGTGCCAGAAGGAAGAAAATTCCCTGTGGAGTTGCGTGAACGAGCGATACGTCTCGTTCGCCAGGCCCGCGCGTAGGAACCCGACCGGTATCGCGGCGACAGCCACGCGCGAGACGTGACCGCGGTGATCAACGAATTGGGCGTCGATAAGTTCGATCTTGTCGGTTACTCCATGGGATCGGTCACCGCCGCTCGAATGTTGAACAGGGAACGCCGCCTCCGAGCCGTCGCCCTCTGGGGCACCGATCGTCGGTTTCTCGAGGACACCAACTCACAGACACTGGAGGCCTTCCATGATTGTGGGCAGTGCTTCCAAACGAACGCATGGAACGACCACCCGGAATTCAAACCGTTTCGTGCCTACGCCCGTCTCGACGCCGTCCACGACTTCGCCTCCCTTGGGGCCGCGATGATCGGATTCGATCTGGTTGCCCGTGACTGCGTCAATTCAACCAACGTCCCTGTGCTTGTGCTCAAGGGGGGCCAAGATGATGGCGACGGTGACACCGCTGAACTCGCCGAGATCATTCCGGGGGCGGAGGCAGTCGTCGCGGGCGAAGGTAACCACGGCACAGCACCCAGCGATCCGGACTTTCACTCAGTTCTCGCCACTTTCATCAAGCGGAACTGGCCCAAATAGCGACGGCACTACTTCTCCGCGCTCGATTCAGGAGGCCAGTCCGCACGCGGGCGCGCATGGCCGGTTTCGCAGCCCAGGGCGCACAAGCGGTTCTCGCCGCTCGCCGCGACGACAAGGGCATCGCCGTAGAACGAGCGATCACGGGTGCGGGGGGCGGTGCGCTGTTCGTGCGGACGGACGTCACTGAACGCGAACGCCGACACCATCCTCTTGCGTCGCCGAAACCCCCACGACTGATCCCGATCCTGGCGATGCATCGGACACTCGGTATCCCCCTCACGAAGGTGCTTCGTCGTCACCATTCCACGCAGCGTCACTCGCGTCCTGAGCATCGTTGCGTTGCTTCGAAGTAGCAAGCGCACCTTCGGCTGCCTGTCGTGTCTCGTACGGACCAAGAACATCAGCATCACGACTGCGATTCTCGTCCGTCTCCACCTGACCGGACTTCACGTTGTACCAATAGGCCATAACCCAACCTACCCCGACCTCGCAATCACCGCCCAGGATTCAGCCCGCGACCACTTCGCTGACGACCAGGGTCGCCAAGGCCGGGCAGGCTCGTCGGTCGTCACGATGAGGAGCAGCAGTGCGATGCGAATGCCGAGCGGAGGCTATTGCGTGATTGTCACGACCACTTCGGGCGACACATAGCCCCTGCCGGCTTCGCGTCCGCTGGCGCCCACCACGACCACAAGCCCGTAGACGCCGGGCGGTATGGCAGAGCCCTCGCCACCATCGCAGCGGGCGGTGCCAAAGATGACCGGGATAGTCGCGGACTGTCCCGGTTGAACCTGATGAAACACCAATACCGACTGTGTCGCCCCCGTGAACGCGCCGACAACATGGTGGGTGCCGGGCGTGACGAGTGCGCCAATGAGCTCTGGCCCGCTCGATGCATCGAACACTGTGGACCCATTGTTGCGAACGGTGAGCGTGGCCCGCCCGAGTTCGGTGACGCGCATCGACGGCTTGATGAGTTCGACCGAGAGATCCAACTTGACGGCCGCCGGATCCCCACCGAGCACATCGGGACAGACCGGTGGCGGGGGCTGCGGGCCGCATCCGACCGGCACGTACGGCCGACCGCCGAGCTCTATCTGGACGGCGGGACCGAAGCGTTCAACGAGGCTTGAAGCGAGTGCATCTTGTCCCGGATTCAGCCCAACTGTCGTGGCTACATCGCCGCGTTCGGGACCCATTGGTTCGGAGAACTCGTTGAACGCGTCCGGGTTCGCCTTGGCCTCGGCGGCGATCTTGGCTGATGCGGCGCGCACATCGGCCTTCGTGTAGTCGACCTCGATGAACTCGAGCCGGTCGGAATGGGCGAGGGTCTTGACGAGGCGACCTCTGAGCTCGTCGGTGGGGCCAAACGCTCGCGACAGGTACACGACTATTCGCAGGGGAAGATCGAACGAGTACCGCGGATCGAATCCAGCGTTCGATCCCGACAGGATCGGCTGCGCGAGTTGCAAGTCGGCGCGCAAGTCGTCCTGTTCCTTCGCCATCTCATCCTGTGTTTGCTGATCCGTCTTCACGTTCAGAAACGCTGGTGCCGGGCATCGCACACCGACGGTCGGCACGAAGATCGTCTCCGGCGTCACGGGCGTTGTCGTGGTTGGGCCGTCCGTTTCCGTCTGGGGCGCCGGGGTCGGGAGACCCGCAACCCAGCGATCGAGAACGCCAGATGGCAGATCGGTTCGTCGTACGGCTACGAGGTAAAACTGTGGAACAAAGCTCGTACGACAACCCGCCGGAGTGTTGTCCGTCGTTGCGTGACCTTCGGACTCGCTGGTCACGGTCAGGTTTGTGAGTTGAAGGCAGTGCTCGCCCGGAACCACAACGATGACCTCAGTACGGAAATCGACCGCCGGTACGGTCTCGCCCGAGCGAAGGGTCGAGCGAAACGTAGCAAGCGAGGCTGTGTCGCTGACGGCGAAGACGTCAACGACCTCCCCCGGAGGGAACCCTCCCATGAAATCGTCAACGAATCGTGAAACCGTTCCGAGGGACCGGAACGGCACGTCCCGCGGGTACAGCCCGGCTGGCGGGGCGGTCGAGACGCGCTGCGTGTGCGATCGATTCGCGACAGCCCGCACGCCACTAGTCAGAGCGAGCGCGCATGTCACCGCCGCAGCCGGGCGCACCAGCCCGCGTCGACGCTCGACGCGTCGCATGCCGTCCTGCAGCGCACTGAGCCCGGCTGCGATATCTACGGTCGGGACCAACGAGTCCAGTCGTTCACGATCATTGTTCATACGATCTCCTCGGTGAGTTCGAGTCGGAGCCGAGCGCGGGCGTCCGCCAGGTTGGAGCGGACGGTGCTGGCCGACACGCCGAGCACTTCGGCAATCTCCTCGCCCGACAGGTCTTCGAGATAGAACAGCGTCACGGTCACCCGGATCTGCGGTGGCAGCGCGGCAAGCCGGGCGCGCAGATCGAGCACCTCATCGACCTGATCTACCGGCGTTGTCACAACCGAAACGAGCGCAACGTCACGACGACGTCGGCGATTGCGCTGCTCGTTCAGCAGTCGATTCACGGCGACGCGCCGGATCCAGCCGATCGGGTCGTCATATGCAGCGACCACCCGCCAACGCTTGAACGTGCAAGGTAGGCCTCCTGCACGGCGTCGGCGGCATCGCGCGGATCGAAGGCGACTCCCAACGTGCGCACGAGGCGCGCGTAATCGGCGTGATACAGCCGCGTCAGCTCCGCCTCGGGGTTCACAACCTCCGACACCCCTCACCCACTAAAAATGTCTGGTCGCCTCGGAAAGAATTTCCAGTGGCGAAGCACCGACCAGCGAGCCTATCGTCCGGGATCAGCACGCAATCGCTGCTAATCCGCTGCCCTTAGCGTTGGGGTCGGAACCAACAGGTCTCGATCTTGTCGGCTACCCAGGACAACCCGACGCTCGACGCGCATCGCCAAGTGCTCGCAGCGGAGTTCCCTCGCGGGAAGTTCGAGACGACTCTGGAGCTAACGGCGGGTGGCCCGCGCGCCGACGTCGGACATTCTACAAATGGCGGCCCACACCTCGAAGCGGTGCCTTGTTGCGTGCTTTGCTCCGCCGTTGACGCACCCGCTCATCCGTGTTACTTTCCACTCTAGTTAATTAACATAAGTGGAAAGCACGGAGGTGGCATCAGTGACGGCAACGCTCGAGGACGCACGGCTCGACGAGACGTTCGCGGCACTCGCCAACTCGACCCGACGGGCGATCCTCTCCCGCCTCGCCCAAGGTGAAGCGACCGTGAATGACCTGGCGGCACCGTTCGATCTGACCCTCCCTGCGATCTCCAAGCACATCAAAGTGCTCGAACACGCCGGGCTCATCACACGAGGCCGGCACGCGCAGTTCCGTCCCTGCGCCATCGACGGCGCACCCTTGGCCGAACTCGCCAGTTGGGCCGAGCAATACCGGCACATCTGGGACGACCGATTCGACCGCATGGACCACTACGTCCGGACACTGCAAAACACCCCGAACAAGAAAGCGACTGACCAATGACCGACACCAAGCACGTCCAGATCGAACGAACCTTTGACGCACCGATTGATCTGATCTGGGCGATGTGGACCGAAGCCGACCACTTCGCCAAGTGGTACGGGCCGATGGGCGCCAAGATCCCCAGAGCCGACATGGACGTCCGGGTCGGCGGCCGCCGGCACATTGCGATGGAGATGGACACCCCGCGCGGCCTGATGCAGATGTACTTCGTTGGCGAGTATCGCGAAGTCGACCCGAAGACCCGCCTCGTCTACACCGAGGCGATGGCCGACGCGGATGGCAACCTGATGACTGCCGAGCAGATGGGCATGCCCGCTGGGGCCCACATGGAGACCTCGATCGTGGTCGAACTCGTCGATCTTGGTGACCGCACCAAGATGACCATGACGCACATCGGTGTTCCGGCCGACTCGCCAGGTGGCCAGGGTTGGACGATGGCGATCGACAAGATGCAAGCACGCGTCGCCGAGCTCCAGGGCTGACCACCCGCCGATGGCCCGGACCCCGATCACACCCGAAGCACTGCATGTACGGTCGGGCAAACGATGGCGTCAGAACAGCGTCGGCTCCGAGGGTCGCCCGGAGGCCTTGCCGACGCGCCGGCTCGTGGTCGTCGGTTGGTCCGCTGGCGGCGAGCTCGCTTCGCCCGGTTGCCGGAGCGCAGCCGCCCAGGCGCGGACTTGGGCGTTGGCATCGACTTGCGCGATTTCACGGACCACCGACACGCCGCTCCGATCGATCATCAAGTTGTAGCCGAGTAACCGGACTGCCTTGTCGGGCCAGCGGATGGACTCGGAAATGAGACGTTCGTGCGCATCTGACGGCAGGCATGCGAATGCGTCGAGCACTCCACACTTGATAGCAGCGGCACTGCGCGCGTCGACGTGTTCTGTGTTTCTCCAGATTTCCAGCCACGACGAGGGATCGCGTCGCACGAGGTGTGCAGCTGACCACCGACGAAGTGGCGGCGAAACCTGACGGGCCGCGACCGCGGGGCCTGAGTCGTCGCGTCCGCTTTCATTGTTCATTTGGCGGACGAGACTGTGTGAGGGTTCGGGCGGATCATCTGGCTTGGCGTCGCCGAGTTCGATGACGATCTCGTCGCTACTGAACCATTCGTCGGGCACAGGCCAGAAGATCGCCGGGCCAGCATTGAGGAATATTTCCGCCAGCCCATCGAGGCCGTCATCATCAACCAGTCCCGATTCGGCGACGCGCCTCACGAGTTGGCCGGCGGAAGGTTGCCAACGTCGGTCCGTCAAGAGCAACAGTGCAGTGACATCAACGCCATCGGGGTTCGCCTTGTGATGTTTTCCGAGTAGCGCCAATGGTTCCGATGCCTCAGCTAACCGACGAACGGGCCAATGAAGTACAAGCACCCGATGCAGATCGTCGGCCGACTCGGCCGACCACAAATCCAGCAACTCGGCGAAACCATCCTCGGGGTCAATGTGTCGTGCCATCGCGATTTCTTACCATCGGACACGACAGCGTTGCACGCGCGATCGATCCCGGCGGCGCTTTCCGAAACCGCCTCGCACCGGCGACCGCCAACCACCCCGACCACCCGCCCCCTGAACGGGCGCGCGATCGATCCGTGTTCGGATGTTACCAGGTGTAGACGTCCATCAAGAATGCTGCACCGGCGGCGATGCCGGCGATCTTGAGGGTGCGGTGGCCAGGCTGGTCACGATGCACGGAGGCGAGCAACAACATGGTGGTGATGGCGAGGGCGAAGATGCCGGTACCGGTGTCTTGCCACGAGATCGGGAATGGTTTGAACGGGATATCACCATCGATGCTGGTGGCGTGACGGACGTTGAGCATCAGGTTCCACAACCATGTCCCAGCGAACACACCCACCGCGGCGGTGGCCAGCGTTCGCAGGTCACGCTCACGAAACGCCCACAGGGCAGCAACACCGACGCCGGGCCCGACGAGTGAGCCGAACACGATGTGGGACCACGGCAGAACAAGCACGCTGAACACGCCAACAACGATAGCCATTGGGCCGCCACCGGCCCGCCCGTCACTGCAGCAGGCCGCTGGCGACGGGAACCGATCTCGGTGGCTTGCGGTCAGGTGAGGCCGAGTTGTGTGAGCATCGCCATCGTGTCGAAGTAGCGGTGCTCTTCGGCGATGAGCTCATCGTCGGTGATTTGAAGCAGGCTCGCGCCGGTCAGCGTGACCGTTCTACCGGTTGCCGGGACCTCACCCGCTGGGGTGGCGAGTGGCCCGGTGTTCGTTGCGACAACAGTCCATTCAACGGCGTGCCACCCGCCGGCGGCGGCTTCGACGATGCGATTAGCGGTCCAGCTGACGTCACTGAACGCGGCGAACATCGGGCTTTCTGCTGCCAAGATCGCAGCTCGCCCTTGGCTGGTGCCGAGCATCACGTGCTGTTGGATCGCGTCGGTGGTGTAACAGTCGGCGACTCGGGTGGCGTCGCCGGAATTAAACGCGGCAGCGAAATGCTCGAGCGTGGAAGTAGCAGTGGTCATGGTCGAATCTCCTTCGGAGTTCATCCCGACCCGGTTTGAGTCGGGTGCCCTACTTCGGTTGCTGAAACCCACGACGGATCACACGAAAGCGACAAGTCTTCCAATCGCGCGTTTTGCCGATCAGATCGACTTCATCGGACGAGTGCTGCGTGAGGGTTTCACGATCATGATATCCGAATTCGACCAGGCGATCTCCGAGGTCAGCTTTACGGGTTGCGGATGCCGTCGTTGCCCATGAAGCCCTGGACCGGGTAGATCGCTGGTGCGGCAGTGAGGCCGGCTTGGACGGTGGCTGGTCCGATGATCGCTCCGAACGCAGCGAACGCGGCTTCGTCGGCCCAGACATCGATGACGTCGATGCCGGTTGGGGTGATGAAACAGACGTGGGAGAGTCGGCTCGTTTGAGCGTTGATCGCTGGTCCGCCGATCTCGAAGACCTGCTCGTACTGCTCGGGGGTGTTGCCCTCGAAGTGCCAGACAGCTGCAATGGCCATGGAATGGTTCCTTTCGTGTTCGGGACGCCGACGGCATCCCTGGTAGATCCACAGCATGCGCTCACCAACGCGTTTGTGCATGGGGGAACATCCCCCATCGTGAATCCCCGACCTGAGGGTGTTGCCGTCACGGGAGTCGGGGTTCAGCCCGACGTCGACCGGGCCCGACGCGACCGGGCGATCTCGGCAAGGACCTGCCGATTCGCTACGCCGAGCTTCATCGCCAAGGCGGCGACATGTTTCTCTACGGTCTTGGGCGAGACGAACAGTGCGGCGGCGATCTCCCGATTCGTACGGCGATCGGCGAGCAGATCCAACACCTCGGCCTCCCGAGCCGTGACCCCGACCCGGGCCAGATCATCGGTGATCAGCGATTCACCCCGACGGCGTGGTGCTGCAGCCCCGAGCGAACGTAACCGGCCACGCACCGACTCGGCAGGCCGCACCAAACCGAGATCGGTGAAGGCTGCCTCGGCATCACGTAGCAACGGCACCGGGTCGGTGAAACCTTCGGCCAGCGCCGCGTCGGCGACCAGTCGGCGGGCCAGCGCACCGAACAACGGATAGCGTTCGCCGGCATCGAGCGCCCGATGCAGCGTCGTGACGGCTTGGGCGCCCGAGCCGTTCCGAGCGAGCGCCACGGCCGACGCTGCCCCAAGCCACATCGCCGACCACCGAGCCCCCTTCACGTCGGCGGCCCACACCGCGGAGATCTGCTCGGCGCGGGCTGTCCCATCCAGCGCGTCGAGCAGGAGGCGGGGACCGACGGACGCGTCGAGGATCCGGGCGTGGCGCTCTGGAGCGAACGACTGCGCCCGCTCGAACGCTCGACGGGCGCGCGGCCGATCGTCATCGACCAACGCGCCGACGCCATGTCCGATCGCCCACACCCCAACACGCAAGTCCGGGTCGTCGGGTGAGAGCTGCTCGGCGCGGCCGAGATGCACCTCCGCGACGGCTCGATCGTTGTCGAACGCCGCGGCGATACCCCGCATCAGTTCACACGCCGCTTCCAGACCACGGAAACCCAGGCGAGCAGCCCGGGCCTGAACCTCCTCGGCCTGCTCGGCCGCCAATCGGTGACGGCCGGTCATGGCGTACGCGGATGCCAAGTTGAGCCCTGCCGACGTTGCCGCGCCGAACGCTCCGGCGCGCAACGCCTCATCATATGCCCGTTCGAGCCGGTCGGATCGGGCATCGCGCAGCATCTCAACCGTGCCCAGCTCATCGAGCACGACCAGTCGCTCGACCCCGAGACCCGCGGTCTCGGCAACCGCCAGCGCCCGTTCCAACGAGGCCGCGGCCGTCGCGAGGTCATGCTGGCGGGCCGCCCGCCCGGCCAGCACATACGCCTCACACTCGACTCGGTCCAAGCCGGCAGCGTGCGCCATCGCCGCCGCCTTAGCCGCTTGGAATTCGACGGCGACCCGCTGACCGGGACGATCCGCCCCGAACGCGCATGCCCCGTCGAGCACCGCTAACTCGGCCACCACCTGATCGTTCCCGCCGCTTGCCCGGACCGCGTCGAGATGGATAGCGGCTTGGTCCCAATCGGCGCAATCCACCTGCGCCCGGGCGAGCATCAGATGGAGCGCGACGGTCGCCTGCCGATCACGTCCTTCAGCCGCCGCAAGCAGCGACCCACCGAGGTCGATCGCCTCGAGGGGACGGCCGACCCGCAAACGCAGGCGGACAAGGTCGATGCCGATCGGCAACTGATTGCTGGTGCGGCGTTCAACCGTCAGCGCATACGCCCGGGCCGCCGCCACCTCGGCATCAGCCAGCTCACCGGCATCCTCGGCTCGCCCGGCCGACTCTGTTAGCACCCGGATGGCCCGGTCGTGATCATCGGCGACCACGAAGAGATCCGCGACCTGCAGATCACGCGCCAGTGACGGGCGCCGCCGAGCAAGACACGACTCGGCCAACACGCCAGCCAGGCCTGCCCGTTCCGCCGGCAGGACATCACCGACGACGACGGCACGAGTCAACGCATGCCTGAATCGGACCTCACCGCCGTCGTTGACCATCAGATCAACCCCGACGATGTCGGCCAACAGCTCATCACCGACCGCGTCATCAAGCGACAAAGCGCCGGTCACCACCGGCCAATCGACCCGCTCCCCAAGCAACGCGGAGGCCCGCACAGCGCGCCGGTGAAGCAACGGCAAAGCGCCCATGCGACTTCGCACGATGTCGGCGAACCGTGACGGCGACCCGACCGATGCGACCGACGCGAGCAAATCCTCGACGACGAGTGGCAGACCCTCCGACGCGGCGACAACGCCATCGACCTGGACATGATCGATGTCGGTTCCGCTCCCGCCCATCGCACAGCGGGCGACCATCTCGGTCACATCGGTGGGGTCGAGCCGTTGCAGATCGACCTCGATGCATCCTGCTCGGCGGGCCATCGCTGCCACCACCACGCCGGCGGACTCGGGCCGCATCGCCAGGCACAACACCACCGGAAGTTCACCGATGTGATCGATCACATATCCGACTGTCTGCACGCTCGCCGGATCGGCCCAATGCATGTCATCGAGCACGACGAGTAACCCGTCCGTACCTGCCAGATGCGCAAGCACTCGCACGATCGCCTCATCAAGCACACCAGGAGGCTCGCTCGGAGCGACCCACCGTTGGCCGCGCCACGCCGGGATCAACAGCCCGAGAACCGCCCGATACGGCGTCAGCAGCGCATCGTCGGGCCACGGCCGACCCCGCGTGCACGAACTCAACGCCTCGGCCCACGGAGCCAACGGCACGGCGATGTTCTCCGTCGAACCGCGCCCGGAGATCACCGCCAACCCACGAAGCCGAGCCGCCCTGACCCACTCGGCGACCAGTCGAGTCTTGCCGATCCCGGCCTCACCGACGACCGCCAGCGCGGCCCCACCCGTCACCCGCGACGCCGCCACCGCACCAACGCCGAGCGCGATCTCGCGATCACGCCCAACGACGACCGGACAGCGAACCATCCCCACACAACCACCGTACCGACAACGTCAACCGAGTCCGACCCACATTATCGGCGCGCCTGAAAGGCTCGTACAGCGCTCGCGGGACGAGCCCGTGGAGGATGGAGCGGTTGGATTGCGGTTCGATGGTGACTCCGAGCGCATCCACCAGGCCAACGAAGGCGGTGTACCGAAGGTTGCGTTCTTACGGGCCGGGGAAGTATCGCTTGAACTGTTCGGCGTCGGCCAAGGATCCGGTCACGGTGATGCCCGGGCTGGCGGCGTTGAGGCGACCGATGTAGAACATTGTGAGATCGCTGGCCGATCCGCTGATCACCGTTGTCGGGAGGTCGGTCGTTTCGGCAGGCGTCCATTGCTCGCCGCCAAACGCGACAATCGGCGCGACGAGCGGGCTGGTCAGCTGGAACGCCATCGGTTGAGCCGGGCGTTGATCCGCGCGTCCGGCGAGCATCGGCAACAGGCCCGGAACCATCGCCATCGACGCCGCGGCGACGTCGTCGGGCAGGTCGTAACCCGGGTTCCCGCAGGCCCGTTCAAGATCCCAGCGGTGCATGCCGTACTCGATAACCGCGATCTGCAACGCCACCATCGTGGGCACGACACCGAACGGCATCGGCGTCAACGCGCCGAGGGATTCTGGGGCCAGTTTGCTCAACACCGACTGCATCACGTCCCTTCCGGCGATCAAGTCGTCAATCACCCGGTCGGGTGTGGTCGGTACGGGATGCGGGAACGCCGGTGGGTCCAGTTCGCCGCGCAAGCCTCGTTCGAACGCTTCAGCCTGCTGGCTGAGTGCACGGGCGATGTGATCGGCCATGTCGAGTACCGACCAACCGGGTAGCACTGGACGTGCCCAATCTTGCGGCGTGAGGGAGCGGGCGCGGTTGATGATCGCGGTGACTTCGCGTTCGTTCGCTGCGATGCCGTCAGGGATGCCGTACATGGTTCCTCCTATATGTCGTGGTGTGTACCTCTCATTCGCCACCGATCTTACTCTGGATCAGAGTAATGTTTGTACATGGCATCAAAGCGTCCTACAACGATCTCGTACGCCCTCCTCGGGCAGCTCGCCATTCGCCCGCACGCGGCCTACGACCTCGCCAGGCTGTCGAGCCGGTTCCGTGACATCTTCTGGACCACCGCCGAATCCGTGGTGTACGCAGAACTCCGCAACCTCGCCGCCCACGGTCTCGCCACCGAACACCCCACCCGCGTCGGGCAGCGCAAACGCACGACCTACGCGATCACCCCAGCTGGTCGAGACGCCCTGGCTATTTGGCTTGCAAGCGACAGCGCGCCGATCGTCATCCAGCATGAAGCGATGCTGAAAGTGCTGTTCGCCGACGCCGGCACCAAGACTGACCTACTCCGTGCGATCGGCGAAGTACGGGCATGGGCCGAACAGCGACTCGCTGACGGCAAAGCCATCGCTTGCGGGTACCTCGATGGCACCGCCCCGTACATGGAGCGGGCGCACATGGTGACGTTGACGTTTTCGTACCAGTACACCCAGGCTGAACAGATGCTTGCCTGGGCCAACGCCGCGGCGATCGAGGTCGCCACCTGGCCAGACGACCTCAACCACCCGATGTTCGACCGCACGATCTTCGAAGCAGCCACCAACCACCGATGACCTGAGGGAGGTCGGGAGTGTCCGATCGGGTGGTCTCGGCGTCGATCAACGCCGCTGGCGGGCCTCTGATGATCAAGCGAGCAGCGGCAACGGGCTCGAACCGGACCAGATGGCAACCTTTGACGTAGGCGATCCGTCGCATAACGACCAGTCTTCGCGCGTGGAGCGCGGCGATCGAGGGTGCGTCGGGGATCTCGATGGCGTCGGAGTAGCCGACGGTGGCGAGGTGGACGCCGTCTTTGGTGAGCCACATCAAGGCTTGTTTCCCGGCGCGGAGCGCTTCGACACCGAGCAGGTAGCCGATCAACACAGCTTCGGGGTCGTTCGTCCCGTGGGTTTGACCGATCACGACCTTGTCGTCAACAGACATTGCAGGTTCCTTTCAGGGTTTGGTTGGTGGGGTACGTCGAGCGATGCTCGGGCGTGTAGTTGTTCAGGGTCGGCGGGCGAGGAAGGCGTAGCCGTACACCTCGAACGAGCGTGCTTTTTGTTCGCCGATCGCGCCGCCGAAGGTGTCGACGGCCGGTCCGATGGTGATCTGGTCAAAGCCGGAGTCTTCGAGCATTTTGTGCCAGCCCACACGGGGCAGCCCTCCGGCGATTCAACCGGTCCACAGATCGATGTCTCGGATCGCTTCGATCGGGACCGGGCGGCCGTTGGCGATATCGGCGAACTGCAGGATGCCACCGGGGCGGAGCACCCGGAAGATTTCGGCGAACACCGCCTGTTTGTCGGCGCACAGGTTGATCACCCCGTTGGAAATCACCACATCGGCCCATCCGGTCTCGACCGGTATCGTCTCGGCGAGACCTTCACGGAACTCGACATGCCCGAACCCAAGCTCGCCAGCAGTAACGCGGGATTTGGTGAGCATCTCGGCGGTCATGTCGATGCCGATCACCCGGCCCGTCGCGCCGACATGGGTGGCAGCGACAAACGAGTCGAACCCGGCACCCGAACCGACGTCAACGACACGTTCACCGGGTTGGATCTGTCGGAGCGAGAACGGGTTCCCGACCCCGGCGAACGATTCGACCGCCCGATCCGGTAACGCGTCGACGATATCGGCGTCGTAGCCGAGGCGTGCGGCCAGCGGTCGGCCGGTGTGGAAGTGGTGCTGACCGTGAGGGTCGAGCGCGACGTCACGGTACTTCTCGCGGACTTGGGTGCGGAGGGTGTCCACATCGACAGGTAGTTCGGTAGTCATGGTGATCCTCCTGTCGCGGCTGCGGTGGGCAGACCGGCTCGTTTCCATTCGGGGTATCCGTCTTCCAAACGTTTGGCGTTGAACCCGCGGCGGCGCAGTACACGGACGGCTTCGTCGGCATACGCGCAGTACGGGCCACGGCAGTAGGCGACGATCTCGGTGTCTTTCGACAGCGACCGGAGTTTGCGCAGCTCACCGATCGGCACCGAGCGCGCGCCGGGGATGTGTCCGGCGTCGAACTCGACCGCCGGGCGGACGTCGAGCACGGTCACGTCGCCGGCTTGGAGGCGGGCGTCGAGTTGCCGCCGGGTGACGGGTTCCAGGCCGGAGCGGTTGCCGACGTAGGCTTCGGCGAGTTCGTTGATCCCCTCGACGTGGTCGACGGCGATGTCGCGCAACGCCGCCCACAGATCACCGACCCGGTCCGAGGCGAGGGCGTAGATGATCCGGTTGCCGTCACGTCGGGTGCGTAACAGACCGGAGCGGGCCATCGCCCGCAGATGGTGCGAGGTGTTGGCGACGCTCTGGCCGATCTCACCGGCAATCTGGTCGACGGACCGTTCGCCCTGCCCGAGGACATCGACAATCTCGGCCCGACGGCCACCCGCCAACGCCTTGGCTACCTCGGCGAACGCGTCGTACAACGCGTCTTTCGCTGCCCTGTCACCCACACCAACCTCCACTCTCCTCGATCCGCCACTATTCAAAGTAGCACTTGAATAGATGGTTGGCAAGGAGTATCTTCAAAACATCACTTGAATTCTTGGGAGGTTGCGATGGAGAGGTTGACAGCGAACGAGATCGCCGGTCTCGACCCGTACAAGTTCATGGCCGTGATCGGCAAACGCGTGATCCACCCCGGTGGCCGGGCCTCCACCGACGCACTACTCAACGCGGCCGGGATCACCAGCTCGAGCCGGGTGCTTGATGTCGGGTGCGGCGTCGGGACCACCGCGATCGAGATCGCCCGCCGGTTCGGGGCGGCGGTCACTGCGGTCGATATCGCACCGTTGATGTTGGAGCGGGCCCGAGCAAACCTGCAGGCCGCCGGTGTTACCGACCGAGTGACCGTGAAGACCGGGGATATCTTGGATCTCGCCTACCCTGACGGGGCGTTCGATGTGGTGATCGCCGAGGCCGTCACAATGTTCGTCGACCGCCAACCGGCGGCGGCCGAGTTGGCACGGGTGTGCGCACCAGGCGGACGGGTGTTAGCGACCGAGTTCCTCTGGCGTCAAACACCGACCGCGGAAGCCCGTGAGGTGTTCCTTGGTCAGGTGTGCCCCAGTTTACAGTTCGACACCCTGGAGGACTGGACCCGCATCTACGCCGGCACCGGTCTGACTGGTTTGGAAACGGTGACCGGCCCGTTCGAAATGATGAGCCCGAAAGGGTTCCTCGCCGACGAAGGCTTCGGTCACAGCATGGCGATCATGGGCCGTGTCGCGGCCCGCCCTGCGCATCTGCGCAAGATGATGTGGTTGATGCCCCGCATGGCCAAAGCCGTCCCCTACCTCGGCTATGTCCTGGTCGTCGGGCACAAACCCGATCGGAGGTCCGACATGATCAACGTGCACTCGTTCGTCGACGAGGGACTCGGCCACTCGTCGTACCTGATCGCGCTCGGCGACGGAACCGCGGTGCTGATCGACCCGCCACGTTTCCCGACGGGGCACCGATCGCTTGCCGACCGGCTCGACGTCCGGATTCGGTGGACGTTCGACACCCATTCGCACGCCGACTACGCCACCGGCAGCCCCAACCTCGCCGCCCGCCACGGCATTACCTTCGTCGCACCGGCAGCTTCACATCTGGCAACGCCGCATCAGCCGATACACGACGCCGACCGGGTCGACGTCGCCGACGCGATCACACTGACCGCGATCGCCACACCCGGCCACACCCCGGACCATCACGCCTACCTGCTCAGCGACCATGGTCGACCGGTCGGATTGTTCACCGGGGGTTCGTTGATGGTCGGCACCGTCGGGCGTACCGATCTGTGCGGTCCCGATCTGGCCATGCCGTTGGCGCATGAGATGTTCCGTTCGTTGCGCCGCTTCGACGACCTCCCCGACGACCTCGTCGTGTACCCGACACACGGTGCAGGATCGTTCTGCTCGGCACCCGGCATGTCACAACGCACCAGCACCCTCGGCCACGAACGGGCCACGAACCCGCTATTGACGATCCGCAGCGAGGACGAATTCGTGGAACAGTTGGTCGCCGGGTTCGGCACATTCCCCACCTATTTCGCCCGGCTCCCCGAGGTGAACCGCCTCGGCCCCACTAGCTGCGACACGATCCCACGCCTCCAACCCCTCACGGCTGCCAACGTCGAAGAGCACCAGGCCAATGGTGGTGTCGTTGTCGATGCCCGCCCGATCGCAGCGTTCGCGGCCGGTCATCTGCCGGGTTCGATCTCGAACACCCTGCGACCCGTGTTCGCGAGTTGGCTCGGCTGGCTCACCGAGGCCGACCGACCGATCGTGTTCATCCTCGACACCGACCAGAACCGCGACGACCTGGTTCGTCAGTGCCTCGACATCGGTCACGAACGCCTCGTCGGGGAACTGGTCGGCGGAATCGAAGCATGGACGACAGCCGGTCACGCGGTGAGCATCATCCCGCTCGTCGAACCGGACGCGATCACGACCGTCGTGGTCGATGTGCGGCAAGTGAACGAGTACACCAGTGGGCACCTCCCGGAGGTGGTCAACATCGAACTCGGACAGATCCCGACCGCCGAACTGCCCGCCGGTCCGATCACCGTGATGTGCGGCCACGGTGAACGGGCAATGACCGCAGCAAGCCTCCTCGCGGCAGGCCGGCACGGCGATGTCGTCGTGCTCGACGGTGGCCCCGACACGTGGTCGCTCGTCACGGGTACGCCGTTGGTGACCGGCCGATGAGCACATCAACCACAGATACGCCGTTGCGCCTCGGACTGCAAGCCAACATCGCCCAGTTCTCGCTACTCGTCGGTGTGAACGCGCTCGTTGGCGGAATGATCGGCCAGGAACGCACCGTCCTGCCACTCCTCGCCAAACAGGAGTTCGGGCTCACCGCGTTCACCGCGACACTGACCTTCATCGTCGCGTTCGGCGCCGTGAAAGCAGCCACGAACTTCTTCGCCGGCACCCTCTCGGACCGGTACGGGCGCAAACCCGTCCTCATCGCCGGCTGGCTGTTCGCGTTACCCGTGCCGCTGCTGTTGATCTGGGCGCCGTCGTGGGGATGGGTGATCTTCGCCAACATCCTGCTCGGCATCAACCAAGGCCTCACCTGGTCAACAACGGTGATCATGAAAATCGACCTCGTCGGCCCCGCCCG
>JANNZM010000153.1:0-79399 GCA_031410595.1 Actinomycetes bacterium | reverse complement strand
CTTCTCCTAGCGGAGCGGAAGCCCGGTCTGGGCGTCGAAGAGGTGAGCATGGTGGGTGCGAACGGCGGCGGCCATGTGATCACCCGTGTTGACCCGCACGATGCCTTCGAAGCGGGCGATGACGGCTGTGGTGTTGTTGGCGCTGCTGGAGATCGCCTCGTCATCGGACGCGATGGAAGCGCCCTCGAATTGGGCCGGTGGGACGGGCAGGCGGAAGTGGATCTGGGTCTCGGCGCCCATTGACTCAGCCAAATCGCAGGTGATTTGCAGATGCTGGCTGGGGGGAATGGTGCTTCCGTCCGGGTTCTCAAAGTGTTCGGGCCGTATGCCGAAGATGATGTTCTTCCCGACGCCTTCGTCGATACGCGGATGCCGTTCGGCCACGCGTGGGTCGAGCGCGAGGGACTGCTCACCGATATGGGCGATGTAGACGCCGTCTTTGTTTTCGAGGGAGGCGGTGAGGAAATTCATGGCTGGTGAGCCGATAAAGCCGGCCACAAAGAGGTTGTCGGGGCGTTCGTAGAGATCCTGAGGCGGCGCAACCTGCTGCAAAATACCCTTCCGCATGACGGCGACTCGATCGCCCATGGTCATAGCCTCTACCTGATCGTGGGTGACGTAAACCATGGTTGTGGCGAGTTCTCGCTGTAAACGGATGATTTCGCCACGCATCTGCACGCGCAGCTTGGCGTCAAGGTTGGAGAGTGGCTCATCCATGAGGAACACCGATGGCTCGCGTACGATGGCTCGGCCCATGGCGACACGCTGTCGTTGGCCACCGGAGAGGGCCTTCGGGGTGCGATCGAGATAGGCGGTGAGGCCAAGAATGGCGGCGGCTTTGTCGACCCGTTCGGCGATCTGGTCTTTGGGCACCTTCGCCATCTCAAGGGCAAAGCCCATGTTGCCGCGGACCGTCATGTGCGGATACAGCGCGTAGTTCTGGAAGACCATGGCTACGTCACGCTCGCCTGGAGGTAGGTCGTTGACCGTTCGCTCACCGATGTTCAGCGTGCCATCGGTGATCTCCTCAAGGCCGGCGATCATGCGGAGTGCGGTGGACTTGCCACAGCCGGAAGGGCCGACGAGCACCATGAACTCTCCATCGGCTATTTCAAGGTCGAGGCTACGGACGGCAACAGTGCCATCTTGGTATTCTTTACGAATCTTGTCGAACGTAACCTGAGCCATGCGACGCAGATTAGCACCAGATGTGTGGCGCTCGGCACACGTCGTCAGACCGAAGGGTGAGGACTCTTCGACCGAATGTCAGGAACGCTCACCGTTGACCAGTCGTCGGCGGGAACGCTGAGCGACGCAAGCGTCTGTGCCGAGACTTCCGGCAGAGTGTCGTTGATGAACACGGCCAGAGCCGTCTCGACAGAAGCCCGAACCTTCATCCGATCAGGGCTGCGATGAGGCGGCAGGAACTCCACGTGCAGGTGCCAATCATCGGCGTCGATCGGGGCTTCCTGGATACACATCATGTAGGGAAGCTCGAAGCCGAACAGCGCATCGTAGCGGGCCACGACATCACGAACGGCTTTGGCCAGATCGGTTGCCTCGACGGTGGTGAGGTCACCGAGACGACGGCAACCGTGACGTCGTGCCCGCACATGAATTTCGAAAGGCCAACGGGCTGCGTAGGGAACGGCCACGGTGAACGAGTCGTTGGCCACGACCACCCGTCGGCTGTCTTGGTCGAGCGCGGTGAGTCGGCACCCCAAGCACGAGCCTTCGTGCTGGCGGTGCCACTGGTAGGCATCACTCTTGGTCTGCACCGCCGGCGGCATGTGGCCGAATGCGTACAGCTGACCGTGCGGATGGCTAAGTGTGGCGCCGACACCCGGACCGCGGTTTTCGAACGCCATCACATAGGTGAAGCCTTCATCCCAGAGCGCGCCTGACCGGTCTCGCCAGATGGCGACGACCCGCGCGACTTCGCTGAGAGGAAGCGTGGCGAGACTGCCCTGATGGGCATCGGTGTAAACGACGACCTGGCAACGGCCGACGGATGCACCCTCGAGGGCTCCGTTGACCGCAGGCGGATCGGGCACCAGGCTCGGGAAGCGGTTGTCGAAGACGGCGGCATCGAAATCGAAGGGAAGCTCGACGCCATGCGGGCAGAGGGGGCAACCGTCGGTTGGCGTCTGCGCGCCGGTGGCAAGTCCGCCTGGGCGCTGGTTGCGGGCCGGGGAAACCGCCACCCAGCTGCGGGTGGAAAGGTCGAACCGCAGGTGGAGTGCCGCTTGGCTGACTTCGGCCGGCTGGTCAACGAGTGAACCGACCCTGTCGCCATACAGAAAGAATGAGCGACCATCGGGGTGCACCAGATCATGGCGGTCGAGCGAGCTCATTCGGCGATCACAACCTGAACGCCCCGGGCCCGCAGTTCGGCGCAAAGATCAACCGGGGCCGACCGATCGGTCACCAGCACGTCGACCAAATCGATGGGGCACACGTTGGCCAATGCCGTGGCACCAAGTTTGGACGAGTCGGCGAGCACGATGATGCGTTGGGACGCCGCCACCATCGCACGCTTCATTTCCGCTTCGGGAAGGTTGATGTTGGTAACGCCGTGGTTCGGGTCGATGCCGTTGCAACCGAGGAAGAGCGTGCGCACGCGGAGCTGCGAAAAGAAAGCCGACCCGAGTGGATTGACCAGTGAGTGCTGCTTGGGCCGCAGCGTACCGCCGGTGACGATCACGTTGAGACGGGGAGCGCCCCGTTCGACCTCGAGCGCGATGGTGAGGCTGTTGGTGATGACGGTGATGTCGCCCAGCGCGGTTTCGGCGACCAGGGCGCGGGCCATGGCGGTGGTAGTTGTGCCCACGTCGATGATGACCGACTCGCCGCTGCTCATCAGGCTGACGGCAGCACGACCAATGCTGGCCTTCTCTGCGCTGAGTGCCTCGGCCGCCTCTTCGAAGGTGCGCTCGACCCGGGTGTCGCCGCCGGCCATGGCTCCACCGTGGACGCGTCGCAGAACGCCGCGTCGTTCGAGGGTATCGAGATCGGAACGTAGGGTGACTTCCGAAACTCCGAAACGATCCGAAAGCTCGCGAACGCGAACGAACCCGAACTCGGAAACCACCTTGGCGATGCGTTCTTGCCGCACCTCTGCCGGTAAAAGTGCGCCGTCACCTTCGATCACGCTCCGGACCTTACCCGAATCAATGGCGGCGGCGTAGTTGTTGCTTTCGTTCCCCTTCGGTTTCCTTCATACGGACTGACGCCGGACTGCGGGGTGACGCCGGTCACCTAAGGCTCGGCTAAGCTCAGACCCCGGGAGGATTGTGATGCCTGACGTGAGTTACAGCTCGGGGGCCTCGTCGGTGGCACTGATTGGTGACACCATCGGAGCAAACCTGGCCAGAGTCGTCGATCGCCATGGGGAACGGGACGCGATGGTCGATTGCGAGACCGCACGACGATGGACCTATGACGAGTTTGGGCGTGATGTCGATGCCGTTGCCCTCGGCCTGCTCTCACTCGGCGTGAGGACCGGTGACCGGGTCGGTATCTGGGCGCCGAACTGCCCCGAGTGGACGCTGGTGCAATACGGTGCGGCCAAGATCGGGGCGATTCTGGTCACCATCAACCCGGCATACCGGTCCCACGAGATGGCCTATGTACTGCGCCAAGCGGGCATCCGTACCCTGCTGGCTGTTCCGGAATTCAAGGGCGCCAGCTACGCCGCGATGATTGAAGGTGCTCGGCCTGAATGCCCGGACCTGATCGATGCGGTGTTCATTGGCGACCCGAGCTGGGATGCGCTTATGGATGCAGGTCGCAGCGGCGACGCGGACGAGTTGGCTGTGATGGGCGCCATGCTGGGGGCCGATGACCCGATCAACATTCAGTACACGTCCGGCACCACCGGTTTTCCGAAAGGAGCCACGCTCACCCATCACAACATCTTGAACAACGGTTTCTTCGTCGGCGAACTCTGCTCGTACACCGAGGCTGATCGGGTGTGTATTCCGGTGCCGTTCTACCATTGCTTCGGCATGGTGATGGGCAACCTGGGCTCAACCAGCCACGGGGCGGCGATGATCATCCCATCGCGCTCGTTCGACCCGAGAGCCACACTGGCAGCCGTCGCCGCCGAGCGATGCACATCGTTGTACGGCGTGCCCACCATGTTTATTGCGGAGCTGAACCATCCCGACTTCGCGTCGTTCGATCTCACGTCGCTCCGCACAGGCATCATGGCCGGCTCTCCCTGCCCGGTCGAGGTCATGAAGCAGGTCATCGACAAGATGGGCATGCGCGAAGTGTCGATCTGTTACGGCATGACCGAAACGTCACCCGTGTCCACGCAGACCCGCAAGGATGACTCGCTCCAACGTCGAGTCGCCACCGTCGGCCGTGTCGGTCCGCACGTCGAGGTGAAGGTGATCGACTCGGCCAGCGGCCGCACAATACCGCGGGGCGAGGCGGGCGAGCTGTGCACCCGCGGGTACTCGGTGATGCTCGGCTACTGGGCTCAACCCGAGAAGACGGCCGAGGCCATCGACAGCGCGCGTTGGATGCACACCGGTGACATTGCGGTGATGGACGACGACGGCTACCTCGCCATCACCGGCCGCATCAAGGACATGATCATCCGTGGGGGAGAGAACGTGTACCCACGCGAGATCGAGGAGTTCCTGTACACCCATCCCGACGTGGTGGACGCGCAAGTCGTTGGGGTGCCCGACGTAAAGTATGGCGAAGAAGTGATGGCCTGGGTGAAACTGAAACCGGGTGCGCCACAGATGACCCCGGCATCGTTGAAGGAGTTCTGCACCGGCAAACTCGCGCACTACAAGATCCCGCGTTACGTGCATCTTGTAGAGGAATTCCCCATGACGGTGACCGGCAAAGTTCGCAAGGTCGAGATGCGCGAGACCTCGGTGGCACTCCTGGGTCTGTAGGTTTCAGGCTTGGCTAGGCGGCGCTGTCTTGTTTTGGCGTCCAGCCGGGATGACCGATGCTGTATCCGATTCGATCTCGCCATATTGTTGCAGATGCAACATCTTTCCGGATCTGGTTGAATTCGTGATAGGCGATGCGGAACGGGTTAAAGGTGTCGATGTTCTTGGTGAGGCCGTACTTCACCCGTCGAAGTTCGGGTTCAAAGGTCCCGAAGAGCTTGTCCCAAACGATGAGAATGCCGCCGTAGTTCTTGTCGAGGTACTGCTTGTTGGCGCCGTGATGAACCCGGTGATGTGACGGTGTGTTCAGTACGGCTTCCGCCTTCGGATGCAGCCGATCGATAGCTTCGGTGTGAATCCAGTACTGGTAGAGCAGGTTGAGTTGACCGGCCCGGAACGTCTTGTTGGAGGGAAAACCGAGCAGCGGCATCGGGGCAAAGATCCACGCCATCATCACGCTCGACCACGGCTGACGCAGTGCAGTGGAGAGGTTGTAGCGGTGGCTTGAGTGATGGCTCACGTGGTTCGCCCAGAACAAACGGATCTCGTGTTGGAAGCGATGGTCCCAGTAGTACAGGAAGTCCCACAGCACCATGGCCAGCCAGAGCGAACCGCGACGGCTGCCGATGTTGGAGACTCGTCGGCGGAACAGGACGCGATCAAGCCGACCGAGCAACGACATCGTGGCGAAACCGAAGGCAACGTTGCCAACGAGCATGAGCAGACTGGCCGCGGTGTCTTTGCGCTCATAACCAACGGGAATGAGCGGGTCGGCCGGCAGTTGGGGGCCGGACAAGGTCACCTCGTCGGCGGTGTCGAGGTCGTCTATGGCGCGCTTGGTTGTCACTCGCCGCAACAGCACGGCCTCAGCGACCATGGTCGCGACGAAGAACGGCAGGGACAGTTGGTCGATCGGATCGAGGGACTTCAAACTCTTCCGCACGACGACCAGTTAACCGCATCGTGCCTGGTCATGTGTTGTCGGGTCACGATAGGGACGCAGCGTGGTTCGGCAGAACTTCGTCAAGTTCCGGCCCAGTTGTGCCGGGTGTGCGCGAGGTGTCGATGGGTAACGCATGCCAACACATGCGTCCACGACACGCGGTCTGACGAGGCGGCGATTCCTGGTGGCCACCGCGGGTTCCACAGTTGCGGTCATGTTTCGTACCAGCGATGCAAGGGCCGAGACACCTGGCGACATCGCCGTGCGGGCGGCCCGTAGCCAACTGAGCGTTCCCTACCTCTGGAATGGAGCGACGCCGGGTGTCGGTTTCGACTGTTCCGGACTGGTGATGTGGGCTTGGCAACAGGCCGGTGTGTCGATGGATCACTACACCGTGGCCCAGTCGTCGAGCTTCCGGGAAGTGGGCATGAACGAGTTGATTCCGGGAGATCTGGTGTTCAACAAGTCTCTCGGCCACGTGGTGATGTTTACCGGCAACGGTCAGTGCATCCAGGCGCCGAGCAAGGGTAAGAAGGTGCAGGAAGGCATCATGTACAACTCGGCGTTGGCGGTTCGTCCAACCCTCGCTCCGATCCGTCGAACACCCACGGGCAACGCGCCAACCCCGGCAGCTGCACCCGCACCGGCACAGGCAGCTGCACCCGCGGCGCCAGCGCCAGCCCCGAAGCCTGCGCCGACTCCCGCACCTACTCCACCGCCACCGCCGACTCCTGCTCCGTCGGCGCCGTCCGCCCCCGCGACCGGGGGAGGGGCCTACGTCGTCGTCGCCGGCGACACGTTGTCACGTATCGCAGCCCGTACCGGCACGACCGTCGACCAGATTGTCCTGGCCAACGGAATCAGGAATGCCAACATGATCTATGTCGGCCAGGTGCTCAAACTGCCATAAAATGGCGCTCCACACGGGTCGTACGACCATTGAACACTAGCGAGGTGCCCTCCGGCAGCCCCATGGTGACTGTATGGATTCACCCCGCCGTAACTCCCAGTTCAGTCCGTCGCCGCCTCGTCAACAGGGAAGACGTTTCGTACTCTGCTCCCACGACGGATTCGGTCTGGGCCATGTGCGCCGCAACAGCCTGATCGCCCGTCAACTGTTGACTGCGCCCGACACCGAGGTCGTCATGGTGACCGGTTCTTCCGTCGGGGTGCCGTGGTTTCAGCACCCTCGGCTGTCGGTGGTGAGGGTTCCGTCGATGACGAAGGACGGCGCAGGCATGTACCGCCACTCGACGATGTCGTTCGATGAGGCCCTGCGCGAGCGAGCCCGACTGCTTACCGACCTGGTCCGAACCTTTCGCCCCACGGCCTTGGTGATTGACCGCCACCCGTACGGTATCGGTGGCGAATGGCGCCCCGGTATCGAACTCGCCCGTGTCATCGGTGCTCGCATCGTTGTTGCCTGAGGGACATCCTGGATGACCCGGCTGTCGTTCGGAGCGAGATGGAAGGCGAAGGCTGGCGTCAGGTCGCCGAACTCTTCGATGATGCGTTCGTCTACGGGGCACCATCGATCTGCGACCATCAGTTGGAATACGACTTACCGATTCGCCCGATCTATCCCGGATGGGTCACCGATCCGGCTCCCCGTCGTGCGGCGGGACCCAAACCTTGTGGTCGTGACAGCAGGCGGCGGAGCCGACGGCGAGAGCCTGTTGAGGTTGGCGCTCGGCACGGCCCGGCTGCGTGAAGATCGGCGCTTCATCATTGTTGCCGGACCGTACGCCGATCACCTTCCCCGCTCCGTCGACCGGTCGGGTCGTATCTCGGTCGTGCGTAGCGTGCCGAGCTGTGCCGACGTGTTTGCCACCGCAGGCTTCGTGGTGCACTACTGGTCCACCCGGCTGCTGTCGGCGTCGGGTCTTCATCTGGCCAACGATCTGCGCGATGAAGTGTTCAGTCATCTGCAGCGTCAGTCGTTGCGCTATCACGGCGAACGTCAGGTTGGCGACCTGGCGGCCCGGGTCACGGGTGACGTCGAGCGGTCGCAGGACACGATTGTGCAGACGCTTTCGGTGCTGTTCCCGAACCTGCTGCTGATCAATGGGACTTGGTGATTTGCTCGGCGGACTCGCCAATCGTGGGTTACACGTTCATCTAGCCGCCGAACTCAATGGTGCTGATCTTCCGCCCGAGGTGGTGCGGTTGCTGTACCGAACGGCCCAGGAGGCGCTCCGCAACGTTGTGACCCATGCTGGTGCAAGTCATGTTCGCATTGCGCTGTCAGTGGTTGATGATGTGGCCTCGATTGTGATCGATGATGATGGCAGGGGTTTCACCGTTGATCGCATGGCCGTCCGGGTGGACGAGGGTCACGTTGGGTTGCGTGGGCTGGTGGACCTGATCGCCGAGGCCGGTGGTCAGCTTGCCGTGTTGTCGGCAGTTGACGGCGGCACTCGCGTTGAAGCGAGAATTCCCTATGTTGCCGTACCCCGAAAGGCCCACTCATGATCAAGGTTCTCGTTGTCGACGATCACGTCATCGTCCGAGATGGACTGGCTCAGGTGCTCGCGTCGGCGAGCGATATCGAACTGGTCGGTATGGCGTCAAATGGTGTCGAGGCACTGGTTGCCGTCGCCGACCACATGCCCGATGTCGTGTTGATGGATTTGTCAATGCCGGAAATGGATGGCGTGGAGGCTACGCGTCACATCGCTGCCGACCACGTCGGTGTACGCGTCCTTGTGCTGACTTCGTTCAGTGACCAGTCCCGCATCATGGATGCGTTGTCAGCCGGGGCGGAGGGGTACCTGCTCAAGCACTCCGAGCCGCAAGAGATCGTGGCCGCTATCCGATCGGTCTATGAAGGCGGCTCGCCGCTTGATCCGAAGGCCGCTCGGGTGCTGCTCGAGTCGCGCCGCACCAAGCAGGTCCACATTGCCCTCACCGATCGCGAACGAGAGGTGCTGCTGCTGGTGCGGGAGGGGTTGGCGAACAAGCAGATCGCCCGGCGCCTGGCCATCAGTGAGCGGACCGTGAAGGCACATCTCACCAGTGTGTTCCAGCGTCTGGGCGTGTCAGATCGCACCCAGGCAGCACTGTGGGCCGAAAAGAACCTCACCTGACCCGTTGGGTCGGGGTAGGACTATTTGCCCTTACCGCCTGAGCCACCGGAGCCGGAGCCGGAATCTGTGATGGACCCGCTGCCGCTGCCGCCTGAGCCTTTGCTTGACGTGCCTGTCGTCGTCACTGACGTGGTGGGCGCCGTCACGGGCGCTGCTGACTTCGTCGGAATGGTGGTGGAGTTCGTTCCGGATCCCCCGCCTTTGCCCGAGTCGCCGCCGTTGTCGCCAGTAGACGGGGCGGGACCGCTTGTGGGAGCCGGGCTGCTGGTGGTGGCCGGACCGGCAGTGGTTCCCGCGCCAGTTCCGCCCGGCCCTCTCGAACCCGATCCGCCGGAGCCGGAGCTGGGTGCGCCGGACGTGCTGGATTCCGGCGCAGAGGTGCCGACCGTGCTTGCGACGCTTGTTGATGGAACCTTGGCGGGGGCGTTTGCGGACGGGGCGGTGCTGGTGCCTGCCGAGGGCGGTTTGGTCTGACCGGCCAGCGTGGTGACACCACCTTGCGGGCCGCTGGCGCCGACGGTGACGACGGCCGAGCTGCCGGGGGAAACCGTTGTCGGGGTAGTGGAGGCGACTGTGTTGGCGATAGTGGTCCCCACGCTCGCCGCAGTGGTTGCTGCGGCTGTTGAGGTCGTTGCTGCGTTGGCGGGAGCAGAGATGTCCCAGACCGACTGACCCGACGATGGCCCGAGATTCGGGAACAACGTCTGACGCACGGCGTATGCGGTGCCTACAGTTCCGAAACCAAGCACGAACCACAAGCCTCCGGCCACCAGTGACCGAGCCCTGCGGCTTCTGCCCGACGGCGTGGATCGAGTGGTGTTCTCGGCCCAAAGGATGTTGCGGATCGGTACCGAATGTTCTGGTTCCCTCCGCCCGTTGGAGCTGAGCACGAGCGTGAACGGCAAATTGGCGACGTCGTGTCCGGTCTCCAGCCACGAGTCGTTGGTCATGCACTCAGTATGACGGACGACGATGCAGATCGAAACGAGACAATGGTCGTAGTACCTCGTTTCCTCGACGTCGCTACTGGTAGGTGACCAGGTCAACCCGGGGTGAAAGCGCCGAGATCTGGGCGGGCGTGAACAGGTTGGTGTCCTGGGTAAGGAACAGCTTGAACCCGTTGTGGAAGGGTGCCTTGGCCTGGGTGAAGCTCCAGGTGGCCAGCTTCTGCGACTGCGATCCGAAGCCGTCCATATGGAAGGTGGTGGCGAGGCCGGCCCGGTTCACGACGAGATCACGGTCGGGAATCATGCGCACTTGGAACTGGTGCACCACGAACAGCTTCTCGGGCAGGTGGTTTACGGCCACGATCTTGGCCAAGTAGTCGGACACCTCGTTCACTTCGGCGGCCGTCACCGAGCCGATGGCCACACCGGGCAACGACGACGGACCGACGTGCCACTCCGGATCAAGGGCAACGCCGACGTTTGGTTCACGCAGGAACTCTTCGTAGACCTTGGTTTCGGTGAGGAAGTCACTGCGGCCGGGTTGGATGTCAAGCACCAGGTACAGACCGTTGGCCCGCGCTACATCGAGGTAGCGTTGGATGTCGGCCTCGGTGGAGCGGGCACGGTATTGGCCGTCGGAGCCGGGAGCGGCCTGGGCGGTGGTGGCGATGAGCTCGAACGTTCCGAGCACCGGGCGCCCGAAGCTCTTCCAGGTGTCAGCTAGGTCGGCGACGCGCTTGGCCGACTCCTCGGGAGTCTGCTGGCCGAGTGCACCCAACGCCGGGCTGGAAGCACTTCCGTACAGGCCGACCATGGTGAAGGTGGGAAACAGACTCTGACCAGGGCAGTCAGGCCCCGCGGCGGGCGGAGGTGGGCCGGTGAGGTAGCCGACGACGTCGACGATCACGTTGGCACTGCCTTCGGTAAACAGGCAAACGTCACCAGCGATCCCGAGGCGGGAGACGGCGGCATTCGCCACGGTTTGGCCCGCCCGATAGTTCAGATTGGAAGCCACCGGCCGGTCGGTGCCGCGGGGATGCAACGTGATGAAACCAGGTTCGGCACCCAGCGCCGTGATGTTGAGCAGGACGGCCGTGGCATCACTCGGCATGCCGACCCGGTCGCCAACCTTGAGCTGCAGCGTGCCCTGATCGGGTCGGCGGCCCTTGCCGCCGAAGGCCCCGTCAGCCGTGCTGTTCTCCGAGCGCGTATCGAGGATTCGGGCGGGGGAGGGGAGCGAGGTGAGCTTTCCTTCAGGGAACCAGCCGATGACATCGACAATGGTGCTGGCCGAACCGGAGTTGAAGACGCAGGTATCACCGCTACCATCGAGACGACTGACTACCGCGTTGGCCACGGTGTCACCCTCGGCATAGTTGACATTGGACGCCAGCGGTGTGGGCTGATCGCACGGATAGACGGTGAGGAAGCCGGCTTGTTTGGCGCCCTCCGCGGTGACGCTGAGCATTGCAGTTCGGACGCCAGTCGGCACGCCCGCTCGCCCGGCTACCTTCACCCGTTGTGTGCTGTTCTGCGGACGAGGTCCGCCGCCTACCACGCGACCATCAGTGGTGGCACCGGTCTCGCGAGAATCGGCGATGCGCTGGGGCGCGTCGAGCGGTTGGAACTCGCCCGGCTCGAACCAGCTGCTGACATCGACGATGAGGTTGGTAGCTCCTGACGTGTAGGCACACACCACGCCGTCGGTGGCGGTTTTCGTGACCGCCAGGACCGCAGCGGTGCGGCCGGCCACGAAGTTGAGGTTGGATGCGACTGGTCGGGGTGCGTCACAGGGGTACAGCGTGACGAATCCATCACTGGTTGCACCATCGACCGTGACGTTCAGTACGACCGCCACGGCCGTGTTGGTGACGCCTACTCGTCCGCGAACGGCGATGTAGAAAACCGAGTCGGCCGGGAGTGGGCCCTGGCCGGCCAGGAAGCCGTCGGCGGTCTGACCAGTCGGTCGGGTGTCGGCGATGCGCGTTGGCGCGGCCAGGCTGGACAGGGCCGCCGCCGGAGCAGCCTTGGCGACCGTGAAGGAGGCCGTGACCAGGCTGACGGCTGCGAGCAACACCGCCCTGAGCAGGTGTCGAGAGCTGTTAGAACTGGAGGTACTCCGCCGAGAAAACATATGCGAAGTATGGCAAACCTATAGGTCTCCACAGCGCATTTGTCGGGCCAATTTTTTGGGCGTTCAAACGCCCGCGGAACGTGACGAACCACGGCACTCCGGTATGGGAGTGACAGCGGTGCCAGTGGACAGCCAGGACAGCACGTTGTTGACGGCAAGATCGACCATGGCGGCTCGCGCGCCTCGGGTCGCCGACGCGATGTGAGGCGTGGCGAAGACATTGGGCAACTGCAGCAGCGGGTGATGGAGGTCGTTGATCGGTTCGATCTCGAACACGTCGAGACCAGCCGAGTGCAAACGGCCTTCCGACAGCGCGCGAATCAGTGCAGCTTCGTCGAGCACCGGGCCGCGGGATGCGTTCACGAGCGTGGCGGTTGGCTTCATCATCGCCAACTGCGCAGCGCCGATGAAGTGATGGGTGGATGGCAGTAGCGGCACGTGAACGCTGATGATGTCGCTGGTGCGCAGCAGATCATCGAAGGGCACGAGTGTGGATGCGGATCCGCCGTCGGTCTGGCGCACGTCATAGTGCTGCACGGTCATACCGAAGCCGTGCGCTCGACGAGCGAGAGCGTTGCCGATCTCGCCGAAACCAATGATGCCGAGCCGGGCACCGTGTACGTCAAGGCCCAACATTTCGTGCAGCTCAAGGGTGCGCCACGTGCCGTCGTGCAACATCGTGAGTGACGGTCGCACCAGACGACGAGCGTTCAGGATGAGGGCCATGGTGAGGTCGGCGGCGGCCTCATGCAGCACGCCGGGTGCGTGGCTCACCGTGATGCCGTGACGCACAACGGCGTCCGTATCGATGGTGTCGTAGCCTGCGCTCATCAGCGCGATCAACCTCAGCGCCGGGCACTGCGTGAGGAATGCCGAAGTGATGTGGTCAGACTTCACGCTGACGAGCACCTCGGCGTCACCTACAAACTCGGCCAACTGTTCGGTGGAAGGCGGCGCTTCGTCTGTCCAGACCTTGATGCGGTGGTGCTCAGCGAGTCGAGCGATACCGCCACCGGGCAGGTGCGATCTACTGACGACAATGGGTGCAGTCACGGCAACTCCTGGCGATTCCGGGCAAGAACAGTTGTACAGCCTGCTGCACTCTGTACATCATAGAGGACGTGAGGCAACCGACACCCCACCTCCTGGCATGATGACGTCATGAGCCATCCTGTTCCGCTCCGCACCATTGGCGATGTCCAGATCTTCGACGAGCGCATGGCGCCGATGGCGTTGCCGTCCAGCACCCTGCGGCGACTTGGCGGCGGCGCGATGTGGTCGGAGGGGCCGCTGTATCTCCTCGACGGCTCGGTGATCTGGAGCGACATTCCGAACAACCGCATTCTGATGTGGAAGGACGGCAACGTCACTGACTGGATGTCGCCGAGCAACTTCACCAACGGGCGAACGCACGACCGGGAGGGTCGCATCGTGCACTGCTCGCACGGCGCCAGGGCCATCGTGCGCACCGAACTCGACGGCACGCTCACCACGCTCGTCGATCGGTACGACGGCCACCGGTTGAACTCGCCCAATGATGTGGTGGTGAAGCGGGACGGCACTCTCTGGTTCAGCGATCCTCCCTACGGCATCATGTCGAATCACGAGGGTTATCAAGCCGAGTCCGAGCAGGCCGGCAACTTCGTCTATCGCTTCGATCCGGTAACGGGTGAGTTGACCGCGGTGGTCACCGACATGAGCCACCCGAACGGGTTGGCCTTCTCACCCGATGAATCATTGCTGTACGTGTCTGATACGAGCATCCACCCGTACGGCGACGAAGGCTTCCATCACATCATGGTGTACGACGTCATCGATGGAGTTGCGGCCGCCAACGGTCGCGTGTTCGCAGTGATCGAACCCGGTTGCTCGGACGGCTTCCGGCTCGATACCGAGGGCAACATCTATTCCTCGTCCCTTGATGCCATCCAGGTGTTCGCGCCCGATGCCACCTACATCGGCCGTATAGCGGTTCCCGAAAAGATCGCCAACTGCTGCTGGGGAGGACCTGACCGGCGCACCCTGTTCATCACGGCGTCAACGTCGCTGTACGCCATCGATCTCAACGCGTCGGACGTTGCATGAGTTCGCCTATCGGTGTCGTCGGGTTGGGCAACATGGGTCTGCCGATGGTGGCCCGACTGATGGGCGCCGGTCACAGTGTGGTGGCGCTCGCTCGCAACGAAACGAAGGCTGCCGCGGCGCGAGCGCTCGGAGCGACCGTGGTCGGATCACTCACGGAATTGGCGGCACTGACCAACGTGATCTTGCTATCCGTACCCTCCGATGCGGAGGTGGAAGAGATTACCAACAGCCTCGGTGTGTTACTCCCGGTCGGGTCGCTGATAGTGGACACAAGCACCATCTCACCCTCCGCCGCCCGTCGAATAGCGTCAGCGTTGGCCGCCAAGGGCGTTGACTTCGTGGACGCCCCGGTGTCGGGTGGGCCGGTCGGTATCGAGCAGGCCACCCTCGCCGTTATGGCCGGTGGTCAGGCGGGCGCGCTCGATCGCGCCGCCGAAGTGGTGGCACCGTTCACGGGGCGTTTTGTGCGTTGTGGTCCCTCAGGCTCGGGTCAGGTGGCTAAGGCGTGCAACCAGCTGGTGGTGGTCACCACGCTGCAGGTTGTCAGCGAGGCCCTGGTGTTGGCCAAGGCGGCCGGTGCCGACGTGAGTGCCGTGCGCGAAGCATTGCTCGGAGGCTTTGCCGCCAGTCGCATTCTGGAACTGCAGGGTCAACGGATGATCGATCGCGACTTCGCACCGCGAGGCTCGGTGAAGATGCAGCGCAAGGATGTGCACGTCATCGAAGACCTCGCTCGCCAATCGGGTATTACTGCCTTGCCAGCGTTCAATGTCGCCGCGGCCAACGTGGTGCGCCTCGACGAGAACGGTGGGGGAGGCCTCGATCACTCGGCGCTCATCACGGTGCTCGAACAAGACACGGGAGTAACGCTGTGACCACTCTGTTCAATCTCGACGGTAAGGTTGCGCTGATCACCGGCAGCAGTCGTGGCATCGGCAACGCGCTGGCCGTGGGTCTGGCTGAAGCCGGGGCGCACGTGGTCATCAACGCCCGCAACGCGGCCGACGTCGAGAACGCGGTTGCCGCGTTGCGATCGGCCGGTCATCACGCCGATGCTTCGGTCTTCGATGTCACCAAGGCTGACCACATCGAAACAGCCATCACCGACATCGAAGCCAACGTCGGGCCCATCGACATCTGTGTAAACAACGCTGGCATCCAACGGCGTGTTCCCTTGCACGAAGTCACGCCCGAGTTGTGGGCCGAAGTGCTCGACACCAACCTCACCAGCGCGTTCCTGGTCGGCTCCGCCGTCGCGCGAAAGATGCTGCCCCGTGAACGCGGCAAGATCATCAACATCTGCTCGGTCATGAGCGCGCTCGGGCGACCAACGACCGGGCCCTACACGGCCAGTAAGGGTGGGCTGAAGATGCTCACCCAGGCCATGTGCGCCGATTGGGCCAGGTTCGGCATGCAGATCAACGGCATCGGCCCCGGCTACTTTCACACCGAACTCACCCAGCCCTTGGTGGATGATCCGGTCTTCAATGGCTGGGTTACGCAACGAACGCCTGCTGGCCGGTGGGGCACCACCGATGAGCTGGTGGGCGCTGCGGTCTTCCTTGCGTCACGGGCCAGTGACTACGTCAACGGTCAGATCATCTACGTGGACGGTGGTCTTCTTGCCGTCGTCTAACCCTTTGTCGAAAGAAGCGAGCCAATGAGAGCCTGCGTCATTCACGGAGCCCTCGACCTACGGGTCGAAACCATCAGCGCCTCACCCGTCGGCGAAGACGAGGTAGAAGTCGCGGTTGAACTCGGCGGTATTTGCGGTTCGGACCTCCACTACTACCGCCACGGCGGCGTGGGTGACTTCACCCTCAAAGAACCCATGGTGCTCGGCCACGAAATCGTCGGCACGATCTCCCGCCTCGGTGCATCGGTGGATGGCTGGCGGATGGGACAACGGGTTGCGGTCAACCCCAGCAAGCCATGTACGAAGTGCTACGGCTGCCACTCCGGACACTCCAACCTCTGCTCCGATATGCGCTTCCTCGGCTCTGCCGCCCGCATGCCTCATGTCCAGGGTGGCTTCAAGGAACTGCATGTTGCCCGAGTGGATCAGTTGGTGGCGCTGCCCGATCACCTTCGATCCGAGGTGGCCGTGTTCGCCGAGCCGCTTGCGGTCGCCATGCACGCTGTTGCCCGGGCCGGAGCGCTGCTCGGTCAGCGGGTACTCATCACCGGCGCCGGTCCGATCGGCGCGTTGATTGCCGTTGCCGCGCGACGAGCCGGTGCAGCCGAGGTGGTGGTGACCGACCTGGTTGATGCTCCGCTCGCGGTCGTGAAGCGGGCGGGCGCAACGGCCACGGTCAACATCAGCACGTCGACTGAGCTACCTGAATCCGATGTCACCTTCGAGGCATCCGGAGCACCCGCCGCGCTCGGCACCGCCATCGACGCGACCCGGCGCGGCGGCAAGCTCGTGATGGTCGGTCTGCTGCCGCCGGGCACGGTGCCCATGCTCGGCAACCGCATGGTCACCAAGGAGCTTGACGTGCTCGGTTCGTTCCGCTTCCACGAAGAGTTCCGCTGGGCGGTGCAGGCCCTCGGTGACGGACTCGATGTGTCGGCGCTGCACTCGGCCACGTTTCCACTCGAACAGGCCTCCGAGGCGTTCGCCCTGGCCGGAAATCGAGCCGAAGCCATGAAGGTCCAGATCTCGTTTTGAACGTGACTCTCGGCGCCCATGGTGGACGGTAGTGTGGGGTTTGGTATGACAACGCGGGCATCCACTCCGAAGGCGAAGGCGGTTGACGCCACCAGCATGAGCCCGGCTCCGGCCGTGACGCGCTCGGCGGCGCTGCTGGAGGAACTGGCTGCGCCCGGCGTGGGTCCACTCGGGTTGTCCGATCTGGCGCGGCGGCTCGATCTGCCCAAGTCATCCATCGCCAACCTGTGCACTGCACTTGAAGAGGCCGGGCTGATCCGGCGGGTCGATGGGCGGTACTCCCTCGGCCACAAACTGGTCGAGTTGGCCAGCTCGTACCTGCTCAAAGTTGACCTGCTGCGCGAGTTTCACGAGAAGGCCCGTACGCTGCCGACGGCGTCGCAGGAGACGATGCTGTTCGCCATTCTTGACGATCTCGATGTGCTCTACCTCGCTCGCCACGATGGCACGCAACCCATCCGCCTGGCCTCCGATGTTGGTCGACGCATGCCCGCAACGTGCACGGCGTTGGGCAAGGCGATGCTGGCGTCGTTGCCTGCCGACATGATTGATGAACGCATCGCCTCGCTTGGCAAACTGCCCGTGCTGACGGCCAAGTCGAACCGCAGCGGCGCCGAACTTTTGGCCGACATCCACCAGGTGCGCAAGCGGGGCTACTCGATCGATGATGAGGAAAATACCGAGGGCATCATGTGTTTTTCGGTGGCGCTTCCCTGGGCCGGGGTGGACCACGCGCCTCGCGCCGTCAGCGTCACGCTGCTGAAGGCTCGGGTCACCAAGCGGCTGCGCGACAGCCTTCTGGTCGACTTACATGAGCTGGTGGCCTACATGCCCAAACGGCTCGACCTGAACGTGGCCGGATAACAGACCGTCCGGTATGTCGCACGACGTACCAATGGCTGGACACTGCCCCCTGTGGAGTAATACGCTGCCGAATTGTCGTGACGACCGTCACGACAGAGGGGCTGCATGTGACTTCCGGGGGGATGGCAACGCAACGCGTCGCGGTAGCACCGGCCAACCTGCCCGGTGATGCGGTCGCGCAGCTTGCGTCCGAAGTGCCAACATCGGTCTGGTTACAGCCGATTGCGCCAACGCCGAGCGAGTTGGCCTCGTTTGTCGGTGACGCCGAGGCCCTGCTGTGCACCAGCGCCTTTACCATCGACGAAGCGCTCCTGGCGGCCTGTCCCAACCTGCACACTGTCGCGCTGGTCAGCGTTGGCTACGACAAGGTGAACGTTGCCGACTGTCGCCGTCGCAGCGTCATGGTCACCAACACGCCCGGTGTGCTGCAGCACTCGGCCGCGGACATCACCATCGCCCTCATGATTGGTGCCCGGCGGCTCACGAATGCGGCCATCACCATGCTGCGAAGAGGCACGTGGGGTCCGCTCGGCATGCAGGAAATGCTAGGGCTTGACGTGAGCGGGTGCACGCTTGGCATCGTGGGCATGGGCGAGATCGGCCGCGAGGTCGCCCGACGAGCCCACGGCTTCGACATGACGGTCATTCATAACAACCGCAGTCGGTCCGATGAGGTCGGGTCCTCGTGGAAGCCGTTCGATGAACTGCTGGCGACAGCGGACATCGTGAGCCTGCACGTTCCACTCAGCCCAGAAACGCGGCACCTCATAGGCGCACGCGAACTCGCGTTGATGAAGCCGACGGCCACGTTGGTGAACACTGCTCGCGGCGCCGTGGTCGATACCGACGCGTTGGTAGCAGCGTTGAGGGCGGGCCACATCCACTCTGCCGGACTCGATGTCTTTGAAACCGAGCCGTTCGCCGATCTGTCGCATCCGCTGTTTTCCCTGCCGAATGCGTACCTGTTGCCTCACGTTGGCTCGGCCACCGAGACCACGCGGGCAGGTATGGTGGCCAAGGCCGCCGACAATATCCTCGCCCGCGTGCACGGCAAGTTGGCGCTGCATCCGATTCCCGAGTTGGTCGACATGAACGGGGTGCTGGCATGACGGCGCCGCTCCTGCATTTTGATCACGTGTCAAAGCAGTTCGGCGCCACCCTGGCGGTAGATGACGTCACGTTCGATGTGCACGCCGGTGAGATCTGCGCCCTGCTTGGCGAGAACGGTGCCGGCAAGTCGACACTTATCAAAATCCTGGCCGGGGTGTACCCGATCGACGGTGGCAGCATTGCCTGCGAAGGCCAAGACGTGCACGGTGCCGATGGCCGCACCGGGCTGGCATTCATCCACCAAGACCTTGGTTTGATCGAGTGGATGACGGTCGCCGAGAACATGGCCGTTGGATACGGCTTCGCACGCAAGCGCGGCCTGATCGACTGGAAATCCACCAACGACCTCGCGGCCGCTGCGCTCGACCGGGTCGGCGGTGGCATCGATCCGCGCCGCCGTGTGTTCGACCTGACCCGGAGCGAGAAGTCGTTACTGGCCATCGCCCGGGCACTCACAACCGATGCCAAACTGCTGGTGCTCGATGAACCCACCGCGTCGCTTCCGCAGGCTGAGGTTGAGAAGCTGTTCGCGGTGCTGCGCGAATTGCGGGCCAAGCAGGTTGGCATGATCTACGTGTCCCACCGGCTTGATGAGGTGTTCCAGATCGCCGACACCGTGGCGGTCATGCGCAACGGCGCACTCGTTGGGTACCGCAACGTAGCCGAGATAGATGAGCCCGAGCTGGTACGCCTCATCGTTGGTCACGACCCTGCACCCATCGAAATCGCCCCTCCCACCGCGGGAGCAACCGGACCACAGCTCGAGCTGCGTGACGTCTCCGTTGGGGACGTCGGACCCGTGTCGTTCTCGGTCGCACCGGGCGAAGTGGTGGGCCTCGTCGGCCTGCGCGGCGCCGGTCAGGAAGTGATCGGTCGAGCCATTTGCGGCGTGGAAAAAGTGACAGCCGGAACCGTGTTCCTGCAAGGCAAACCATTGGTGGTGAAAAACACACGCGAAGCCATTGATGCTGGCATGACCTTTGTGACCAGCAACCGCGAGGCCGAAGGATTGGCCACCGGCTTGCCGGTACGCGAGAACATATTCGTGAACCCTCGGGTGTGGGGCCGCGGGAACCGATCGCTGCGTTCGCGAAAGAATGAGCGGGTCGCCGCGCTCGACGTCATTGCCAAGCACGATGTGCGCCCGCTCGATACCGAACGTCCGGCCGACACGCTCTCTGGCGGCAACCAGCAAAAGGTCATCCTGGCTCGCTGGCTTCGCGTGAAGCGTCCGGTGCTGGTGTTGGAGGAGCCGACCATGGGTGTCGATGTCGGGGCCAAGGCCGACATCTATCGGCTCTTGCGAGAGACACTGGCGACGGGTACAGCGGCGCTGGTGGTATCCACCGACTATGAGGAGATCACCAAGGTGTGTCATCGGGCGTTGGTGTTTCGCGGCGGCAGAATCGTGGCCGAGCTTGACCGCTCGCAGCTACTGGTAGGCACGTTGATTGCCGCTGCGTCCGGGTCTGGCCTGCAGCAAATGGCGGCATCATGAAGAGTTCGGTGAAGTCCACCGCGTTAGAACCCGGGCCAGACGATTTCGAGGGCACCGGCCTGAACCGCGTCATCCACATCGGCAAGCGTCAGCTTCCGGTCTACGGCCTGGTCGTGTTGCTGATTGGTCTGCTCGCGCTGTTCTCGCTGCTTCGTCCCGACACGTTCCCGACCTATCTGAACTTCCGCGTTATTGCGTTCGGCAAGAGCGTGCCCATGCTGCTCGCCCTGGCCGTGTCGTTCCCAATGATCGCGGGCAAGATCGACCTCTCGGTCGGCTATGCGGTGGGCCTCTGGCACATGCTGGCCTTCACGCTGCAGATTCGTTACGGCGTGCCGTGGTGGGCGACAGTGCTCATCGTCATCGTGGCCGGGGGACTGGTTGGGTTGTTCAACGCGCTGTTGGTTGAGTTGGCCCAGGTGGACGCATTCATCGCCACGCTGGCGACCGGCCAGGTGCTGTTCGCCATCACGCAGTGGCACTCCGGCAACCGGCAGGTGACCGATACCAAAGGCGCGATACCCGCCATTTTCAAAAAGCTCGGCACCTGGGAGTTCCTCAAGATTCCCGGACCGTTCCTCGTGGCCATTTTGATCGCAGCTGTGATGTATGTCGTGCTCGACTACACACCTATGGGTCGCTACCTGTACGTAGCCGGCGCCAACCCACGTGCGGCTGAGCTGTCCGGCATTTCTCGGCGGAAGTACGTGTCGGGAGCGTTTGTCATTTCCGGCATGATCGCCGCATTTGCCGGGGTAATCTACGCCGCCCGCACCAGTGCGGCCCAGGCCAACGTCGGGCCTGATCTTTTGCTCCCGGCGCTTGCGGCCGCGTTCCTCGGGTCAACCACCATTCGCCCCGGTCGTGTCAATGCGTGGGGAACGGTGGTTGGCATCGTGATCGCCGCAGCAGGCATTTCTGGCCTCACCCAGGTCTTCCCGAATCGCAGTTACCTTGATCAGCTCTTCAACGGGCTCACGCTGATGGCAGCCATCGTCATCGCTTCGTGGGCCGGCCGACGTCGCCTCTCCGTACGAGAACGCGTCGCCTCCGTTGCCACCGTCGCCGATGATCCACCGACGAATCAGCAGGACCAATCCAGCACAATCAGAGGGGAAACCAAATGACGTATTCAGATGCACAGCGTCGCCGGGGCAGGATTGCCCTGGCGCTGTTGGCCACCACCGGCTCCGGCCTCCTGGCCAGTTGTTCCAGTAGCACCAAGACCACAACCGCACCAGCAGCCGCCACGACCGCTGCCACCACCGCAAAGCCCGCAGCTACCACTGCAGCGCCGGCGGCCGGAGGCGACGACATCGTGGCCAAGGCCAAGGCGTTCGTCACTGCGCAGCTCAGTGGAGCTGGTGGCTTCGACGGACCCAAGGACGGTGTGAAGGCCGCCGGTCCCGGCACCATTGCGTTCATCGAGGCCGACGCCACCAACGGTGGCATCACCGGTGTCGGCGACGGTGTGAAGGAAGCCGCCAAGGTCATTGGTTGGGAGGTCAAGGTGTACGACGGCAAGGCCACTGCGCAAGGTCGCACCGAAGCGCTGAACGCTGCCATCGCCGAGAAGCCCGCTGGCATCATCCTCGGCGGCTTCGACGCCGTCGAGCAGAAGGATGCGCTCAAGACTGCCACGGCCCAGAAGATCCCGGTGGTTGGTTGGCACGCCGCAGGCAAGCCCGGCCCGATCCCCGAGGCTGGTCTGTTCACCAACGTCACCACCGACCCGCTCGAAGTGTCGAAGATAGCGGCCTACTACGCGATCGCCGACTCTGATGGCAAGGCTGGCGTGGTCGTGCTCACCGACACGCAGTACGAGATTGCGGTGAAGAAGGCAACCACCATCAGCGACATCATCAAACAGTGCAAGACCTGTTCGGTGCTGGTTGACCCGTACGAGAATTCACCCATTGGCGAAGCCGAAGCCAAGATGCCCGCCCTCGTGGCCTCTTACCTCACAAAGTACGGCGACAAGCTGCAGTACATGATCGGGGTGAACGGCAACTATGCCGGCGGTGGCGCACCCGCCCTGAAGGATGCCGGCAAGAAGGGTGACGGATTCCCGAAGCAGGTCGCGGCCGGTGACGGCGACAAGGCCGAGTTCAAGCGCATCCGTGACGGCCAGTACCAAGCCGCTACGGTGGCCGAGCCGCTGTACCTGCAGGGTTGGCAGCTCGTCGATGAACTGAACCGTGCGCTATCCGGCAAGCCGGACTCCGGCTACGTTGCCCCTCCCGGGCTGGTCACCAAGGCCAACATCGGCGCAGGCGACGTCTTCGATCCGAAGTCGCCGTACCGTGACAACTACAAGAAGCAGTGGGGCAAATAGTCGCTCCAGACTGATCCGGAAATTGAGGGCGGGCACGGCGGTGCCCGCCCTCAAACAATTTTGGGTGACGTGATCATCCCGACGGAAAGCCGTCAAGGATTGTGGCAGTGGCCGAGGTGCCGAGGCGGGTGGCACCGGCTTCGATGAACAGCCGGGCGTGCTCGGCGGTACGAATGCCGCCCGAGGCTTTTATGCCGAGCCGGTCACCGACGGTTCGTTTCATCAGCCGAACGGCGTGCTCGGTGGCTCCACCCGAAGGATGAAAGCCGGTTGAGGTCTTCACGAAGTCGGCGCCGGCGCCTTCGGCGGCGCCACACGCGGCAACGATCTCGTCATCGGTCAGAACACCCGATTCGATAATGACCTTCAGGGTCGAGCGCGGCGCGGCAGCACGAACCAACGCGATCTCTGCTTCCACCGCACGCCACGCGCCCGACTTCGCCCAGCCCAGGTTGATGACCATATCGACTTCGTCCGCCCCCGCAGCGGCTGCTCGGGCACCTTCATCGGCTTTCACCTCGGCCCGATGAGCACCCGACGGGAAACCAATGACGGTCGCTACCAGCACGCCGTTCGGAACGGTGCCGGTCAACGGCAGCATGTTCGGCGAAACGCACACTGCGATCGCGCCGAATTCACCGGCCTCGCTGCACAGTTGCGCTACCTCTTCGGGTGTCGCATCAGGCCGGAGCAACGTGTGATCGATCAGTTTCGCTACTGCGGTGCGGGTCATGGTGCTGGACATGGCAACTCCTTTGCTCTGATGCTGGCGAGCGCGCCGGCGTCGGTCAAGAGGACTTTGTCCTGAGGTCACCGACTGGCAAGGAACTGAGCCCGCAGATCGCGCTTCAGGAACTTGCCGCTGGCGTTCCGGGGGAGCGATTCGTCGAGGAAGATCACCGTGCTCGGAATCTTGTGTCTTGCAATCGTCTCGGCCAGGAAGATCTGCAACTCGTTCGTCGTCAAGGCGGCACCTGGGCGGAGCACCACCGCAGCGGCAACGTCCTCACCGAGGCGCTCGTCGGGAATTCCGAACACGGCCGCCTCGGCGACCGCATCGTGCCGGTAGATGGCTGCTTCCACCTCGGAGCAGTACACATTTTCGCCTCCACGCAGCACCATATCCTTGGCTCGGTCGACAATGAACACGAAGCCCTCGTTGTCGATGCGTGCGATGTCACCGGTAGCGAACCACCCGTCGCGGATGGCATCGGCCGTTGCCTCTGGCTTGTTCAAATAACCCTTTACGACGACCGCGCCTTTCACGCATAGCTCACCAACGACATCGTCCCCGGCAGGCAGATCCTTACCGTCTGCGTCGATCAGCTTGGCGTCGAGTGTCGGCACGATGGGGCCGCACGAGCTGGGTTTGATGAAATAGCTGCTCGCCATATTAACGGTGATGATCCCGCACGTTTCGGTGAGCCCGTACCCAGTGGTGGGAGCTCCGTTCTTCAGGGCCTTGTCAATCTTACCGACCATGTCGGGCGGAACCGGGGCGCCACCGCCGGTGAGGGTGCGCAACGACGAGGTATCGCGTGTGGCGAAGTCGGGGTGCATCAAAAGCTCGCGGCTCATGATCGGCACACCTGACATGTTGGTGATCCGTTCCCGCTCGATCAGTTCGAGGGCGCGGCCGGCATCCCACTTACGCATGAGCACCACGCACCCACCGGCCATGGTTGTCGGCTGAACGCCACAGTTGTGAGCCGTAACGTGGAACAGTGGCGTGGTTGCCAGCAGGATGGTGCGGGCGGGCGGAGGTTCCGGTGGCGTCGGGGGAGCGGGAAGATCTCCGGCGGCCATGGCTTTCGCGTCGGCCATGGCAGCCGCCAGCTGCATGAATCCGATGTTGAAGATGTTGGCCACGGATCCGCGATGCGTGAGTTGGGCGCCCTTCGGAAATCCGGTTGTGCCCGAGGTGTAGAAGATGCACGCATCGTCGTCGGTGTCGATCGCAGCGGCCGGAAGCTCGACCGGTGCGGTATCCCGCCGCACGATGTCTTCCCACCGATCGGCCTGGCTCGGCAGGTCTCCCGGCGACCGAACGGCCAGCAGTTGCAACGGGTGCTTGGCTCGGATGGCGTCGAGGATAGGCAGCACCCGTTCGACGCGCTCGTGATCGGCGATGAGCATCTTGGGGGTGGAGTCGGTGAGGCCGTACTCCATCTCCGTCGAGGTCCACCACGCGTTCATCCCGACGGCCGCCGCGCCCACCGAAACGATCGCCCAGTAGGCCGTGACCCACTCGGGATAGTTGCGCATGGCGATGGCGACTCGATCACCCGAGCCCACTCCTTGGTCATGCAGAAAATGAGCCAGAGCGCGGACATCGCCCGCGATCTCGGCATAGGTGTAGTGCTCGTCTTCGTAAACGACATAGATCCGATCACCGAACGCCGCTGCGCTATTTTCCCACACCACGCGCATGTTGGCGGGGGCCGACGCGAACGTTTTCATCGAGACGCCGCCAACCATCGCCTCCGTGACGGCGAACGGTGATCCGGTCGCAAGCAGTTCCGCCCGTGCGGCTTGATAGTGATCCGTCATGACTCAGCCCCCGAAACTCGCGTCCACGACGCGCCAACATGTTGGCGACCATCATGACAGCCCAACGCCCCTCGGCACGTTGCCCGGGGGCCCGCTCCAAGCCAAATCTGGATTGCGCGTTTTTCGTGAAATTTCGGCGACATCTCGGGAACTGGACGGTTGAGCGTTGACGTCATAGCTGCACACCAACCAGCAAGGAGCAGCCGTGACCATGACGAACCGCAGAGCCCATCGACGCAGCGCCGGGGGGATCGCCATTGCTGTGGCGCTCGTCCTGACCGGATGTGGCGCAGACAAGAAAAACGCGACCAGTTCGCCGCTGACGACCGGAAATGCCTCTGCCCTTCGCCCCGCTACCACTGCGGCAGCTGCCGCCGCGAACACTGCTGCGCCGGCGGCCACGATTGCGGCAGCTGCTGCCACCACCGCCGCGCCTGCCTCAGCAGGTTCGGCAACAGCAGCCGCAGCGGCGACCACCGCCGCGCCTGCCTCAGCAGGTGTGGCCACGACGGCTGCGGCTGCATCGGCGGGTGCCAGCGCCGACGCTTCGGGCTCAGCCGCCACAACTGTCGCAGCACGGGTAAGCAACCCGCAACCACAGCAGAACCCGTTGCGGGCCGGCAACGTTGACGACAACGAACACTTCGGTGACTACCTCACCTATCGAGAGAAGGAACGTAACCTCGGCATCCCGTTCCGCGAGCTCGATCGAAGCGATCGCACTGTCGTCAAGGTGGTAGGCCAGGATGGCGTGCCGTTCGCCGGGCGCAAGGTGTCGATCCGGCAGGGACAGAGTGAAGTCGTTTCACTTACAACGACTTCCGACGGCACAATCCGCTTCCATCCAAACGCATATCAGGTCAATCAGCACGAGTCGTACAGCGCAGTCTTCGACAATACCAGCCTCGTTCTGCAACCCGGGCAAACCCAACGGATGCTCATAGCGAGAAATGAGCAGTCGCAGCAGCGCACCAAGGTGGACGTGCTGTTCCTGCTGGATACCACGGGCTCGATGGGTGACGAGATCGATCAACTCAAGGGCACGATCCGTACCGTGGCCGATCGCTTAACCTCGCTTCCCTCCAGCCCCGATCTTCGCCTCGGCATGACCAAGTACCGCGACATCGGCGACGTCTATCTCACGCAAACCACCGACTTCACTTCCAACATAAACGCGTTCTCGCAGAGCCTGAACGATGTGAAGGCCGATGGTGGGGGAGACACGCCTGAGGCGGTAGATGAAGCCTTGGCTTCGGCGCTCTCGGAACCGACGTGGCGAAGCGATTCGATCCAATTGATCTTCCTGGTCGCCGACGCTGGCCCGCACATCGACCGTCAGGTACAGCAGCCGTACACGACAAGCATGCGTAAGGCAGCGGCCCGAGGCATCAAGATCTTCCCGGTCGCTTCGTCCAATACGGATGACGCAGCCGAGTTCGTCTTCCGGCAGCTGGCCGAGTTCACCGGAGCCCGCTTTGTGTTCCTCAGCTACGGCGCAACAGGTGCTGCGGTCGGGGCCAACACCGACGTGCAGAAGTCCGACTATCAGGAGTTGTCCCTGAACGATCTGATCGTCCGCCTCGTCACCGAAGAACTCTCCGCCCGCCAGGGCAAGTAGGTCAGGGATCCCATTATCGATCGACACCTGCGGGCCGACTCGGCCCGCAGGTGTCGTTTTTCCACGCCCCTCTTGATAGGTATGTAACACTGTATGCATACAGTGTATTAGGCCCGGGAAAGAGGGATCTGGCGATGTTGTTCAAACACGGAGTGCTGGCGCTGCTCGATGGTGAGGATCGCCACGGCTACGACATCAAAGCGGCTTTTCAGGAGCGGACCGGCGGTGTGTGGACGGTCAATGTTGGCCAGGTCTACGCCACGCTCAGCCGGCTTGAGCGTGACGGACTGGTCGCCGAGGTTGCCGGCGCCAGTGACGATCGCCGCGTGTACCGAATCACCGATTCTGGCCGGACGCAGCTGTCGGATTGGTACACCTCGCCAACCGGAGGGGAAGCACCGGCTCGGGATGAATTGGCGCTCAAGGTGCTGCTGGCCATCGCCGCCGACGGTATCGACGTGACCAACGTCATCCAGTCACAGCGCCGGGCCACGCTTGAACAGCTGCAGGGGTACACCCGTCAAAAGGCGGTGGCCGACCCGGTCACCGACATGGCCTGGACGCTCTTGCTCGACGTGTTCGTGTTGAAAGCCGAAGCCGAACTGCGTTGGCTTGATCTGTGCGAAGCCCGACTGCGTCATCGTGATCAGGAGCTGGCGAAGTGAGTTCCGTTCTCGTCCTTGACCGGGTCACCAAACGACATGGTGACGGTCGCACCGTGGTGGATGCGTTGGTCAACGTTTCACTCGAGCATGTCGGAACGGCACGACCGCGCTACAGAGCGATGCCCACAGTGCTGATCTCTCCGGAGACGGCTGTCGCCCATGGGCTCATGGTCGAGACTGCTACGCCGTTTGCTTTCCTCGCCCGGGCTTCATCGCCACTCACGGCTCAGCAACGTCAAGCCGCGCTTGTGGCAGCGCAGCCGTTCCGACTCACGACACTTTCTTTCGAGACCGGCTATCACGATACGGAAGCCACCGTTCGAAACGTTCTCACCCTGTGTGCCGTGCTCTTCTCCCTCGGATTGATTGCGCTGATTGCAGCGTTGACCATCTCGGAGTCTTCCAAGGTGAGCGCGGTGCTCGCGTCTATCGGAGCCAGCCCCCGCATGCGCCGCAGCCAGGCCGCCGCCACCACGGGTGCCGTTGCCGCCATCGCGAGCATTGCTGCCGCTCCTGTTGGTGTGGTCATCGCTTCTGTAGCCAACAACGAAACGCCGTCGCGTCCACCATACGGCCTGCTCGCAGCGATGCTCGCCGGCCTTGTGATTGTCGCAGGCCTCGCCGGAGCACTCTTCACCCGCAATGCCCCGTCCGTCGTTCGACAGCGACCGGTCTAGACGGTTCATACTGGTGGCGTGACACCGCTCGCTCACGACATGGATAGCCTGCTCGACAACGTGGTTGGGCTTCTCCTTATCCCCGTCGTCAGCGTCGCTGTCGTGGGTAGTGGACGGGCGTGGAATGACTAGCCCTGTCCGGTCTTGCACGGGTCATGAGTGCGGGCGGCATCGAGGTCGAGCGGAGTAGCGCATTCGGGGGCTGAGCAGTCCAAGCACGGGCTGACCGACCATTGCAGCGAGGGGATGAGACGGCCCGCGTGCGAGGGCATGTCGAACTAAGCCGCAACGGGAACGGCGTAGATCACGATGTTGTCGTAGTAGCGCTTGATAGCTGGGTTGAACTCGCCGCCGCAGGTGATGAGTACGAGCGTTTCGTTGCCGGTGCGGCTCCAGATGCGGTCGGCGGGAAGCTCGCCCTTGTTGTACTGATTTCGCTCGACGGCTTCGTAGGTGCGGCTCCCGCCGTCGGACAGTTGCACGTTGATGCGGTCGCCAGGTTCGACGGTGGCCAGGTCGGCGAAGGGTCCGAGGGAACCGTTCCACGAGACGTGGGCGGCCAGCACGGTGGATCCGATCTCGCCGGGCGCCTGGCCGTAGCGGTACCAACCGATTTCCTTCTCGTTCGGAATCTCAAGCTGACCGTCTGGTTCCAGGCCGACCGAGCGAACGCCTTTGACCTTCAAGCCGATCTTGGCGATAGTGAGACCGACCGGTTCGACCTTGGCTTTGGGTTCTTCCACCGTCACGGAGAATTGTGGTCCCAGATCTTGGGCGAGGGGAGAGCTCTCAGCGACCGTCGTGGTCGTTGCTGTTGCAACCGTTGTAGGTGGCGCTGCCGAGGACGAGGCCACCGCTGGAGACGGAGTTGTCGTTGCGAGGGGGGCGATCGTGGCGGGCGGGCTGGAAATGGTTGCCGGCGGAACGGAGCGGACAGACACTGACTTGGTGGTGCCGGTTCGCACTGCGAAGACGGCGAGGACACTGCCGACCAGGAGGAAGGTGGCCGCCAGCATCCAGCGGCTGAAGGGCGACCCGAGTGGGCCGCCCTTCAGCGCACGAGACGCGCGGCGTTGATCAGCCACGTACCCGGCGGCGAGCAACAAGCCCACCGGCCAGACCGAACATGGCGAGGGCAGCAACACCGGCAAGCACGGCATCCGAGGAAGACGACGTGGGCAGGGCGCTGTTACCGGTATTGACCTTGGTCGGGCTGCCACCAAGACCGGTGATGGTCTGGGTGTAGAACGTGAAGGTCTTGGCCTCAAGCGAACCAACGGCGTAGACGATGAGGTTCGTGCCAGCCTTGAGGTCAACCGTGGGGACGTCGGCAATCGGATCCTTGCCGGTGGGGGCGACCTTTGCGCCTGCTATGGAACCGGCGGCGAGAACTGCGGAGCCTTCCTTGCCGTTGGCCAGGTTCGTGAACGGGCGAGCCGCGCCGAGCACGATGTCAACAGCGGGAGCTGCCGCAGTATGGCGCACGGTGAGGCGACCCTTGCCGGCTTCGAGTGCAGCGGTGTCATTCTTGAACGGCGTAAGCGTTGGCTTGCCAGCCGCGTCGAGGTGCGCAACAACGGTGTAGTTGCCGGAGGCGGGCACATCGAACGCCGCGACCGGTCCGATGGCGACGTCGGACTTGCCGGCAAGGCGCACTTCGAGGTTCTTCAACGTTTTGCCGGCGAAGGACGAAAGATCCTGCATCTTGCCGGGTTCGAAGTTCGGGATGACGACCTTGCCGTCAACCAGGACGTCCACCGGGGTACCGGGGATGCCGTGGAGCAACATGATGGTGGCAGCAGGAGCAGTTTGGGCTCCAGCAGCGGCGGGGACTGCGAACAATGCGGCAACAGCAGCAAAGCTCACTGCGATGAAACGCTTCATAATGTGACCTTCCGGGTTTCGTAGTAACAAGCGGACGGTGTTCGTCGCTGCCCACATATCGGATTGGTCGTTTTGGAATTTCTTGCGAGTTCGGACCTCAGGCGGCGATGGCCGCCGCGGCCGCGGCCGCACCTCCGGCTGATGCAATGGAGCGTGCCAGCTCCTTGGCCCGCTCGGTTGCGCCATTGGTCAGGACCTCGGTCACCGCGTCCACCAGTTGCTCGGGGGTCAACGTATTGGGCGCGAGCGCGATGCCGAGTGAGGTTCGCTCGATCGCAGCCGCGCCGGCGAACTGATCGGTGGAGAACGGCAGCACGATGGTTGGAACACCAGCGGTTGCGGCTTCGGTCACGCTGCCGTTGCCACCGTGATGAATAAAGACATCGGTGTGTTCGAGCAGTGCGACCTGGGGAAGATGTCGCGAGACCATCGCACCACTCGGCAGCGGGCCGATGTCGGTGAGCGAGCTGCTGCCATGGGCGAGGGCCAGGCGCCAGCCACCGAGCTGCGCGGCACGAGCAGCGGTGGCCAGAACGTCGCTGCGGGCGCTGAGGAACGAGCCAAGCGCGACGGTGACACGCGGACCCGCGCCGGTGGGTAATGCAACCCCGCCCAACTGTTCCGTGCGCGCCAGCGACCCGATGAACACGTGGTGATCGGGAAGGGGACGACCTGGGTCATGCAACGCTTCGGGGTAGACGTAGATCGTCGGCTGACCGCCCCCAGATGTCAGATCGCCCAGCGGCAACCGGTCGGCGGCCCGACGGGTCAGGACGTCGTTTGCGGTGGCGGCCAGTTCTCGTACCGATGCGTAACAGCGGGCCGCAAGGTCATCGAGTTCGGCGGAGTCAGGCTGGAGCGAGGTCGGCCACATTGGCGGTAGCCCATAGACCTCGCCGGGAGCCGACAATGCACTCGGGTGGCCGAGCACCATGGTGGCCGGCTGAACGCCGAGCGCATGGAGGGCTACTCGGGCACCGAACGCGACGTGATCCACCACAACCCGATCGGGCTGTACCTCGAGCATGATGTCCGTGAGCCGGTCGAGAACGCGATCGGGCTCGTGCAGCAGGTCGTGTCGGCGGGCATCAGCCTGATAGCGCAGCGTTGCCACGGGCCCGGCGCGGGTGGCGTCAAAGAAGGCGCGGAGATGATCGTCCTCACCGACGGGTTGCTTGTCGGCTTCGATCACCCCGTTGTTGCTTCCCTTGCCAAGGCGAAGTTCGACCCAGGTGAGACCGGCCGCTTCGACCAGTGGACGAGTTGCCTGTCCGGTGGCTACCAGGGCCTCGCCGTGCGTTGCGGCCCAGGCCCTGGCGACCTCGATCATTGGTAGGGCGTGTGATGCGTAGTCGGGGCTGACGACGAGCAACTTCATACGGTCACCTCCGTCGGGAGGAGTTCCCGGTAGACCTGACCGAGCTGCTGGGCCATGCGTTCGACGCTGAGGTCGCGTTGCACCATGGCCACGGCTCGATCGCGACGGCCGGGTTTGTCCACAAGGCCGAGCGCCTGCACGATGGCGTGACGCAGGTCGCTAATGACGAGGGTATTGCAGAGCACGCCATTGTCGCCCTCGACCACGTAGGTCTGCGGCCCACCCCGCTCGGGTGCGACTACGACCAGTCCGCTGGCCAGCGCCTCGACGATCGCCAACCCGAATTCTTCCTTGTCACTGGCGGCGACGTAGATGCCGTTGTTCGCGCCGGCGAAAGCCATGAGATCACACACGGCGTGCGGTGGAAGGTGGCCAGCCAGGCTCACGAGACCAGCATTGGCGCCGACCGTACCACGGCGGATCATTTCGATGGTCGACTGCTCATCGGGCGACGGGTGCACGATGTCACCACCGACCAGCACGATGTTGATCTTGTCCGCGAGACCGTCGGAGCTGACGATGGCGTCAACGATGCGTTGCGGACCCTTGGTCGGGTTGAGTCGACCAACGGAGAGCACCCACGGCAGATGGCGGCGATCCTCAGGCAGCGACTGGAGAACTCGCTCGACTGCCGACGCTGGACCGTTGGTCGAGAGTCGTTGTCGCGCCCGCTCGACCTCGGCGACATCGACACCCTCGGCAATCGTCGTGGAGCGGTCATCGAGATCAACGGGGTCGACGCCGAGCAGTTCGATCAACTCGTGTTCGATGGTCGGTCGGGGCAGCAGAGCAAGGTGATCGGCTTGCGCGACGAGACGCTCGACCATGCGGGCTCGGAACCAGAACTGCGCAGCGGCGTCTTCGATGGCGAAGCGGCTGCGGTCGAGCCGCCCGCTGTCCTGCAGCGTGTCGATCACGATGTGCGGATCGGGTGCTGCGGTAAAAACCATGGGTTGGCCGAGCAGTCGCGCTGCTGCAGCCGCGGCCAGCGTGCCGACATCGGCCATGCGGAGATGCCACACCACTTGGCGCCCGTCCAATGATCGACCGAGCTCCATGAAGCAGCGCTCAATTTCGGTGCGGTATACCCATGCCTCCCTCCACGGCAGCATGCCGTCGGGACCGAAATCGATTCGTTCGAGTCGATGTCCCGGAGCCAGTTCTTCAACGTGGGCTTCCTCGCCCTGGCGCCGGGTCACGGTGATGACCTCATCGATGCCATCGACTTCGGCGAGCGATGAGCCGAGTGACCGAAGCAGCGAGGCAATACCGCCGGCGTCCCCGGACCCGAGGGATGAGCCGGAGCGGTCGAGACGAGCATGCAAATATGGTTGAATGACGACGATGCCGCGTCCCGAGGCTCGCGGCCGACGCCACTGGTCAGCGGTCGGTGGAGGTGCAGCGGTTGTGCCGAGTGAGAGAGCGCTTGGCAACGCGTCGAGCAGCGACCGAGCAATGGGGCTGAGTGCCTCGCGCTGATCGTCGGTATGGGTAACGGCGCTGGTCGGATCTGTCCGCGACCACTCAACGAGGGTGCGTTCGGCGAGCATGGCGGAAAAGCCGCCGCCCAGCATCAGCCTGACCAGCGGAAGTACTGCCGCTGGCAACGCCCGGCGGGCTGCCAGGGCCCATGCGGCATGACCGGCGAACGGCTCTTCGTTTTCGACGACAAGATCGAGCAGCGTCTGATCGGCGAGCGGGTCGGCCACTGAGCTCAGCGCATGGATCGCGGCGATCGAGGAGAGGTTGTCTCCGCCCCGTAACACCTGCACCAGCAGCCGAGCATCGTCTTGCGGTTGCGAGGAAACCGAGGCTGCAACTTGCAGATTGTGGGCGTGCTGAAGCACGGCCGTAAGTCTCGGTTCGTGCGCAACCAGTTGCAGCGAAGCGAGGACATCGTTGACAGGAGTACCGGCAACATTCAAGGACACGACTGCTCCGATGCGTCGACCCGTGGGGGTGAGCGGGCATGATCGACGTCGAAGACCCTACCGGCGAATTTTGAGAATACCCGATCGGAAAATCGTTTCGTCCTAAATGCGCCGCCCATCGGTCTCGCGTGATCTGGTTTCACCTGGAAGACTGCGGGATTATGACCTACGGATCGATGCGCCACTCGATTTCGATCCGCCGGTCAGCGGCAGATGTGTGGCAGCTGGTCGGAGATCCGGCTCGAGTGCACGAGTGGTTCCCCGGTATCACGTCCTGCACGGTGGAGGGCGCAAGACGCGTGATCGTGCTGGGATCGGGCTTGTCGCTCCCGGAGGAAATCCTGCTCGACGATGCGATCCAACGACGCTTCCAGTACCGCATCACGGCGCCGATTTTCAAACACCATCGCGGCACCCTAGATGTGATCGAAACGGGAGGGCGGACGTGCATGGTCGTCTACTCCACCGAGGCCGACCCGCGCACCATGGCACTCACCATCGCGGCTGGCACCGCAAGCGCACTCGACGAATTGAAACAGCAGATGGAAAGAGCAAGTTGATGGGACGCAAGATCTTGTTTGTCACGACCGATCAGCAGCGTTATGACACGCTTGGCTGCAACGGCGGTGCTCTGTCCCGCACGCCGGTGGTTGATGCGTTGGCTGCGGCTGGGCGTCGGTACGAGCGGGCGGTGCCTCAGTCGGTGGTGTGTATGCCGTCTCGATCCACCATGCTCACCGGCCAGCACCCGAGCACGCACGGCGTGTGGATGAACGGCGTCGCCCTTGCCGCCGATGCGCCCTCGGTGGCGTCGGTGCTACACGACGCCGGCTATCGCACTGCGCTCATCGGTAAGCCCCACTTCGAACCGTTCCTCGACCCTTTCGCCCGGTTTGCCGAGAACCGTCTCGCCCGCGACGGATTGGTGGGTTTGCACCGCGGATTCGAGCATTTCGAGTCGGCCACCCACGGCGCCCGGGGGCCGCTGCACTATGCCCGCTGGCTTCTCGCCAATCATCCCGAAGCGGTCGGGATGTTCTACCCGGTGCTGGACGGCGCGCTCGAAGTCAACGCGATGGGCGGCGGCGAAACCGGTGCACCCCAGGTGCAGGACAACGCCATTCCGAAGGACTGGTATCACACCGACTGGGTTGCCGACCGCACTATCTCCTGGCTCGATTCGCTTGCCGCCGAGGACGATTGGTTCTGCTGGATGAGTTTCCCCGACCCGCATCACCCGTGGGATCCTCCCGTGTCCGAACTCGGCCGCGTCAACTGGCGCGACGTGCCGCTCCCCCCGGGCTACATCACGAATCAGGCCGAGCGTGAAGCAGTGCTCGACACAAAGCCGCGTCATTGGAGGGCCTGGTACGACGGCACGCTCGTATCGAACTACGAAGCGCCACTCGACTGGATTCCGGCCACCATGACGGCTGACCAGGTGCGGGAAGTGAACGCCCGAAACGCGGTGGAGGTTGAGTTGATTGATGAGGCGCTCGGGCGAGTGCTTGCGGCCATTCATGCCCGCGGGTGGACAGAGGACGTCGATGTGATTTTCACCACCGACCACGGCGAGTTGCAGGGCGACTTCGGCCTGCTCTTCAAGGGCCCCTATCACGTGGACGGCCTTATGCGGCTGCCGCTGATCTGGCATCCGGCACCATCGGCGGCCGGTACCGTGTCCACCATCACGAAGCCCGTTGGTCTGGTCGATCTTGCCCCGACGTTCTGCGCCATTGCCGGTCTGCCCGTCCCGGAATGGATGGAAGGCAGGCCGCTGCCCACCGATGACGCGGACGCGGCGATGCGCGGTTTCGAGCGGGTGCTGACCGAGTGGGACAGCGAACTGTTCGGGGTGGCCGTTCACCTTCGCACCATCACCCGTGACGGGTGGGTGTGCTCCACCTATCAGCCGGGCTACAGCCACGACGGGAGCGAGGGCGAGCTCTATAACCTTGCCGACGACCCGCTGCAGCAGGTCAATCGTTGGAATGACCCGGCACTTTCATCGCTGCGGAGCGATCTGATCGCCGACCTCTGGGATCATCAGCCGCCACAGCAAAAACCGCTGGCCCGAGTGGAAGCACCGGTGTAGGGACCCCCTTGCGTCAGCTCCGGCTGGACGCCGTTTGCGCTGAGCCGGTGACTCGGGACTGATGCCACCGGAAGAACTCGTCGGCCGGAAGAGCCTTGTTCCATAAGAACCCCTGCGCCTCGTCGCATCCGTACCGCGCCAGTTCGACGGCTATGTCACGACCTTCGACGCCTTCGGCAATCACCGAAAGGCCCAGGTTGTGTCCTAGTTCGATGACCGAACGTACGATGACGCGGTCTGCCGCGACGGTCAGCATGTTGGCGATGAAGACACGATCAACCTTCAACAAATTGATGGGAAGTGTTCGCAGATAGGCCAGTGATGAGTAACCGGTTCCGAAGTCGTCGATAGCGAGGCGCAATCCAAGGCGGTGAAGGTCTTCAAGCACGAGCCGTGCTCGCTCGGGGTCGGTCATCATGGCCGATTCGGTGACTTCGAGTTCGATGAGGTCGGCCGGAGCGCCCGTTTGGCGCAACAGGTCGGCCACGTGTCCGGCAAAATCGAGGCTGACGATCGAGCGAGCCGAGACGTTTATGGCCACGGGTAACCTGTGACCGTCATCGAGCCAACGGCGAGTTTGGGCCATCGCTTCGGTGAGTACCCACGTGGTGAGGGGCTCAATAAGCGACGTGCGTTCGGCCAGCGGAATGAAGTCGTCCGGCGGCACGAGACCGCGGGTTGGATGATTCCACCGAACGAGGGCTTCAACGCCGATAACGAGGCCATCGGGCAAACGAACCTTCGGTTGGTAGAAGAGGACGAGTTCGCTGCTTTCGATGGCACGGCGCAGATCGCCAAGGATGGCGAGTCGTTCGGGGGAATGGAGGTCACCGTCGGAGCTGTACGTGCTGTAGCCCTCATGGTTTGCCTTGGCGACGTACATGGCGACATCGGCACGTTGAATCAGCTCATCCACCGTGGTCCCGTGGTCTGGTGACAGTGCGATCCCGATGCTGGCGTCGATGTCAAAGCGCAGTTCCCCGATAGTGATCGGTTTGCGAATGGCCAGGAGCAAACGCACCGCAACATCAGTAGCGTCCTCAATCGATGAGACCTCCGAAAGGAGCACCGCGAACTCGTCACCACCGAGACGGGCGACACCATAGGTAGTACCGAATTGGCTTTCGAGTCGGCGGCTGAGTGCCGTGAGGACGAGGTCCCCGTAGTGGTGGCCGAGCGTGTCGTTGATTTCCTTGAAGCGATCGAGGTCGAGCAGCAGGACGGCCGTCTTTGCGCCATTGCGGTGCGCCGCGTCGAGGGCGACCTCGGCTCGCTGGTGGAAGAAGTTGCGATTGGGTAGCCCGGTGAGGGCGTCGTGCAGTGCTTGATGATCGATGCGCTGCCGGTACTTTCTGATCGCCCAGGTGAACAGACCGAGCAGAACAAAACCGAGAACGAAGATGGATGGAGCGAGGATGGCAAAGGCCGACTCGGTGCGACGGAGCCGTGCGATCGCATTGCCGGTGGCGGTCGCTTGGGCGTCGGCGCCTTTGTTGACGAGCTGGTCGATCTCCGCAAAGGTCGGATCGACTTCGTCACCGTCTATCCGCAACACGCGTGCAGTCTGGTCGGCATCGACCGCAGCGAACATGCGGTTGATGGCTCGCCGGTAGACATCGAAACCCGCCATGGCCTGATGGGCCGGCTCGGCACCGACAGAATCCCCAGAAGCGATGATTTGTTCAAGCGAAGACTTGAGGCTGTTGACGGCTGCGTCGTAGCTGGCGCGCACCTCGGGCGAGGGCTCAAGGCGGTACTTTCGCTCGAGGGATTCGGCAGAGGCAACCTCAAGGCGGGCGTCGCGATATGCATTGTTCAATCGGACAGCCTGAGCGACATCGGTTGCCCGATTATTGGAGACCAGAACCGAGCTCAAGGTAAAGCCGGCCAGCAGCACAAGCACGGTGGCCAGCCCGAATGACGCAGCTCGACTCACGGTCGCCGACACGCCCCGCGCTCGTAATGCGCTGGCGTGGGCAAGCGGCTGCGTGACCAAGAGTGGTGGGCCTTCGCTGTGAGCGGACGCGGTAGGCATGACTGTCTATCGGCACCGGCCGCCTCTTCCAGCAGGCGGCGCGTCATCACTTGTGTCGATCTTGAATCCTTTACGACCCGCGCCGTCGCGGGTGATTGGTCGGGTTGGATAGGTTTGTCGGTCGTGAGCCGCAGCCAGGAGATGTATCCGAATGATCTTGCCGAGATGGAAGCATGGATTCGGTCGTATGCCCAGCCCGGCGATCGGGTGCTTGAGATCGGCTGCGGCGACGGCGCGTTGGTGCGGCGGCTCATGGCCGATTACGACGTGACAGGTGTGGATCCGAACGCATCGCCCGAACCAGCGGTGCTTTCTCTTGCGTTCGAGGAGCTTGAGGCCGCTCCGTTCGACGTGGTGTTCGCCAGTGTGTCACTGCATCATCTCGCTGATCTGACGGCAGCCGCGGCCGCGTTACGACGCTTGACGCAGCCTGGCACGATGATGCTGGTCCGCGAATTCGACCGGGTGTTGAACGATCATGAGCCGACACTGCACTGGTGGTTCACCCACCGCCAGCTCGAGGACCCGGAGGAGCATTCCGGTCACCAACCCCTACCCGATACCTTCGAGGCGTTCGTCCCCGACTGGCGCCACTGGATGCAGCACCACGTATCGACCTGGGCCGAGGTTCTCGACATGCTACTGGCAGCCGACTTCGAAACGGTCAGTGACGTCCGCGCCCCATACCTCTTCCGATGGGGGTTGAACGAAGATCTACGGGCCGAAGAAGAACGCCTCGCTGCCGACGGCACTATCAACCTCATCGGCCACCACTGGACCGGTCGTCGAGCGTTGTAGTCGCTTCACCAATTCAGCCAGGCCCATGCCGACGAGCAAGATGACGACCGCGACAACGCCGTCGAGTAGCCAGTGATACGCGGTGACGGTGACGGCGAAGATGGTGAGCACACCGTGGGCCGGACCGAGCCAGCGCCATTTGCTACGACCGGCGGTGAACGTTGCAAGAGCAATCAACACAGCCCAGCCGACATGCATCGACGGCATCGCCGCCAACTGGCCCGGTTGGTTGAAGCCTGATGAGTCATAGACCCGAGGGCCGTATCGGGCGGCGGTGTCGATAAACCCGAGATCAGGGAAGAGGCGAGGCGGCGCAACCGGAAGGAACTGGATGACCGCGCCAACGATCGACAGGAAAACGAGTTGGTTGCGCCACCGTGCGAAGTGATCCCGATGGCGGACGTACAGCCACACGATGAAGATTCCCATCGGGGCAACGTGGAAGACGATGTAGTACGAGTTGGCGAACTGAACGAGCAGCTTCGAATGCAGCGTCCAGCGTTGCAGCGTAAGTTCGGTAGGGAACGGAAGCCACTTCTCTACGTTCCAGATCCAGCGGCCTCGAGCAGCTGCGCCCTGCGGGCCGAAGAGGCGCAGCTCGCCGAGCCGCATCCAGCAGGCATAGCCGGCGAACAACGGTGCGGCCTCCTGGCAGAGGGGCGCAACCAGGCGACCGGCTCCACCCGGGCGACGACGAGTTGCCAGCCAGCCAATAAGGAAAGCGCCCGCCGCCCAGAGAGCGAGATTCCAAGGCAGCCACACGATTGTCGATCTTACCGGGCGGTTCCATCGGGTTCGAGGCGGCGACGGAAGGCTGCTCTACGATGCGATTCCAATGGCCACCACAATTCCGTACGTGAGAGAGTCCGAACCGGTCTACGGCCGGGCTGCTTGGGTCTCGCCGCTGGTCCGGCGAATCGTGGCGCGCAACCCGAGCAAGTTCACTTACCACGGCACCGGTACCTACATCGTTGGTCGGGGCGAGGTTGCGGTCATCGATGTCGGCCCGGCTATGGACGCCCATGTTGACGCTGTCGTGGCCGCGCTGGAGCCGGGGGAGCGGATCACGCACCTGCCCGTCACGCACACGCACATCGATCATTCGCCCGCAGCTTCAATGATGCATGAGCGAACCGGAGCGCCAACGTATGGTTTCGGGCCTCACGGCTTAGTGCCTGCGGATGATCCCACCGACATCATCGTGTTCGGTGACGATGAGGCCGACGGAAGAACTCGGGTTGCAACCGAGCGACCTGCCGACGAACTTCGCGAGGGTGCCGACACCCACTTCGTGCCCACCGTCGTGCTCGCTCATGGCGATCACCTGGAAGGAGACGGCTGGACGTTGCGGGCGGTGCACACGCCGGGTCATACGTCGAATCATCTGTGCTTCGAGTTGGTCGAAGAACGCACGCTGTTTACGGGTGACCATGTGATGGGGTGGTCGACGACCGTCATCGCGCCTCCCGACGGGAACTTGGCCGCATACCTGGCGAGCTTGCGACTGCTGCTTGATCGTGATGATCTTCTTTACCGGCCAACGCACGGCGCGCCCATTGCCGAACCGGACGCGTTGGTGCGGGCCCACCTCACCCATCGACAGGAGCGCACCGAGCAGATCGTGGCCGCGCTCGCCCACGGACCGGCGACCATCGCAACGTTGGTACCGGTGATCTACGCGTCGGTGTCGAAGGCGTTGTGGCGGCCCGCCGCCGCGAGCATGTACGCGCACATCTTGCAGCTCATCGAGTCGGGCGATGTGGTCGCCGACGAGCCGGGGCGCTGCAGCACCCGGTTCGCGTTGCGCTGAGAACTTAGAGCTTCGGCATCACGTCGGATGCGAACAACTCGAGGGCGTCCTTCGCTTCCTCAAAGGTTTGGTCGCCTGACGGCAGCGCCAGCAGGATGTAGTCGGACACACCGCGATCGAGGTAGTTACCGAGCACGTCGATGACGTGCTCGGGCGATCCCGACGAGGCGGTGCGCTCGGCGAGCATGGTGCCGCCACCGGCTTGCAATAGTGCACGAGCGCCGAGCGCGAGCGGATTGAGTGCGGCTTCGGCCTGCTCCTCATTGAGGGCCAGATGGTCGAACTTGTGCACGTTCATCACCCGGCGGGCGGTACCCATGGCGCCGCGCCCGCTGATCTCTTTGGCGGTGGCGTCGTCTTCATGCACCACAATGCCCATGGCCGTGCCAACCCGTGGCTTGGAGCCGGGAGCATCGAAACGCGTGACGTCATCCTTGTGACGATCCCACGCTTCAAGGTACGCGTCGTAGGCCTCGTTCGAGATCGGGCCTGGCCACATGAGGCTCATGCCATAGCGGCCCGCCGTGACGGGGTTGCCCGGGTACCAGAACGGAGGGTTTGGCTGCTGCAATGTGCTCACCGTCACCGGGCAGGGTGGGAAGTCGTAGAACTTCCGACCGGCTGTACCGCCAGCGGCTCCTGTGTGCAGGCCTTCGGCGATGATCGAAAGCGCCTCATCGAACCGCTCGTACGACGCGTCCCACTCGCCGTTGAACCAGAAGTGCTCGATGGCGACCGGACCGCGCCCGACCCCGTAGTCGACCCGGCCACCGGACAGCTGGTCGAGCAGGCAGATATCTTCAATGACGCGCAGCGGGTGGTGCAACGGCAGGATCTTTACGAGAGGCCCGAGTCGGATCTGCGTGGTGAGTTGCGCTGCGGCCGACAGGAAGATCTCCTGATTGGGAGCAAGACACAGATCACTGCCGTGATGTTCGGCCAGGTGATAACCGGCGAACCCCGACTTGTCGGCGATTTGAATGAACTCCAACCGGTCACGCAGCAGGGTCTGCATCGATGTGCCCGGAATGCCTTCGATGTGATCGAACAGTGCGAACTTCGCCGATGTAGCCATGTAAACGAACGATAGTCGCCTCCGGGCGCCGATGGTCACACCGAGTTCCGCTCTGAAGAACGGTCGGTCGACCACCATCCCCATCACCCCACGTAAGTAACCTGGGTGCCCTCGCAGGTCGAAGATGAGGTTGTGATGGCGAACCAGTGGTTTGAGTCAGTAGCAGTAGCGCAGGCGAGGGCCAAGAAACGTCTGCCCCGATCGGTTTATGACGCACTCATCGCCGGCTCCGAGCGCGGCACGTCGGTGAACGACAACGCTGCCGCATTCGCCGAGTTGAAGCTGTCGCCCATAACCGCCGGTCAGTCGCCAACACGTGACATGGCCACATCGGTGATGGGGCAGCCCATATCGATGCCCGTACTCATCTCGCCCACCGGGGTTCAGGCCGTGCATCCCGATGGTGAAGTTGCGGTGGCCCGCGCATCGGCTGCTCGGGGCATCGCAATGGGCTTGAGTTCGTTCGCGTCGAAGCCCATCGAGGACGTCATCGCCGCGAACCCGCAAACCTTCTTCCAGATCTACTGGGCCGGCGACAAGGACTCTCTCGTCGAGCGCATCAACCGTGCCCGCTCGGCCGGAGCGACCGGTCTGATCCTAACGAACGACTGGTCCTTCTCGCACTCGCGTGACTGGGGCAGCCCGGCCATACCGCAGACGATTGACTGGAAGGCTATTGCGCAGCACATGCCCGAGTCGATCATCAAACCTCGGTGGCTGATCGAGTGGGCCAAGGCTGGCTGGAAACCGCCCACGCTTGATGTGCCGAACTTCGCAACCAAGAATTCACCCACGCCGGGCTTCTTCGAGGCCTACGGCGCGTGGATGCAGACACCACCGCCAACCTGGAGCGATGTCGCTTGGCTCCGCGAAGAGTGGGGCGGCCCGTTCATGGTGAAAGGCATCCTGCGCGTGGATGAAGCCAAGCGCGCCGTCGACGCCGGAGCAACGGCGATCTCGGTGTCGAACCACGGCGGCAATAACCTCGACGGTTCGCCGGCGCCGATTCGCATGCTGGGCGCCATTGCGTCGGCGGTCGGCGACGATATTGAAGTGGTGATGGACGGCGGTGTTCGGCGGGGGAGTGATGTGGTGAAGGCGCTGGCCTTCGGTGCTCGCGCGGTCATGATCGGCCGTGCCTACCTGTGGGGCCTCGCCGTCAACGGCCAGGCGGGCGTGGAGAACGTGCTCGACGTGTTGCGCATGGGCATCGACTCAGCGCTGCTCGGCATGGGCAAGTCATCCATCAGCGAACTGTCGCGCCATGACCTTTACGTGCCGAAAGACTTCTGCCCGCTCGATTGGTGACGGCTACAAGATAGTGAAGGGAATTTCGGCGCCGTCGGCCTGGGAGCTGGTGGTGAACCGGAAGACGTAGCTTCCGCGCGCCGGCTCTGGTACGACGAATTCGACGAATCCGTTGCTCTGCTCGCCGGGATTCAGAATGGCGAAACCGCTGTCGTCATTCTTACCAACCGTGAGACCGTCGGGCCGCATCAATGCCTCGTTGAAGATAGTGTTGTTCACTCCGCCGCTGTAGCCAAGCTTCAGGTCGAGCCGCAGATACATCTGCTGCGCGTTGGCCTGCTGTGCCGCGCCGGTACCGTTGCCCACAAGGGGGAACGGTGAGAGGGTGCCTCGGAGGATGGTGGCCGAAAGCCCACCCAGAGTCTTGGCGGTGCCAGAGAACTCCAGTTCGCTGATCGAAGCAGAGTCAGCGGGACCGCTGCCGAGGGGAACGAAAGACTGGTTGCTACTCGGCCGACCGAACACCAGCTTTGCGTCGTTTATGTCGAAGTCGCTGACGGTGGCCGTCATCGTGACTTTGGCGCGTCCGCCACCGGGAACGGTCTTGCCTTCCAGTTCGACGGGGGTGGTTTCCTCCTTGGTGTCGAGTGCGGCATCGAGGTAACTGAAATACAGTGACTGGTCGGTGAGGTTGTAGACGTTGGCGTACACGACGACATCGCCCCCATGCGGAATCTGCGGATCTCGGGTGTACACCGCGCTGTCGAGGTTGATCTCGAACCCGCCGTAGAGCACTGTTTTGTTTACCGCCATGGTCAACGGTGCGGCTGCGGCTGCGGCGAACGTGGTTTCGGTCTCGGTGCTGAACGGATCAGTTGTTGTTACCACTGCAGTTGTTACCGATGATTCGCCGCCGCCCGAACGGCCGAGCGCATACAGGCCGGCGACGACCGCGACAAGCGCGACGGCCACGCCGGCTATGAAGAACTTGCCGGTGGATGTCGACCGACGCTTCGCCGGGGTCAGCGGTGGCGGGGCAGACTGGGTGGTCGGGGCAGACTGGGTGGTCGGGGGAGGTGGCTGCTGCGGCGTTGTTGGTGTCGGGATTGCGTGGCTGGATGGCTGCGGCGGGGGAAACGTGCCCGCTGTCGTTGGGCCGGGTGACGCCATCAGCTCGCGAACGCGTCGCACTGCGTCCTCGTACTCGGCGGGCTCCTTCAGCGAGAGGCCTTGGCGGGTGCGAAGACCGTAGACATAGTCATCAGCAGTGGCAGGAAGCCCATTGATATAGAGCGGAATGAGGCGCTGTCGGCCACCGCCGTGCCGTTCTCGGTCGATCGCTGCTCTTATCTCATCCATAGCGTACGGAGCATCCTCCGTTTTATCGCTAATGAGGGCGAGCGTAAAGCGCGAGTGCTTTTGGGCCTCGTCGATGACATTGCCCCAGTCGACGCCGAGAGGAACATCCTCGGTGTCGAGGAAGACCTGAAATTCCGGCTCAAGACGATCGGCAAAGCGTCGAGCGTGTTCCTTGTCGGGCGATGCATGGGCTATGAAGAAATCGAACACGAACGCGGGCGCGTCGGCCTTGGTGTCACCCGGTGTATTCGCTCCCTGATCGTTCATGGATCCCTCAGATCGTTTGAACAACGAATATCTCTTGACAATTTCCTGAACCTATATCGATAGTACAGATATGAGGCAGTAAAGGGAAGGAAGAACCAATGGCAAACGTTGACCAGCTTCTCCAGTTAGCTTCGGCCCAGATCGGCAAGCCATACGTTTTCGGTGTCGAAGTGAATCTCGACGACCCGAGCCCGTCCACCTTTGACTGCTCGGAACTCGTGCAGTGGGCGTGCCATCGGCTCGCTGTGCAGCCCGAGATGCCGGATGGTTCCTGGATCCAGTACGTGCACTGCCGCCAGTACGCGAGGGTGCTGTCGGTCGATGAAGCAATCCGCACACGCGGCGCATTGCTCTTCACCAATCGGGATGCCAACGGCGCGCCCGTCGACCCCGTGGACGCCAACGATCACCCGGCGCAGGGTCACGTCGGCTTCTCGCTCGGCAACGGGTCCACAGTCGAGGCCATGGGCACCAAGTGGGGCGTTGTGCAAGGCCAGGCGGCCGGACGCACCTGGACCCAGGGAGGGTTGATCCCCGGGGTGGAGTACGGAGCGGCGTCGGTGGCGGCACCGCCTGCAGCGGCACCGGTCACGCCGGCCAAGGACCCCGATCATCCCTACATCCAACTTGGTGCCAAAGGCGCGTCGGTCGAAAAGATGCAGCATCTGCTGCTTTCGGTCGGTGCCCATTCGATGGGGAAACTCAACGCCAACGGCACGTTCAGCGAGTTGACCGATATCGCCGTCCGCTTGTTCCAGTGGTACGTGAAGGCCTACTTCGATGCTGCCATGGTGGTGGATGGCCAATGTGGTCCGGTCACCTGGTCATGGTTGGAGAAACTCTCTGCGTCGTAGCCACTCTCGGGGTGCTCGGCTTGTGGTTAGTCGGGCAGCATTGGCATGGACCAGCCCTGATCTTGACCCAGGTGGACCACGCGGCTCATCGCGTTTGCGCCGAACTTCGCCCGCACGGCGTCGAGGGCCGAGTCGAGCGCGTCGTCGCAACCACGGTCGAACGCGAGCGCAAGTTGTACGGCCCGTTCATCGCTGAGGTTGGAGACGGCCACGCCGATCAGTGTGATGCCGTCGCTATCGATGCGTGGCTGCTCTGCCTGCAAGAGTGCCCGAGCCGCCGACAAAATGGTGCGCGTGTGGGCGTTTGCTTCCGACATCGTGCGGGAACGCGACACACTGGTGAAGTCGTTGAACCGCAGACGCAACTCCACAGTGCGCCCGACCCGTGAGACATCGCGCATGCGCCTTGTCACGCGGTCCACCAGGGTGACAAGGGTGGCATCGACCGCGTCGGCGGTCTTCGGTCGACGGCCGAGCGCGCACTGCGCACCCATGGACTTGCGCCGCTTGCCTACCTGCACCGGGCGAGGGTCACGATTGTGGGCGAGTGCATGCAGGTGACGGCCGCTGCCTGGGCCGAGCATCGCAACCAACGCAGCTTCGGTGAGCTCGGCGACCTCGCCCACGGTGCAAATACCATGTGAGCGGAGCGTCTCGGAGGTGACCGGGCCGACGCCCCAGAGCCGCTCGACCCGAAGCGGATGCAGGAACGCCAACTCGTCGTCAGGCTCCACGACGAGCAGACCGTTGGGCTTGCCGACGCCACTGGCGACTTTGGCGAGAAACTTGGTTCGGGCGACACCCACCGTGATTGGGAGACCCACCCGGTCCAGCACGGCGGTCCGCAGTTTTGCCGCAATTTCGGTCGGTGTGCCGGCGATGCGTCGAAGGCCGGTGACATCGAGAAACGCTTCATCGATCGAGATACCCTCGACCAGGGGAGTGGTGTCGGCGAAGACCGCAAACACGGCTCGACTTGCCTCGGTGTAGGCCTGCATGCGCGGGGGAACTACCACGGCATGCGGGCAAAGGCGCCGCGCCTGCAGTCCGTTCATGGCGGCTTGCACGCCGTAGGCCTTCGCCTCATAACTGGCGGCCAGCACCACCCCGCCGCCCACGATCACCGGTCGCCCTCGCAGGGCCGGATCATCGCGCTGTTCCACCGACGCGTAGAACGAGTCGAGATCAGCGTGGAGGATCGATGCGGTCATCACCGAACACATGTTCGCACAAGGTCCATCTGTAAGCAAGGGTCCGACGGCTAACCTGGCGATATGAGGCTTTCGTCTGAGCAAGTTGAAACCTTTTATCGAGACGGGTTGCTCGTATTGCCCAACTTGTTTTCCGGGGAGGAGATTGGTGCGATCGATGCTCGACTGCCCCGCTTGTTCGGCGAACGTTGTGCGGAGAACTTCCGTGAGCGTTCAAGCGACGTGGTACGAACCGCTATGGGGCTGCACCGGCGCGATGAACTGTTCGCCGATCTCGTGCGAGACGCTCGATTGGTGGAACCGGCGCAGCAGCTCCTCGGCGATGACGAGCTTTATGTCCAGCAGGTGAAAGTCAACGCGAAGGAGGCCTTCACGGGTGAGCAGTGGCAGTGGCACTACGACTTCGCCACCCATCATCACGAAGACGGCGTACCCGAACCCCTGGCGCTCAACCTGCACATCTTCCTGGACGAGGTCAACGAATTTAACGGCCCGCTCGTTTTCATCCCCGGTTCGCATCGCGACGGTCCAGCGGCCACCTCGCTCGATACGGTCACCACGAGCTACCCACTCTGGACGGTGCAGCCTGACATCGTCGGTCGGCTTGTTGAGCAAGGCGGCCTGGTGTCGCCGAAGGGCCCGCCGGGTACCGCGCTCATCTTTGGCGACACCATGGTGCACGGCTCGCCGCCCAACATGTCGCCGTGGCCGCGCCGCATCTTCTCGCTCATTTTGAACCCGACCCAAAACCGCCAGACGTCATTCCGTCGTCCCGATCATCAACACCATCGCGATTTCACTGCGGTGACCGCCCTGCATACGGCGGCCCTACGCTCATGAGTGACAACCAGATCCTAAGCTTTCGCACCGATCCAACCGCGTACAAGCATTGGCGTGTTGCCTGTGACGGACCGATGGCCACCCTCACGATGGCGGTGACGCCTGACGCTGGTTGGCGACGGGACTACGAACTCAAGTTGAACTCGTATGACATCAGCGTGGACATTGAGCTGCACGACGTCGTGCAGCGCCTGCGCTTCGAGCATCCCGAAGTGAAGGTCGTGGTGGTCACCGGCGGGATAGACAAGGTGTTCTGCGCCGGCGCAAACATCCAGATGCTGTCCACCTCCACGCATGGGCACAAGGTGAACTTCTGCAAGTTCACCAACGAAACGCGCAACGGCATCGAAGACGCCACCGCCAACTCGGGTCAGACCTATATCGCCGCAGTGAACGGTACGGCAGCGGGAGGAGGCTACGAGTTGGCGTTGGCCTGCGATGAGATCGTGTTGATCGATGACAGGTCATCCGCAGTGTCGTTGCCGGAGGTGCCGCTGCTTGCGGTGCTGCCGGGTACCGGCGGGCTGACACGGGTGGTCGACAAACGATTCGTTCGGCGTGACCTGGCCGACGTGTTCTCCACGCGAACCGAAGGCATCAGAGGCCAACAGGCGCTCGACTGGGGCCTGGTAGATGCCGTGGCCCCCAAGTCGACATTCGACCAGGTCGTGCACGGTCGTGCGATGGCCCGGGCGGCCAGCAGTGACCGCCCCGACAGCGCCGGCATCACGTTGCCCACCTTCGGCCAGAGCGTCATCGTCAATGGCGATTCCGTTACTTCGACCTGCGTCGACGTCGCCCTCGATCGTGCTGTCGGCACGGCCCGGTTCACCATCCGAGGCCCGCAGGGTGAGCAACCAGCGACGGCTTTGCAGCTGTTGACCGCCGGGTCCGACGCCTGGTTGCTGCGTTGTGTGCTCGAGCTTGACTACATCATCCTGCACCTCCGGTTCAACGAGCCCGAGATCGGCACGTGGGTGCTTACGACCGTGGGCGACGGGGCAGCAGTGGAGGCGGCCGAAGTGGTGCTGCTCGATCACAGTGATTGGCTGGTGCGTGAAGTGCGTCTGCAGTGGACCCGAACGTTGAAACGGTTGGATGCGTCATCGCGAACACTGGTCACGCTCATTGAGCCCGGAAGTTGTTTCGTTGGCGTGCTGGCTGAACTGGTGCTGGCGGCCGATCGTTCGTTCATGCTCGACGGACAACGCGAAGGCGACGACCGGCCTGCACCACTGCTTCGACTGACCGACGCGAACAACGGTCAGCACCCGATGTCCAATGGTGTGTCCAGGCTTCGCACTCGCTTTTGGGGTCGTGATGACGTGTACAAAGCTGCCGTCGCCCACGTTGGCGTCGACCTCGATGCCGTTGAGGCTGTTGCTGCCGAACTGGTTACGTTTGCGCTCGATGACATCGACTGGGACGACGAGGTGCGGGTGATGTTGGAGGAACGCAACAGCTTCTCTCCCGATGCGCTTATCGGCATGGAAGCAAACCTCCGGTTCGTTGGTCCTGAGACCATGGAAACCAAAATCTTTGCTCGGCTCACGGCCTGGCAGAACTGGATCTTTCAACGCCCGAATGCCGTGGGTCCCGAAGGAGCGCTCCTTCGCTTCGGCACCGGTTCTCGTCCGAACTTTGACCGAAAGAGAGTGTGATCGCTATGTCACTCGTGGACATCAACGCCAGGATCCCCAACAACGTTGACCTTGCTGGTGACCGTCGTTTGCAGCGGGCACTCGAGTCGTGGCAACCGAAGTTCATCGACTGGTGGCGTGCCCAGGGTCCGGTGGCCTTCAAGGACAATCCCGTGTATCTGCGCACCGCAATCTCCGTCGGGCAGCAGGGTTGGGCCAACTTTGATCATGTGCCTATGCCCGACTACCGGTGGGGCGTGTTTCTGGCTGATCAAGAGCCCGACCGCAAGATCGCGTTTGGTGACCACAGGGGTCAAGACGTGTGGCAGGACGTGCCCGGCGAGTATCGGTCGGAACTTCGGCGTCTGGTCGTGGTGCAGGGTGACACTGAACCGGCGTCGGTTGAACAGCAGCGAGCGTTGTGCCTCACGGCGCCGAGTTTGTACGACATGCGCAACCTCTTCCAGATCAACGTAGAGGAAGGCCGGCATCTGTGGGCCATGGTGTATCTGCTGCATCGTTATTTCGGGCGCGACGGACGTGATGAGGCCGACGAGATGTTGGAGCGTCACTCGGGCGACAGTGACAAGCCGCGCATACTCGGTGCGTTCAACGAGCCGACACCAGACTGGTTGTCGTTCTTTATGTTCACCTACTTCACCGATCGAGACGGAAAGTTCCAGTTGGCCTCGCTACGCGAATCAGCGTTCGATCCTTTGTCGCGCACGTGTGATTTCATGTTGAAAGAAGAAGCGCACCACATGTTCGTCGGTGCGTCCGGCATCGCACGTGTGGTCGATCGCACCGTTGAGTTGATGAAGAAGCACAACACCGCCGATCTGCGTTCACATGGCGGCATCGATGTGGCGCTCCTGCAGAAGTATCTCAACTTCCACTACACGGTTTCGCTCGACCTGTTCGGCGCCGAGACCTCCACCAACGCCGCCAACTACTACGCGGCCGGATTGAAGGGTCGCTTCCACGAAGAACGTCGCGACGACGATCATCGACTGCAGGGTTCGACACGCATGGTGCCCCACTGCACCGACGACGGCATCGGGGAACGAGACGCTTCCGAGTTGTCGGCCCTCAACGAAACCCTGCGAGAGGACTACATAGCCGACTGCCAAAAAGGTGTTGACCGCTGGAACCGGTCGCTCGCCGAGGTGGGGATGTCTTTGGAATTGCCTCACGTTGGTTTCAACCGTTCGGTCGGCACGTTCAAAGGCCGCAGCGTCACCCCCGACGGTAAGCTCATCGACCCCGCCACGTGGCGGTCCAACATGCAGAACTGGCTACCGACGGCCCAGGATCGAGCGTACGTCGAGGGCCTCATGGTCGGCGTGCAACAACCGGGCGAGATGGCCGGATGGCTGGCCCCACCGCAAGTCGGCATTCACGCTAAACCCGTCGACTACGACTACGTCAAAGTCTGAGCGGCAGGGTAAAGGCATCCTACGAATCGTTGATCCGCTGCGATTTCGACGCATGCAACGCGGCCGACTACGACGCGCTCGTTTCGTGTTTCACATCGGATGCTTTTCACTATTTCCGCCAGGTCTGCCCGACGTGCCATTCCGCGGTGCCGACACCATCGCCCCGAAGTGGATGTGGGGTACTGCTGCCGAGCTCGTTGCGCGTCGTGGTGGGTTTGTTCATTCGCCGGTGTAGAGGCGAGCGAGGTCAACGAGTTCGACATCGGGTCGTCGGCGGGCTTCGCGACCGAGTTCGGCGGTGAAGCCGGCTCGGGCCACTAATACTCGTTTGACAAGCGGCGCACCTCGGTCGCCAAGTGCGGCGGCGATTTGATCGAGCCGGCCCAGCTCTTGAACTCCCACGGACTCCCGGGTTGCCTTGACTTCGCCGATCGCGGTGACCCGGTCGACGTCTTGGCGATCGGGGGCTAGTGCGACAATGTCGATCTGCCAGGGTTGGGTTCGCGGACGAAGCACCCCCGGTGTCGATGATCGGACCGCACCGCCGACGGTGTCGGCCGACGCAAACCGAATTATCCAATCGTTCGCCATCCATTCGAGGTGCGGGGCGAGGACTCGTCGAGCCAAATTCGGCTGCGCATCAGCCCACACATCGGCCGCTCGGCCAGCCGTAAGCCTGGCGCGCTCTGGGGCGATCAGAACTCGGTAGGTGCGCAGCATCGGGTCGGTGAGCGCGATGGTCGTGGCTCGCGAGTGAAAGGGATCGCGTCGCTGCTCGATCCACCGACCGCCAGCCAGAACGTCGATAGCCTGCGCCAACGCGGGTGACGTACGTCCAATCGCTTTGGCGATCCCACCGCGGCTGGCGTTGCCATCGGCGACAGCGCCGAGCACCGCCCAGTAGAGCGACTTGTCGACGAGCGTTGGGTCGTCCGACACGAGCAGTTGTCCCTCATGGAACAGTGGCGATGCCGGATCGAGCAGATACTTCGTCGCCCACTTGTCGACATTCCCGCGCTCAGGCGTGTGGCCGCCAGCGAATCGGCGGTAAGCCGGAGTGCCACCCACGAGCGCGTGCAACCGGAACGCCGCGTCGGGGTTGCTGCTCAGGCCCCAGAACTCGGCAGCCGAGCGGTAGTCGAACGGTTGGACATCGATTACCACATGGTGGCGTCCACGAAGAGGAGCATCGACCGCAAGAAGCTTGGTCATCTGAGCAACGACCGAACCGCACAAGACCACGCGGGCGGTTCCATTCCGCTCGGCCTGCGGCCCGAAGTATCGCTGGAGCAGGGACGGAAATTCCGGTGCGGTCTCGACGAGGTAGCCCACTTCATCGAAGAGCACCAGTGGCGACGCTTGTGAGAAGAGTGCGGCGAGTGCTTCGGTCCAATCCCTGAAGCTGAGCGCTGCCGGCGCGCCGACGTGTCGCCCCAATGCCTCGCCGAACGCGGCAAGATTTTGCTGGTGTGACTGCTGCGCCGCCTCCCAGTACAACGCCCCCGTGGCCAGTGCGGCACGGTCGAGCAGTGATGACTTCCCCTGACGTCGTCGTCCGAGAACGATTGCCAGCTGGGACCCCACTCGTTCGCCAACGAGATGGTCGATCAACAGATCCCACTCACGTTGCCGACCAAACACGTCGCTCGGTTTCGGGTGATTCGACAAGATCATGTCATTATCATATCAGTTTATATCGTATCGATCTATATCATTCTTGCCTGCATCTTGTGTCCGCTAGCCAGTGGCCCGATTTCCCATGTGATAGCAGTGGTGATGTGAGCACCTTCATTCAGGATGGCCTGACATTTCGCGATCTCGACCACGACGGCGTGCTGGCACCGTATGAGGACTGGCGGTTGTCGCCGACTGTGCGGGCGGCCGATCTTCTCGGTCGCATGACCATCGGCGAAAAGGTCGGCCTGATGATGCACGGCACGGCCGTTGCGGTCGGTGGCCCGCTTGCCGCGATCGGCCGGGGTGATCGCTACGACTTCGACACGATCTCGACATGGATCCTCGATGACGGTGTCAACTCGTTCATCACGCGACTTTCGCTCGCGCCCGGACTGATCGCCGAGCAGAACAACCGCTTGCAGGAAGTTGCTGCCCGCGGCCGACTCGGCATTCCGGTCACCGTGAGCACGGACCCACGAAACCACTTCACCTCGATCACCGGCGCCAGTGTGGGCGCAGCCGGATTCTCGCAATGGCCAGGGCCGCTTGGGCTCGCCGCGACGCGCGATATCGGGCTCGTTCGCCGGTTCGGTGACATCCTCCGCCAGGAATACCGAGCGGTCGGAATCCAAATGGCGCTGTCACCCCAGGCCGACCTGGCGACGGTGCCAAGATGGCCTCGGATCGACGGAACATTCGGCTCGGATCCATCCGTCGTGCGAGCGATGGTGGGTGCGTTCGTCGAAGGGATCCAAGGCGGGCGCCAGGGTGTGGCACCGGGCGGGGTGGCCGCGGTCGTCAAGCATTGGGTCGGCTACGGGGCGTCGCGGGACGGGTTCGACGGGCACAACTACTACGGCCGTTTCTCGGCCTTTCCGAACAACGACCTGCATGATCACATCGAAGCGTTCCTCGACGCGTTTGCATGCAACGTGTCGAGCGTGATGCCCACGTACAACATCCTCGAAGGAGTTTCGATCGACGGCGAACCGCTCGAACAGGTTGGAGCCGGATTCAGCCGGCAGCTTCTCGACGGCCTGCTCCGAGCCAAATACGGGTTCGATGGCGTGGTGATTTCCGACTGGGGAATCACGCGAGATAGCAGTGAGTCATGCCGCACCGGTGTACCGATGCAGACGCCGGAGCTGATCGCGATGCCGTGGGGTGTCGAAGAGTTGTCGCGCGTTGAGCGGTTCGCCAAAGGGGTCCACGCCGGTCTCGATCAGTTCGGCGGCGAACATGAACCGGGCGCGCTTTGTTCCGCCGTCGCGTTGGGTTTGGTGAGCGAGGAGCGGATCGACGCTTCGGTGCTCCGGATCCTCGTCCAGAAGTTCACGCTCGGCCTGTTCGACAACCCGTTCGTCGACCCCGAGCAGGCGGCGGCGCTCGTCGGTGTACCGGACGCGCTGGCCGGCTCACGGGACGCTCAGGCCCGTTCGCTGACCAAACTCGCGGGCTCGGCCACACCCATCGCTCCGTCGGCGCGCGTGTTCCTGCAAAACATGGACGCAGCCGCATGGACCTCGCATGGCATCGTCGTGACCGTTGATCCGGCTATCGCGGACGTTGCCGTGGTGCGGTTGTCAACGCCGTTCGAGGTGCTTCACGCCGGGTTCTTCTTCGGCCGCATGCAACATGAAGGCCGACTGCACTTTCTCGCCGAGGACCCTGCTGTTCAGGTGCTCGCTGTCTTAGGCGCTCAAGTTCCGACGATAGCCGTGATTCACCTGGACAGGCCCGCCGACGTGAGCGGAATCGTCGACAAGGTGCAGTTGCTCGTCGGCGAGTACGGCATCTGCGACGACGTGCTCGTCGACATGCTGCTTTCCGGTGGCCCGTTCGACGGGGCGCTGCCCTTCACTCCCGGAGGCTCATCGCAACCAATATTTACACATCCCTGAGAGTATTCTGGCCGTCATTGGAACCCGACGAGCAGGAGGGTGGATGCATCCCTACGAAACGCTGATTCGCCGCTACTTCGACGCATGCAACGCGGCCGACTATGACGCGCTTGTTTCTTGTTTCACCTCGGATGCCGTCCATTACTTCCCGCCAGGACTTCCCGACGTACCATTTCGCGGTGCCGACACCATCGCCCGGAAATGGATGTGGTGCGTCGAGCATCTCGGCTCGTGGTGGACGATCGACAAGGTGCTGGTCAGCCACGACTCCAACGAGGCCGCTATCGAATGGACCCACTGGAAGACCAAACAGGGCATTGGCCTGCGTGGCGATGAGTGGTATGTCTTCGACGAGCAAAGTGGTCTGATCTCCGAGATCCGAGCCTTCTACGCTGCCCCAGCGGTAAACGACGCGTCGCTGCTACCCGATGTTGGGGGCATCGCCATGAACCAACTCGTAGGATTCGACTACCCCGGACGCTCCTACCACCTCGCCCCGCCCGACGGCACAACGGCGCAACGCTAGTACCGCCTGATCACCCGCTTCGCTCGGAGTGTTTCGGCAACGGACCAGGCCTGAAACGGGCAGCCGGTTGCATGGTGCGGCGCGTCACCGTCAAGCGTCTCTGAGATGGACCCGAGTCCCCACTCGTTCAGATGGGTGAGCAAGCCATCCAGTAGCCCGGCGGGGTCGCCGCCGGCGCGCACCACGCTGTCGACGTAGGGCCCGATCAACCACGGCCAAACGGTTCCCTGGTGATACGCCCTGTCCCGGGCGCCGCTATCTCCGCGGTGTTGCCCAATGAAGCGTGGATCACTCGTCGCCAATGACCGCAAGCCGATCGAGGTGACGAGTGACTCGACCGCGGCAAGAACCGGTGCGGCCGCGACGATACCGAGCGCGCTGGCGAGCAGTTGGTTCGGGCGCACGGTCGGGTCGTCGCCATCCGGGCCGTCGACCACATCGAACAGCGCACCGCTGGGCTGGAGGAAGCGGGTTGCGAACGAGGCTCGAGCCCTATCGGCAAGGTCGCCCGCTTCATCGGTCAGGTCAATGCCGAGCGAGCGGGCGACGTGAAGGCTGCGCACCCAGAGCGCGTTCACCTCTACCGGTTTGCCGCACCGTTGGGTGATCGGTTGTCCGTCAACCCGAGCGTCCATCCAGGTGAGGGCCCAGCCGTCCGCACCTTGGGTGAGCAGCCCATCGGCGTCGACGCGGATTCCGAATCGGGTTCCGGCGACGTGATATTCGATGATGCTTTGCGCGATTGATTTCATTTCTTTGCCAAGCCGCGAGTCGTCGGTGCGTTCGATGTGTCGACCAACGGCGTGGAGAAACCAGAGCGTGCCGTCAACGGTGTTGTACTCCGTTCCTCCCGCGTCCGCGGTGTTGGCCAGCATTCCTTCGGAGACCGTCGCGGCGGCCGCAACGAGAAGAGCTCGCCCTTCGTCGTGTCTGCCGGTTTCGAGGAAGAGACCCTCATATGAGGTCATGGTGTCGCGTGACCAATCTCCAAACCACGGGTAGCCGGCCACGACTGTCGGGCCCGAACCGCCCGTCACGATGAACTGGTCTGCGGCATGGGCCAGCAGTTCCTCGGCCGGGTCGGCCGCGTGAGCCAGCGCAGCGACATCGAAGAATCGGCGACGGGCCATGGCAACGATCTCGGAGGCCGGTGGGGGCGAATCGGCCGGGTTCCCAACCCACGCCTCGACATCTACAACGCCGCCGACCTCGAGGTCGGCCACGAAGCGACCGGCGCACCAGAGATCTTCCTTGGGGCTGAGACCCCGAGCAGCTTCCTCACGATGGTGCACGCCTCGATACCAGCTACCGGAGGGTTCGAAGCCCGGTCCGCGCACGCGGTACGCGCCCTCGAACACAAAGCCCTCGTCAGAGTGTTCGACGTAAGGGTCGGACCCTTCAAACCGTTCGCCGTGCACATCACGCCACGTGCACAGGGCGGAAAGCTCCAATCTCACGTCGGACTCTCCCCATCGCAGGAGACGATACGAAATACCAGTTGTTGGCCGTCCGTAGGCCATGGCGATCTCGGCCTGAACGACGACCGGTCCTATAGACCATCGCCAACGTGGCACACCGTCGACCAACGCGAAGTCGGACAGATTGCGATGGCCGTTCGGAGCGACCGTTCCGTCCGCCCACTCGTGGGTTGCCAATTCGATACGTCGCCCGCCGACAACCAGCACCGCATCGAGCGCCGCAAGACCGAGGTGACGCCCGGTCGGGGGAGTCGTGGCCGCGACGAGTAGCCCATGGTAACGGCGGGTGAGCATCCCGGCCACGGTGCCCATGGCGAATCCGCCGAGCCCGTCGGTCACCAACCATTCTCGGCTGACGGCAGCGTCGAGATCTCCGCACAACTGTCGGCCATGGGTAAGGGACGAGGAGCTGATGTGTGTCATGAACATCCTGTGCCACTCAACGCAAATTCGTTACGGGGCTTTGACTGTAACGCGTCGCGAACAAGGTACGGCTCCTATCCCGATGACTCGAGCGGGCGGGGTCAGGCGGTGGCTACGGCTCTGAGGATGTCGATGCGGGCGGCTCGACGGGCCGGCATGAGGGCGGCTCCGACGCCGGCGATGGTGGCGATGGCGGTGATGATCGTGAGTGTTCCCGTTGGAATGACGAGGTGCTCGAGTCCCTGGTCGGCAAGCGTGTGGACCAGGGCCCATCCCAGGAAGGTTCCGATGGAGAGGCCGAGTGCGGTGCCGAACAGGGCGATGATCGCCGATTCCCACCGAACCGAAGAGCGGACCTGGGCTCGGCTCATGCCAACGGCTCGGAGCAGGCCGAGTTCACGTTTGCGTTCGTGGATCGACAGGGCCAGGGTGTTGGCGATACCGAGGAGCGCGATGAGTACGGCCAGTCCGAGCAGGGCGTACATCAAGGTGAGGATGGTGTTGATGGCTCCGTTCTGTTCGGTGATGAACCCTTCGGTCGTCAGCACCTTCGCGGTCGGATAGCCGGCCGCGGCCTGGTCGATCACGCCGATGTTGTCGGCATCGACGAACACCCGGCTATCGAGTTGTGCGGGCAAGTTCGTTTCGAATGCGGCGAGGTCAACGAACCGGTCACCGAAGAACCCATCGCCGTGGTCGTAGGTCGCTCGCACGGTGAACGTCGCGGTCCCGGTCAGGAAGGTGATCGTTCGTGTGTCACCGAGTCGTGGGGCGTCGAGTCCGGTGCCTGCTTTCACCGCAATGCCATCCGCTCCGAGCGTGGTGAGGTCGCCTTCGACGTGGCCGAGGTTGAACAGTGTTCCGATGGAGGTGGTGTCGTAGGCGTTCAGGAACGCCAGGTTGCCGTTGATCTCGACCGCAGCGGTGCGCTGCTCGGAGATGGTGCGCACCCCGGGCTGTGCGGCCAGGTTGGTGGCGAGGTCGGGGCTGAGGCCGCCGGTGCTGTCCGTCGCTCCGGAGTCGACGACGACCGTGCCGTGGTAGTCGTTGCGGAACGCTCCAGCACCGGACGATTTTACCGAAGTGGCGAAGATCGAGAGGAAGGTGACGAGAGCAACGCCGATCATGAGTGACGCCGCGGTTCGTGCGGTTCGCTTCGGGTTGCGGATCGCGTTCTGCTGAGCGATGACTCCGGCGGTGCCACGCAACCTGGCGATCGGGGAACCGAGTAAGGTCGACACCGGACGGGCGAGGACCGGGCCGAGGATCGACACGGCGAGAAACAGTCCGAGCGCTCCGAGTCCGACGAGTTTGGCGTTGGCGGCGTTGAGCCCGATCAGCAATGTTGCAATCGCAACGATCGTCGAAGTTGTGCCGATGATGATCCGTCGCTTCGATACGGCGGAGCGGTCCTGGGCGATGTCACGCAACGCGGCGATGGGCGGCACCTTGGAAGCCCGTCGGGCCGGCAGGATGGCCGACGCAATCGTGATGACCACACCGACGATCATCGAGACCGTGACGGTGGCAGGGGTGATGATCGGGGTGCCGATCGGGATCTTCACACCCAGGGCAGCCATGAGGGCTTTGATGCCGTCGGCCAACCCGATCCCTGCCATCAACCCGATCGCTGACGCAACGACGCCGGTGACGGCGGCTTCGGCCAGGACGGCCGAGCGCACCTGGCGGCCGGTGGCCCCGACGGCGCGGAGCAGGGCCATTTCCTTGGTTCGTTGCGACACGATGATCGAGAACGTGTTGTTAATGATGAACGCTCCAACGAACACAGCGATGAGCGCGAAGATCGTGAGGAACGTGCCGAATTGGCTGATGTCTTTGTGAAGGCGGTCCTGATGCTCTTTGGTAAGCGTTGCTCCGGTGATGACCTGATTCCGTGCGCCCACGACGGGAGCCAGTCGGGCCACGAGGGCATCGGGTGCGACATCAGCGCGAGCGGTAACGGCGATGGCGTCGATCTGGCCGGGGGCGTTGAGCACTGCCTGCGCGGTGACGTCGTCGAACAGCACGACCGAGTAGGCGCCGAGCCGGTCGGCGTTTCCGAACCGCACGGTGCCGACAAGTGTCACCGGGCGCGGCGCGCCCCTCGATAGCAGCGTCGTGGTGTCGCCGACGTTGAGGCCGGCTTCTTGGGCGTACTTCTGGTCGGTGGCGATCTCGAGGGTCCGGCGGGGGCGCGGCCAGTGCCGATCGTGAAGGGATTCAAGGCGGGCACGGTCACCCAGTTCATACCGCGAACACCGGGGTTGAACTTACCGACCGCCTTGCCCGCCTTGTCGACGATCTGGGCGTAGCCGGAGACTTCGATCGTTGCCTGGTCCACACCGTCGATGGCGCGGACGGTGGTGATCAGGTTGGCATCGAGGGGTTGTCCCGACTGGCCGTAGCCGAGGGCGACAGGGCTCGTCGCACGGATGTACGCGTCGGTGCCGGCGTCGGCTCGGGTGAGGACGTTGTCGAAGGTGCCTTGGATGGTGTCGGTGAGGATGAGTGTGCCTGCGAGGAAGGCAACGCCCAAGATGACGGCGAATGCGGTTGCGAGGAGCCGCAGTTTGTTGGCGGCGAGTTGCTTGATGGTGAGTTTGGCGATCATGGAGGTCAGCTTCCGGTGTTCTTGAGGTGGTCGAGGACGGTGATGGCGGTGGGGTCGGCGAGGTCGCCGACGATGTGGCCGTCGGCGAGGAACACGGCCCGATCTGCATACGCTGCCGCGGTCGGGTCGTGGGTGACCATGACGACGGTCTGGTCGAGTTCTCTCGCGGCGTTTCGCAGAAACGTGAGTATCTCGGCACCGGCCCGCGAGTCGAGGTTCCCGGTCGGTTCGTCGGCGAAAATGATCTCTGGACGCGACGCGAGCGCTCGTGCGACGGCGACACGTTGCTGCTGACCACCGGACAGCTCTGACGGCCGGTGGGTGAGGCGCGTTCGGAGTCCAACGGTGTCAACCACGTGGTCGAGCCAGGCCCGATCGGGTTTGCGACCCGCCAGCGACATCGGCAGCGTCATGTTCTCGAGCGCATTCAATGTTGGGATGAGGTTGAACGATTGGAACACGAACCCAATGCGATCTCGTCGCAGCAGAGTGAGTTCCCTGTCGCGCAGGGTGCCGAGGTCGATATCGCCGATGCGTATCGAACCAGATGTGAGGGTGTCGAGCCCGGCAAGGCAGTGAAGCAGCGTGGATTTCCCGGAACCGGATGGACCCATCATGGCGGTGAACCGACCCGCTTCGAAGCCGACGCTGACGCCGTCGAGGGCGTGCACGACGGCATCATGGGTTCCGTAGGTCTTGGTTGCGTCGGTTGCGACCGCGACGACAGGGCGGCCAGTGGTGGGCAGGGCTGGTGGTGTGAGTGTTGCGGTAGTGGTCATGGTGACCACCATGCGCCTTGTGCGCGAGCAATGGCATCGGGCCGGCGATGGTGTCGGGCGGCCGGTAGATGAGGTTCCGCTGGCGGGGGTCGCTCTGGAGGTGCAGGGCGATCTCATCCTGTAGGCCGATGTGCTCAGCGGCACGAACGGTTACGGTCGGTGGATGCGACCCGTCCACGTCCTTTGGCGTGACGTGCGCGCGCACGGGTGGGACTACGCCCTAGCCGCCGCGATGGTCGGCGCGGCGATCGTGGCATTGGTGAGCCGGATCGACGTCCAGGATTTCGACGCGTTCCGCTTCTACGCCGACACTTGGTGGAGCTGGTCGGCAACTATTGCGATCTGCGCCGGTCTTGTCGGGCGGCGTCGATGGCCGTTGTGGTCACTCGCGTTCGGGCTTGCGCTGATGCTCCCGTTGGAACTCGGCAAGCATCGCGACAGCATTGCGTTTTTCGCATTGGTGATCGGCTTGTACAGCGTTGCCGCCCATCTGCGGCTGCGTCTGGCTTGGCGAGGCGTCGCGATGCTCGGTGCCCTGTACGTCGCCTTGGCGTTATTTGAGAAAACGATCATCAACGTCGCCCCGATCGCCGGTCCGACGTTCTTCGCGACGGGGTTTGCGCTCGGTCGGATGCGTCGACGGTCCCGGGTTCGCCAGCAACGTCAGGTCGAGGCGGCGATCGAACGAGCCGCCGCGGCGGTAGAGACTGCCGATCTGGCCGCCGCAGCCGAACGGCTGCGGATGGCGCAGGAACTCCACGATGTCGTCGCGCACTCATTGAGTGTGATCGCCGTTCAGGCCGGGATCGGGGTCCATCTGATCGACCGCCAACCGGCCGAGGCGGAACGGGCCCTCGACGCCATCAGGACGACCAGCGCAACCGCGACCAGCGAGCTCGCCCGCCTCGTCTCGATCCTGCGTGACGGCACTGCGCCCATTGACTCGTCTGCTCCGTCGCTCAACGATCTCACCGGCCTCACCGCACAGATTTGCGCGGCTGGCGTTCCGGTGGACGTCACGGTGAACGGCGACCTGGAGCGGGTGTCCGGCGGGGCGTCGCTGGCGGCGTACCGGATCGTGCAGGAGGCTTTGACCAACGTGGTCCGACACGCCGGCCGGGCCGGGGCGACCGTGACGGTGCAGGTGACTGATGACGTCGTCGACCTGCTCATCGACGACGATGGCCGCGGCACCACCTCAACCCTCGACCCATCGACCCGCGTCGGTGGCAATGGGCTCATCGGGATGAGCGAAAGAGCCCAGATGTATGCCGGCGATGTCCATGCTGGACCGCGTCCCGGTGGTGGCTTCCGGGTCCACGCCACACTGCATCCGTCCGCCATGTCGGTACCGGTCCACACCCCGACAGGACCGACGACCGGCTCGGCCGCACCGCCGGTCCCTCGGTCGAGTCGGTTTCGGCTGCACGTGTGGCAGTGGGACCTGCTGCTGGCCGTACTCATGGCCGTGCTCACAGCGCTCGAAATCTTCAAATCCAACCCACCTGGGAGTGGTCCTCAACTCACACCCACCGACTGGCGGGCGTGGCTCCTGCGCATCGGGTGCGGCATTGCCCTTGCGGCCCGACGCCGATACCCGACCCTGACCCTGGCGGCTACTTGGCTGCTTTCGATCGCCCTCGCGCTCGGCGGTTACCAATTGGGGGGCGCAATCTTCATCCTGTGGATTGCCCTCTACTCGGTCGGCAGCTACGCAAGCACCCGACGGCTCGTCGCTGGCGGTATCGGGTCGTTGGTCGGCATGGTGATCGTCGCTTGGACGAAGCCGCCCGACCTGACCGCGACCGGCGCAACATGGATCGGTTTTCTGTTTACCGCCGCCGCCATCGCTGGCTACGTCGCACGACGCGACCGTGAACGACTCCACACCGACCTCGCCGAACGGGAGGGCAACGCGGAGGCGACGGCGCGACGCGCACTACTCGACGTCACCACCGAACGGCTGCAGATAGCGGACGAACTCAGCACCGTCATCACCCGTTCGATCCGCACCATCGCTGGGCACGCCGGAACCGGATCACAACTCGTCAGCAGGGACCCCGCAGCAGCACGCAACTCGCTCGAAGCCATCTCGACGATAAGCCGCGACGCGCTCAACGATCTGCGGCGCCTGCTCAAACGCATCCGCGCCGAGGCCGAACCGGCCAACTACCGGCCCGTCGCACCGGCCCTTTTCACGATTGGCGACACACCATGAAAGACCTGATCCGAGTCGTCGTCGCTGACGACCAGGCCCTCGTCCGGAGCGGCTTTCTCGCACTACTCCGATCCGAGATCGGTATCGAGGTTGTCGGTGAAGCCGCCAACGGGTACGAAGCCGTCAAGATCGCCAAAGCCAAACGGCCCGACGTGATCCTCATGGACATACGCATGCCTGAAATGGACGGGCTGGAAGCGACACGGGTCATCAGCGCCGATCCCGCTCTCGCCGCCGTCCGAATCCTTGTGCTCACCACCTTTGACCTCGACGCCTACGTGCACGAAGCACTCCGCGCCGGCGCCTCCGGGTTCCTCCTCAAAGACACCCTGCCGCCCGAACTGCTCGCCGCGGTTCGTGTGGTTGCGGCCGGAGAAGCGCTCCTTGCCCCAAGCATCACCCGGCGGCTCATCGAAGACTTCGTTCGACGCCCGGTGGCGCAGACCAGCGACCCGCGACTGGATCTGCTTACCGCCCGCGAACGCGAAGTGCTGGTCGCCGTGGCCAAGGGCCAGTCGAACGCGGAGCTGGCCGACGAACTGTTCATGAGTCACGCCACCGCCAAAACCCACGTCAGTCACCTCCTCACGAAGTTCTCCGCAAGAGACCGCGCCCAACTCGTCGTGGTTGCGTACGAAACCGGCCTCATCACCCCGGGCCACTCGGGTGAGGCGGCCGGCGCGCCCGAGACGTGACTGCCCCTGGGGTCGAATTCGCTTGCGGGGCCGACAAACCCGCTGACGATCACGGTTCAAAGCGTTCTGGCGGCAGCAATGACTTCGTTGACTCTACCTTGGTGACAACCTAGGGTTGTCGGTATGGTTTCGGAACGTCTCGTGGAGAGTGTTCGTAACAGCGCCAGCTCACCGACCGAGGCGTTGGGGTGCGTGCGCGCGGCGGTAGCTATCAGTGAAGAGCTGCGGGCCGAAGCCGATGATCTGGTCGGGTACTTCGTTGATGAAGCGCGACGGGCCGGCCACTCGTGGACCGAGATCGGTACCTCGCTCGGCGTGACCAAGCAGGCGGTACGGAAACGTTTCGGGAGCGCCTTCGGCTTTCCAATGCGATCTCGCCTTCAGCGATGTCTCGACCAAGCGGCCGAGGAGGCGAAGCTGGACGGGAGCAGCGAGGTGTCGAGTCTTCATCTCCTGCTCGGTCTGCTTCGTGAAGGAGTTGCGTCGGTGGCGATGGAGCACCTCGGGGTGACTGACGATCGCCTGCGTTCGGCCGTGTCAACTACGCAGGGATCCATCGGTGAGCCCGGCACGACGCGTCCTCCTCTTTCTGAGGAGGCAAGGGACGCGATCGACTGTGCGATCGGTCTCTGCCGGGAGCATGGCGGCACCCTCGTCGGTACCGAGCACCTCTTTTTCGTTCTCGCCAGCGAAGTTGGTTCCCGAACCCGGAAACTGCTTGAAGGCATGGGCATTTCGTTGGCCGACGTCAAGCGTGAACTCGCGTGTTTCATCGAGCCACAGGCACATAGTCGGTGGAGTCGGCGCCGTCGCAACCGGCAGGGACACGGTGCAGTCCCGTAGCACGACGGCGAGGCTTGCTGGTCGTCGCCACCGTGCTGCTGGTCGAGGGGTTTTAGGCGTCGCTCTCGGATGCTTCGTAGTCGCAGACTCGTGCCTTCATCAACGATTTCAGGAGTTTGGTCGGAAGTGCTCGTGTGTAGGGCAATTTGATGAAGCCCGCGCCGGCTTCGAAGCCCTCGTCCTCAACGGCCTCCTTCTGGGTGGCAAAGAACTTCGGAGTGAACCGAAGGGAGCAGTGCTGCTTGAAGTTTTGGAGCATCCACAGGTTGGTGTTCTCGCCGCGGACGTAGACTGGGAGGTTCCACTTGAGTTCCTCGCGCGCCTTGGCATCGGCAGCCAGACTCAGCTTCCGGAGTGCTTGGAGGTGTGGCTGCTGGACGTCGGCCACGTGTGCAAAGTAGTCGTCGACACTTGCTCGCTTCGGCATGGGCATGGCAGATCTCGCCTTGTGAGGCGTTCAGTTCTCGGGAAGAGCGGCAAAGGTGCTCTTGACCTTTTTGTACCAGCCCATCGAGGCCATCGGGTGCCACCACCGGCCCTTCATGGCCTTGAGCGCGTTCTCGTGCGCCGCGCCGCCCGCCGAGACGGCGTCCTTCAAGTGGCGGTCCTGAGCCTTGATCACGTCGTCGGCCGTTGCTCCGGTGTGCGCAAAGTCGCACGGTCCACCGATTTGCTGACACGTCATGGTCTTCATGTTGATCTCCTAGGCGAGCGACGAACTTGACGCTCGAATTGAGAGTGATACTATCATTTTGTGACTGGTGGAGTCAACAGCAATTCGCCGGGAAGAGAACAAGCCCGAACGCGGCTCGCACGGCGAGCGGTGATCGACGCAGCACGCGAGCTCTTTCTTGAGCGTGGTTACGCTACGACCACCATTGCGGCCATCAGCCGGCGCGCGAACGTCCCAGAACCGACGGTCTATCGGCTGTTCTCCTCGAAGCTTGGCATTCTGAAAGTGCTCCTGGACGTGTCCATCGCAGGCGACGACGAACCCGTCACAGTGCCGGGGCGCCCCAGCGTCGCCGCACTGTTCGACGAACCCGATCCACACAAGGTCCTCGCCGGCTTCGCTGCCATCACTACCCAAATCAACGAGCGAACCAACGACCTCTACAACGTGCTCAGTCGCGCAGCAGACGCCGATGCCGAAGCGGCCGTGCTCTTCGGCACACTCCGCCAGCAGCGCGATCGCGGGCAAGAACAGATCGTGCAAGCGCTGCACCGCAAGCAAAAGCTCCGCGCCGGACTGAAACCAGCGCACGCCGCCGACCTCGTCCATGCGCTGATGTCACCCGAGGTCTACCGCCTCTTCGTGACCGACCGGGGCTGGAGTCCCGCGCAGTTCCAGCAATGGGCCACCCAAATCCTGATCCAACAACTGACGTGACTCCCGCACCGCCAAGTGGCGGTCAACACCTACCGACTTCGCCCGGTCAAAAGTCTTCACAAAAAGTGCTTGCATCTCTCGTGGCGGGGTTTCTGCTTGACATGCCGGACCTGTCGATCCACTATTTAACTATGTTACTAGATGTTTCGAACAAAGGGTGATCGAGTTCCGGGTTGATCTTCGATCGGGCGTGTCGCCGTACTTGCAGTTGGTTCACCAGGTGCAACAGGCGTTGCGGCTGGGTCTGTTGCGCGAAGGTGACCAGCTGCCGACGGTGAAGGAGGTCGTCGCACAGGTGGCCATCAATCCGAATACCGTGCTCAAGGCGTACCGCGAGCTCGAACACGAGGGCCTCGCGGCCGGCCGACCGGGCCTCGGCACTTTCATTACGCGTTCGCTCGCTGACTCGTCGCTTGGTGCGCACAAGGCGTTGCGAGCCGAGTTGGTCCGCTGGATTGGCAAGGCGCAAACGGCGGGTCTCGATGACAAGAGCATCGCAGCGTTGTTCGCTGACGCCCACCATCGGCTGACCGCGGATGGCGTCGCATGAGTGCCATCGCCACGGTGTCGCTGGGCAAGCGCTACCGGAACCGTTGGGCGTTGCGAAACTGCACGGTGTCGGTACCGGCCGGTCGCGTCGTCGGCCTCGTCGGCACGAACGGCGCCGGGAAATCGACGTTCCTGCATCTCACCGCCGGCCTGGCGGGCGCCACCGAAGGAACCGTCACCGTGGCCGGCGAACCGCAGCGCGGAACCGCCGCGCAGCTCGCACGGATCGGTTTCCTCGCCCAGGACGCACCGACCTACCGATCGCTCACCGTTGAAGAACATCTCCACCTCGGTGCCCGGCTGAACGCTTCCTTCGACAGCGGCTTCGCTCGGGACCGGGTGAGACGATTGGGCCTCGACCCCCGACAGCGAGCCGGTGGCCTGTCGGGTGGACAACAGTCCCAGCTCGCGCTCACGCTGGCCATGGGCAAACGCCCCGAGTTGCTCTTGCTTGACGAGCCGGTCGCTGCGCTCGACCCGCTCGCCCACCGCGAGTTCCTGCAAGACCTCATGGAACTCGTCGCCGAGCACGAACCGACCGTTGTGCTCTCGTCACATCTGCTGGCCGACGTCGATCGCGTGTGTGATCACCTCATCGTGCTGGTCAACGGCCGGGTGAGACTGGCCGGCGATGTCGACGTGCTTCTCGCTCAGCACCGCAACCTCACCGGCCCTCGGCGCGACCTCACGACGCTCCCCACCAATCAGAAGGTGATCCGGATGAGCCACACCGACCGGCAAACAACCGCCGTCATCCGCACCAGCGAACCCGTCCTGGACCCAAGATGGGTCGTCACCGAGATCGGTCTCGAAGACCTCGTCCTCGCCTACATGACCACCGATGCTGCCACTGACCCCGGTCCGGCATCGCTGGAAGCGGTGCGATCATGACCTGGCTCGCGTACCGGCAGTTCCGAGCCCAAGCAGCGCTGGCCGCGCTCACAACAATCGCCATAGTGATTCTGCTCGTCGCGACCCACCAAGCGATCGCGAGCGACCCTTCCAACCTGTCGACGTTCCAACAATCGGTGCGCCTTCTTGGCACCGCCCTCGTCGGCATTCCCGCACTGCTCGGCGCGTTCTGGGGCGCACCGCTCGTCGCTCGAGAGTTCGAAGCCGGCACCCATTTGCTCGCGTGGACCCAGAGCGTCACCAGAACTCGCTGGCTAGCGACCAAGCTGGTGCTGACCGGCATTGTTGCAATCGCGGCGACCGCAGTGTTCAGCGCGGTTCTCACCTGGTGGTCCGGTCCGCTCGACCGCATTGGCAACCGCATCGGCACCGCGAACTTCGGGCAGCGCGGCATCGTGCCGATCGGCTACACGCTGTTCGCCATCACGCTCGGCACGCTGCTCGGCACAGTCCTCAAACGAACCCTGCCCGCGATGGCTGCCACGCTCGGGTCGTTCTTCATCATCCGCTTCGTGGTCCAACTCGCCATCCGTCCCCACCTGTTCAACCCCGTGTCGTTGGCAGGACCGACACGTGCATTCGGCTCGACAGACTCGACTTCGCCAACGAGCCGCGCGTGGATCCTGTCGTCGAAAACTGTCGACGCCACCGGTCACGTCGTCAGCTCCATCGACAACACGCTGGCCGACGCCTGCGCCCTCACCCGATCGAGCATCCAAGCCGACTTTGCCGCTTGCGCCAACAAACTGGGCTTCCGCGACATTGTCACCATGCACCCCGCCAACCGATTTTGGGCATTGCAGACCTACGAGACCGCTATCTTCGTCGCACTCGCGCTGGCACTTGCCGCCCTCTGCTTCCGCAGTGTCAGTCGACGCCACACCTAACCCGGCGGCTGCCCTCGGTGTGCGAAGTGCCGATGAGACATCGAACCGGCGATCGCCGCCGACGCGCCGTACTCAAGGTCGTCAGGATGCGCAACGACCGCCAGTACGCGCTCGAAATCGGTTGGCATTTCCGCCCACTGCGCAATCATCGGCGTGCCTTCGCGGTGAGCGTGTCGAGGACATGGGCGAACGAATCGTGGAAGCTTGCCACACCTCGATCTTCGAGTGTTTGGCCAACGTCGTCCATATCGACGCCAACGTTGGCAAGTTGGTCAAGCACCGTGGCCGCGTCATCCAGATCGAGATCGATGGTACTGGTGACGGTGCCTTCGTCCTCGAACGTTGCGATGGTGTTTTCGGCGATGGTGTTGACCGTGTCGGGACCGATGAGGTTGTCGACGTACATCGTGGGTGGATATGTCGGGTTCTTCGTCGATGTCGACGCCCACAGCGGGCGTTGCACCTGGGCCCCGGCGGCAGCCAGCGCATTCCATCGGTCGTCGGAATGTCGGTCGCGGAACAGTTGATACGCAAGCTTCGCCTGGGCGACCGCGGCGCGGCCGCGCAGCGCGAGAGCTTCAGGTGTGCCGACGGCCTCGAGTTGACGGTCGACTTCGGTATCGACCCGACTCACGAAGAATGAGGCGACGCTACGGACCCGACTGACGTCGCCACCGGCTCGGGCGAAGTTTTCCAGCCCCGAGACGTACGCGTCGATGACCTCCCGGTATCGCGCCAGAGAGAAGATAAGCGTGATGTTGATGCTCCGCCCTTCCGCCGTCATCGCCTGAATCGCCGAGATTCCTTCGGCCGTCGCCGGAATTTTCACGAAGAGATTTGGCTCATCGATGCGGGCATGAAGAGCGCGAGTGGCCGTGATGGTCCCACCACTGTCGCGGGCCAACTCGGGCGCCACCTCGATCGAGACAAAACCATCGACACCGCCGCTGGCATCGAACGTTGGTCGCATCACATCGAGAGCGCCTCGAACGTCATCGATCACGAGATCCCAGTACGCGTCCACGATCGAGGTGCCCTGAGCGGTAAGTGCCGAGAATTGGTCATCGTAGGCGTCGGACCCTTCGATCGCTTTGGCAAAGATCGTGGGGTTCGCGGTGACACCTCGGATGCCGTTGCGGACGTAGCGAGCCAACGTGCCGTCCTGCAGATAATCCCGGGTCAGGTTGTCGAGCCAGGGGCTTTGGCCTTGTTCGTTGTAGAGGTGATGCAGCTTGGTCATGGCGTCTCGGATATGTCGTGCTGGCCGGGGAACACGTCGGTCTCGGACTTGTGCCACACCGGGGAATCACCTGCCGTTTCCACGTTGAACCCGTAGTCGTAAACCAGCGACCCACCGAACGTCGCCCCAACCGAGACCAGAATCGCAATGACAACAGAAAGAACGACGACCCCAATGGGGGTCACCGCTTCGGTGTGATAGGTGTTCAGCCGCCAGGCCACATCACCAAGGGCGAGGATCGTGACGGTGACCATGATCGTGGCGTGAGTGTTCACGGTACGTCGGGCCTGCGTGCCGGCCTCGGACGACTTGCGTGCATCCCACAAACCGGTAAGCGCTGCGAACACTGATACAGCGGCACCAGCGACAAAAGTGAACGTGCCGGCGTGCCAGAACTCACGCGCCCAACCGTGGCCCTTCCCACCAACTGTCGATACGACATCGAACACGGCTGCTATCACGTACGCCGCGATCGGGAAGTCGGTCAACGGCGGATGCAATGGCTTGCCCGACCAGCCACGCAACCCCTTGAACGTTCGACCCTTCAGCGTCAGTGTCGGGCGTACCGAAAACTTTCTCATCCTGACTCCCAGTAGTCGTCAATCCCTTGGCGCCATCGATCCCGTGGTTGGCTTTCGACCTTGCCATGAGGCCTTCGAGCACCGTTGACCAGTTCTTCCCCCTTCCGAGGTTGGGCTAAACCCAAGAGTGATTGGGGATTTCGCAAAGCGGAGTGGCAGGTCAACGACGACCCATCGGTCAGCGACGAGGCTTGGACTGCCGGATGACGCGGTCGCACCGCTGCTCTGCGAGCGGCACAAGCATGTCCCATATCGAATCGACGAGAGAAGCGAGGTCATCTGTACGCGGTGTCGCCGAAAGTCTCAGAGCGGCTTCGACGGTTTCCGGTTCGACCGAGCGGTTCCGGTTGAGGCGGGCCGTGTCGCCGCGCAAAATTGCCGGCTGGAGAAACAGCGCGTTCGCGAGAATCGCCCATACCGTCCACTTTGGGTTCTCGTCTGTGGGGTCAAACGGTTTACCTCCGCGTGCGTCACCGGAAGCAACGAACGCGGGGTCAGCTGCCAGGAACCTGACCTGCCCAACGCCACAGAACGATAGTGACGCGGCGCACATCGCGCATGGCTGCTGCGTGCTCCACAACGTGTCGTGCGACAGGTCTCGTGTGGTGTGCACTTGTGCTAGCACGTTCATCTCAGCATGGGCCAAAGGTGTTCCCTCGAGGACATCGCTACCGTCACCGGGATCATAGGCATGGTTGCGGCCGCGGACGATCACGACACCGGAAGAGTCGGTGAGCGCCGCACCGCAAGGGAGCCCGCCAGCGACCATGGCCGTGAAGGAGCCCTCGAGAGCCGCCCACGCACCAGCAGGCAGGCCGTGGCGAGGGATGTATCCACGATCCACGTTCATGACCGTGGCCCCATCATGATCGATGTCGGACGACCATTGTCATCGACAGATGACGAAACGTCGCGTACGAGAAACCCGGCGGCGTCGACCGCCACCATGATCCCGTCAACGATCGCTTCGGCGACCAATCGGCCGGGGCACTGATGCGGACCGGCGCCGAACTCCATCCCGGCGGCGGCGAGGTCGAGCACAACCGTCGAACCTGCCGAGACCGGCACGTCACCGATCACCGTGTCGGTGACCGCAACGCGTCTGGTCTGGTTCACCGCCGAGGCCCGCACTGTGTCTCCGTGTCGGGCGAGGATCGTTTCGACGACGAGCGCTGCGGTCGCATCATGAGTTTGGTAAAGCAACGACACCATCGCCACCGCGTTCCCACCCGTGCTTGTGCAAGCGTCGATCAACCGACCAGCCGCCCGATCGGCGGACTCGGTCGCGGCTATTCCCCGGCCGATGACGGCAGCGATCGCCCGGACATCGTCGACCAACTCGGCATGTTCACCAGGCACCGATAGCACCACGCGCATTGTCTCGGTCGGAACCCGAAAGGCGAGATCCGCGACCGCATCGACCCAGGGGTGGGATCCGATCAGGCGAGTGGTGATCTCCGCTGCCGTCGACCTCACTACGGCTGCATCGAGCCCGCCGAGGACTCCGTCGACCTCAACACGCCGCTGCGCGTGAGGATCACCGCGGCTGAACCGCGCCATCGCCGCCCGAAGCGCGGCAGTTGCACCACACCCGATGGACGACGGCGGGGGAGGAGGCTCCAGGAACGGGTCGTGGAAAGCGGCCCAGACAGCGCCGACCGTTGAGACAGTGGTGGGAGAGGGCACGGGTCAAGTGTGCCCCACTCACGTTTCGGTTCGCGCCGAAGCTCAAACCCGCTTCGGATCGCCGTTGTATTCACCGGACCAGGTGATCGATGCCGGGTTGCAGGTTCCTCCGTGGGGGCCAAACGCGACGTTTCATGTCGACCGTCTGTGGGTAGGTGCTACTCGTGGCACCAGACGAAAAGGACAACGCGGAGGCCATTGAGGACCCGTCAAGGAATTCATCCGAGACCTTGATTGAAATGTCGATGCGGATATGTCAGTAGCGCCCACGTCATCGGACGACAAAGGGTCGTGGCGGGTGTTGCCACCGAACCCTTTCGCTTCGCTCGACGAATATGTCGCTAGCGGAGGCGGTGCGGGGCTCGCGGCGGCCCGGCGCGTTGCGCCCGAGGTGGTGATTGACGAGATCATCGCTTCTGGCTTGGTCGGGCGGGGCGGCGCTGGCTTTCCGACGGGTGAAAAATGGAAAACGATCCGAGCGAGCGCGTCACCGCGTCTCCCTACAACGGTTGTCGTCAACGCGGCCGAGGGGGAACCGGGCACGTTCAAAGACCGAGCCATCATGGTCGCCAACCCGTACGCCGTGGTGGAGGGCGCGTTGATCGCAGCGTGGGCGATGGACGCCTCGGAAATCGTTATTGCGACGAAATTGCGATTCGATGATCAACGGGAAAGGGTCCGAAGTGCCATTGCCGAAGTTGAGGAGGCGGACTGGAGTTCGGGTATATCTCTTCGCATCGTCGATGGTCCGGCGGAGTATCTCTTCGGCGAGGAAACGGCGCTGCTCGAAGTAATCGATGGGCGACCTCCGTTTCCCCGCATCGCTCCGCCATATCGCCGAGGCGTTCACGAAGTGGTGCGTTCCGATAGCGACGTCTCGTCCGGAAGTGGACTGGCGGCCAACATTCAAATGGCGTCGCCCGATGACGAAACCGAGGCACCGCCGGTGCTGGTCAACAACGTGGAAACCATGGCGAACGTGCCGGCGATCGTTGCCAAGGGTGCGACGTGGTTCCGTGAAGTCGGCACGAACGAGTCTCCGGGAACGATCGTTTGCACGGTCACCGGCGATGTCGATCGACCAGGCGTGTGCGAGGTGCCAATGGGTACGTCGCTGCGAGACGTGATCGAACGTGCGGGCGGCGGCGCAATCGCCGGGCGAAAGGTCAAAATGGTTCTCGTTGGCGTTTCGAGTTCCGTGCTGAGTCACGACGAACTCGACGTGGCACTATCGCATGAGGCGATGCGGGACTTGGGCAGTGGGCTGGGTTCGGCCGGATTCATCGTTGTCGGCGACGACAAGGCTGCCGTCGGTGTGGCGTCGGGCGTGGCGCACTTCCTGGCGATCGAATCATGCGGTCAGTGCACGCCATGCAAGGACGACGGCCTTGCGCTTTCGGCTCTGTTTCGGTCGGCGGCACAGGGTCAGGCGAGTCCTCACGATCTCACCACCGTTATTGGGCTGATAGCCACCGTTGCCGATGGAGCCCGTTGCAGCCTGGCGAGGCAACAACAGATGGTGCTGAACAGCATTCTCGACCACTTCACCAGCGAGATCGAAGAAAGCTTCCAACCCGGCGCCCCGCCGGTGGAACCGATGCTCATCGCAGAGTTGCTCAGCGTTGAAGGAGCGTCCGAGGAGGTTGATCAGTCGTTCCGAAACAAGCAGCCCGATTGGTCATTCGATCAGATCGACAGCGGCAAGACGCCGGTCGAGCGATTTACCGACCACCGCAGCGACGAACCGACCGCGACCGCGGCAGCGGCAGCCACAGACGTCTAAGGATCTGCGATACGGCGTTAGCTCAGGTCAAGGACCGTGCCGTGCTTAGAAGCGTCCGTAGTAGTCGATGTGCGATGAGCGATAGGCGTCATCCTCATTTCTCCACAGTCTCTCGTCGTAATCTGGCGCTGCCTTGATTTCATCCTTTGAGCACTTCACCAAAACCCGTTTGTTCTGGTGATCGACGTCGGTAACGACGCCACCGGGTACCAGCCGCTTATGTCCGAATATCCATTTGCCGGTGTCGACAATGACGTGTGCGGAGTCCACGTCGAACATGGCCGTCGTCTACCCACCGGGGAGGGGTGTCCAAACGCGAGCGACCGAGCTCTCAGGAAGTGTGGGTTTACTACGGCCCAAATCTGGGAATCGTGGACGGCATGAACGCAACTCGGAAAACCGTCGGCTGGTCCCGACGGACATCTGCCTGTCTGGCCGGATCCGATCCGATCCCTCTGCCTCCGACGCCAGGCCCGGTGCCACCGGTGCCAGGACCGATTCCGACGCCCCCTGATCCGATCCCCAATCCGATGCCCATGCCTCCTGGCCCAACGCCGGTGCCGGATCCGGTACCTCAGGCCGCATTGCTGGCTTGGCGACCGCCCGGACGGTGTGAATAGCCGCTGCAACGGGTATCCAGCCGAGACGTCAGAGCAAAATGGTTTGCCGGCTGCTGAGGTCGGGTAGGACATAACGGCGAAGACGAGAGTCGATGCAAAGGGCAGTACCGACACGATGCAGCGAAATGAGGAGATCGTGATACTCACAACGATTCAAAACGGCATGCGCGTCGTCGACCACCAAGGCAACAGAGTCGGCTTCGTCGCGGACATGAAAATGGGTGACCCCAACGCAACGACCGCCGACGGTCAGAACGAACGAAACAGCAACCCGATGAGCGTGGCCGGATTCTCGATAGCCCCGATGACGGCAGCTCTACCAGAAGACCTCGGCCTCGCCGCATCGGGAGCGGACGAATTTCTCGACGTACCGCACGAACATGCAGTTCGACTTCTTCGACTTGGCTATATAAAGGTAAAGCGACATCATCTCCTGGGGGGTCACTTCTTCGTCGCTTCTGACGGCATCGATCGCGTCGATGACGATACCGTGCATCTACGCGATCTGAACGCCGCTCCCTCTTCGCAGCCGATGATCGCCTCAGAGGCCGAACATGGTGCTCAATAGGCAAGCGGGGAACGGTTGCTTACCACATTGAAGCGCTCATGGAAGAAGACACCATCTCGCCGAGTTCGCGATTGCGCTTCCACGTCTGCGGCAGCGAATCGAGGACGACCTTCGTGATCGAAATCCCACAGGAACGCCAGACCGCGCTCGTCGTGAATCTTCTCGACCGAACCGCTATACGCGTCGGCAATGATGAATACCGGCGAACGAACGGTTCGTACGGGCTCTCGACCTTTCGTTCTCGGCACGCTGAGGTTCGGGCCGGTGATGTGGTGTTCAGCTTCGACTGCAAGAGTGGTCAGCGGCATCGTGTCGAGATTCATGATCGCCGACTGGCGCGACTTGTGGGGCAGTGTCAGGACCTTCCTGGGGAAACCCTGTTCTCATACCTCGACCCGACGCCGACGTCAACCGCACGCGGTCACGTCTGATCGCCACGACCGACGCCGCGCAAGAGCTTGCCGTCAGCGCGAGCGAGCCGAGCAAAGTCGGCCTACTCAATGCCATCGATCATGCGGCGTCCCTGCTGGGCAATACCCGGGCGGTGTGTCGAGCCAGTTACGTACATCCAAAAATCCAATTGGCGTATCTCGACGGCGAACTCGACGCAATGTGGGCGGCCGGACCCGAGCGACCGACCGCATTCCTGATGCTCGGCGAGCGTCGAACACTTCACGTACTTACTCTCGCCAAGAGCCGTATCCGTGGAGCAGGGGTGAGCACCTGATGACCGCTTCACCTGCACTTCTTGCGGTTGCCAGTGTAAACGTCCCGATGAGCGGTGGGCGGCTGCTGAGCCGGTTTCAATGAGGCCCAGCACGGGTAGAGGCCTACTATGAGCACTCAACCAGCCATTTCCGATCCGTCGCCAGCTAGGAACACAGGTCCGGTCGATCCTGACGTACTGGCGAAGGCGAAAGCTGCTACTAAACCCGATCCCGGTAGTGGAAAAAGCGGTGACACCAATCGCGGAAGTGTCCACGACTCGGAAGAGGATCAGGTCGACCCCGATGCACCCGCAAGGGGCGTTTTGTTTCCCGACGAAGATGCACCGGAGCCCAACGAGCCAGGCTGAAGTCGTCGGTGTATCTCACGCTCACGCAAGATGCGCATTCGCCAACGCGCCATGGATACGTACGAAGGTGGCCGTGGGACTCCGATCACGTGGGGATGTTTGACGACCCAATCGATACCCTCTCCATCGATGAGTTGGATTCGCCGGAGCCTCGTTAGTCCGAGGGCCGTTCGGCCGGCGTCGGTCATTTTGCCTTGTGCGATGAGGCGCTCAGCGACCTGTCGGTTTCGTTCCGAGGTCGTGCCCTTGGTGCTGCGCGGTGTGATTCGCTGTAGGAACGACTGGTTGTCGTAGCTGCGTCGTTGGCTTTCGCTCCATCCGTAGGCGAGGGTGAGTTCGAGCAGATCCATGAACGACGGGCAAGGTCGGGCTGTGTTGGCCTTGAACAGGCGGACCCAGATACCGGGGCTCGTTTGATGGTGGTGTTTCAGCCATCGGTCGAGGTCGGTGGCGGTCTTGAACGTATGGATGTCGAGCCCGTCGCCGTTCGGTCGAACATGGGTCGTCATTGGTGTTCCTGGTGGGGGAGGATGTCGAGTAGTGCGGGTAGGAATTATACCGAGCACGTCGCCGAACGGGTCAACGACGGACGCGGTGACGAATCCGTTCTCACGACGGGGTGAGCTTGGCGCGTGCCGACGCTCGATATGCGGCGCTGTTATCGAGTGCCCTGATCGGCACCTCCGGGGCAGGATTAACCCGCTGCACTTCGCGGATTATCCGTCGAGCGGAGTGTCCGCCCTTGGCTGTCAGCGTTCTGGAAGTGATCCGACCCACTCGATCAACGTGCGGGCGAAAAGCGGCGGGTAAGCCACGGACGCGAGACGCCGAGCAGTTTGGCTGCGCGTTCGGTGCCGATGGCCAGGTTCGTCGCCAGATCGATGACCGTCAGTGCAGAAGGTCTATGAGAACTGGCTGTGGCCTGGTGATTTTGTTGTGCGCCCCCTGGGAGTCGAACCCAGAACCTGCGGATTAAGAGTCCCGCACATCCAGTCCGCCGAGTGTTGTGCAGTCCGCAGAACAGGCGATTCGTCCGGAACGCAGTCCGCCGAGTGCTGCTGAGACGTGACGATTGTCACGCGAGGTGTCTTGACTGTGACAGACTGCGGGCGCCGTTCCGTGGTCCATTTGGCCTACCGTAAGAGTTGCGCACATTTGTTCTTCGAGGGGGAGCCCGTATGCACCTTGTTCACGCTGTACGTCGTGGTGTTTCCGTTGTCGTGGCCGTCGCTCTGACGGTCAGTGGTCTCGCGACTTTCGCCCCCCCGGCGTCGGCCGCGATTGCGATGAACCTGCAGCCGATCGTGGCCGCGAACGCATCGAACGACTTCGCCACGAACACGTTGTCGACGATCGTCATCACCGGTACCGATATGCCCGTGGCGCCGCGCGATGAGATTGGCATCGCAAGCGGCGCGGGCGTTGGCAACAAGGCGCACTTCGTGCAGGTTTCGAGTAGTGCGGGTTGGCGGGCGGGGGTGGGCACGGGGCGGTGCTTCTGGTCCCTCTGCGCGCCGCCGTACTGCTATGTGGTGATCGGCGCGTCATCGGCGACGGAGCTCGTGCTCGGCGTCGGGAACGTGGGTGCCACCTGTTTCAGCCACATCATCGCTGGCGAGACCATCACGGTGAAGCTGTTCGATACCGACGAGAAAGAGATCGCCGGAACGACGGTGAGTGGAACGGCCATCGCGAGCGGCGGCGCGATTCCCGTCGTGAAATCAGTGAAACCACCGTACGGTCCCGACAGCGGTGGTAACCCGACCGACACGGCAACCAACGGCGTCGTGGTCGAGACCGGATCGAGCGCAGCACCCGAAGCGTTCTGGTTCGGCGGATATCAGATCGGTGTCGGTTGGTACGGCGTGGCCACTACGCAGATCACGCCGAAAGGCAACGACCAGTTCACGGTCGTTCCTCCGGCGTTCGTGTCGGGCAAGGCCGGCGTGCAGAACTACGGCGTGTCGGTGTTCTCGGCCGACGCCGCGAACGGCCTGAGCAACCAACTTTGCAATGTGCTCATCACCGGATGTGCCGACGAGTACTTGTACGTGCACCGCTCCACGTTCTCGATCCCCGAACAGGACCTGTCGCAGTTCAGTTTCGAAAAGACCAAGGAGTTCGGCGGCGGCACCGCCAGCCCGGCGTGCGGTCTCGCGCTCGGCATGACCAATGGCGTTGGTGCGTCGGTCGGTGTCAAGGCCGGGCTGACCGGAAAGGCCAAGCTCGACGCCGAGGTGAACCTGTCGTATTCCAACGCGAAGATTCCCGAAGCGGTCATCGGCGAGGCGACGTTGACGGTGAGCGAACCAATCGTGTTCTCGGTGACGCTCACCGCGAAGGTGCAGGGGTGTGTGGAGATCCCGTTCCCACCGCCACTCAACATTCAAAATGTCGTCGGGCTATATGTCGTTATCGGTGGATCGATCGAGGGGTCGATCACGCTGTCGGTCACGATCGCCAAAGGAACGTATGGGTTCACGGGTGGCTGGGTGCCTTCGGTAGAGGGACGCGACGACACCGGAGGATTTGGCAAGCCAAACGTGCGATGCGTCGACGCGAATGACAACCCCACCAAGGATTGCATCTCGACCAAGGTCGAAGCGGGCATCAAGGGAACGTTGAGCGTGACGCCGCTCTGGTTGCAGCTCGGCCCGAACACCGGTCCGCTGCAGGCGAACGTCGGTGTCGGCCTGACTGCTGCCGGCGTGATCCAGGCGCAGTTCCAGACGCCGCCGTGGCCGCCGTCGGGTCAGGTGCAATGGGATATTTGTGCGTCGCTGCATTGGGCCGCGCATGTCGCGCTTGCATTACCGGCGCCGCTGTCCAACTTCGAGAAATCGTGGGGTGGCCCGTCGAACAATCTGCTCGGGCCGTACAACATCGTGGGAGACGGCTCGCTCTGCCCGCTGGGGCCGACGGTTGGTGCGGCCGCAACCGCATCGACCTCCAAGTCGACGACCGCGGCTGCACCCGGTTCGGTGCCGGCCGACGGCACGACCGCCTCGATGGTAACGGTGACCCTGAAAGACGCGGGTGGCGCGCCGCTCGTCGGCAAGGCAGTAACGCTGGATCAAGGGGGCAAGTCGTCGCTAATCTCCGCGCCGAGCGGGCTGTCCGATTCGAACGGTCTGGTCACGTTCACCGTCAAGAGCTCGACGCCCGAAGTGGTGACCTACGCCGCGACGAACACCACCGACAACGTGGCCATCACGCACAAAGCCACAGTCACCTTTAGTACCGCGGGCACGCCGCCATCGGAAGGATCGAACTCGACGGTGTCGGCCGAGCCCGGCTCGGTGCCAGCGAACGGCACGACGACTGCGACGGTGAAGGTCACGCTGAAGGGCGCGGGCGGTCCGCTCGTCGGCAAAATAGTGACACTGGATCAAGGGGGCAAGTCGTCGGTGATCTCCCTGCCGAGCGGTGCGAGTGACGCCAATGGCGTCGTGACGTTCACCGTGAAGCACTCGACGCCCGAGGCTGTGACGTACACCGCCAAGAACACGACCGACAACGTCACGATCACCCAGACGACCGAGGTGACGTTCACCGCTGCGTCGGTCTCGGCACGCGAGTCCGATGTCGCGGTGTCTCCCGCATCGGTAATTTCCGATGGCGTAACGACCTCGACGGTGACCGTGACGCTGAAGGACGAAGGTGTTGCACCAGTGGCGGGTAAGACCGTTACGTTGGCCCAGGGTGCGGGCAAGTCGGTGATCTCCGCGGCCAGCGGCCCATCAGGCGCGAACGGTGTGGTCACGTTCACGGTCAAGAACGCCACAGCGGAAACGGTGACATATACCGCGACCGACACCTCCGACAGCGTGGTGCTCGATCAGACCCGCGACATCGTGTTCGGTGCCGGTGCACCGTCGGCATCCAAGACGACGGTGATGGCGGAGCCCCTGAAGGTGCCCGCTAACGGAAAGAGCGACGCCACCGTGACGGTGGCCGTGAAGGACGCCGCCGGTCGGCCCGTTTCGGACAAGACCGTGACATTGGCCCAGGGGGCGGGCACCTCTTCGGTGATCGGCGACGCGAGCGGTCCGTCGGACGACAACGGCATTGTGACGTTCAGCGTCACCGACACGGTGTTGGAAACCGCGACTTACACGGCAACGGTCGATGGCGTGGCGATCACGCAGAAACCGATCGTGACGTTTGCCGACGCGTCGGTGTCGGACTCTGATTCGTTCGTGTCGGCCGGTCCCGGTTCGGTACCGAACGATGGGGTCACCCCATCCACGATCACCGTGACGCTGGTCGACGATGGCGGTGAACCGGTTGCCGGCAAGGTCGTCACGTTGAAGCAGGGCGTCAACGGCGGTGGGAGCTCGTCGGTGATCTCCCCGGCCAGTGGACCGTCGGGTGCGGATGGCCTCGTGACGTTCACCGTGACGAACATGGTCGCGGAATCGGTGGCGTACACGGCGTTCGACGTCACCGACAATGTGACCCTCACCCAGGCCGATGTCGTGAACTTCGGGGTCGGGCCGAGCCCATCGAAATCGACCGTGACCTCAAGCCCACGCTCGGTTGCCGCCGATGGCGTGACCAAGGCGACCGTCACGGTGACCATCGTCGACAATGGCGGTGTGCCGATGGAGGGTCGGGCGGTGAGTCTGGCGCAGGGTGCTGCGAGTAAGTCGGTGATTTCGACGGCCAGTGGACTCTCCGATGCCAAGGGCGTGGTGACGTTCACGGTCACCGACGGGGTTGCCGAGAGCGTGACCTACACCGCCACCGACGAGATCGATAGCGTCGTGCTCGCCGATACGGCGAAGGTGTCGTTCGGCGGCGGGGCGCCGCTCGCGTCGTTGGAGCCGGCACGCATCCTCGAATCACGTTTCAACTCGGCGACGGTTGATGGGCAGTCGAACGGCATCGGTGTTCGTCCGGCTGGCTCGGTGACCGAGGTGCAGGTGACCGGTCGTGCCGGTGTTCCTGCCGATGCCGCCGCCGTGGTGTTGAACGTGACGGTCGTTGATGCGGGG
>JANNZM010000152.1:0-87370 GCA_031410595.1 Actinomycetes bacterium | reverse complement strand
CCTCCATAAAGAGGCTTTCGACACCCCGCTCAGCCCGCGACCTCTCAATCACGAACCGGGGCCTGCTACCGGGCGCGTCGGCGCCTACCCGGACGGGACTCACACCCGCTGGTCTGGTCCAGCTTTCAGGACGCAACATGCTGGGACGGTAACTACGGCGACCACTCGCGTCTGAGCATGGCGGCCTAACCTCAAAGGCATGGTCTCGCGACGATGTCTCCCGGTCATGTTCGCCGCTTGTTGGACCGTCGCGAGCTGTAGCTCGTCGTCCACGTCAACCGCGCCAGTCACCACCGCGACAGCCACTACCACTGCCGTTTTGGCAACCACCGCAGGGACGGCCGCGAGCCCATCCGCGACCACGTCGTCAACCACGGCCGCAGCCACGACCACGTCACAACCGACCACCTCGCCACCGACCACAGCCGCGACGCCCAAGGCAAGAACAGTGAAAGATCTGCTGGCGATGAAGCGGCCGGTAGTTCTTGCCCACGCAGGCGGGGAGGATCAATTTCCACACTCCACCCTGTTTGCGTTCGGCGAGAGCATGAAGGCCAACGTCGACATGCTCGATCTCGATGTGCAGCTGACCAAAGACAACGTCTTGATCGTGCAGCACGACGATGATGTGAAGCGCCAAACTGAGTCGACCGCGAAGGTCGCCGATCTCACCTTTGACCAGATCAACGCCCTGGACAATGCCTACTGGTTCACCGCCGATTGCGTGTGCACCGACAAGCCCGATGCGTCGTACATCTATCGAGGCATCCGTTCGGGTGCCAGGCCCGCGCCTGCCGGCTACGCGGTCGGTGACTTCGCCATTCCGCGTTTCTCCGACCTTGTGAAGAAGTATCCGAACATACCGCTCAACATCGAGATAAAGGGAAGCGGCGAAGCAGCGTTTCCGGCCGCAGCTGAACTGGCCAAAGAACTCACCGAGCTTGGTCGGCTCGATGCGGCAGTGGTCACATCCTTCGACGACAAGGTGGTCGATGAGTTCCGCCGGATTGCACCGACCGTCGAACTCACTCCCGGGCTCGGTGCCTCGTCGGCCTGGATTTTGGGACGTACACCGCTCCCGAATGGTATGCGCATCCTGCAGCTGCCGCCCGAGTTCAGCGGCATTCCGGTGCTTACCCCCGACAACATCAAAGCCTCCAGCGCTGCGGGCTATCCGATCTGGGTCTGGCCGAACCAGCGCGAACTCGAGAACAGAGACAGCTATCTGAAGTTCCTGAAAGAGGGCATCACCGGGCTCAACGCGAACTTTCCCTCACAAGGGGTCGAAGCCGTCGCCCTGTTCGCCAAGGGGTAAGCCCTCATCCTTCTGGTTGACCGAGAGCCAACTTCGGGCGGAGGACGTTTTCGGTCCGGTGCTGCCACAATGGCCGGGTGACCGTGGCCCCCGACACGACCAAGACGACCGCGCACGGCCTCAGCACGGCCGAGGTAGCCGAGCGTGTCGCTGCGGGCAGGGTGAACGTGGTCGAAGAAACCACCAGCCGTCCGTTGAAGCTGATCATCAGGTCCAACGTCTTCACCCGCTTCAATGCCATCCTGGGCACGCTCGCGGTGCTGGTTTTGGTGACCGGGTCGTGGAAGGATGCCACCTTTGGTCTGTTGATGGTGGCCAACGCGCTGATCGGCATCGTGCAGGAAGTGCGGGCGAAGAAAAAGCTTGACGGTCTCGCAGTACTCAACGCGCCACTGGCTCGAGTCCGCCGCGACGGTGCGTTGGCCGAGATTGCCGTCGGCGGGGTCGTGGTCGACGACCTTGTCGAATTACGCGCCGGTGATCAAGTTCCTACCGACGGTTCGGTGCGGGCGTCGGTCGGCCTGGAAATCGACGAGTCGCTGCTCACGGGTGAGTCCGACCCGGTCAGCAAGAATGAAGGCGACGAGGTGCTGTCGGGCTCGATCGTGGTAGCCGGTCAGGGTGCATACGTCGCCACGCGCGTCGGCGCCGATGCCTACGCCCGCAAGCTGGCGGCCGACGCCCGAAAATTCACCGTCACCCGATCAGAGTTGATGGAGGGCATCAACAAGCTGCTCCTCTACATTTCGTGGGCGCTGGTGGTGATCGGCCCGATCCTTTTCTGGAGTGAGCGAAGGTCCACCAACAACTGGCGCGAAGCCATCACCGGAGCCACCGCCGGGCTGGTCGGCATGGTGCCGGAAGGTCTGGTGCTGCTCACCAGCGTCGCCTTCCTGCTCGCTGCGCTCACCCTGGCCCGCAAGAACGTTCTCGTGCAAGAACTGCCTGCGGTGGAAGGCCTGGCGCGAGTCGATGTGGTGTGCCTCGACAAGACCGGCACGCTTACCGAAGGCGAGATCGACTTCGCTTCTCTTGAAGAACTGGCCGGGCGACCCGACAGTATGCCGCCGATCGAAGCGATGCTCGGCGCGCTCGCTGACGACCCCAACCCGAACGGCACCCTTGGTGCCATCTCCCGGGCCTTTCGGCCGCCGAACGGCTGGGAACGGCACGGAACGGTCGCCTTTTCGTCGGCGCGTAAATGGAGCGGTGTCACATTCGCCGACCACGGCAGCTGGGTGATCGGCGCACCCGAAATCCTCTTGAGCGATGCCGCTCACAGCGAGGCTCGCAAGCGAGCAGATGAGATCGCCAGTACCGGACAACGCGTGCTTGTGCTTGCCTGCGCACAAGGCGATATCAGCGAGGAGGAAGATCTCCCGGCCTTGCAGCCAGCGGCACTCTTGATGTTCAAAGAACGGATTCGTACCGACGCGGCCGAGACACTGGCGTACTTCACCGAGCAGGGGGTGACGCTCAAGGTCATCTCGGGCGACAACACCCGCACCGTCGGCGCCGTAGCGTTCACCGTCGGCCTACCAAACGCCGATCTAATCTTCGACGCCCGCGAGCTGCCGGAAGATCCCGAACAGCTCGCCGACATCGTGGACGCCCACGCCGTCTTCGGGCGGGTGACCCCGCAACAGAAGCGGGCGATCGTGAGGGCGCTTCAATCTCGCGGCCACGTGGTGGCGATGACGGGTGACGGCGTCAATGACGCGCTGGCCTTGAAGGACGCCGACATCGGTGTCGCAATGGGCTCCGGCGCGCCTGCCACACGCTCTGTCGCCCAGCTGGTACTGATGGACGGCAAGTTCTCGCACATGCCACGGGTGGTGGCCGAGGGTCGTCGCGTCATTGCCAACATCGAGCGCGTCGCCAGCCTGTTCATCATCAAGAATATCTACTCGGCCATGCTCGCGCTGGCCGTTTCGATTGCCCGTGTCCCCTACCCGTTCCTCCCCCGCCACCTCACCCTTATCTCCAGTTTCACCATCGGCATCCCGGCGTTCTTCCTCGCGCTTGCCCCCAACAACACCCGCTATCAACCGGGCTTCCTGAAGCGGGTGCTGCGCTTCTCGATCCCGACCGGGCTGGTGACATCGGCCGCCATCTACATTTCCTACGAGGGCGCCCGAGCGTTGAACATCGAGGTCAACCAGGCTCGTACTGCAGCGTGTGTCACGACCGTGGTCGTGGGTCTGGTGACGATCGGGCTGCTCGCCCGCCCGCTGACACGACTCAAGTTGGCGCTCATCGGAGCCATGGGCGTGTGCTTCGCGCTCGCACTCGTCATCGCGCCCATTCGCGATTTCTTCGCCCTGAAGATCCCGCCCAAAGCGCTGGTCGAGTCGGTCGGCGTTGGCGCAGCAGCTGGCACCGTACTGTGGTTCGCCCACCGCCAGGTCGGCCGCCGAATCGCCAAGAACCTCTAGCGCGACCGGAACGGGCGGTCATCGGGGGCGTCGGGGCTGCTAGGCCTTGACGAGTGCGACGGCGTAGGAATCGAACTGGCTGTCGCGGCTGACGAGAGTGCACTGTTCGACCTGCGCTTGAGCGATGAGCATTCGATCGAATGGATCGCGGTGATGTGTCGGTAGTTGCGCCGCCGCTCGACCGTGCTGTGCTGTGATCGGCAGCCACGAAAAGCCTGCCTTCGGTACTTCGGTGATGAGGTCGGCGTCGACCACGAGCTTGCCCAAGGATGCTTTGATTTCGAGTTCCCAAATGGAGGCTGCGCTGACGAACACGTTGTTGGACGGGTCGCTGATGATGTCTCTCGCTTTGTCGGACATGGCCATGTCTGCCAGCCACCACAACAGGCAATGCGAATCGAGGAGCACGTTCATTCGGCAGTGCCCTCGAATGCGTCGATCAGCCAATCGGGCGTGACAAGCTCAGCGTCGGAAATGTGGATCTTGCCGCGCAACGAGCCTGGAGTGCGGACTGGGCCTTGGTTCGCGAGTGCGACGAGACGGGCGACCGGCCGGCCGCCTCGGGCAACGACAATTTCTTCGCCAGCGGCTGCTCGATCAATGAGCCGCGAGAGGTGGGTTTTGGCCTCGTGCACATTCACAACCGTCGACATGTGATTAGTCTAGTCCGACCCAGTCCGACTTGGTTCGGCCCTAGGACTCCTGAAACAGGGAGCAGCGCAAGCGACGGATGATCTCCACAAACCTCCAGCGACGATTCGAGCATGGTCGCTACTGTGGCGGCGTGATTGATATGCATCGGGTTGCGGCGTTTACGGCGGCCGCCTTCATCATCATCATTGTGGTGCCGGGTCCGAGCGTGATGTTCGTGGTCAGCCGAGGTGTCGCTCTTGGCCGCAGCGCAGCATTGGCGACGGTTGTCGGCAACAGCTTGGGCGCGTTCACCCAAGGTGTCTTGGTGGTGTTCGGCCTGGGCGCACTCGTGGCGAAATCAGTCGCGGCGTACAACATCGTGAAGTTCGTGGGGGCGCTCTACCTCGTCTGGCTCGGCCTTCAGGCGTTCCGCCATCGGCGCCAGCTCTCCACCGAACTCGATGTCGCAGCCGAACCCAAGAGCGCGCGCCGCATTGCGCGCGAGGGTTTCGTTGTCGGTGTGACGAATCCGAAAGTCGCGGTGTTCTTCTCGGCCGTCCTCCCCCAGTTCGTCAACCGATCTCGTGGCAACGTCACCGGCCAGATGCTGGTTTTGCTCGTGGTCTTCGCGGCGATCACAATCGTGAGCGATGACACGTGGGGGCTCATCGCCGGATCGGTCCGATCTTGGTTCCAGCGGTCACCCAAGCGTCTCGAACAGATGGTCGGGCTCGGTGGCTTGAGCATTATGGGTCTCGGTGTGCGGCTCGCCATCTCCCGCCGCCACGATTGACCTATCGGAAGCGGGCTGTCTTCATTCGCTCGATGCTTTCGAGCTTATGGATGCGTTCGTCATACCCGATCTGACGGAAGAGGTCGGCCAGCGTTTCGAACGACCCGTACTCGGTGCAGAACTCGCCGTGGTAGGGCTTATCGTGCAGCCAAGGCGTTTCTTCCACCAGCAGCGCGTACTCGTGCTCGGCGTGATCTTCAAAGTCGGCGTTGAGCCGGTAGCTCCAGTCAGGACGAACCGCGTAGAGCAACCACGAGAGTTGGTAGTAGCCGAACGCCAGCAACTGCGGAAAGACGACGGTTCGCAGGAAACCGTATTTTCGGGGTCGGGCTTGCGTGAGTTCCTCGAGGATGAGCAAATGCCACTGCTCGTTGTCCTGCTCGCGACGACTGGAGCGAATCTGCGTGAAGATTCGGCTGGCGAAATCGGGCTCGCTGGCCTTATGGGTGACGGCGACGTAGGCAACGTGTTCCCACGCCTGATACGGCACGCGGGCAGCCAGTTCGAGGACCCGGAACTTCTCCAGGTTGCGCCCCTTGCCGTACACAAGGTCAAGGGTGGCGAACAGACCCTTGGCGCTCCACGAGTAGCGCCGACGCGTTGACGCCAGCGTGGCCTGTTGCTCGGCCAGGAGCTGATCCTTCGACAGTTGCGCCATCGCCCCAAACGGCGGCGTGGCGATAACCCCTGCGGTAATCGGACCTTCCATAACATGCCTCGCTTGCTCGCTACCGTTTGCTACGCAATGGCGACTCTTCGAGCCTACTGAAGCCCGGCTTCGCCGTTCTCCCTCGGCGCTCAGACTCGCTTCGCTCGGACAATCCGTCATTCGCTTCGGACCATCCATGAAGTCCAGGCTAAGCCGGGCTTCGGGCAAAGGGGCCTCGCCCTTGCGTGACAGGTGGCTCGCCGGTCCGTTAACGGTCGATCAAGGAACTGACGCGATGTTCACAGTCGAGCGATGGCTGCCGATGCACGTGGGGTGTTGACGACGACTGAGCTAGCGACGCCACTTGTAGCCGAGGTTGGTGGTGCTCTCGTCACCAACATCGAACGGATCATGAAGGGTACGCCCGATGCCGTGCGGCTCGCCGTGGTCACGCTGCTGGCTGGTGGCCACCTGTTGATCGAGGACCTTCCCGGTCAGGGCAAGACCACGCTGGCCAAGGCGCTGGCCCGATCGATCGGTGGACAGTTTCGACGGGTACAGGGAACCGCCGACCTCCTGCCCTCCGAGCTCACCGGCGTTGCCGTATTCGAACCGTCGACGGGTGCCTGGAATTTCCGGCCCGGACCGCTCTTCGCCAACGTCGTGCTGATTGACGAACTGAACCGATCAACGCCACGAACCCAATCGGCGCTGCTTGAAGCCATGGCCGAGTCACAGATCACCGTCGACGGCAAGACATACGCACTGCCCGATCCGTTCTTCGTGATCGCCACCCAAAACCCGTTCGACCATGCCGGCACCTTCGCCCTGGTGGAAGGTCAGCGCGACCGCTTCGCAACGGTGCTTGAACTCGGTCACCCCGGCGCTGTCGCCGAGCGCGATCTGCTGCTCGGTCTCGGCGGCAGCGACCACCTCGACGATCTGGGCGCGGTTGTCACCATGGCGCAACTCGTGGAAGCGCAGCGGGCCGTTCGCGCCGTGCAGGCCGTGGAGAAGGTCGTCGACTACGTCGTTGCCATCGGCGCCCAGACGCGTGAACATCCCAACGTCCGCCTCGGCCAGAGCCCCCGAGGCAGCCAGGCGCTGCTGCACGCAGCCAAGGCATGGGCGGGGCTGCAGGGGCGCTACTTCGTCACTCCCGACGACGTGCAAGCCATGGCGCCTTCGGTGTTGGCCCACCGCCTGGTGATGCGCAGTGGTCCCGGTCTGGAGATCAGCCGCACGACAATCAGCGAAATTCTGGCCAACGTTCCCGTACCGCGGGGCTGACATGCTGCGCCCCAGCCGAGTCAAGGCACCGGCGCTCATCCTGACCGCGCTCGCGCTCGCCTTCTTCGGCATCAGCCGTACGAGCGGAAGCGGTTGGGCCACCGTTCTGGTGGCCGCGCTGCTCGGCTCGGTGCTCGCAGGTGCCTTCCTGCCAATGGTGCGACTGGCCCGCGCCGGCATCAGCATTCATGTACCGACCGACGGCACTGTCTCGCTTGCCGTCCCATTGGACATCGACGCGAAATCCGGCCTGGTTGCCGACATCCCCGACCTCGGAACCGGTCAGTTCCATGCCACGAAGGGCACGTTCTTCACCCGGCCCGCCAAGCGGGGGGTGTTCGCCCGGCTGGCCGTCGAGCTCCGCACATCGTCACCGCTCGGCATGGTGGAGTGGAGGAAGACCTGCGTTATCAAACTGGCGGCGCCGCTCGAAGTCGGACCGTTTCCCACCGATGTCGAGTTGGCCGACGCAGCCCCAATACCCGATGTTGGCGAGGAGGACCTGCGCGGTATACGCGCTTACGTGGCCGGCGACAGCAGCCGCAAGCTGCACTGGCCGGCAACGGCGCGAACCGGCGAGATGATGATTCGGGAAACCGACGGCGTGACGGTCGCACCTGTGGTGATCGTGGTTGACCTCGTGGGCCCTGAGGTTGCCGTCGAACCCACCGTGTCGCGCGCTGCTGGTCTCGCTCTTGCCGCCCTGAAGCGCGGTGCCGCGGTCGTACTGATCACCGCCGAACCGAGCGGACCGGTGACCGGTTCCGTTACCAGCCCGCTCGAAGTGAGCCGCCGTCTGGCCCGCGCCGTGGTCGGCCCGGTATACCCGCAGAAGGGAGTTGCGGCATGAGTATCGTGTCGCTCGCCCGGTCGGTGAAGTCGGCTAACGCCAAGGGCGCGCCGGAGGCCAGCGGTGCGGTCCGCGTCGCAACGCTGTTCGCCGTGTTGATTGCGGCCAACGCCACCCTGCAGCAAGACGTCGGTACGCCGTCCATTCGCTACGCACTTCCAGCCGGACTCGTCGTCGCCTTTGCGTTCTCGTACTACGCTCGTTTCCGGCCGGGCTTTGTCGTGAAGATGTTCCTCGCGGTCGGAATGCTGGCGGCATCCGCGCACTTCGTGAGCCAACTGGGCGGCATCGGCCAGAACGCTGCAGCGGCGCAGCGGCCCCTCGCCGAGCTGTTCTTGTGGACGCAGCTCCTTCACTCGTTCGACGTACCGGCCCGACGCGATCTGCGGTTCTCGCTTGCTGCGTCGACCGTGCTGATCGGCGTGGGCGGCGTGCTGTCCATCGCCAGTGATTACGCCATCAGCCTCGGCCTCTGGGGCGCAGCCGCGGTGTCGGCTCTGGCTCTTATGCACCGCAGCGAACTCGCTGAGCTACCCCGACCCACCCAAGTGGCAGCGCCACCTGCACGGTGGCGGGCGATGCCCAGCCGAGCCCTGGCAACGTCGCTTGGCCTCACGCTGGCCACTTCGTTTGCGGTCGCTGGCCTGATCTTTCTCTTCCTTCCTGCTTCGGGCACGGCGCGGGCGTTCACGTTCCCCGCCAGCCTTCCCAACGTTGATCGCATCCCCGGAGGCGGGTTGGTGAATCCATCCCTCGGCGGCAACGGAGATGGCAACGGCAACGCAAATGATCCGACCTCGACCGGTAAGGGCGGCGACACGCCTCGAGCCAGCTTCGGATACGTCGGTTTTTCTACCGAGATGGACACAGCTGCGCGCGGACGGCCCGACGACACCATCGTCATGAAGGTGCGGGCCAGCAAGCCCGGCTTCTGGCGGGGTCAGAGTTTCGATCACTGGGACGGCCGCCGATGGACCGCCAGCAGCGATAAGACCAAGGTGGTCAACGGCGACGGCGCCATCGATCTGCCGGTCTTCGAGGGTGCCGTTCAGATGGACGACTCGAACGAGTTTATCCAGACCGTCTACGTCGAAAAGCCCGGTCCGAATCTGATCTTCGGCGCCGCGTCGGCCAGCAAACTTTACTTCCCCGACAAGTCCGTCCTCGTGCTTCCTGATGGCACCATTCGATCGGGCGTGTCCCTCGGAACCGGAGCGGTCTACACCGTGGTCAGCAAGCGACCGCCGGCCGACCCGGCCGCGCTCGCGGCTCTCACGTTCAACCCGTTGCTTGCGGGGCAAGGGCTCGGGCAGCCGGCCCGGACGGTGTACACCCAGCTGCCCGCCGATATGCCCGCACGCGTCGCTGACCTCGCGGCATCGGTCACCTCATCATCACCGTCGTTGCTCGGCAAGGTGCAGGCGATCGAGGACTGGTTGGGGAAGAACACCACCTACTCGATCGACATCCCGTCGCTGCCCGCCAACACCGACGCGGTCGACCACTTTCTCTTCACCGACAAGGTGGGGTTCTGCGAACAGATTGCCAGCTCGCTCGTCGTCATGATGCGCAGCTTGGGTGTGCCGGCCCGACTCGGCGTCGGGTATGCGTCAGGTGAACGCAACCCCTTCACGGGTCTCTACGAAGTGAAGGCCAGCGACGCGCATGCATGGGCGGAGATCTACTTCCCTGGCGTGGGATGGCTCACCTTTGACCCCACCGCGAACGTTCCTTTCGCCGATGACGGCCAGGTTCCGCTTGCCCGCAACGGTCTTACCGACTTCCTCGCCAGCCGACTCGGCCCGGTCTTATCGGCCGTCGGTCGCGTGGTGTTGGGCGCCGGGCTCCTGGCCGGCGTTGGCTTCATCGCCTGGATTGTTCGCCGCCTGTACCGACGTCGCCAGGCGCTCGCTGCTCGCAGTTGGCCGATGGTGTGGAACGACCGACTCGACCACATCGGGCGTAAGGCCGGACATCATCGAGCGGCCGGACAAACAGCACGCTCGTTCGCCGAGGCGGTCGGCTTCGTCGGCACCGACTGGGATGTTGCGTTTGCCGCGCTTGATCAGGCCGCCTACTCCGACACCCAAGTACCCGACCCGACAAGAGCGTTCGCCGACGAACTGTTGCGGCGAGCGAGCGAAACGGTGTCAGCCAGCCGCAAGTAGTTCAGACGCGCCCGCCGCCAGCAGCGACGCGGCGAGGTTGGCGCCGATGGTCACGTCGTCACCGGACATCGTTTCGCGAAAGAGCTGTCGTCCATCGAGCGATGCGATCACGCCCGTAATGGTTATGACCCCGTGCACGTCGACCGCAGCGTGGGCGCCCACCGGCAACTCGCAACCGCCACCCAGATGAGCAAGAAAGGCACGCTCGGAGTCAACGGCGCGACGGCTTGCCGCGTGCTCAAGCAACGCAAGCGCCTCGCGGGTCGCATGGTCGCTGACGCGGCATTCGATGGCCATGGCGCCCTGGCCGATTTGCGGCACCATCTCGCCGACGGTGAAGAGGTACGCGAGGCGATGCTCGAGCCCGACCCAGCGAGCACCGGTCACCGCAACCAGCGATGCGTCGATGCCGGGTTGGTCGGCCTTGGCGACCCGGGTCGGGATGTTGCCACGTAGCCCAACGAACACGAGGTCGGGGCGCATGCGAGCGAGTTGCGACTGGCGGCGCTGCGAGCCCGTGGCTACCACGCCTCCGTGCGGGAGGGACGCGAGTGTGTGTCCGACCAACGCATCACGGGCGTCGCCACGTTCGGGGACGCAGGCCAACATCAGCCCCTCGGTGTGGAATGACGACGGCAGATCTTTGGCCGAGTGCACGGCGATGTCAGCATGTCCATCGAGCACGGCGCGCTGTACTTCCTTCACGAAAACGCCTTGACCACCTATCTCGGCAATAGACCGGTCGCGCACAAGATCACCCATGGTTTCCACAAAGGCCAGCTCGACAGGTAACCCGGTGATGGCGGCCAGTTGAGCGGCGACCGCCTCGGACTGGGCTTTGGCTTGCTCGCTTCCACGCGTAGCGAGTCGCAACGAACGCACGGGGCGAGCCTACGTGACAGGTCTGCACAATCCCTGATCCGTCACAGAACGGCTTGTGCATCACTTGAGCCACGCCCTCTAACTCAGACATGCAGCTTCGCCTAAAGTCGGAGTTGATGGCGTTGTTTCTCGTTCGACATGCAAAAGCTGGACACCGTGAGTTCGGGCCCCTTGACCGGGAACGATCGCTCTCGGCCGACGGCCATGCCCAGGCCAAGGCGCTGGTGAAGTACCTGGCGGACATCACTGTGACCCGGCTTCTGACCAGTCCTTTCGCCCGGTGCCGTCAGACCTTGGCCCCGCTGGCTGAGGCAACCGGACTGGGGCTCGAAAACACATTTCAGTTGTCCGAGGGTGCTCCCTTCGAACCGGTGCTCCAGCTGCTGGATCAACTGCCCGACGGCTCGGTGTTGTGCAGTCACGGAGACCTCATACCCGACGTGATGCAAGCCCTCGTCCGGCGCGGTCTCACCATCAACGGTGCCGAGAACTGGAGCAAGGGATCGGTCTGGGTGCTCGAACGCACCAACGGCCAAATGACGAAGGGCTCTTCGTTCCGGCTCTAACGTCGTTCAAAGAAGGCCGAGGAGGTAGGCGCCGGCCGCAACAGACAGGATCGGGCAGGCCAGGTTCAGAAAAAGGCCAAGCAGCACGACGAGCCGACCCCGAAAGCGACTGGGCGCGGCATCGATCATGGATCCGGCTCGACGGGCGCGGACGAAGCCGAGGAAGGCCAACGGAAACAGCAGCAGGCTGCAGAGTCCGAACAGCAGGGCGTACACCGCTTCACTCGGCAGTTCCTTCGGGCCGTGGTAGGTCGCCTGCTCGGGAAGCGCTGCCAATCCAAACGGATCCAGGTCAGCCTCCGACGATCCGGGCGGCGCGTAGCGGGGAGCATCGTCGCTTACCTGCCAGGCCTTCTTCGCGCCGAGGTCGTCGGCCGAGCACAGGAGCGCCCGAGGCGGCTGAACGCTGTAACCCGGCGTGAACGGCGGTTGTACGGTGAACCTTTCCGTCAGCTGTGTGGCAGCTGACACCACTTGCTGCGGCGCGGCAAAATGAACCGCCGCCTGCGCCTGCTGCGGCGCCACCGGGTACGGAGCGGGTTGTGCCGGCTGAGGGGCGTGCGTTGGATAGCCGGGCTGCATGGCGTAGCCCGCGTGAGGTGCATATCCATATTGTTGCATCTGCAACGACTGTGCCGGGTCGGTGTAGTGCGGCGCGGGCACACCGTACGGTTGCGCGGCCCCATGCGGCGGCATGTGACCGTACCCGGCCGCTGGCGCGTACGGCTGCGGCAGATACGGCTGCGGAGCGGGGTGCCCGTAAGCCGGGGGCTGACCGGGCACCTGCAGGCCGGGACGGGGCTGCGTCATGTGAGGTTGCCCGCTGTACGGCGAACCGTAGGGATACGGCTGGGTTGCAGGCTGTTGCTCGGCATAGCTATACGGCTGTGGAGGGTATGCGTGGGGTTGCCACTGCGCACCATTGGGCTGAGCAACGTGGGGGTGGCCGGGATGTTGCTGCGACGGGTGCGGCTGAAAGGCGGGCTGGGCCTGACCCGTCGGCTCAGGATAGGACGGTTGCGGAGGTCCAGCCGGTGTGTCGTCGGACAAGATCGGGGGAACGTATCCGGATTGGAGTCCATGCAGGTGCGCAAACGCGGCGAGGGCGGGGCCAACCGATGACTCGGCTGCAGGTGTTATCTCAGGGCTCGGCCACTCGGAACTCACCCGCGGAGGCTATGAAAGAACGCACCGTCGCGGTGTTGCCCGCACAAATAATCACGAATCGGTCAAGTCCCGCTCGGCTCCTACCCTTCGATCGCGCGATGCCGCCCATCCATTCGCGCAATAACCCCAAACCCTTGAACGCAAGGGGGGCAAAAGGGGCCTATCGCGCGAATGAATGGGCCGAACGCGCGGACGTGCGAATTCCGTGGGGCCTGGATGAGCTACGGAACGCTGGTGACCGCAGGTGTAACGATGCTGCTCAACGCAACGTCACGAATCTCTGGTGTGGCTACACCAACCCGACAAGCCGGTACGGCGGCCTCGGCCGCCGGGTTGTCATCTCGATTGAGAGCGAACACCACTTTCGCGCAGGCGGCATCGGCAAACGTTGGTGACGCCGCGCGCACCGCATCAATGGTTCCTTCGGCCTTGGCGAGTTTTTCCTTGCCGAAATCGGGCGAGATCTGTCCGGACTGCAGCGCGGTCGAAATGATGCGGGCCTGCAGCCACGCCGACCAAGTGGCGGCGGACGGGTTGGCCGGGTCGACCTTGACGACGTCGTCGTACCGCTTGAGCGACCCAACGATGTCTCCGGCCGCCAGCGCAACCCGCGCCTGCGCCATGCCGGCGACGACTGGGTCGGCGTTGGTGGCCAGCGCGGCATCGATTTCGGGCCCGACTTTACTGACAAGTCCGAGCACCGTTTGGTTCGGATTGGTCGACAGGCAGGCCTCATACGCCTGGCGCGATCGGACGGGATCCTCGAGGTCACGAAAACGCAAGACGGCTTGGAAGCAGTGCGGATCGGCCAGTGCCGGCTGCGAGGCTGCGGCCTGGTCGAACTCGGTGTCGACCCCTTCAAAGGTGGGGCGGGCCTTGGCGGCGTCCAGCGTGCCGGCAGTGACGGCGTCGCGGGTGTCGAGTCGGGTGATCCATGCCGCGTAGGTGCGAGCCTCCGCGTTGTCGGGCTGGGTTTCCAGCACCTGTCGGAATCGCTTCAGCGCAGCTGGGCGGTCGGTGCCGAGTGCCGAGCGCGCTTCGACGAGGAGTTGGTTGGTGTCGCGCACGTTGCCGCCGGTCACCCCTTCAGAGGGCAGCCGCAGCCCAGCCGATCGGGCCACAAAAAGCCCGGCACCGATGGCCACCGCCCCTACCAGTCCGATTCGGGCCAGTGACCGAGACAGCCGGCGTGGCTTGGCGGTCGGCAGTGCCTGCCTACCTTCGGCGACCTCATCGGTCAGAGCGGCCAGGCGGGCGTCGTACCGGGCGCGCAGAGCGACGTAGTCGTCCTCAGCCAGATCCCCAGCGGCCCGTTCGGCATCGAGATCGGCGAGCGAGCGACGCACGAACGCAAGGTCGTCCTCGCGACGAGCAAGGTCGTCACGGTTCATGGACCGCTACGCCGAAAAACGGTGATTGCGGCGGCGGCGAGCAGCACGAGCAGGACCACGGGTAGGACCCACACCAGGCTTGCTGCCCCAGTCGCTGGTGGCGTCAGCTGCACCGCGCCGGAGTATTTGGAAGCAATGAACAGGCGGATCTCGCTATCGCTCTTGCCTGCCGCGACTTCGTTGGCGATCTCCTTCTTGATGATCACCGATGCAGGAGCATTCGACTGGCCAACGCTCTCACCGACGCACACCGGGCACTTGGTCGTCGCTGAAATCTCGCGAACGCGTTCGAGGGTACTGGCCGCACCCCGATCTCGGGCGCCGCCGATAACGAGCAGCACTATGGTCACTGCGAGGATGGCAACCCATCCGATACGTCGCCTCAAGGGTTCGGCACTCCTGCACGTAGTTGCGAAATCAACAATTCGAGTCGCTCGGCCGTGAGGGTAGTGATCACGTGTTTGCGCACGACACCAAACGGATCGATGATCCAGGTTTCCGGCACCTTGGCGATGCTGTAGGCGAGGGCGGCGGCGTTGTTCGGGTCAAAGACGACGGGCCAGCCTCCGCCCTGTTCGGCGAAGAACTTCCGCACCGGTGCTTCGTCTTGGGCGAACACGCTCGTTACTAATTCCACTCGGGATTCTGGCGGCTTGGCGGCCTGGGCGTCGTAAAACTCGACCAGCGCGGGATGCTCTTCACGGCACGGCGTGCACGTGCTGGAGAAGAAGTTCAGCACCACCCAACTCCCTCGTCGACTGGCCAGATCAAACGTGTCACCGTTCATGGTCTTGCCGGTCAGGTTTGGAGCAGCGGCGTTCAGCAGCGGTGTGGCCGCGCTCTCGGGAGCGTCACCTTTTGGAGCACGGGCGAGCAGAATCACAAACCCCGCAATCAACAACGCCAAGCCCAGCGCAAGGTACGGAGCGAGTGGTCGACGTGTCGCGATGGTCGGCATGTCATCCGGGGCGTCATTCGGCGTCACGTCTGCGAGCTGATCGGTCATGCGAGCACCGGGTCCGGTTCGGCGTGCGGCCGCGGCTCGGGGATCGGAGCAGAAGCAGCGTCGGTGGCCAGACGGCGTTTACGGCCGGGGAACATGGCCAACACCGTGCCGAAGCCCATGACGAGCCCACCGATCCACAGCCACATGATGAGTGGGTTGAGCACGATCTGCAGGTTGGCGGTGCCATCGGCGGCGACGGGCTTGGCGAGCGAGAGATACACGTCGCCCCACGGCCGGGTGCGGACCGAGGGGCGGGGCACGATCTGGCCATTCGAGTTGAACAACACCTGCGCCGGCGCGTACTCAACACCATCAATGGTGACCCTGGCCCGCTCGGCCCGGGACTGCTTGGTCTCCACCACGTCTTTGCCGACGTAGACAATGGTGTGCCCGCCGAACACCGTGCTCTCGCCCGGCTTGAGCGACACGTCGGACGTGCGGGCGTAACTCTGCGAGGCTGCCAGACCGACGGCCACCAGTATCACGCCGATGTGCACGACCATGCCGCCGTTGGCGCGACCGACCAAACCACGCAGACCCTGCCGACGGGTGGCCAGCACCAGTTGGCGGCCGGCGGCGCCGGCGGCGAATCCACCGAGTGTGAAAGCGACGAGTGCCGCCACACCCGAACCGCCCAGCACGACCGACAGCGCCAACGCACCGACGCCACACCAGGCCGGCCAGAACAGGCGATCACGCAGCAACTCGGTGGAAGCCTTGCGCCATGGCAGCACCGGCGCGATCGCCATCATTGTCAGCAACGCCAAACCAATAGGCATCGTCATCGCGTCAAAGAACGGGCGACCGACCGCCACCCGCTTGTTCTGCGTGGCTTCGATGATGAGCGGGAACACCGTGCCAAGTAGCACCACGAACGCGAACAACGCGAACAACAGGTTGTTGATGAGGAACGCGCCTTCGCGTGACAGTGGGGAGTCGAACGCGCCGGGCGAGCGGAGCCGGTCGCCGCGCCACGCCATGAGGCCGAGAGCAAGCGCCACGGTGATGCCGAAGAAGGTAAGCAACCAGGGCCCGATCGATCCACCGCTGAACGCGTGCACCGATTCCACCACGCCCGAGCGAGTGAGGAACGTGCCGAGAATGGTGAGCGAGAAGGTGGCGCACAGCAGCGACAGGTTCCACACCCGCAGCATGCCGCGCCGTTCCTGCACCAGCACCGAGTGGATGAACGCGGTGGCGGTGAGCCATGGGAGGAAGCTGGCGTTCTCCACGGCATCCCAGCCCCAGAAGCCGTTCCAGCCGACGACCTCGTAGCTCCACCAGGCACCAAGCACAATGCCGAGTGTGAGCAGCCCCCACGCGAACAGTGTCCAGCGGCGTGTTTCGAGCAGCCAGCCCTCGCCGACGCGACCGGTAATCAGCGCCGCTATCGCGAACGCGAACGGCACGGTGAATCCGACGTAACCGAGGTAAAGGATGGGCGGATGAAAGGCGACCAGGATGTGATTCTGCAGGAGCGGGTTCGGGCCGGTGCCTTCAGAGGCGGGCACCGCCAAACGCAGGAACGGGTTGGCCGGACCGGCCATGAGCAGGAAGAAGAACGTGCACACGCCGAGCATGACGGTGAGCGCCCAGGCCACCAGCGGGTCGCCGAGGCGCTTACGGAACCGGCGCACGACCGCAACGGTGTAGCCCGCCAGCACGAGTCCCCACAGCAGAATCGAGCCCTGGAGCGCCGACCACATGGCGGCAAAATTGTAGAGCGCAGGCGTCTTGGTGGAGCCGACCTTGGCCACGTAAGCCAGCGAAAAATCGCGGGTGATGATGGCTCGCTCCATAGCGATCGCGGCCACGATCGCTCCGACCAGAACCATCCTGGCGAAGACGGGTCCGAAGCGGACCAGTTGTGGCCGACGGCGCATTAGGCCCACCGCTGAAGTAACGAAACCAGCGAGCGAGGCCGTCACCGCGAGCGTGACGCCCAGGTTCCCAAACGTCGAATTCATATCTTGCAGTCGCGAACGCGATTCGGGTTGGCGGCCTTGTAGTTCTCGGTGTGCTTCGTGAGGATGCGGTCGCCTTGGAACGACCCGGCGCTATACACACCCTCAACCACCACGGGCACCCCTTCGCAGAACACGCCGCCCGGGTCGCCACCGCCGTACACGACCGGCACGATCACGTTGTTGTAGCTCACCTTGAACGTGAGACCTGCGCCCTGCTTATTCACGCTTCCGGTCTCGACGGTGCCTTGCAGCCGAATGTGCTTCGACGCCGCGCAGTCGGCCTTTACACCGATCTCGTCGGCGTTGCAGAAGAACGTCGTAGATGCCGTGAGGAACTTGAACACCACGAAGCCACCCGCGATCAACATGGCGGCCAACACAACGGACGGCATCGTCTTGCGCTTGCGGCGCGGCGTGATGATGATGGCTCGGGGCGAAAGATCGGTACCGGCGAGGTCTCGTTCGACATCGACAGAGTCGCGGTCTAGATCCACGGCTTGTCCTTGTCGGGCAGCTGCGAGGCGAGCTTGCGGGCGCGGCCAAGCATGCGCCACGTAAACAACGCGAGGCTGCCGAGCACAAGCACGTAGCCACCCACAATGTTGAGGACGTGATGTTGGATGACCGACGCAAGCATCATGCGATCGCCTCGGCGTGGCGTTCGGCAATGGCCATCTGCAGCCCGTGGTCATCCATCGCCTGCTCCATCATGGCCAGACGGTTGCGATGCATCATCAACCAGATGTAGACGAGGACGAACGCCACCAACGACACGAAGAAGCTCAGCAGCATCGGACCGTCGAACGTGGTTTTGCGCGGCCCGATCGACGCAGGCTGATGCAGGGTGCGCCACCAGTTGACGCTGAAGTGGATAAGCGGAACGTCGAGGAACGCAATGATGCCGACGATGGCACAGCGCCGGGCCCGAACTTCGGGCGAGGCTTCGAGGCCACGCAGGGCGAGGTAGCCGATGAACATGACGAGCAGCAAAGCAGTGCTGGTGAGCAGCGCGTCCCAGCGCCAGTAGACCCCCCAGCTCAACTTGCCCCACAACATGCCCGTCGCCAGGGTGACGGCCGTGAGCACCACGCCGATTTCGGCTGAGCAACCGGCGATGCGGTCCCACGTGAGCGAGCGGGTGCGCTTCCACAGATAGAGGATGGACGATACGGCCGTGATGCCGAATGCCGTAAAGGTGAGGAACGCCGCGGGCACGTGGAGGTAGAGGTAGCGGACGTTGTCGCCCTGGACCTCGTCAGGTGGCGAAATCAGCAGGCCGAAGACGACCATCCATGCGAGGCCGATGAGGGCGAGGATGCCGATAATTCGGGAGCCACGGGTGCCGGTGTGCAACACGTTCGACTCGTTCATGCATCCTCCAAAAGGGCTCCGAAGGCCAAGAGGCCAGCGGCGACGTACACCAGCGCAAACACCGTAAGAAGTCCGGCCCACGGCCAACCTTCCGAAACCTTCACCACTACCGAACCGTCCAGGCCACGCCGGGTACCGAGGGCGGCCTCAAAGGCTCGGGACGCACCGATGAGCAGCGGGGCCACCACCGGACCGATGAGGAGCGGGAGAAGGGTCTCACGCACCGTCGTGCCAGCGGACAGAACACCGTACAGAGTACCTGTGGCTACCAGTCCGACACTGGTCGCGAACGCCGTCGTGACCAATAACACCACGCCCGATGCGGGAACCGACACGTCGTAGAGCACCAGCACGCCCGCGAGCAACACGACTTCCAGCAGCAATAGTTCCAGCAGCAGGGCGACTGCTTTGCCGAGGAAGATACCCGCCGGGTCGAGGGACGAGAGCCGCAGCGCGTCGAGCGCACCGTCGGCCGTCTCGGTCATGAACATGCGCCCGACGGCGAGGAACAACGACAACAGCACCGCAATCCAGAACAACCCGGGTGCGGCCGGAATGAGCACCTTCGCGTCGGCATCGAACGCGAAGGCGAACAGGACCACAAGCAAGACGGCGAACGGCAGAACCTGAAACGCCGTTACACGGCTGTTCAATTCGAGGCGCAGGTCTTTGGCCGCAATGAGGCGAGCGGTTCTCAGCATGTCGGCTGCACCACTCGTCCGGCATCGATCCGCACTACACGAGTAGCCAGCGGCTCGGCCCGGTCGAGTTCGTGGCTGGCAAAAAGGATCGTCGCCCCGGCGGCTGCGGCGCGGCGCAGCACATCGTCAATAAGGTCACGGCCGTCACCATCCAGGCCGGCGTGCGGCTCGTCGAGCAGCCATAGTTCGGGTCGTCGGGCCAGTACGGTGGCCAGCGCGGTACGACGGCGTTGCCCGGCCGAAAGCTTGACCACCTTTACGGTGGCTAACCGTCCGCTGAGGCCGAGTTCCGCGAGCGCTGCTTTGACCTCAGCATCGGATGCACCAGCGGTCTGCCCCCAGAAGCGTACGTTCTCGGTGACGGTCAGGTCGTCGTAGAGGCCGTTGGCGTGACTCAGTAAACCGACGCGGGCGCGCACCGCTTTGCGGTCCTGGGTGAGATCCACCCCGAGCACGTTGGCGATTCCCTGCACGACCGGCAACAGACCGGCGCAGGCCCGAAGCAGGCTCGTCTTGCCTGCTCCGTTTGGTCCCCTCAACAACACGATTTCGCAGGGATTGACGGTGAGCGAAGCGCCGGTGAGCACCGGGAATCGACCGTGGACGGCGACGGCCTCAGAAAAGTGAACAACCGGCTCCATCGTTGATCGAAACGCTATCGGACCGGGCCCAATGGAACCCAACGCGGTCACGCGCCCTCTATCGTAGCCGGACTGTGCCTCGTCCTCCCGCCGATGTTGCTGGCAAAACCAACCAGGAGTTGGGTCTGCCGCGCATCGATTTCGACTGGCCTCCGACGCGACCAGCCGAGCCTGAGCGGCCCCCGAAAGAGCCCTTCCTCCGCTACGGTGGGCGCTCTGTGATCGGTGCCATCGGACGACTCTTCATTTCCCTCGGCATGCTCCTTTTCGGCTTCGTCGGCTATCAGTTGTGGGGTACCGGCCTGCAAACCGCGGCCTCTCAGCGTGCGCTGGCGAAGGAATTCGCCAGCAAACAGCGCGCTCCGCTACCTCGGCCCACTACGACCGTCACCGTTGCTCCGACCACCACCGTGGCCCCCCCGGTCGGCGGTTCCGCGGCTCCTACGACGGCCGCCACCACGACCACGATACCCAAACCCGAGCCGCTTGATATTCCCGAGCCTGACTCCGTCTTTGCGCAGCTGGCCATTCCCCGCATCAACATGAAGGCCAACAACATCGTCTCGGGGGTCAGCGTTGACGACCTTCGCAAGGGTGTCGGCCACTTCCGCAATACGCCGTTGCCCGGTCAAAAGGGCAACGTGGCGTTCGCGGGCCACCGCACGACCTACGGCGGTCCATTCCTTCATCTCGATCAGATGCAAACCGGTGACCCGATCACCCTTACGAACCTGCTGGGTGAACTTTTCGTGTACAAGGTCACCAGCCAAACGGTGGTTGCTCCCGATGACACGAGCGTGCTGCAACCGACCGACTTGCCCACGCTCACGTTGGTCACCTGCACGCCGGTTGGCACGTCCACCGACCGCCTCATCATCAAGGCCGACCTCGACATCGCCGCTTCCGGTCCGCTGCGCGATCCCACGCCGCCTGCCGCTGGCAAGCCGGAACCTCTGCCTACGGAAGAGCCCACCACCGTGGCGACCACGCTGGTACCAGTCACCACGCTGCCGGGTTCTCCCTCCACGCTCGCGCCATCCACCACCGTCGCTGCTACCACCACGATCGCCGCGCCCGCCATCGAAGGCGAAGAAGATCTGAACGCTGCGTTCACCAAGGGCTGGTTCAGCGACAAGCACGCCATTCCACAAATGGCCGTGTGGGGCGCAGTCTGCGGCCTCATTGGCCTCGGCGCGTGGCTTCTGTCGCGGCGCCTCCATCGCAACATGATCGGCTTCCTGGTCGGCATTCTCCCGTTCCTTGCAGCCCTCTATTTCTTCTACGAGAACGCCAACTTGCTGCTACCACCCGGGCTCTAGGGCTCAATGGTCAAAGGACCCCTGCCATAAGGACTACGTTACGGACTGGGACCACATCCGGTCCCCACCACGTACGGTGCCGCCGCACAGGAGTTTCACCAACATGATCAACCTTCTCGGTTTCCTTATCGTCGCCGTGATCGCCGGCTTTCTCGCTCGTGCCCTCGTTCCAGGTCGCGATGCCATGTCCATCCCCCAGACATTGCTGTTAGGCGTCATCGGGTCCTTCGTCGGCGGCTTGCTGGTCGTGCTGTTCACGCATAAGAAGTTCGCCGACTTCTCCCGCTCCGGCCTGATCGGTTCGGTCATCGGCGCCATCGTCGCTCTGCTGATCTACCGCAAGTTCGGCAAGAGCCTGAAGCGCTAGTTCTTGCGGAAGATGAGGCGGGGGCCGCGGTCCCAGGTGACGTAGTTCCACGCCCAGTTCAGGATGACCGAAGCGCGGTTACGGAACCCGAGCATGGTGAGAATGTGCAGGCCCAACCACGACAACCAGCCAATAAAGCCGCGTAGCTTCAACCCGTTCGGAAATTCAGCGACTGCAGCATTGCGACCGATGGTCGCCATCGATCCCTTGTCCTTGTACGCGAATGGCTTGGTAGCGCGGTCGGCCTCGACCGCGAGGATAGTTTCGGCTGCGTGCTTGCCTGACTGAATTGCGACCTGAGCAACCTGTGGAGCGAGTCGGCCGTTGTAGTCGATGGCTGCGATGTCTCCGATGGCGAGCACGTGGTCGTGCTCGAGGAGCCGGAGGTCGGGCCGAATGGGAATGCGGCCGCCGCGGCCGAGTTCTACGCCCAGCAACGCTCCCAGCACGTTGGCCTTCACCCCAGCGGCCCACACCACGGTGCGGGTCAGCATGCTCGTGCCGTCGCCAAACACGACGTGATCGTCGGCCACTGCGCTGAGGGGGGTGTTGAGCCGCACGTCGACGCCGCGGCTACGTAAGGTCTCGATCGCATGGCTGCTCAGCTTCGGCGCAAAGGTTCCAAGCAGCCGAGCCTGGCCCTCCGCCAGCACGATCTTCACCCGGGACACATCAAGGTCGGGAAAGTCCTTCCGCAACACCTTGTCCACCAGTTCGGCAAGCGCGCCGGCGATCTCCACACCGGTCGCTCCCCCACCCACGACAACGAACGTCAACGCGCCATCGTCGTTGGTGCCCGAGGCCGATTCCTCGAAGCGGGTGAGTACGTGATTGCGCAGCGCCGTGGCGTCTTCAAGTGTGTAGAGCGACAGCCCGAACTCGGCGGCTCCCGGCACGCCGAAGTGGTTGGTGGTCGCTCCTGCAGCGACGACTAGCCAGTCCCACGCCATCACGGCTCCGCTATCGAGCGTGAGGTTCTTGGCCGCGGTGTCGACTGCGGTGACCATGCCGAGCTGGAATTTTGCTCGTTGCGATCGTCGCAGGATCCCTCGTACCGGGTAGGCGACGTCGGCGGCGTTCAGGCCCGCGGTGGCTACCTGGTAGAGCAGTGGTTGAAAGGTGTGGAAGTTGTGACGGTCGATCAGCGTCACGTCGACTTTTGAGTCACGAAAGGCCCGCACACAGGCCAGACCACCGAAGCCGGCTCCGATCACAACCACATGCGGCGATGGTTTCGACGCCATGTCGGGTGTCGTCATACCCTCAGTCAATCACGACCCGTGGCGATCGTTCCCGGTCGTTCGGCGCAGCGGCGTTGCCAAGGCCTAGGCGCGTCGAAGGAGGGCCGAGCAGTCGGCCCTCCTTCGAACTACGGCACGCGGGTCAGGCCGCAGGCTTAGGGCACTTCTCGGCGACTCTGGCCTCGATTTTGGCAAGGCGGGCGGCGGCCTTGTCGGCGTGGGCCTTCACCTTGGCGATGCGGGCTTCGATCTTGGCGACCCGGTCGGTCTTGCCTGCCGCCGTCGCGTTGGCTTCAGCGTCTTGCAGCTTGGCGATGGCCGCGTCCCGCTTCTCCTGATTGGCCTTGATGCGAGCGATCAGCTCGGGTGCCTTCGCACATTTGGCTTCCTTGGCAGCCGCCGCGGCAGCCGGATCTTTGGGCGGGTTCTCGGTGGCAGCAAAGGCACCTGAGCCAGCGCCGACGATGACGGTACCGGCGAGGGCAACGGTGGCGATGAACTTGCGGATCATTCGGGGGTCTCCTTGTGAGATGGGGGGTAGTTCACACTCTGGCGGTTCCTTATGAGCGAAGTGTGAGCATCGACGGGTCCCGATCCTGAAGGACCGGGACCTGTCGGGGTACGGCGCTACTTCTCAGAGCAGTGCATTGCGTGTTACACTGTGTCTTATGAGTTCGCTTACGATACGCACTGATCCCGAGGTGGAGCGCGCCCTCGAGGGGCTCACGCGCGATGGCCTGTCGCGCTCGGAAGCGGCGCGGACAGCAATCCTTGAGGCCGACCGGGCGGACCGCCGGGCGCGACTTCGAGTCGAGGCGGAGGCGCTGCGCAACGATCCTGAGGACGTTGCCGCGTCGCGTCAGTTGGCAGCGGAGATGGATGCCATTCGTGCGTGGTGACCTGTACCGGCTTCGAGCACCCAAGGATGCCCGTGGCCATGAGCAGACCGGGCCCCGGTTTGCGGTAGTGGTGCAGTCCGACGACCTCCCGCTATCCACGTGGATCGTCGCACCGACCTCCACAGGTAGGCGCGAGGCAACCTTTCGACCTGAGATCGAGATCGACGGCGTAAAAACCCGCGTCATGGTCGAGCAGCTCACCGTTGTCGATCCAGAGGCCCGATTGGGGCAGTTCGCTGGGCGACTCGGCGCCGCAGAGTTACAAGCAGTGAACACAGCGCTGATGACGGTGCTGGGCTTGGACTGACTCAGTCCGCGAAGTATGAAGCTGTGCGCCGATCCTGCCCGAACCGAAATCGCACTCGCGCCGCAACGACAACCGCGGGGTCTACCTCAGCGATGAGCACAGCCTCGGTCTTGGCTCCCGTAGCGAGCAGCTCGCCGAGCGGGTCGACAATGCGGCTGTCCCCCGCGTAACTCAACGTCGGGTCACTGCCCACCCGGTTCGCGCCGATGACGTAGGCCTGGTTCTCGATAGCGCGCGCCTGCAACAACGACTGCCACGGCACACGCCGAGCCTCTGGCCAACACGCGGGCACCACATAGCAATCGGTGGTAGGGGCCAACTGCCAGAACTCATCACCGAATCGCAGGTCGTAACAGATGAAGAAACTGGTCTTCAGACCTTCAATGTCGACGGTAAGAAACTGCGTGCCCGCTTCGTAGTGCTCATCCTCACCACCGTAGGAAAACGGATGGATCTTGTCGTAGTGGTGCATGGTGCCGTCGGGAGCGAACAGGAAAAGCCGATTCACGGGCCGAGATTTGGCCGGATCGATGATCGGGACCGAAGCACAGGTCCACACCTGATGGCGAGTGGCCTGCTCATGCAGCCAGGCCGACGACGGCCCTTCTATCGGCTCAGCGACTCGATCGGGCGCAAGGGTGAAGCCGGTGGAAAACATTTCGGTCAGCACGATGAGCCGCGCCCCGCCAGCGGCAGCTCCGGCGATCATGGGATCGAGATGACGGCAGGTGGCCGCGGCGTCTTCCCAGACGATGTCGTGTTGAACTGCGGCGACTTTCATGGGCGCAATCCTTCCAGCCGACGGCACGCTTCATCCAGCACGCCCAGCTTCTTGCAGAAGGCAAACCGCACCAGCCGACGACCGGCCTCGACGTTGTCGTAGAACACTTGAGTGGGCACCGCAACCACTCCGCAGCGATGTGGCAGCTCGCGACAGAATGCAAGTCCGTCGGTGCCACCGAGTGGTGTGATGTCAGCGGTCAGAAAGAAAGTTCCCTGGGTCGGCATCACATCGAACCCGGCCTTCTCCAGACCGGCGCTCAGCATGTCGCGCCGCAGTCGCAGGTTCTCGGTGAACGCACTGAAGTACGAATCGGGCAGCCCAAGGCCAACCGCGATGGCGTATTGGAACGGCCCACTCGAAACATACGTGAGGAACTGTTTGGAGCAACGAACCGCACTCAACAGCTCGGGTGTCGATGTGATCCAGCCGACCTTCCAACCCGTGACCGAAAATGTCTTCCCGCCGGAGCCAACCGTGATGGTGCGTTCGCGCATACCGGGCAGCGTGACGATGGGAATGTGCTCGCCGTCAAACACGAGATGCTCGTAGCACTCGTCCGCCATCACCAACAGGTCATGCTCCACTGCAAGCGCGGCGATCGCATCAAGTTCGGCTGGGGTGAATACCTTGCCCGTCGGATTGTGCGGCGTGTTGAGTAGCAGCATGCGAGTGCGCGGGGTGATCGCCTTGCGCAGCGCGTCGAGATCGAGCGCGTAGTCGGGTGCACACAGCGTGACCCCCACTCGCTGAGCACCGGCCATCGAGATACAGGCGGCGTAGCTGTCGTAGAACGGCTCGAACGCGATCACCTCATCACCCGTCGACAGCAGGCTGAGCAGAACGCTGGCGATGGCCTCGGTTGCTCCACAGGTGACGAGCACCTCGGTGTCGGCGTCAAAGGTCAGGTCGTAGAAGCGCTTCTGGTGGGCGACGATGGCTTGTCTAAGTTCGGGCACGCCGATGGCCGGTGGATACTGGTTGCCCCTCCCCTCCCGAATCGCCGAAACCGCTGCCTCGAGGACCTCGGTCGGCCCGTCGGTGTCGGGGAAACCTTGGCCGAGGTTGACGCTGCCGGTCGCCAACGCCAGCGCCGACATTTCGCCGAAGATGGTGTTGCCGAACCCCTGTAACCGGTCAGTGAGAAATGGTTGGCCCATACCCTCATTTCATCACGTCCGGCGCCGCCCTCTACCCTCCTGGGAATGAACAGCCCTGTTGACCCCGTTCGTGAGCGTCGGGCCAAGATCGCGAAGTGGTCTCTGCTGGCCAACCGTGTGGGCTACTTGTTCATCGCGGTCGCCGTTGCGGTGTTCGTCCTCGGCTTTGTTTTCACGCTCAACGGGGCCATTGTCGCCATTGTGGTCACGTGCATGGCCATTGGCTCGATCCTGTTAGCCCCGTCCATCGTGCTCGGCTATGCGGTGAAGGCCGCCGAACGAGACGATCGCCAGCGCGGCCTCTAACACCGACACTTTTCAGCACTAGGCGGCCGGTTTGGTTCCTGAGAAAACCCCTGCAACTAGGTCAGGTTTCACCGGTTACTCTTTGGTAGCTATGTCGTCCCGACTTCCTGCCGCTGAGCGTCGCGAACAGTTACTTACTGTCGCGTTGTCGGTCTTTTCGGAAAAGGGCTTCCACGGTGCCTCGATGAACGACGTTGCCGAGGCAGCCGGGGTGACCAAGCCCGTGCTCTATCAGCACTTCGAATCGAAGCGCGAGCTCTACATGGCACTTCTCGATGAAGCCGGCGAGCGGCTCCTCCTGCTGATCGTTGCATCTGCAAGCGAAGCAACAAGCCCACACGATCAGGTCTCCCGCGGTGTACGCGCCTACTTCACGTGGATGGCCGAGCATCGCGAGTCATTCCTTTTGCTCTTCGGCGATGGGGGGCGTCGCGATGAAGAATTCACCGAAGCCATCCGACTCCTGGAAGCCCGTATGGCTACCGCTATCGCGCCGATGATCCGGGCTGAGATCGACCCGGAGCACCAGACCACGCTGGCCCACGGCATCATCGGCCTGGCCGAATCAACCAGCCGCCGCCTGGTGCAATCAGGCAAGCCGTTCGATCCCGATATTGTCGCCCACCAGATCGGCGAAATGTTGTGGGCCGGCCTTCGCGCCGTCCACCGCTAAACGGCTCAGTCGTCGTGGGGGCTTTCGATATGTACGGGAGCCACGGTGCGGTGAGGGCGGTTCTTACGACGTGAACTGTTGTCGATCAGGGACGCAATACCCAGGATCGCCAGCCAGATTGACAGGATGACCCCGACGTAACGGAGGTTCTTCGGCGTATGCAGCGTAAGTTCGCGACAGGCCCAGCAGGCGGCGAAGAAAAAGACAGCGCGACGATCCATTAAGACTCCTTACGAGACCGCATGGACGGCCCAATAGACGGCAGCGGCCACAAGGGCGCTACCGGGGATGGTGAGAATCCAAGCCCACAGCACCCGGCGGGCGACGCCCCAGTTCACGGCAGACAGACGCTTCGAGGTGCCAACGCCAACGATCGACCCGGTGATGGTGTGAGTGGTGGAAACGGGAATGCCCTTCGCTGAAGTGAAGAACAGCGTGAGTGCCGCCGCGGTTTCGGCGCACACGCCGCCCATCGGCTGCAGCTTGGTGAGCTTGGTTCCCATAGTGCGCACGATGCGCCAACCGCCGAATAGCGTGCCGAGCCCGATAGCGGTGTGGGCAGACAGCACAACCCATGTCGGCACGTCGGACCCTGCCTTGACCTTCTTGGCTGCAATCAAAAGTGCCAGGATGATCCCCATGGTCTTCTGCGCGTCGTTGGCGCCATGGCCAAGACTGAACGCCGCGGCCGAGAACAACTGCATCGCACGGAATGACTTGTTGGCCTGACTGGGCTTACGCAGCCGTTGCAACGCAATCATGAACAAAACCGCAACGACGGCCGCGACGGCGATGACCATCGTCGTATTGAGATGACCATGTTGGCGACGAATGGCGTGCACCAGCCCAAACCCCGCAAATGACAAGACGAGGCCAAGAATGCAGGCCGTCGCCACCTGCGAAAGGATGCGTGGCAGGCCGTTCGGCCGGAGCAGGCCGACGACCAACCAGGTCACCACGATCATGAGGGTGAAGCCGAGGGCGACACCGACGAGCGGTGAGTAGATGATGAAGACGCCGATCTTTCGGAGGCCCTCGATGATGACCACGTGACCGCCGGCCTTGGCAACACCGGCACCGACGATGCCACCGACCAGCGCGTGCGACGACGACGACGGCAGGCCGAGCCAGGCGGTCAACACGTTCCAGAACACCGCGCCCATCAACGCGGCGAAAATCACGCCTATCGAGATGATCTTCTGGTCGACAACACCCTTCGCGATGGCGGAGGCCACCTTGGTGCCGAACACGGCGAAGGCAATGAAGTTGAACGATGCGGCCCATACGACGGCCTGCAGCGGTGTGAGTACTCGCGTGGCAACTACGGTGGCAATCGAGTTCGCCGCGTCGTGGAAGCCGTTGACAAAGTCGAAGATCAACGCGATGGCAATCACCGCGTAAAAAGCAAAGGTCGTCATCGGCTCAGGCGTGCTTGACGGCGATCGAGGACACCAGGTTGGCAACCCCTTCGATAGCGTTGATCGACTGCTCGACGGCCTCGACGATGTCTTTCCATTTGAGCACGGTGAGCGCGTCGTACGAGCCAGAAAACAGCTCGGCGACGGTGCGACGGTTCATGGCGTCACCGTCACTTTCCAGCTTGTCGATGACCTGGAGGTCAGAGTCGAGATCGCGCAGGTTGCGCAGTCGTCCCATCAGTCGCTCGGCCGCTTCGCACGACTGGATGAGAATCGATGTCATGTCATTCAGCCCGGGCAGCGGGCCATCGACGCGGTGCAGTAACGCGAGGTCGGCGGCCGCACGCATGTCGTCGAGGCTGTCGTCCAAGCGGTCGGCGAGGGCGTAGATGTCCTCGCGGTCAAAGGGCGTCACGATCGCATCGTTCAACCGCGACAAAATCATGCGGGTGATGTTGTCCCCCTTGCGTTCGAGCGCTACGACATCGTTGACAGACGCGTCGGTCGTCGGAAGGTCTTGCAGCAGTTTGGCCAGCACCTTGGCACAGGCGGTTGCGTTGGCCGCCGCTTGTTCGAACAGCGGGTAGAAACCTTCATCGCGCGGAATAAGCCGAAATCGCATGGGTCCTCGTGGTCACTCAAGTGTGGGTTGGGGCGTTCTGAAGCACGCTGGCGACAAAACACCGAGACGAGAACCCAAGAACGACCGTCACCATAGTCAAGGAGAACAGGAGGTTACGAAAGAGGGAACGAACCAGGTCCTACTGGGCTGGCGGGGCGGGCAGCGGTGGCGTGATCGGCACTGGTTCGGTCGGCCCGAAGTGGTGGGCGACGGCGCGGAACGCGTCCATGACCTCGGAAGGGATGGGGAACACCAGCGTGGAGTTCTTCTCGACGGCAACCTCGGCGAGGGTCTGCAGGGTACGAAGGTGCATGGCGCCTGGCGCGGTGGCCATGGTCCTGGCTGCATCGGCCAACTTCTGGCTGGCCTGGAGTTCGCCTTCAGCAGCGATGATCTTGGAGCGACGCTCGCGCTCGGCTTCGGCCTGCTTGGCCATGGCGCGCTGCATGTTCTCGGGCAGTTGCACGTCGCGGATCTCAACGCGGTGGACCTTGATGCCCCACTGCTCGGTCTGCGCATCAAGTGCATCACGCAGCTCACCGTCGATACGGTCACGTTCCGACAGCAGTTGGTCAAGCTCGTGGCGGCCGATGATGGCGCGCAATGTTGTCTGCGCCACCAGCTGACTAGCGCCGTACCAGCCGTTCACCTTGATGACCGAAGCCACCGGGTCAACTACCTGGAAGTAGGCCACGGCATCGACCACCACGGTGACGTTGTCCTTGGTGATGACCTGCTGCGGCTGGACCGGCACCGCCATGGTCTGAAGGTTCACACGAATGATCTTGTCGACGATCGGCACGATGAAAAAGATGCCCGGCCCCTTCGCCCCCACGCACCGACCGAGACGGAAGATGACGCCGCGCTCGTATTCCTGAACGATCCGGACCGATTTCGCGATGATCACGATCAGTAAAAAGAGCAGAACGGCAAGAATGGGAAGCACGGCGGTCATGAATGCATGCTCGCACACCGAAGAGTAGGCACACGATGCCCTACCGGAAGAGGGCAGTCGTCCGACCGATCACTTCCCGTAGAGCCGGTCGGTGTCGATCAATTGTATGTCGGCGCGCGCCAACGACAGCTTTACGAGGTTTCGGTCGAATCCGTTCGCAGAAAAGAGCAGCAGCTTCGCCGCGCGATCCTCAGCCTTGGGTAGGAGTGATCGAATGTGTTCGAGGCGAGCAAGGTCGGCAGTTCCTCTGGGTGATGCGGTGTGCTTGGCTTCGCCGAGACCCACGACCACGCCAGCTGCGGTTGTTGCGACGACGTCAACTTCGTGACTTCTCCGGCCTTTCGCATCGGCGACGGCCGTACTCCCGACCGAGGACACGGATGCGAGGCCGAACTCGTTCCCGTGGAGCGCCGTCGCTTCTCGACAGAGTCGTTCGAAGTGCGGTCCGACTACCTGGCTGCGCCAAGTTGACGCGCTCTCCGCCCACACTGCCTTCTGCTGGCGCTGCCGTATCCGCGTGCGATTGGGCCGAATAATCGCGTCGTGAAACGTGATGAATGGATCAGCAAGTTCGTATCTTGATCGGCGGGCTCGGAGCGGGTCTGGCACCCGGATCAGAAGGCCTGCCTCGGTCAAACGCTCGATCGGCCGCGCCAGGGCGGATGCCGGTCGTCCGGTTCTCGCCGAGATACCAGTTGGTGTTCTGTCGCCACGCGCCACAACCGTGAGGATCGACCGATACACGTTGGCTGAAAGCGACGACGATTCAAGCACCATCGCGTCCTCCTCGAGTAGCGGCGACGCCGGAGTAAGGACTCGTGTGGTAATCCACTCGTCGAAACCACGCAATGATCTCGGTCCTTCCGTCATGACGTCGCGGTAGCCCGGGAGCCCACCAAGCGCCGCATGTACGAACACAGATAGCTGCGGTTCATTACCCGTCCCCCAAAACGACGCCGACAGGCGGAAGTCGAATGCAGCGATCACCTGCGCAAGCTGCGCTCGTCCGAAGAGCGGCTGATCGCGGTCGAGGAGGTGCGCGATTTGAGCGACTGCCGATCCGCACAGAATCAGGCGATTTGTCGCAACACCGGTTTGCCTGCCCGTATCGATTGCGCGTTGGATCACGGATGGAAGTTCCGGACTCGCCTCACACAGATAGCCAAACTCATCAAGGACAATGACAGGGCAATCGGGTAGGGCAACAAGGCCAGCGATCGCATCGGCCCATGACGCGTACGCGACCGTGCCGACACCAAGTCGCGCACCAACGAGACGCCCCAGATCAGCCAGACTGATGGCGGCGTCCTGCCGCACCGCTTCCACGTACAGTCCACCGGCGGCCCGAGCAAGCGCAGCTAACAGCACCGATTTGCCGGCGCGCCGTGGGCCCCACACAACCCCGAGCCGAGTCGGCTCTCGCACAAATGCCGAGAGTTCGGCCCATTCGTAGACTCGGTCGAAGATTCCTGCCGGATGTGGCATTTTCATATGTTACAAAGTATATCAATCTTCCGCATATATGTTTGGCTGGTGACGCTGGGGCTTTCCACCTGAGTCAGCTCTTGAGATCTTGGCTGCGCAGCTCGCGAATGCGCTCCTGCAGGAACGAAAACGCAGTGCGTCCTTCGGCCAGCACGACGTCGTTGGCCGGATGCAGGAACAGCGGAACGGACACCCGCGGGCGCGTGGCTGCATCACCGGTCGGATTCGTTACCCGATGCGTCGTGGACGGGTAGTAGCCACCGCTTGCGAGCTGCAGCATGTCACCGGCGTTGATGGCCAGGCTGCCGAAATCACATGGCACGTCGTGCCACGAACCATGGACGTCACGAACCTGGAGGCCGGGTTCGTTCGATGCCGGCAGCACGGTTATGAGGTTGATGTCCTCGTGGGCTGCAGCTCGAATCGCCCCGGGCAGTTCATGGCCCGTGAGTGGCGGATAGCGAAGAATGCGCAGGAGCGTGTTCTTGCTCCCGTCGAGCATTTTCGAGAGTGGCACGCTGAACCTCGCCGCAACCTGCGGTGGCGTTTCGGCTTCCACCCAATCGAGCAACTCCTTGGCGAGGGTGGTGGCCTGGTCGTAGAACCGTAGGGCCGCGTCGGTCACTTCGGTCGGATACTTCCCCCATGGGTAGACGTGAAAGAACTCCTTGATGTCCTTAACGTCGTTGCCTTTGGCCGTCTCGCTGACCGCTGACGAGAAGTAGCCGTCCTGGCTATCGGGGGTGAACGGGTATTTGAACTTGGCATCAGTGGCGAAGAAGGCCAGCCAGTCGTCGTATACCTTCTGCACCAAATCAGCCTCCAGCGGATGATTGGTAAGCACAGCAAAGCCGGTGTGTTTCAACGACCGTGTGAAGTTAGCTGCGGCGGATGGGGATCGATAGTCAACGACGGCAACCTGCATGCCATCATCTTCGCGCGCCGCTACGACACCGGCCTGGCGAGAGCCGCCCACTTCCGGACAAGCCTGCTATTCCCCATCCCCTGCGCCATGATTCGTCTGACGGCAATAGCACATACTACCGTCAGCAACATGAGCGTCGAAGACGGCGAGTGGGCGGTTGAGCATCTCCCCATTGTCAGCGAACGGTTCCCGATCGAGTTTGCGAATACCCGCTATTTGCACGGCAATGCGACGACCGACCGACGACGTCAATGGAAACAGGTTGCCGATCGCGACGCTCAACCGTCATGCCGCCAGCGCACTTGCTTGCTCACAACTCTCATGGCCGCCGGGCACAACACCTGAGGCACACATGACGTTCTCAGGGAATCAGCTCGACGTGCTGCTCGCCGAGATCGCGAGAACCTGCATCGAATTTTTCTCGGTAGCCCCGAGGCAAAGCTGGTGCGTTGCTGCAGTGGTACCGGCTGCGCTCTGATGTTCGTTCAGAACCATCACAAGCGGCGGGTCTGTCACGAATCTTGCTCGCACCGCACCCGGCAAGCTCGCTACTACCAATCGACGCTCGCAAGGACACCATCATGACCCAGCCTTACTTCATTCGCCTCGCAACCCAGAACGACGCTCGAGTTGTCAACAGGCTTTCGCATGAGACGGGCCTATCGGATGGTGACGAGCATCACGACACGCTTGAGCCAATGGACACCGAGCACACGTGGATCGTGCTCGAGAACGACTCGAAGGCAGTTATTGGCGCGGCATACTTCGGACCGGAGGGGCACTCCGATCGGGTCTGGAACCTATACTTTCTCGCCGTCCATCCACAGCACCAGGGTGGCGGCACGGGTTCCGCGCTGGTCGCATGGATAGAGGCGGACCTTCGCCATAGAGGTGACGAGATTGCCAAGCTTCTGCTCATTGAGACCTCAGGTGTTGAGAGCTTTGCACCGACGCGAAGTTTCTACGAGAAGTTGGGCTATATCGAGGAGGCTCGGGTGCGCGAGTACTACGGCCCCGGTGACGACAAAGTCGTGTTCTGGAAGATCCTCAACCCGACGTCGATTGCCGGGTAAGCGCGTAGAGCGCGACGGCCGCCGCAGCCGAGACGTTGAGCGAGTCGACGCCGCTGGAGATCGGGATGCGGACGCGACGGTCGGCGGCGGACAGAGCGTCGTCGGACAGACCGGGGCCCTCGGTGCCGAGGATGATGGCGACCTTGTCAGTGCGGGCGAAGGTGATGTCGTCAAGGGATTCCGCGTCGTCATCGGGCGTCAGTGCCAGCGTGACGAAACCGGCCTCCCGCAACACCGAGAGGCCTTCGGGAAGTCGAGGAATGGTGGCATGGGGAAATCCGTACACCGTGCCCATCGACACCCGACTGGCGCGCCTATACAGCGGGTCGGTGGAATCGACGTCGAGCAGGATGGCGTCGAAACCGAACGCAGCCGCGGTGCGGAAGATCACGCCCAGATTCGTGGGGTTCATCACGCCGCCCAACACCACCACCCGGCGAGCACGGTGAAGCGCATCAGTCACCGACATCTCCGGTCGGCGTTCGAACAGGCCGAGGCTGCCACGATGCACCGCGAGTCCCGTAATGCGGCGAAGCAACTCCGGACTCGCACCGAACACGGGCACATCCTCAGCAAGCACGGCCGGAAGGGGCTCAGTGCGCGTCGCATCGATCATGACGGCGAGGGGACGGTAGCCGGCGAGCACAGCGCGGTCGATCAGGATGTCGCTCTCGGCCACGAACTTCTTGTCGATCGCCCGAAGCTCCCGGTCACGCAGACCGACAAACGCGGCGATGCGAGGATCAGCCGGGTCATCGACCCAGATGATGGCGCTGCTCACGTCGTCAGGCGGAAGGAGCAGGCGCAGCCGCTGCCGCCTTGGCAACCGCAGCAACGGCGCGGGTCACCGGTGTGCCAGTAGCCACCAAATCAACCACAGCGTCCTCGATCCCGGCATCCTGCGCGGCGAGAGCGGTGGCCTTGGCCGACTCGACGACACGGAGCAACACATTGCGACCCTTCGACCAGTCGCCGAAGCTCACGCCGTCAGCGGGCTCCATGCGCTCAAGAATCGCAGCAGCCGTTTTCTTCACCATCATCTGCGACGCGCCCGCGAGAGTGCCGTTGATGATGGGCGAAAGGTTGCGCAGCTTCTCGGCATCGGCGATCTCTCCGATGCGATCCAGCGCCAACGGGCAGCAGTAGCGGATAGCCCAGTCGAGGGTCCGCAGCTTGGAATCGGTATCGGGAAGTGTGTACGTCACCCAACTAGTTTGGCCTGTCTGACCCGCCGAGTACACCTGACCACCACGGAAACTCTTGAAGTTGTCTAAACTTGACAGCTGAGCGAGAGCTACCAGCCGGTAGTGAGGACGGGTTTCCGTCGATCTGCCCTCTCCGCAGATTGCCCCCTGATGTCAGCGGAAGGCCGCATCGTGACTGCAAATGCCGTTTATCACCACCAGCGAGCGGGAATCGTCAGCGTCTCAGCCGTAGACGCCCCTGAGGAAGTCACGTCGGTATGGATCGACGAACAGTTGCAGGGCGCGTACGACCGCAACGGTCTGCGTCCGGGTCTACTCGCCGAACTCGCCGGAATTCACGCTCGCCGGTGGTGGCCTGAGTCCATGACGTTTGATGACGCCGCGGCACAAGCAGGCGAGGTTGCGATCCAGCAGGCCGGTATCGACCGCAGTCAGATCGGCATGCTCATCTCCACGTCGGTCTGCAAACACCACCTTGAGCCGTCCATCGCCTGCGCCGTTCACGACCGTCTTGGGCTGCCCACCTCGTGCATCAACTTCGATCTGGCCAACGCTTGCCTGGGCTTTGTGAACGCGATGCATCTCGCCGCCACCGCTATCGACGCCGGCCACGTTGACTACGTGCTGATCGTCGATGGCGAAGGCAGCCGTCAGACCCAACTCGCCACCATCGCGCGGTTGCAGCAGGAGACCTCATCGGCCGCCGATATCTTCGACGAGTTCGCCTCCCTCACCCTCGGGTCGGGTGCCGCGGCGATGGTCATGGGCAACATGGACAAGCACCCCAACGCTCATCGCTTCGTCGGGGGCGTGGCCCGGGCCGGCACGCAGCATCACAAACTCTGCATTGGCGATCTCGACAAGATGAAGACCGACACCCGGGCACTGCTTGAGGCCGGGCTCGACCTGGCCGAAAGCGCGTGGAAAGCCGCCGGTGAGAACTTTGACTGGCAAGAAGGCATGGACTGGTACATCGTCCACCAGGTGTCGTCGGTACACACTCGCCTTATGTGCGAGCGCCTGGGCATCGACCGCGAGAAAGTTCCCCTCACCTATCCGAAGTTCGGCAACGTCGGCCCTGCGGCCATTCCGATCACGCTGGCCAAGCAGGTTGACTTGATCGTGCCTGGCCAGCGCGTGTTGTGCATGGGCATCGGTTCAGGCCTCAATACCAGCTATACCGAGATCGTATGGTGAACGCGGTCGGGGTCACTCCGGCCCTGCCCACAGCGGCGACATTCGAGCGATGGGGCATCCGCCCGAATTGGTCGCGTGTTGTCTCGGTGCCGAGCCACGACGAGTCGACCTACACCTGGCACGTGCTCGATACCGCACCGGCCGATCCGATCGGCACAATCGTGTGTATACACGGCAACCCAACCTGGTCATATCTGTGGCGGAGCTTCCTCGACCGTTTCGGTGACCGCTACCGGGTCATCGCCGTCGATCAGCTGGGCATGGGGTACTCGCAACGAACGGCACCCCGCCGCTATGCGACCCGGGTGCAGGACATCTCCGATGTATTGACTGCTCTAGACGTGTCGGGTCCGGTCATCCTGGCAGCGCATGATTGGGGCGGTGCCATCGCCATGGGCTGGGCCGTTGCCAACGCGTGGCGCGTCCGGGCGATGGTGCTCACCAACACCGGCATCGCCGTTCCCGCCGGCACCCGCGGCCCGGCACTGATTCGCTTCGCGGCGGCAACCGGTGTGACCGACCTCGCGTGCCGACGCACACCTATCTTCGTTGCTGGCACCGCACTGTTGTCGGGCCGGTTGATGACGAAGACGGCACGAGAGGCGTACCTTGCTCCGTACCGGGGCGCGTCCAAACGCACTGCCATCAAATCGTTTGTCGCTGATGTTCCGTTCTCGCCCAAACATCCATCGTTCACCGCGCTCGATGAGGTCGCGTCGAAACTGCACTCGCTCGATGTTCCGGTGTTGCTGGCGTGGGGTGGTCGGGACCCTGTCTTCTCCGACGTTTTTGCCGATGACCTGGCCCAGCGATTTCGCCGTGTTGATCGGCATCGCTTCGCCAAAGCGGGTCACCTTGTGGTGGAGGAGGCCGATGTTGCGAGCGTGGTCGATAGGTGGCTGGCCAGTCAGTTGAGTCCCAGCGAAGACGAACCCGTAGTGGCACCGATCAGCGATCGGCGTCCCTTGTGGGCCGCGCTCGAATCCCGTTCGAAGGACACGTCCGTCGCCTTCCTCGACGGCGCCACCGGCACGAGCACATCGTGGGCAGAACTCAACCAACGAGTGAATCGCATTGCTGTCGGACTACGGGCGACCGGACTCGAACCCGGCGATCGGGTTGCCCTGCTCATCCCGCCCGGTCCAGAACTGGTGGCGGTTCTCTATGGCTGCTGGCGAGCGGGGCTCGTAACCGTGATGGCCGACAAGGGCTTGGGCCTTCGCGGGCTGGGCCGCGCCATCCGGGGCGCGCGGCCCAAATGGATCGTCGGTCCAGCTGCGGCCATCACTGCTGCAAGAAGCATGCGATGGGCGCCAGGCGCGCAGGCGATCCAGGTCGGCCGACATGCTGTCCCCGGCCTAGCCATCCACAGCACGCTCGAAACGGTCATTGCCCGAGGCTCGGCTGCGCCGCCGGCTCCACCGGCCCCCGACGATCTGGCCGCTGTGCTGTTCACCTCGGGCGCCACCGGTCCGGCCAAGGGTGTGCGCTATCTGCACCGTCAGCTCGAAGCGCAACGGGAAGCGTTGACTCGCACCTACAACATCACGTCTGATGATCGCCTGGTCGCCGCGTTCGCCCCGTTCGCCCTCTACGGCCCCGCTCTCGGCATCACGTCAGCCATTCCCGATGTCGATGTCACCAAGCCAGCCGAACTGACCGCCAACGCTCTTAGCGACGCGTGCACGGCCATCAACGCCACGCTCGCATTTGCCTCGCCCGCTGCCCTCGTCAATGTTGTTGCAACCGCAACCACTTCGTTCGTCGGGCTGGCAAGACTCCGCCTTGTGATGTCGGCTGGCGCGCCTGTCCCGGCATCGTTACTTCGCTCGGTCGCTCGGCTCTGTCCATCGGCCGAACTCCATACGCCGTACGGGATGACCGAGGCGCTGCCGGTTGCTGACGTCGATCTCGACACGATCGATCGTGTCGGCAAGGGTCAGGGCGTCAACGTCGGTCACCCGGTCGAGGGTGCGCATGTCCGAATCGACGCACTCAACGCCTCCATGGGGCGCGTGCTGGTCAGCGCCCCCTGGCTGTCCGACGGCTATGACGGATTGTGGGCCACCGAGGCGAAAGCACGCTCGGTCGAAGGCGACGCGGTCTGGCATGACTCCGGTGATGTCGGGCATCTTGATGTCGACGGGTCGCTTTGGATAGAGGGCCGCGGCGTTCACATCATCTCCACCGTGCATGGCCTGCTGACACCCGTCCCCATTGAAATCGAGGCCGAAACGGTGCCGTCCATCGGTCACGCAGCGGCCGTCGGGGTCGGTCCGTTCGGGGTGCAGCAGCTGGTGATTGTGGTGGAGGGTGAACACGACGGCCTGGCGGCACCGTCCCTTACCGACGCCGTGCGACATGCGGTCACCGCGCCGGTCGCTGCGGTGCTGAGCCGGAAGAAGTTGCCCGTAGATATTCGCCACAACGCCAAGATCGATCGAGCCGCGCTTGCCGCATGGGCGACGGACGTGCTTGGTGGAAAGCGCACCAGAACGTGAAAGTTCTGGTCACCGGGGCCACCAGCCTGTTGGCCCGCACCACCGCCGAGATCCTGCTGGCGCGGGGTGACGATGTGGTATGCCTGCAACGAGGCCGGTCGACGTTGGCAGCCGAGCAGGTCACCGCCGACATCCGAGATGCCACGGCGGTACGACGCGCCGTGGCTGGGTGTGACGCCATCATCCACGCCGCAGCCAAGGTGGGCGTGGTCGGCTCGTGGGACGACTACCGGGGCGTCAACGTGGACGGTACCAACAACGTCTTGGCCGCCACGCGAGCAGCTGGCATCGAACGAGTCGTGTACGTCTCTTCTCCGTCGGTCGCCCATGGAGGTGACGCCATTGCCGGACTCGGTGCCGAGCCGCCGGTACTCGGGCGTAAGAACGCCTTCTACGCCGAGTCCAAAGCCATGGCCGAACAGGCTGCGCTGGCCGCCGACGCCAGCGACCTTGCCGTGGTCGCCATTCGTCCGCATCTCGTGTGGGGGCCGGGTGACGCGCAGCTGGTTGGCCGCATCGTTGACCGGGCGAGAAGCGGACGGCTGGCCCTGGTCGGAGGCGGTGCCGCTCTCATCGATACGACGTACATCACGAACGCAGCTGAGTCGCTTGTGGCCGCGCTCGACCGGATTCGTCCTGGCGCCGTGTGCGCCGGTCGTGCGTACGTCATCGCCAACGGCGAACCTCGACCGATCCGCGACCTGGTGGCCGGAATCTGTGCTGCCGCTGGTGTGCCGTTCGCTCCCAAAGACGTGCCACTCCCGATCGCTCGAGTCGCCGGTTCGCTCGTCGAACGAGTCTGGAAGGCGACCCGACGAAACACCGAGCCGCCCCTCACTCGCTTCTTGGCTGAGCAACTCGGCACGGCGCACTGGTTCGATCCCCGACCAGCCAAAGACGATCTCGGATGGACCCCCCGGGTCACCATCGACGAAGGCTTGGAAGCCCTCGCCGCCTGCTGCAATCAACCGACGCACTAACCAGCGCAGTCATCGCAATGTGCGCCCGATTGCCGACGAAACGAGATTCCATACGATGAGAGCAGGGCAACTTCGCCTGTCGCTGGAACGTCATGTGCTGCCGAGCTCACCGAGTACTGGCCAGGGTGGACCGCTGCGAAGCAGGCCGAGGACGGCGCGACCGTGGCGGAGTCCGTCGGGGAACTGGTCGTGAGCGTCCCATCGCCACACTGCGACCATCGCAAGCACCAACCGTCGACACTCGTTGAGAAGGTCCTGATCGACGTCTCGGTAGTGCGCACTGACATCGCCAGGCACGTGGGCCACATCGAATTCAACGGGGCCACGGCAACAGGTTTCGAGGTCGATGAAGAGCGGCCCGTGGGTTGTGTTAAGGACGTTCCCCGGATGGGGCTCCCCGTGAAGGAGCTGCTCGGCGGCGGCGCCTCGTTCGATCTTCTGACGGGTGCTGTTCAACGTGGCGATCAGGAGTTCACGCCCTGCGGTGTCGAGTGCAGGTGTTCGATGACGGTTCGCCACCAGACGCTCCGCTTCTTGGACCCGGTCCGTGAAGTGCGGTGTTGCGACGTCGATGTTGCGCATTCCGGCATGAAGTCGCTGCAGCGCATGTGCAAAGTCGGCGGCCACGAGGGGGGCCGGTGACCTCGTTTCGTAGTAGGTCCACAACGTGATGGCGAAGCCATCGCAGCGATAGACGCGCGGTTCGACCCTGGCCGCCAGAGCGGCCACTGGAGATCCAGATGCGACGAGCCGCTGTGCGAGCTCAACTTCGAGCGCGGCCACTTCTTGGCCCAGCGGTGCAACTCGAGCAAAGACGTCACAAGGAAGTAGACGCAACGCGAGCTTGTTCGAGTTCTGAATGATGGACACCTCGCGGACCGCCAGGTCGAGGGCGGTGGCAACCGAAGTCACCGCGGCCACTGCACCCGCCACACCGTCGGTGTCCACGAACCGATTCTGTCACTTGAGACACGGGGCCTGCTGTTCCGTGCGGTTCGCTTCGGAGGCTCATAGGTTGGATGGGTGCCGGCCGCTGAAGCAGAGATTGTGGAACTGGCGGACCGAATTGTGAGGGCCGGATTCGCCACCCGCGATGAAGCGGTGGGCGAGATTGTCGAGGTGATTGGCCACGGCGAGCCCACGCCTGAACTCGCGCAGTGCGCGGCCGACGCGGTGGATCGGGCGCTCGTCGCTCAGGACCACGACGAGCGGATGTGGGGCACAACGGACAACGACCGACTCGGTCATGCGGCGATGGCGCTGGAAGCAAACGGCATCCTGTTCCGTCAGAACTTTGCGTGCTGCCAGAACTGCGGATTCACAGCAGTTGCCGGCGAAGTGGACAACGCCGCTTCGCTGGGCCAGGCGGTGCGCGGCCTGGTGTTCTTCCACTGGAATGACACCGAGCGCGCCGTTGACGGCCATGGGCTGGGGCTTTCATACACGGCTGTCGGTGACCTGAAACCAGAGGCGCATGCAGCAGCATCGTTGTCAATCGCCTCGGAACTGGTTAGTGCGCTGCGCCGGGAGGGTCTGGCCCCAAAGTGGTCGGGCAAACTCAACCAACGCGTCAAGGTTCCCATGCGTTGGCAGCGCCGCCGATTCACCGCTCCCCCGGAATAGTCGAAGCCACCGGCTCTCGGGCTTTTCGAGCGGAGAAGAACGCCCCGACGAGGAGTGCGAGCAACGCCGGCCCGGCAAAAAGCACCATGACGCCAGCGCCGATGTTGGCGCCGATTACTGCTGCAGTTGCGACGCGGTAGAACCCTCCAACCAGGATCCCGCTGATGACCAGACACACCACCACGCGTTTCCAGGCGGCATGGAGCGAACCGTCATTCCAGCGCGGTACCAGCACGCCGAGCCCCATCAGTGCGAGCACCGTCGCGATCAACGCAATGGTCGTTACCGTCGACGGAGAGATAGCTGGCGGATGGAGAAAGTAGTCGGGGTTCGGATCCTTGGTAGAGGACTGATCGCCCATGAGCGCGTACGTGATGATGGGTGATGCGAGCACCGGGGCCAGTCCCGCAAGGAACTTCACCAGGGTGGGAACAGGCCGGGTCATGCGGCGAGGCTAATGCTGCGACTCGCCGCCCCGGCCACGCCAACCATGTGACGCTGGCACTCTTGGCGGCCTTGACAGCGCCCGTCGGGGTAAGCCGGACGGAGTCGACTCGTAAGGAGCTGTTTAGATACGCGGCGTTTCGAACCGCCACAAGCGGTGCGAGAATATCCCCATGCCCGAAATCGAAAAGACTGAAGAAGAGTGGCGCAAGATTCTGACGCCCGAGCAGTACCATGTTTTGCGCCAGGCTGGCACCGAACGAGCCTGGGCCGGCAAGTACGTTGATTGTCACGACGATGGTGTCTACCGCTGCGCTGCCTGTAAGGCCGAGCTGTTCTCCTCCGACACAAAGTTCGAGTCCGGCAGTGGCTGGCCGAGCTTCTACGACCCGATGGACAGCGACGCGGTCGAAGTGAAGACCGATCGCAGCCACGGAATGGTCCGCGAGGAAGTGGTGTGCAAGAAGTGCGGTTCGCACCTCGGGCATCGCTTCCCCGACGGCCCGAACCCGACCGGCCAGCGCTATTGCATGAACAGCTTGTCGTTGGAACTGGACCCCAAATAGCTCTCGACCCGTCCCGCCGGGCGGCGCTCATTGCGCAAACCACGCAGGCATGGGCGCCGTCCGACGTTGTCGACTTCGGCATCGGTCATCCGCAGGACGCAATCCTGCCGACCGACATCTTTCGCGCGGCCATGGCGAAGGGTATTGAGCCGTACCCACTCCAATACGGCACCGAGTTGGGCGACGGCTACCTACGTCTGGCCCTCGCCGAATTTCTCACCGAGACCTACGGGGTGGCGTGTGATCCGGAGCCGATGTTCATCACCAACGGCAACTCCCAAGCCATCGATCAAGTGTGCAGCGTGTTCGCCCGACCCGGCGACGTCGTGTTCGTCGAGGAGCCGAGCTACTTCCTCGCCCTCGACATTTTCCGCCAGCACCACCTGCGTATCGTGGGCATCCCGGTTGATGAAGACGGTATCCGTCTCGATGCACTCGAAGGGGCGCTTGCCGTAGACCGACCGGCGTTCATCTACATCATTCCGACGTTTCAAAATCCGACGGGCTATACCCTGGCGCTCGAACGTCGTGAACGCGTGGTGGCACTCGCCAAGGAGCATGAGTTTCTGATCGTGGCCGACGAGGTCTACCACCTGCTCAGCTACACGGCGTCAGTGCCACCACCGATGGCCGCCTTGGCCGACAGCGGTGTCGTGCTTTCGCTGGGCACGTTCACCAAAATTCTGGCCCCCGGTTTACGGCTCGGGTGGATCCAAGCCGCCATGCCACTCATTGAACGGCTTGCTGATGCTGGCCTTGTTCTGAGTGGAGGTGGCCTCAATCCGTTCACCTCGGCCATAGTCAAGACGCTTGTCGAAGATGGTTCACTTCGCAACTATCTCGACTTCCTGCGCAGCACCTATCGAGAACGCGTGATGGTGATGGATGCATCGTTGAGCGCGCACTTTCCTCAGATGGTGAAGTATTACGTACCGGTCGGTGGATACTTCTTTTGGCTCCGTTTCCCTCTGGGCACCGACACCGCAACCTTCCTTCCGAAGGCGGCCGAGCACAAGGTCGGTTTCCGTAGCGGCAGTAAGTTCACCGTTGATGGCAGCCTCGCCAACTACATGCGCCTCAGCTTCGCCTACTACGACAGTCCTACGATCGAGCGAGGCATCGCCGCTTTGGCAAAGGTCGTCAGCCTCGGGCCGAGTTCGTAGGGTGTTACCCATGGATAACCGCATTGACATCCTCGACCACATGTTCACCAAAACGACGACCGTCCTTCGCAGCGTGGCGAGCGACCAGCATGACCGGGCAACACCCTGCGGGGACTTCGATGTGGCTGCTGTGCTCAACCACATCGCCGTCTGGGTCCAGGTGTTCGACAGCGCGGTGAACGATGCTCCGATGCCCTTTGATCCCATGACGCACTCGGTCACTGCGGATTGGGCCGACACCTTTGCGTCGTCCTCCGCCCGCATCATTGACGGATTGCGGACCAAGGGCTTCGACCGACCGATGACGATGACGTCGTCACCGCTGCCGGGCGAGTTTGTGGTCAACATGCTGCTGATGGAGTACATCGGCCACGGTTGGGATCTGTGCCGAGCCACCGGCCACGCATCGCCCTACTCCGACCATGAGGCCGCCGCAGCCCTAACTGCGTCGCAGGCCATTCTGCAACCGCAGTACCGCGGCACCGGCATGTTCGAGGCCGAGGTCATCGTCCCCGACAATGCCGCCCCAATGGACCGCTTTGTCGCCTTCCTCGGCCGCGACCCGGGCTGGACGGCTTAGCCCTTCGCATCGGACCAGCGCTGGATGATGCTTGTGTCGGTGACGAAACGGACAGGCCCTCCGTTGGTCCAGCGATGCGCCGCCTCCTGCAGACAGTTGTCGAGCAGCAAGACAGTTTCGTCGGCGTGTTCGATCGGTACGTGCACCAGGAGTTCGTCGTGCAGACACAGCACGATTCGGGCGCCGATCGGCGCGCCGCGTGCTCGCACGGTGACCGCCCACACCTTGAACAGCTCGGCTGCGGCGCCCTGCACCATGGCGTTACGGGCGTAGCGACCGCGGGATGCCGCCATCGCTCGTTCGTCGCGATCGCTCAGGCCGTAAGGCGTCTCCCCCATGCGCACAAGGCGGCCGCCGAAGGTACGCACGTCAGTACCTGCCTCTCCTTTGGCCGCCGCATCGTGCAGATAGCGCATCGCTACCGGATAGGCAGACTCCAGACCGCGCAACGCCTGCCCAGCCGTGCCTGAGGTCTGGCCGTACATGGCGGCGAGCACGGCGACCTTGGCGACCGACCGTTCGACACCAAGCCGCTGAGCGACCGGCGCGTACAGGTCATCGGCCGTCGTTGCCTTCGCAAGCGATGGGTCGCCCGATACGGCAGCAAGTACCCGCGGTTCGATCTGTCCAAGATCGGCACGAACAAATACGTGACCCGGTTCGGCGACGACCGCTACGCGCATGTTAGCGGGCATGTTGTGCAGACCGGCCTGCGCCGTCATCCGTCCCGCTGCCCCGTCACTGCCGCTCCAAGCACCACGCAACCGTCCATCGGAACCGACGTTGTCATCCAGCCATCCATACCCGTAGGTAGTGAGCACTCGCTCGGCCTTGCGCCAGGTGAGCAGCGCATCGATCAACGGATGGGCAGTCCGCATCTCCTCCAAACGCCACGCCCGCGTATCGGGCACGTCAATGCCAAGCCGCATGAGTAGCGCTTTCACCTGACCGGGATTGCGCAGGTCGGTCGTGTCCCCATCGGGTGCATGCTGGAGCACTGCGTCATCGCGGACCCGCCGCAGTTCGGCTGCTTCCCGATCGTTCTGCGGGCGGGGCCCCACGAACGAGGCGATTACCTCCTCCGCCGCAGCAAGATTGACAGGCAAGCCGTCGAACGCCATCTCGGCGCAGAGAAGTTCGGAAGCGGACTCCGACCGAGCGGTCGCCAGCGGATGGCTGCCAACCCGAAGCAACCCAAGTCGTTGCTGTTGCAACAATGATGCGGTGAGCGCGGTGGACGCCCACTGCGCTAGATGTTTCGGCGCACGGGACCAGTCCCCCGCCGCCCATTCCGGCCGAAGGTGACCGTCGGGTCGTACCGGCTGTTCATCGTTGCCGTCTTCGGAGTGGGTGAAGAGAAAGTCGAACTGACCGACGCTCGGTATGGACTCGTTCGACAAGCCGTGCAAAGCCGCCCACGCTCGAGCAGGGTCCACTCGCCAGCCACCGAAGAGCAAGCGGTGCACTGCGGCAACGTCCCAACAGGTTCGGACCCGCACTCCGGCCGTGGTCAGGAATGCCGCCGTGTCCTGCGACCACATGACCCAGCGGGGTTGGATCTCACGTTCGATCGCCGCAACGACCGCCGTCGGATCCGAGTGAGCCACCCCCCACGACTGATCTCCAGACGCCAAGCCGAGTCCGGCCCCATCCCCGCAGGCCAGACCAACAGGAGTACCGCGCTCGACCCCGACCGCCCGCAATGTTGCGACGAGCTGTTCGGCGTCCTCCACGTACATAGTCTCGCGGTCCGGTTCAGCCAGCGCCCTATTATGACCGACCGAGACATGATCTGAGCGGATAACGGTCGTGGACTCGGCGACGTCGGCAGGAGACACTGGTCACATGAAGATGATGTGGTTCCACCTCATGCCCTATCCGGACCTGCCGGAAAACTTCAACAAGGAAAATCGCAGCGTGTGGGTCGACATCGACCCGGCGCTCTTCGACCCCGAAGTCATGGCTGACACCTACGACAACTACATTGGCCAGTTGGTCTTCGCGGAGGACTGCGGCTTTGACGGCATCTGCGTGAACGAACACCACAACAACGGCTACGGCCTGATGCCCTCGCCCAACCTCATCGCTTCCATCCTCGCCTCCAAGACGAGCCGCGCTGCCATCACTGTGCTTGGCAACTCGGTAGCGCTCTACAACCCTCCGGTTCGTATCGCCGAGGAATTTGCCATGCTTGATGTCATCTCTCGCGGCCGCCTCGTGGCCGGCTTCCCCGTCGGCACGTCCATGGACACGTGCTACTCCTACAGCGAGAACCCCGGCACGCTGCGCCAGAAGTACGCCGAAGGCATCGACCTCATCCGCCAGGCGTGGTCGGCCGAGAAGGTGTTCGCCTTCAACGGCAAGTTCACTCAGCTCCGCACCGTCAACCCGGTGCCGCGGCCGATGCAGAAGCCGGGCCCGCCCATCTGGATTCCCGGTGGTGGTTCGGTGGAAACGTGGGACTACTGCGCGCAGAACGACTTCGTGTACGGAGCTCTCACCTACTATGGCTACAAGCAGGTGCGTGAAACGGTGGGCGGCTTTTGGGATCGCGTTGACGCCAACGGGAAGGACCGCAACCCGCACCGCCTCGCCCTCACCCAGTTCATCGGCGTGGCCGACACCGACGCTGAGGCCCACAAGCTCTACCGCGAGCCGGCCGAGTACTTCTTCAACCGGTCACTTCACGTCTACCCCGGCTATACCGACGCGCCGGGTTACACCACAGAGGCGTCCACCCGGGCCAAGTACAAGTCCCAGGTGCGGGCCACGGTTCGCGCCAAGCAGGCCAACCACGACCTCACCTGGGCGGAAATGGTGGACAACGGTTATGTCGTCATCGGTAGTCCCGACACGGTGCGCGAAACGCTTGAAGCAGCGTGCACGGAACTCAACGTCGGCCACCTTTGCACGATGTTGCAGTTTGGCAACATGAGTGACGAGCTCACCCGCTATAACACACAAATGTTCGGTGACAAGGTGGCGCCAGCCCTCAAGACGCTGCACGCCGAGTGGGACGATCCGTGGTGGCCGCAGTACGCCGTCGGCGGCACCCATTACGGGAAGGGTCGCAGCTAATGAGCGATAAAGCGAGTGGTAGCGAGCAAGCGAAGAAAATGCGACCTCAGTGATGGCTGACGTTCTCTACCTTTTCGGCATCTACGGCCATCCCGAACTCTCACCCGCCATGAAGGCGGTCGAGGCCGCTGGTCACAACGTCGTCGTGCCGTCCGTTCGTGGGTTCGATGGCAAAGCCGGCTTCACCGCCCCGGAGCAGTACCTCGACTGGTACACCATCTGGTGGGATGCCATCGACGCCCTCGGTGCCGGTCCGTATCACGTTGTCGGTGCGTCGCTTGGTGGCATGGTGGCCGCGGAATTGGCAATCCTTCGCCCCGAGATCGTGAGGTCCGTTTCGTTGCTCGCGCCGTTCGGTATCTTCGATGCTTCGAACCCGGGGCACGACATCTACGCCGAAGTTTCTGCGAAACGTCCTCCGTATCTGTTCGCCAAAGATGTGCCTGACGCGTTCGTCAATCGCTTCGTCAACCTCGGCCCCGAAGAGTTCCCGGTGTCGCGTTACCTGTGCGATACCGCGGCCGCGAACATGCTGTGGCCGTTCGGCGAACGAGGTTTGGGCAAGCGGCTGCACCGCATCACCCAGCCCCGCCTTACCCTATGGGGTGAATTAGATGTCGTTTCACCCGTCAGTTTGGCCCAGAAGTGGGGCGGTGCCGAGGTTATCGCCGGGGCCGGTCACCTCATGGAGTGGGATGCTCCGGAAGAAGTCGGCGGCAAACTGATCGAGTTCCTCGCATCCCACTGAGGCTGCTTCAGGAGGCGAACCACTGCAGTTCGGGGTCGATGAGGTACAAATTGGTCTCGATGATCTGGGAGGCGACTCTCACGATGAGGTCGGCATCGCCTTGACCTCGACGGCCAATGATTCGCGCAGCACGAAGCACCCGTCGTTCTTTCCAGCGCCGCTGGGACATACCGAAGAACGCGTCAGGGAGGCGCTCGACGTGACCATCGAGGTTGTAAGCCAACAGCGCGCCGTGGAGCTCGATGAGGTGGCCTTGCACACCCAGGGGCAACGCATTCAGGAGGTTCTCGAGTTCGGAAACAACCGACTCGAGTACCCGACGCGGATCGACGTCAGCGACATCGCTTTCGTTCTTGGTCATATCCCCATCTTGGAGCACGGATGTGAACGCCGGGTTACGCGGGCCAGCTGTCACACGAGTCATCCGTCACAGGGTTCAGTCGTACGTTCGTCCGAGATCGAGAATCACGTCGGCCTGTGCCAACGCAGCAGGGCGTGTGGAGGCCGCCAACACGGTCACGCCGTTGGCCCGAAGTCGCTCCCACAGAAGCAGCTCGGTCTCCACATCGAGAGCGCTGGTGAGGTCGTCAAGCACAACCAGTTCGGTGTGTCTCACAAACGCACGGGCCGCGGCGGCGCGTTGGAGCTGGCCACCAGACAGGCGGATGCCGCGGCTGCCGATACGGGTGGCAAGGCCCTCTGGGAAACGAGCGACGTCATCGTCGAAGGCCGACTGCCGAAGGGCACTCACTAGGTCGTCGGCATCTATGTCTTCGCCCAAGCGCAGGTTCTCTACCAGCGACTCAGCGAACAGGGTTGGGGTCTGGGGCACGAACGCGCAGTGCGGGGGGATGAAGAACGCGGCGCGATCAGCTACGGCCTGATCGTTCCAGCGCACCTGGCCGGAGTCGATTGGAATGAGCCCAAGCACGGCCTGCAGCAACGATGACTTCCCGGAACCGACTGGCCCGGTGACGATGGCAATCTGCCCTCGTTTCAGGACCAGATTCACGTCATTCAGGCCGCGCTCGAGATTGGAGATGCCGACCAGTTGCAGTCGGTCGAGCGGATTGCGAACGGCGACAGCGGGTCGGGCGACCGGACCCCCGCCCAGAATCGGCGCGACGCGATGCGTCATGAGCGGATCGCTCGATGCAGTACGCGTTGGCAATAGTTTTTCCATTCGCCCGGCCGACACCTCAAACCGTCGGTGGCCGACGAACAACATCGCAAGGCGACGAGGCAGCCAGACGAGGTTGCCGAGATACGACGCGAACAGCGCCACTCCGCCTGCATCCAACCTTCCGGCTCTGGCACCAAGGACCGCAACAAGAAGCGCCAGACCCAGGCATAGGTCGGCCACCGTGTCGGCCACCGTGAACATGCTTTCGGTGATGACCTGATCCTTCACGTTGGCCTTGGCGCGGTGGTCACTCAACTGGTCGAGCCGCCCCAGCACGGCAGGTCCGGCGCCGAACACCTTGACCGTGGTGGCCGCACCAAGGGCTGCGCCGAGAAAGCCGGTGACCTCCGAGGTCGATTGGCGAGCGATCGCGCGAGCACGTCGGCTGCGATGGCCGGCCCAGTGATTGAAGAACGTGAGCGCCACCATCGGTAGTACGCCGACGATGGTGGCGAGCGCGTTGATGCGGAACATGACGGTGATGGCCACCGCACCGAAAAGGCCGGATCCGGCGACATCGACCAGCGTGTCCACAAAGAGCATGATGTCGCGAGGGTCATCACGGAAGCGGCTGACCGCCTCTGACGGTGCGCGGGTGCGAGGCCCCGCATCAGGACCGCCGGAGACGACCTGCGCGTGCACCATGTTGATCTGAAGCAGACCGAGCCCTGCCTCATACCCGCGTGCGTAGACGGTGGCGCCAAAGATGTGGCCCACGGTGAGGAACCCCTGGCTGATCACAAGGGCGATGGCGAGCAGGTAGAACCGCCCCGTCGAGCCGTGGCGCTGCAGCTCTCGGAAGGCCGCGCCCGTCAACAGCCCTGGCAGAATAGGAAAGGCGAAGAGCCCCAGCCACGCCAGCGAACCCAACCAGAAATGCTTTCCTCGGTAGTTGGCGACCCGTACGCCACGGCCGATATCGCTCCACATCCTCATGCGATCCACTCCTCACTGCCCGCACGTGTGAGACGGGCAAAGGCGGAGCTCGGGTCAGCCAGGAGATCGCTTCGGGAGCCGAACTCGATCACCCGCCCAGCATCCAAAACGGCAATGTCGTCGCAGCGGTCAAGGGTCGCCAATCGGTGAGCGATGATGACAGCTGTTCGTCCAATGAGCAGGCGTTCGGTCGCGGCTTCCAGCTGAGCTTGGGTCTCTGGATCGATCCGCGAGGTGGCTTCATCCAGCACAATCACCGATGGCTGTCGGCAAAAGAGTCGGGCCAAAGCCAGCAACTGCGCCTCGCCGGCCGATAGCCCGGCGCCGCCGTCGGTCGTGGCAATTTGCGTTTGCAGCCCGTTGGTTTGGGCCTGCAGCCAGTCATACAAGCCAACCTCATCGAGCGCCTTTTCAACGTCGGCGTCGCTCACGTCATCGTCGAAGAGCGCGACGTTGTCACGCACCGTTCCCGGGAACAGTTGCACCTCCTGGGGCACCGCGGCGATGCGGCTGCGGAACTCGATCTCGGGAACGTTGTCACACGGAACATTTCCGATTCGCACCTCACCTGACGTGACCGGCACAATGCGCAGGAGGAGTCGAGCGATGGATGTCTTCCCCGATCCGGTACGACCGACCAGCCCGAGACGACGACCCGCCGCCACCCGTAGCGATACGTCGGACAACACTTCGGCATCGCCATCGTCGTAGGTGAGACCGACGGTGTCGAGGTGGACGTCGAGTCCACCAGCGGGAAAGGAGCGCTCGCCAACCTCGGCGACCGGACGGGCGATCAGGGTTGCAATGCGTCGGGCCGACCCTCCTGCACCGGCCAACTCCCGCAGTCGCCAGCCGATCCCTTCGATGGGACCACTTACCGCAGCCACCATGCGGAAACCGACGAACACGGTCCCAAGGGTGATGCTCCCACGAGACAGCAGTAAGGCCCCGACCACCATCATGGCGACCTGGCTGGCAGCGACCAGCGTGCGAAGTTTGCCGATGACCTTCACCTGCTCGTGCATGGTGGCGCTGCCGGTGAGCAACATCAGCTGCGCCGCGTCGGCCACATCGGCGACAGCGACGTGACCGGCACCAAGCGTCGCCAGGTCATCGGCGCCACTCAACCGTTCCTCCACCACACTGAGCAACTCGCCTTCGGCGTCACGCGCCGCCTCGGCCTCGGCCAGCACGGCCGAGCGGTTGGCCCACATGAACCACGCCAGTACCAGCATGTTGAACAGGAACACCGGCGCCAAAATAGGGGCGAGGAATGCCAGCACGATGACCCCGCCAAGAGCCACGAACACCACCGACAACACACGAGCAACAAACATGGCCAGCATGTCGGTGAGCGCACTGACATCGCCGTCGATGCGGCTGACGAGTTCACCGGTGGGATGGTCCCGCAGGAACGCTCGGTCGGCGTCGAGCACACGCCGAGCCAGGTCGGTGCGAAGGGTGTTGGTGATCTTCCAGGCCAGCGTGGTCGACCGCCACGTCACCAACACGTTGATGACTGTTGCTGCGAGCCCGCCCACCACGTACGCAATGCCGATGGGGAGCAGTGCACTCACTCCCTTGCCTGATTTCAAGCGGTCGACAAACAGCCCAAGCAACACCGGGCTGGCCAGGGCGACCGTGGTTGACGCGGTCAAGGCTGCGGCGAATCCGAAGGTGGCTCGCCGGTGCGGTCGAGCCAGACGCGCCAAAAGAGGCCAGGGCGAGACCGTCGACATCGCATCAGTCTTGTCGGCAACGATCACCCTGAGCCGACCCATTTCGCGTCGCCCATGTTCAATTACCTCCGCTCAAAGCGCGCTGCTGCCGTGTAGTCGGGGCAGGATGGGCGCATGCCTGCCTGGATTTGCGATCGGTGTCAGCGACAGTTTGGACGCAAGGGCCAGACGCACGAGTGTGCTCCGGCGATGTCGTTGGACGAGTACTTCTCGACCGGACCATCGCACGAGCGACCGATCTACGAAGTGGTCGCGGCGTTCGCCCACACCCTCGGGCCGGTCGTGGTCGAACCGGTGGCCGTCGGCATCTTCCTGAAGCGATCACGCACCTTCGTCGAGCTTCGCCCGATGCAGAAATGGGTGGCGCTGTGCCTCACGTTGCCCGGTCGAGTCACGCACCCGCGCATGACCCGCAAGCCGATCCCCCACAGCGGCCGGTTCTACTGCGTGTTGAACCTTCGCACGCCCGCCGACTTCGATGACCGCATTCGGGACTGGGTGGCTCTCGCTTACGAGCAATCGCTGGGCTAGGAGGCTTCCAGCTTGGTCTGCTCCGCTCGCATCGACCGAGGCAGAAACCAATTCTATTTGGGTCCGTCAGGGTGAACGTACAGTCTGAACTCACCAGCCATTCTGGCGAAGGTGAACCGAGACTTGTCATTCACCCGTATGGACGCAAAACAAAACATCTTTCCCAGCGACCCGCGACTGCCCTCACCTCAACCCACCGGAAAGAACGACCTGCTCAGCAGTCTCCTTTCCTTGACCATCTTCAAGAGCTTGGAAGTGGTCAGTAACCCTGCCCCAGACCGCCGGATCTGTGGCGATGCAATGAGGCGAACATTGGCTGACACGGCGTTAGCGATATGCGAGGGCGGCAAAGACAGCGAAGCCGGGGCTGCTGAGGACGGGTACTCTCACATTGCAGTACTTGGTCGCTCCCGCCATTGACGCCTGGGCGAGTACAAAGACATCGACCGGGTCGGGGAAGTTGGTGACCTGACGGGCGATCGACTGAAGGTAGGCGTGAGTGTCGCCACGTTCGAAGTTTGACCACGCGTCGAAACACCGAACGACGGACACCTCGAGCTCCACGCTTTCATCTGCAGCGACCTCGTGGAGAAGGCTCGACGTTGGCGCCACAGTGCTTTCAACCGCAGCAACAACCGCGACGCGCCGGCCGATCGAGATGGCAGCCTGGGCCAGTGGCCGGTCGATGCGGATGATCGGGACGGCGACGTGGGACGCAAGGCGTTCGGCCTCGCCGCTGATGGTGGAACAGGTGCAAACCAGCACTTCGCTGCCTTCAGCCGCCGCTTGCAGCTGGGCGACGAGTCGGCCACGCAACGCATCATCGACTCCGTGAGCGCGTGCATCGGCGAGAAGCGACTCATCGACGACGTGGCGGGTGTGAGCCTGGGATCCGACCAGCTCAGTGAACATGTCCACGTGAACCTGAGCGGTGTGCAGGAAGCCGATGGTGAACGACACTCATGCAGGCTACGCGCACAGCGCCGCGAGTAAACTGCGATTTCGGTCGGACGAGTTACGGCTGAGCGCGACTGAGCATGTCGTCGACCAGAGCGTAGGCACGGGTGCGGTCCATAAAGCGCATGTGGGCACCGACACGGCTGGTCTTGGCCGAGCCGAGGTAGTTGCGCTCGTACAGGTTGTTGCGGGCACCGAGCCCCGAACCGATGAAGTCCCAGGCCAGGCGGTACACGGCCGCCCGGTCTTCGGCCGACACTCCATTCGCGCCGCAGAGGTATCGGTCGAGCAGTGGACGCAACCGATCATCGTCAAGCATGGCGCGGGTAGGTGTGGCCAACAGGTTATGACTGCCGATCAGGGCGATGATCTCATTTGCCCGTGGGAACCACGTGGCCAGCAACGCCCGCATCGGGTGGAGCGCCCGACCTTCGGGATAGAACACCCCGTTACCGTTGTCGTAGGCATGATCCTCGGCGCACAAGATGGCATTGCGAGTGACCTCCACGTATCCGGCCAACTCACCCAGCATGTCGAGCGTGCCCTCGTTCATGTCGTTCACGGCCTCGGCCAAACGAGTGGCGAGACCGTAGAGGAACTCCATCTTGGTCAGCGCACGAATGGTGGTCTGCTGCATAATGTTCGGCCACCAGTTGGTGGCCATGGCCGTGTTGTACGTCTCCACGTGGCCACCGATGAAGACGCAGTCATGCGGCACGACAACGTCGTCGAAAATCACGAACGCGTCCTGCTCGTCGTAGCCGCCGGAGAAAGGTTTGTCGAACGGATCCACACCGACAATGGTCATGCTGTCACGACACAGAAGCACCAATCCGGGGGTATCCATCGGTATAGAGAAGCTGATGGCGTACTCGTCTCCGGCACCGTCAGGCAGTGGATGACCCGGATAGACCGCCATCTCATCGGCGAATGGCGCAAGCGTGGCCAGAATGCGTGCCCCGCGAACGACGATTCCCTCGGCCGTCTCGCCGACCTTGTGGAGCGGCACGTGGCGATTGTCGGTGAAGGTCTTGTCGTGCATACGGTCGATAGTCGGGTGAACGATGGTGTGCGTGAGCGAAACATCATCACGTCGCAGACGCTTCTGGAACTCGATCAGGTTCTCGCAGCCCTGCGCATTGACGTTGTCCGGTCCACTCCACGCCGCAGGGTCCCCGGCAAACCCGGCGTAGGTGACATTCATGTAATCGGGTGTGCGACCCATCAAGCCCATGGTCGCTTCTGAGATCCGCGACAGACCGATGTGGCGCTTCTTCAAGTCAGCGACGGAGCGCGGGATCATGTGGCTGACGTTGATGAGCTCGCCCGTCTCCTCATCGGGCATGAGGCATTCGTCGGCGAAGTCGAATTGCCGATCGAACACCGCCGCCATCTGCTTGGCCGCGCCGGACAAGGCCGGGTGCTCGGTGACGTCGACGACTTTTTCGTTCCCGACCCAGAGATCGTTCTGTCGAGTCGAAAGTCCTTTGAGGAACTCGTCCCCGGTGCGGGCGCCCATCAGCCGAAGATCGGTGTGGGCGGATCGAGGAGCGCCTCGGGGCTGGATCCGGGCAGCGGATCGAAGTAGTTCATTGCAGCGTTCACATCGTTCTCCCATCGCTCCCGATCAACGTCGTACACGATCTCCAAACCGTTGCCGTCGGGGTCGGCGATATACACGCTGTGGGTCATGCCGTGATTGCCGCGGACAATGAACTCCACCCCGCACTCCTACACTCCCCTCGGTTGTCCCCTGAGACGATTGTAAGGTTTCCTGCTATCTCGCGCAATGACTAGGCGAGAAGAACCGAGGGAGCCTTCTGGGCCTGAGTGACGTGGGTGGAGATGGCGCCCACGATCTGAGGCCAGAGCTGCCAGGGGAGGTCGTGGCCCATGTCGTTGAACACCATGAGCGACGCACCTGGCACGAGCTCGGCCGTGCGCTCGCCACCCTTGAGCAAGATGAGCTGATCGACTCGGCCGTGAAGGACGAGCGTCGGAACGTCGAGCGTGCGCAGGCCGTCGCCTCGATGGCCCGATGCGGCGACGGCCGCAAACTGGCGGGCCCCACCCTCCGGGTAGAACATGCGGTCGAAGTGCAGCCCGGCATAGCGGCGGGCCGCGTCGTCATCCTTGAAGCGATGCGGTGAGAAGGTGCGCGCCGTTGTCGGCGCACCTGCGACGTACGCGTCACGGTCGGATGGCGGCGGGGTCAGCAGGATGGCGATCGCGGCAGGTGCCGACTCGTGGTAGCCGGGTTCGCCGGTGCTGGACATGATGGACGTCATCGACAGCACCCGTTCGGGATGCTCGATGGCCATGGTCTGCACGATCATTCCGCCCATCGACGCGCCGACGATGTGCGCTCGGTCGACGCCAAGGTGATCGAGCAGACCGAACGCATCATCGGACATGTCCGAAAGCTTGTAGGGGACCTCGGGCATGGTGCCGCCGAAGGCTGCCGTCATGACGGCTGGCATGTCGACGGCCACACCGTCGAGCTTGGTGGACAACCCACAGTCGCGGTTGTCGAAGCGGATGACGTAATGACCGTCACTCGCGAGCATCTTGCAGAAGTTCTCATCCCACGCAATGCACTGTGCGGTGAGACCCATCACCAATAACAACGGCGGTTCTTCGGGCGACCCGAAGGTCTCGTAGTAGATCTCAATTCCGTTGGAGGAGGCAATAGGCATCCCGGCATCTTGTCACTCATGTAGAGCGATGTGTTGTCGCTGTACCATCGCCACCATGACGGGGAACTCTCCATTTGACGGCGTGCTGTATCGACGGGGCGACGAGGGCTACGAATCGGCGAGGGTCGACCCGATCTTCAACGGACGAAAGCCCGATCGCTTTCCCGTCGCCATTCTTGAAGCGGCCAGTGCCGCCGACGTGGTGGCTGGGGTCCGGTTGGCGATCGCCAACGGTTGGAAGATTTCGGTTCGCGCCGGTGGTCATTCTTGGGCGGCATGGAGCGTGCGCGATGAGGCGCTGCTGATCGACCTTGGCCGCCTGCGGGAGCTTCGAATCGATGTCGAGAATCACCTTGCCATCGTGAGCCCCTCGTTGCAGGGCGGCCAGCACCTGGCACCGTTTCTGGCCGAGCACGGCTTCCAATTCACGGGCGGGCACTGCTCGACAGTTGGCCTTGGCGGCTTCGTGCTGCAGGGCGGCCAGGGCTGGAACAGCCGCACCTGGGGATGGGGATGCGAGAACCTGATGGCCATCGATGTCGTGACCGCCGACGGCAATCTGGTGCACGCCAGCGAAACCGAGAACACCGACCTTCTCTGGGCCGCACGCGGTGCCGGTCCAGGCTTCTTTGGCGTAGTCACACGCATGTATCTGCGGGTGTATCCCGTGCCAGGTGTGATGGCGCAGACAACCTATGTGTTCCCGATGGCTGCGTTCCACGGGTTGATGGCGTGGGCGCATGAGATCCTGCCGACACTGCGCACCGAGGTGGAGCCGGTCATTGTCGGTGCTCGCACGCCCATTCCCTTTCCCCCTAGTGTCGAACCGCCGCCGAACGCGCCGAAGCCGGGCGAGGCGTATCTCGTCATGCACACGACCTGTATGTGCGACTCCCTGGAGCAGGCCGCTCAGTACATGGCTGCCTTGGAAACGTGCCCGGTGCTTGACCAAGCCATCGTGCATGACTTCTGCCTGCCGACGTCCATCGCGGACGAAAACCCGATGATGGATGCGCAAAACCCCAAGGGCCTGCGCTACCACACCGATTGTCTGTGGACTGACGCGTCGGCCGAGGATCTGCTGCCGCGCTTGCAGCCTCTCTTTGCCACCTTGCCGACCGAGCCGTCGTTCTGCATCTGGTACGGCTGGTCCCCGAAGCGGCCACTGAAGGACATGGCGTTCTCAATGGAGGGCAACGTCTACGTCGCCGTGTACGCCATGTGCGACACCGCTGACGAGGATGACGGCGTGAAGCACTGGTTGCAACAGCGCATGGCCGCCCTCGCTCCGGTCGCCAAAGGTCTCTATCTGGGCGACTCCGATTTCACGCGGCGGTCAGCCAAGTTCATGGCCGACGCCAACTTCGCCAAGCTCGAAGCGTTGAGGGCGAACTACGACCCCAGACATGTGTTTGTGTCGTATCTGATCAACCCCGAGTTCTCCCTCAATACATGAGGGCGATCATCAGGTAACCTGATGACAGTTCGCTACGGCTGGGGGGCCAAATATGCAGGTCGGAATCGTTTTTTCGCAGGCCGACAGTGGCACGGACCCCGTGGCTATCCGTCAGTTCGCTATCGACGCTGAGGCCGCTGGCTTCGGTCACCTCATGGCGTATGACCACATCCTCGGTGCATCGGCCGACTGCTTTGAGGGCCCGGTTGGCTCGTTCCCAGCGGCCCCCTACACCGATAAGCACAGCTTCCATGAGCTCCTGACGCTGTTCAGCCATCTGTCCGCAGTTACGACCACGCTCGAATTTGCCACCAGCGTTCTCGTGCTGCCGCAACGGCAAACCGCAGTGGCGGCCAAGCAGATCGCGACGGTCAATCTGCTGAGCGGTGATCGTCTGCACGTGGCCGTCGGGGTTGGATGGAACTGGGTCGAGTACTCGGCTCTGGGCACCGCGTTTGAGACGCGCAGCAAGCGCCTGTCGGAACAGATGACGGTCATGCGCCGGCTGTGGACCGAACCGCTCGTGACGTTCAACGGCGAGTTTCACACCATGGATCGCGTCGGCATCAACCCCTTACCCGGTAAGGCCTTTCCGATATGGATGGGTACGGGTGCGTCCGACAGCGCACTCAAACGGGTGGTGGCCGACGCCGACGGGTGGATGCCGTTGGTGTTCCCCGGCCTCGACCCGATCGACGTAGCAACCGGCGTGCGACGCCTACGCCAACTCGCCGAGGATGCCGGGCGGGATCCGGGGTCGCTGCCCGTGTGGGGGCGCGTGTACCTTGGTCCGGGGTGGCAGGCTGCCGTGGAAGAAGGGGTCGCCCTCGGGTACAGCCACCTGAGCGTCGGCTTCAACCGCATGGCCAACCCTGGCGTACCTCACGCCAAACAACTGGAGGAAATCATCGAAGCCAAGGCGGAGGTCGATCGCATTGTCGGATGACGGCGCAGCAACCGGTCCCACGCTGAGTTACGCCATTGGTCGGCTCGACCGAGTGGTGCGTTCCGCTATTGCGGACGCGGTTCGCGAGCACGGACTGTCGGTCGCTCAATACACCGTGCTCAGCGTGCTCGGTAACCGAGGGTCGTTATCGAACGCTCAGTTGGCTCGCCGATCGTACGTGTCACCCCAGTCGATGAATGAGGTACTACTCACCCTGGAAGAGCGAGGGTTTGTGATTCGGCAGGACGACCCGAACCACGGCCGCATTCGGCAAACCGCGCTGACCCACAAGGGCCGCCAAGCTCTGGCCTCCTGCGGAGAGCGAGTGTCAACGGTCGAAGACGAAATGACCTCGGCCCTGTCGGCTCCGGAACGGGCCGAGCTGCATCAGCTCATCGTGAAGTGCGTGCGTGGTCTGCACGGCGGCTTTCCCAGCGCGTGAGTCTCGGTTGCCATGCTGACCATCGCCGATACCGTCGATCATGCTCGCCGCAATTTTCCTAGGCGCAAGGCGTTGGCCTGCGGCGACCTCAGACTGACCTACGCGTCGTTTTACGATAGGTGTCGCCGGTTGGTGGGAGCCATGCAGGAGATCGGAATGCAGCCCGGTGACCGCATTGCGGTGCTGGCCTCGAACTGTCATCGGTTCGTGGAATCATTCGCCGCGCTTCCGTCCGGCGGGTTCGTCATTGTGCCGCTCAACTATCGGTTGGCCGAAGCGGAACTGGCGGTCATCATTGCTGACTGCGGTGCCCGGCTGCTGATCACCGATCGCGATCCCGGACAGCTCATCGCGGCAGTCGAGCAAGTCTTGCGGTGGCCTGCGGAATTCGACGCGGCTCTGGCCGCAGCAACACCCGCGGTGCTCGGGGTTGGTGTGCAGCCCTCGGACCTGGCGGCGCTGTTCTACACCGGCGGCACCACGGGCAAGCCCAAGGGCGTCATGCTCAGCCACGCCAACGTCGTGTGCAACTCATTCCACAAAACCATCGCTGTCGGACTGCGATCAGACGAGGTGTTTCTGGCTGCGCCCGCCATGTTCCATGTGGCCGGTATCGCGCCGCTCCTGAGCCTGATGTCGCTCGGAGCCCGCACCATCGTGACCGAGGTATTTGAGCCGAACGTGTGCCTCGATCTGATCGAGCAAGAGCAATGCACCATGATGATGCCGGTGCCCACCATGTTGGCGGCCCTTGTCCAAGCCCAGGTAGATCGACCCCGAGACGTGCGTACCTTGCGACTCCTGGGGCACGCCGCCTCTCCCATCTCTACCGAGCTCTTACGGCAGGCCGCGGCCATATTCCCCGGGGTCGACCTGGCCGAGTTTTACGGCGCCACCGAGACCACGGCCATCGTCACCTGCCAACATCACGAGGAGCACATGGTGGAATCTCCGCTGGTGCGATCATGTGGTCAACCCGTGCCGGGCGTGTCCGTGCGAGTGCTCGACGGTAGCGGCGCCGAAGCCACCCCTGGCGCCATCGGGGAAGTCATCGTGCAGAGCCGAGCGGTCATGCTGGGTTACTGGCAGAATCCCGAGGCCACCGCTCAAGCGCTCAAGGGAGGCTGGTTCCACACTGGTGACCTCGGATACCTCGATGGCGAGTCAAACCTGTTTCTGGTCGATCGGGCCAAGGACATGATCGTCACCGGAGGCGAGAACGTCTACTCCATCGAAGTCGAAAATGCGCTGGCTTCTCATCCTGATGTGATCGAGGTCGCCGTCTTCGGCATCCCCCACGAGCGTTGGGGGGAGGCGGTGCACGCGGTTGTTGTATCTGCAAGCAGCTCGACCTCGTTGGCCGACGAGCTCATCGCTCATTGCCGGGGTCTGATCGCCGGTTTCAAAGTACCCAAGAGCATCGATGTCCAGACCGACCCCCTGCCCAAGTCCGGGCCGGGCAAGGTTCTGAAGCGCTCGTTACGGGACAGGTTCTGGGAAGGACGGGGCGGACAGATTGTCTAGCGGTCGCATCGGCATCGTGATGGCCAACGAGGGGGCCACCGCAAACGGCATCATCGAACAGTTGATGCGCATCGAACAGCTCGACTTCGACAGCGCCTGGATGCCCGGCATCCCCAACGGGCCCGACATTCTCACGCTGCTCGCCCTCGCTGGCCGTAGCACTGAGCGCATCGAAATCGGCACGGCGATCGTGCCGACGTACCCTCGCCACCCTGTTGCCATGGCAGCGCAGGCGCTGACGGTCAACGACGCGCTCGGCGGGCGGCTTACGCTCGGCATAGGTGTGTCTCATCAGCCGGTCATCGAGCGCCAGTACGGTCTCGACTACAGCCATCCAATCGCTCACATGCGGGAGTACCTACAGGTGTTGCGACCGCTTCTCGAGCATCAGTCGGTCAACTTCAGGGGAGATCACTTCAAGGTCCGCACTCGGCTGGCCATCTCCACCAATCGTTATGCGCCGCCGTCAGTACTGATCGCCGCGTTGGCCCCTCGCATGGTGGGCGTCGCCGGCGAACTCGCCGACGGAACGGTCACGTTCATGGCCGGTATCACCACCACAACCCAAGCGATCGTGCCCGGCATCGTTGCGGCAGCCGCCACTGCGAATCGACCTGCACCGCGCGTGATCATCGGCATGCCCGTCATGTGTACCGATGATGTCGAGGCCGGTCGCGCCTTCGCGAATCAGCAGTTCGCCCTCTACGGGAAGCTACCGGCGTATAAGGCGATGATGGCCAGCGAGGGCGCAGCATCGCCCGCCGACATAGTGGTCATCGGCAATGAAGCACATATCGCCACGCAGGTCGCTCGCTCGTTCGATGGTGGTATCACCGACTTTCAGGCCACGCCGTTCGGAACGCCCGAAGACATCGAGCGTACGATCACGTGTCTGGCCACCATTCGACGTTCGCACGAGGCGAAGCCGCATACGGCACGGGGCCGGTGAAGCCGCTCAGGCCTCGTCGATGACGTGGTTGCGAAGGGTGCCGAGGCCCGTGATGGTCACTTCCACCACGTCGCCCGGCACAAGCAGCACCTGCGGGTCACGGGCGTAACCGACTCCGCTCGGTGTACCGGTGGCTATCACGTCGCCCGGTTCCAGGGCGGTCCACTGTGAGCAGTAGGCGATGATGGCGGCAGTGGAGTGGATCATGTCGCTGATGGGTGCGTTCTGCCGTACGACTCCGCTGATCGTGGTAGTGAGCTGCGCCGTGGTTGCATCGAACTCGTCGGGTGTCATGATGGCGGGACCAAACCCGCCACTCTGCTCGAACGACTTGCCCGGCGTGAACTGACTGGTGTGACGCTGGAAGTCCCGGAGGGTGCCGTCCATGAAAAGCGAATAGCCGGCCACGTAGTTCAGGGCGTCACCTTCGCTGACGTAACGACACGCCTTGCCGATGACAACCGCCAACTCACCCTCATAGTCGAACGCGGTACTGACGTGCGGTCGAACGATGGGCTGCTCGTGACCACAGAGTGACGATGGGAAGCGCACGAAGATGGCCGGGTTCTCGGTGGCCGACACCGGAGCGCTCGACTCGGCCCGGTGCGCCGCGTAGTTCAAACCGACGCACAGGATACGGCGTGGATTGGGAATCGGCAGTGCATAGGTGGCGTTTGCAAGGGCAACCGTGGGTGCGGAAATCGCAGCTTTGGCGATGGCGTCCGTACCGTCGGCCAGCGCGGCAGCGAGGTCGGGCCACGTGCCGCTGACGTCGTGGAGCACCTCTCCGTTGATCGGCCCGAAGGCAGTGTGGCCGGCAACGTGAACGGTAGAAAGGCGCATCGGACGATCCTACGTTTCCGCCGCCCAGCCGGGGAAAATCAGATGGGCGGTGGTCCTGGATCGCGCAACGGGCCGCCCGCCCACCACCGTTCGAAGCGCGGTTTCGCAGCGATGGAAACCGGTTCGACAAGAAACCCGGTCAGTGAGCGAAGGTAGGTGAAGCGACCAAAGCCGTTCTCGGGTGACGTACCGGCCAACTCCAGAGTCCAGCCGTTATCGAGCAAGCCTTGGGTGTCTCGGGCAACATCGTTCGACCACACACCGAAGTGGTGCGCGCCCTGCAGATCGTTTCCGTCCCAGATACTGCCTGGTGCCCCCTGCAGCAACTCGAGATGCACCGGACCTTCGACGGAGTACGTCAGCTTGCACGGAATGTCGATCTGGCCCTCAACCGGCACCCAGGCCGATCGGGGCTCATCCTGCACCGACGCCCACGTAACACCCATCGTGCGAGCGAGTTCCTCCATCGAGGTTTCGATGTCGGGCGTGCGGATGCCGATGTGGAACAGGTTGGCAAGGTCGTACATGCACTCAGTCTTGCAGGCGCCAGTCGATCGGCGAGCGGCTGGCCCTCACCAGCGCGGCGTTGGTTTTGCTGAACGGTTTGCTGCCAAGAAATCCGTTGTGGGCCGACAGTGGCGATGGGTGAGCGCTCTCGATGATGACATGGCGCGAGACATCGATCAGAGCCTTCTTCTTGCGGGCGTAGCTCCCCCACAGAATGAACACAACCGGCTCGGTCTTTGCGCTCACGGCCCGGATCACCCGATCGGTGAAGGTCTCCCATCCCTTATTGGCGTGGCTGGCGGCAACGTGTGCCCGCACCGTGAGCACGGCGTTCAAGAGCAGCACGCCTTGATCGGCCCACGCACTGAGGTCGCCATGATTGGGCGGATCGATGTCGAGGTCGGCCTTCAGTTCCTTGAAGATGTTGCCGAGGCTTGGCGGCGGGGGCACCGGCCGCTTCACCGAGAAACACAGGCCGTGCGCCTGCCCCGGACCGTGGTACGGATCCTGTCCGAGGATGAGCACTTTTACATCGGCGAACGCAGTGTGATGCAGCGCCGCGAAGACTTCGTCGTGCGGAGGGAAAACCTGATACTTGCTGCGCTCGTCGCGCACGAAGGCCTGCAACTCGGCCCAGTACGGCTGCTCGAGTTCCGGCTTTAAAACCGGATTCCAGTCGGTCGTGGTCATCCCTGCACTCTCGGGAAACGGCGGGAACTCTCGACTTCGTTTAAGTCGAGGTGGTTACGCATGAAACGTTGTGAGGCGTCGGTGAACGGTTGGAAATCCCAGGACGTGTAGCGGCCTTGCCGCAACGCCTTGTCAACGGTGCGGCGGGCGCGTTGGCTGGCCAGCACCTGGTCGTTCATCGCCTTCGTGTCACCGTGCGCAACGACCATCTTGGCGAACGTCGCAACGGTGTCGGCATGCATCGCGTCGGGGGCGAGATTGGTGAGTTCCTGGGGGTCGGCGACCAAGTCGTAGAGCTGCGGCGGGTCGACGTCACAATGGATGTACTTCCAGCGGTCTTTGCGGATCATGATGATCGGCGCAATCGCGCCTTCACCCAGGTACTCCCCTGTCACCGTTCGGGTCGGAACACGGTGACCGGACAGCAGGGGTACGAGGCTGGTGCCGTCGGCTTCGGCCGGGGCCTCAACACCGGCAAGGTCGAGCATGGTCGGCAGCAGATCGAGCAGCGACACGTGCTCAGGCGCACGGCCCAACACAATGCCCGGGCCTCTCACGATCAACGGCACACGCGCAGCGCTCTCGAAAAAGTTCATCTTGTACCAGAGGCCACGCTCGCCCAGCATGTCACCATGGTCGGCAGTGAAGATCACCACTGTGTTGTCCGCCATGCCACCGGTCTTTAGCGTGGTGAGCAGTGCGTCGACCCAGTCATCCACATAGGAGATATTGGCGTAGTAGGCGTGTCGAGCATTACGAATTTGGGCGGCGGTGAGTTCCACCGCATCCATGGCCGAAACGTTGCGCAATCGCCGGCTATGCGGGTCGAGCGTTTCGACCGGTAAGGCGCCGACTTTGGGCATGTCGATGACGTCGTGGTCGTAGCGATCCCAGTACTGCTGACGGGCCACGTACGGGTCGTGCGGATGGGTGAACGACGCCGTCAGCATCCATGGCCTGGTGTCGCTGGTACGGGCCAGATCACGAAGCTTGCGCACCGCTTGGAAGCCGACCTCGTCGTCATAGTCGAGCTGGTTGCTGCTGTCGGCCACACCTGCGAACCGAACGCTATCCATATTGTGGAACCACCAGTCGAAGCGGCCCTCGGCGTCCTCCCAGTTCGGTGTCCAGCCGAAGTCGGCCGGATAGATGTCGGTGGTAAGGCGCTCCTCGTAACCGTGCAATTGGTCGGCGCCAACGAAGTGCATCTTGCCCGCCAAGCATGTCTGGTAGCCCGCGCCACGCAAGTGGTGAGCGAAGGTCGGGACCGACGACGCTAACTCGGCCGCGTTGTCGTACGCACCGATTTTAGAGTTGTACTGCCCGGACAACATCGAAAACCGCGCCGGAGCGCACAATGGACTGTTCGTGTACGCCGACTCGAACACCATGCCGCCCGTCGCCAACGCATCGAGTGCCGGCGCCTGCACCACCGAATGCCCGTACGCGGGCAGGAAGGGTGCGGCCAGCTGGTCGGCCATGATGAGCAAGATGTTTGGACGAGACACCACGCAGTGACAGTAGCAATCACGCTGGCCGATCAAGGAAGGCCCGATAGACTGCTGTTCGTAACAAGCGCCTGTGGCCTAATGGATAGGGCAACTGACTTCGGATCAGTCGATTGGGGGTTCGAGTCCCTCCGGGCGCGCTGAGTAAGTACAAAGAGAAATTGTTTTGCGCACTCGTGTTGAAACGAAGGGTCGTCACGCTGCTTGGGCCCCAGGAACGTCGCTCAGACTTCCATGTTTCCGTGAGATCGGTCGGCCGATGTTCGGATTTCGCCACACGGCGGGCAGCGAGCATTGCACCGTCACTCAAGCACGCAGCTCAACAGCCTAGGCCAAATCTTTGCATACGAATTGATTGATCGGGTTACAAGATGGTATTTGAGGTTTACCGATGGCTATGTCGGACTTTTACACTTAACAAGAGAAGAATAGAGAATATGATTGTTCTATGGCCACCGATCCCGCACTCGACGTCCCGCTCCTTCAGAGCATCTATCTGTCCTCTGCCGTGGCCAAAGCGGCGCTTGACAGTTTTGCCTCCCGGAGCTACCGAATCTCTGAAACAACCGTTGACCGCCTTCTTGGAGTAGTTCTTGAGTCCAACTCATCGTCTAAACGCCAAGACGTAGTCGAATTTTTACGGCAGTTACAAACGGCGAATTGCGGTGCTTTTAAGATTGGGCGGAGAGGAAGTGCTTCTCGGTTTGTGTGGACGGTAAGCCTCGTGGACGTAGGTTTAGCGGCCCAGGGAAAGAAGTCGGCTGTGGAACTCGCTGCTCCACAAGAGGTCAAGTCCGCTCCTGAGCCTGACGACGTCACGTTCACCCACGTATTTCAACTACGTCTGAACCAACGAGTTGAGTTTCGCCTTCCAACAGACCTGACTCAGCTTGAGGCCGGTCGTCTCGCCGACTTCCTGAAGACGCTTCCCCTCGAGGCATCGTGAACGGTGTACCCGATGACTGATCCGTGGCGCGTTCACTTTTTCCAGCGGCATGTCGCCGACGACGAAACGCAATCGATTCCGGCGTTGGACTTCCTCCAACTGTTGCCTGTGAAAGTGGCGGCCGAGATCCAAGCGGTTTTGGATGCCGTCGCCGAAGCACCTCCGCCCGCGTTTTCTGGTGGAGGGAAGTGGGAGGCAATGCATGGCGAACTAGCCGGCATCTACGAGATCAGGGTCCAAGGGGCGGGCATGAACCATCGGCTTTTCTGTCTACTGCAACGAAACTCAGACGATCTCTGCGGTCCGTCAATTGTTGCCATTCGCGGTCTGACAAAGCCGAAACGTAGCGCTGCCGATTCCCGTGACTATGCCAGAGTCTTAGGCGCCAAAGTCGAGTTCCTTGCGCGGCGTACGGTACTGAAATTCTGACTAACGAGCCTTGGAAGCAAGCGGCTGTAGAACCAACTCCACATCGAGGGCCCCCGCTAAGGCAGTTATCGTCCCGAGGGTCGGGTTCGCCCTGTCGGCCGAAAACAAACGACGTACAGCCTCAGCCGGAAGGTGGGCGCGCCGAGCCAATTCCGCTTTTGTGAGACCTTCAGCTTGGCGCCGCGCATCTAGCGACCTAACTATTGCGTCGGTGGTGCGTATACGCACGGACGCCGCCTCGTATTCCCGCCGATAGTCAGGATCGAGCATTCGCTCGGCGAAATACCTTTCAGCTCCCGTTCTAGCCTCTTTCACGGAACTGACCGTAACACAAATGTTACGCAATTTGCAAGAGCCCGGACCGATAGGCCTTCGATCGCGGTGACGGCGCTACGCCTTATCGAAGAGCGTGCGGAAGGTGTCGTAGACGCGCTGATGGTGACTGAACTCGACGATGTTTCCATCGGGATCGCGGAGCATGCACACGTAGCCAACCGGCCGGGGAAGATCGATGGGTTCCCGTTCGAGACAACCGGCGGCAAGTGCCTTCGCGGCGATCACATCGACATCGGCACGCTCGGGCACCTCCATACCAAGGTGCGCAAACGGAAAGAGTTTCGGTTGCTTATTGCCGTGATGTTCATTGAAGTCCACCAGCACTAGTACGAACGGATGCTCCGTTGATGCTGCGTGACCGAGCCACGCCGATTGACCTGCTTCATCGGCTCGACGCTGAATCAACCGCAATGGTGTGACCTGCTCGTACCAGACGATGGACGAGTCACGGTCGCCGACGGGGAGGGCCACATGGGTCCAGCGAGGTACGACAGGACCGGCCATCTCGCGAACGTACTTCGTTTCGAGGCCACGAATGATCTCCGCATCGGGTTGGTGGCGGCAGTAGCTTGACTGGCGATGACGTTGCTCATTGATCGATCAGCAACCGTTGACCGGGTGCCGTTGGGGGACGGCTCGTCGTGGGTGGATGTGGTGCGAGGCTTCGTGCCTGGGCACCAGGATCTCTTCACTCTGTTGCACGAGGAGACCCGTTGGCAACAGGCTGAGGTGCTGCGCTACGACAAGTACGTGCCCGAGAAGCGCCTCGGTGCCATGGTGCGAGCTGACACCGTGACGGCCGTGCGCCAGACGGGGCTCCATCTCGAGTCGAGGTACCGTGTGACGTTCGACGGCGTGGGAGCGCTGCTCTATCGAGATGGACAGGACTATCAGGGCCTGCACAGTGATCGCGCAATGAAGTGGCTCGATGACACGCTTATCGGCATTGTCGTGCTGGGTCACCGTCGACCGTTTGTGCTGAGAGAGCGCAACGGATCGGCCAATGACCGCGACCGAACGCCCGCCGGACAGGCACCCGATGACATCGATCTGCAGCCGGGCGAAGGTGACCTCATCGTGATGGGAGGGCGATGCCAACGGGACTGGCTTCACGGCGTGCCTGCGGCCGACACGGACCAGCCGCGCATCTCGCTTACCTGGCGTTGGACTCCCGGCGCGGTGCACCCGACACGAATCCCGGCTACTTCGACGGCCGCCAGTTCAGCGACCGCCCCAACCAACCCGGCTATCGCTCGCGCCCTTCCTAACGCCTTCGCGCATTACGAGCGTGGCGTTCGCGCATAAGCCCACGATCCGCTCGGTTGGTATCGCCTATGGGGAGTTGTGCGCGAATCAAATCGGCCCATTGCGCGAATTCGGGTCAGCCACGTTGTGTCAAGACATGTTTCGATATATCGTGATGGTACCTACAGATAAGGAGGCCCTCATGAGAGGACCACGAGAAGGCCGGGGACCCCGGCCGCACAACGAAAACGACGAACATTTTGGCGGACCGGGCCACTTCGGTGGGCCAGGGCACGGCCACGGCCCCTTCCGAGGCCGAGGCGGCGGTCCAGGCCGGCCACGGGGCGGACGCAACAAGCGCGGCGACATCCGCACGGCACTGCTCACGGTGCTGATGGAAGGGCCGGGACACGGCTACGACATCATGCAACGTGTCGAAGAAAAGACGGGCGGCGCCTGGCGCCCCAGCCCAGGCTCGGTCTATCCGACGCTGCAACTCCTCGGTGACGAAGGCTTCGTCACCGCCATCGAACGCGACGGCAAGCGGGTCTTCGAAATCACAGAGGCCGGCACCGCCGAAGCAACGCGCCGACTTGAGGAGGCCGGTGGCGCACCCTGGGATCTGACCGACGACGGCGTTGGCCCGTGGCAGGTGAAGGAGAGCATGGGCCTGCTGTTCCTGGCTGCCAAACAGGTGTCGATGGCCGGTACCACCGAGCAGCTCCAGCAAGCCGTCGCCATCCTCGCCGAAGCCCGCAAGAAGCTCTACCTCCTCCTCAGCCAGGATTAGGTTTCGCAGCTCGGACTGACCACGAGGTGGAAGAATCTGGGAACCGTTTGCGGCCGCGCGGTGTCAGGGTTCGTGGAGGCCGGTTTGGGCACAGACGAAGGGCTGATTGAGCGAGCGACGTCGGGCGACGCTGACGCGTTTGCCGAGCTAGTCGCGCCCCATCTGGCGCTCGCTCGTCGGATCGCGGCATCCGCAGGTCAGACCAGTGACGCAGAGGACGCGGTGCAGAACGCGCTGATGAAGGCCCACCGATCACTCGCCAGTCTCGACGCCGGCAGGGACTTTGCGCCGTGGTTCCTCACGATCGTTCGCAACGAAGCACTGAACCAGGGACGTACCGCTCGTCGGCATGAGGCCGCCGTCGGACGTTTCGGCGATCAGCCACAGCAGTTCGCCTCTGCACCAGCCGAAGACATCGCCATGGCCGATGTGCATCGAGCTGATATTCGGGCTGCGGTCGATCGTCTCAACCCGACGGATCGCGCGGTCATCGAGACCCGGTTCCTCAATGAACACACCGAGGCCGAAACGGCCGCCGAACTCGGGCTGCCGATCGGTACCGTGAAGTCACGCACAAGTCGCGCCCTGCGTCGATTGCGGGTGGCCATGGTGGCAGTCGCAGTCGTAGTCGCTGTGCTCGCTATCGCGCCTGTTCGACGGGCGGTGGCCGGCTGGCTCGGCCTGCGCGGCATCCGAATCGAGCAACCCATCGCGCCGCCCGCGAACGGAGCGTCGCCAACCGTTGCGTCGTCCTCCGAAACCTCGGACGCGTCGACGACGACAGTCGCGCCAACGGCTGGATTCGGCGAGCCGACCACGCTCGCCGAAGCACGCAAAGCGGTCTCGTTCGCGCTGCATTTCCCGAGCGACTCCCGACTGGGTGATCCTGATCTCGTCACGCTCGAACGTGACGTGGCCACGGGTCTGGTCACGTTGTGGTGGAAACCCAACGACCGCTTGCCCCTTCCGGCGAGCCCCACAAACCGCACGTGGGGGATGTCGTTCAGCGCGTTCCATGGTTCGGTCGAGGACTGGTCGTTTTCGAAGATGCTTGGACCCAAGGCCAGGGTCGAGTTCGTCACGGTTCAGGGTGCATCCGGTCGTTGGATCAAAGGCGAACCGCATGAACTGGCGATAACCACCGATGGCCAAAGCGCCAGGGTGACCAACCGCCTGGCGACCAACACGTTGGTGTGGGAGCGGGACGGCATCACCTATCGGCTCGAAGCCAAGATCGGCCGAGACCTCGCCCTGTCGATTGCCGAAACGGTGAAATAAGGAACCGAGTTGTTCCCGACGGTGTAACCGAACTGTCCACCCGTTCGGAGGTCCACCATGCGTCGCGGTCTTGTCGTCACTGTCGTTGTTCTGCTTCTCGCTCCCAGTTGCGGTCACGCGCCAAGCAGGGCGGCCTCGAATGCCTCAACACTTGCGGTGCCAGCCGGTGCGGTGTCCAGCGCTGCGCCCACGGTCGACACCGCCTCCCGATCATCGGCCCCGACCGGGCTCGGTATGTCCGTGGCCGTGATGGGCCAGGGCGCGTACGTGTCGTACGACCCGACCGGTGCGATTCGATTCACCGCGGCGGCAGGAATGTTGAGTGGCGATCGTCATCAGCTGATCTCTACCGTCGTGGACAGCGGCCAGACGTTTGTCGACTGGACCGATCCCTCAACCGGTCAACGGCGAAGCCGCAAGACGGTCCGGGGCCCATTCTCGCTCGCCGCCGTGTCCTTCTCCGGGGACAAAGTTGCCCTGGCCGACGCCTCCTACCAGTCACCACAATCGGGTGAACTTGCCGCCGGCCGAACCAAGAGCCACATCGCGGTGGTGCACGAAGGCGACACTCCGCTCATCACCCGCACGCTCGACGGCAACCTCCTGCCAGAGGCGTTCACCCAAGGTCGAGATCTCGTTGCCATGATCGAGTACCTGCCGGCCGACCATCCGACAAAGTACCGGGTGCGTCTCCTGGACCTGACCGCTGGTGAGCTCATGGCACCGTTTAAGTGGACGACAAAAGAGCCGCTGGATGAGACCATGGCCGGACTGCGCGGCAGCCACGTCGTGACCGAAGGAGGAGCGTTCCTCTACACGCTCTACCGAGCCGAAAACGGTACGGCATTCGTGCATGCCCTCGGCCTAGACATCGGAACGCAGCACTGCATCGACCTGCCCGCCGATGTCGGTCTGGGCAAAGGCACCGGATCCATCGCGGCCAGCGTCGACGGTCGTCAGCTCTACGTGCTCACCTCGACGGGCAAGCTGGTCACGATCGATACCAACACGCAGTTGGATCAGCCGACCGCCCCGGCCGTCGTAAAGGTCACCGACCTCGGACAGATCTCCACAACCGGCCGACCGGCGCTCGCCGTCAACGCCCGGACACTCTACGCCGGTCTTGATGAACGCCTCGTCACCGTCGACCTCGCCAGTGGCACGATCTCACAATCATCCATCAGCCAGGCGGCCACGGTGTTGGCCATCAGCCCCACCGCGAACGCAGTCCTCGCCGCCAATGACACGTCGATCTGGCGTCTCAACAGCAGCGATGCGCCAGTTCGTCTGCCCGGCACGCTCGGTTCGGTCGAGATGGTGATGCCAGGCTGAGTAGGTGGGCAGCGGTCGCAGACTAGGCGGATGGATCCTGAGCCGCCTCTCGACGCCGGCGATTTCTCGACGTGGATGGCCGAGATAACTGGGGCGCTGCGAGGTGACCACGGGTCGGATGTGCCGTGCGGTACGTGTACGGCGTGCTGCACGTCGTCGCAGTTCATCCACATCGCTCCGGACGAAACCGACGCGCTGGCCCATATCCCTCGCCAGTTGACTTTCCCCGCACCACGACTACCGAAAGGCCACGTGCTGATGGGATACAACGAGCACGGGCACTGCCCGATGCTCATCGACAATACGTGCTCCATTTACGAGCAACGGCCCCGCACATGCCGCACTTACGACTGCCGCGTGTTCCCCGCAGCTGGGCTGGATGTTGACGACGAGACCAAGGTGCTCATTGGCCGTCAGGCGAAACGATGGCGGTTCCGCCACGCCTCCGCGGACGGAGAAACACGACATGAAGCCGTGCGTGCCGCTGCCCGGTTTCTGAACGAACGGGCGGCTGATATCGCACCGGTCACCAACACCCAACGCGCCGTTCTGGCGATCGAACTGCACGACGCGTTCCTGGCCGAGGACGGCTCGTTGGTCGATCCCGACCCGCAGACCGTCCGCGTGGAGATCACCCGCCGCCGATCTAACTGACGTTCACGCTAAGAGGTCTCCGGCGAAGTGGGGCGAGAAAACGGCGGGCATCCCGCCGGTGTGCCAGAACACGATTGGGCCATCACCGAGTATGTCGTTGGGCGCGTCGATCACGGCGTGCATTGCCTTGGCCGTGTACACGGGGTCGAGCAGGATGCCCTCGGTGCGAAACAGCAATCGCAGCGCATGAAGCGCTCCTTCGGTCGGCTCGGCGTAGGCGCGGCCGAGATAGCCGGGCACGACGGTGATGTCGGGAGCACCCGCATCGGCACCGAGAAGGTCGAGGCACCCTTCGGTGATGTCCACGATCTCAGCCTGCAGGTCACCGGCCGTCTTGGCCACGCCGATGCCGAGGATATTCACGTGATCGTGCAGCAGGTGAGCACCAATGGCCAGACCCGACTGGGTGCCGCCGGACGATGTGGCGTGCACGATGGCCGACGGCCGCACGTCGGCAGCCGCCATCTGTTGACGTAACTCGAGGTAGGCGTCAACGAAACCGAATGCCCCGATCGGCGTGGAGCCTCCGATGGGCATGACGTACGGGTGCTTGCCCTGTGTCCGAAGCTGATCGGCCACCGTCTGCGACACCCGTTCGAGTTGTTCCCAATCGTAGGTGCCGGGGAACTGCACACGGGCATCGAGCATGTGATCCAACAACAGGTTGCCCACAACCGGCGAGTGGGGGTCGCCCCCGAGCACCAGATCGCAGCCGAGTTTCTCGATGGCGGCCGTCGCGGCCACACATCTGGCATGGTTCGACTGCTCGGCGCCGACCGACACGAGATGGTCAGCACCATGGGCAAGCGCGTCGGCAACCAGATAGCGAAGCTTGCGGATCTTATTGCCGCCGACACCAACGCTGATGAGATCATCACGCTTGATCCAGACGTCGCGGCCGATCTCCGACGAGAACCGATCAAGACGGTGAAACGGTGTGGGGTAGATGCCGTAGCGCCGCGGTGACCGAGCGGCGAGAAGGCTCTTCAGCGAATCGGCGGAGAATGTCATGTCGTCAGCCTGTCACCGAACAAGTTCCGCGCCGGGCTGAAGCGACGCCTGATCGGCGGCTACACGGCCGGCATTCCAGCCGGCGGCGTTACTCACCCGGCTGCGCACCTGTCGCATGCGAGGGAAGGCAGCGGCGACCGCTTCCTCGACATCGGCTTCACGCTGCGCAAGCACCGGTAGAAGCGAGACACCGAAGTCGACCTGGGCCTCTTTGGTGGAGGTCGACGCCGCTTCCTGAAGGCGTTCGCCGATGCGATGAGCGAACGAAATGAGGAATGATTGCCGGAACGACCGGGTTCGGGAGACACCGGCCTGGTTCACCACTCGACCGGCCACCACCATTGCCGTCGTGGCCTGAGCAAGCAACGATGTGAACAACACGTCGACCACGGCAAGATCGGTGGAGAAGCCGAAGACGGTGATAAACCCGAACTCGGACAGCAGCACCGACCGGCAACGGTTTGCCGATGCCACAGCATGCACCAGTGACGCTTTGGCATCGATGTAGGGAGGGTCGAGATGTATACGGCGCCCCTCCGGCCCACTGACGGCCACACCCGATGTGGCCGCGACCATGGCGACATCGATGGAGTAGCGCGTCATCAACTCCTGCGCCTTCTGGGTGAACGAATCGGCTTCCTCCGGGAATTCTGTCGACTCGGCCTTCGCCAGGAGCGCTCGAACCCGACCGAGCATCTTCGGGTCGAGCGCGGCATCGCTCGGCAGCCTCCGGCGGGCCGCTGCCATGGCTGCCCCCGGACCGGGCGGCGGGATGAGCGTGGGTAATGGAGGGAATCGCTGCAGACGAGCGACCAGCACGACAGCATGTTCAATCGCGTCTCGCACGCTGAACCCGATGGTGCCGGTAAGGCGGAGCAACCACGGTTCCCTCCTTGGTTCGCGGGCCGACCACCACGGCTGCATGTCTTCGAGCTGCGCAGCCCATTGCGGGTGCATCGGCTGACCCGCATCATGCCGAGCATCGTCAACGACGGCGGAAGTCACCACGTCGGCATGCACCGCGGATTCGAGGCGGCGCATGACACTCACCACATCAACCGGTTGCCACCCGTTCTGCCAGCACAGCCTCAACAGCCGAGAGACATCCTTGGCCAAAGCCTCCGAAACCGTTACCGGGTCGCCGGCCATAAGCGCTGATAGACGGTCGACAGAAGCGTCATACAACCGGTGATCCTCGGTGAGACGACCCTGCACAGCACCCTGGACGAGGAGAGCGATAGTCGGTGGAGGGCCGGAGCCATACGCCGTAGGGCCAGCGGCGCGGCGGGCGGCCAGGCGCTGTTGTTCGGCCCGACGTTTTTCGTTGTCTCGTTTGCGATTGTTCTTGGCCATGCCCATCCTTCGTGTCAGCCCACACCGTACAGATGGGGTGCTACAAGGTTCCTCCCGCGGAGCCAAACACGATCACATTGGCGCTATGCCTGGTCGAAAAGGGCGCGGAACGTGTCGTAGACGCGCTGGTCATGGCTGAACTCGACGATATTGCCGTCGGGATCACGAAGCATGCACACGTAACCGACCGGCTGGGGAAGGTCGATCGGTTCCCGTTCGAGACAACCGGCGGCGGCGGCCTTGGCGGCGATGGCATCGACATCGGCGCGCTCGGGCAACTCTATACCGAGGTGCGCGAACGGAAAGAGCTTCGGATGCTTACCACCGTGATGTTCATTGAAGTCGACCAACACCAGTACGAACGGATGCTCCGTTGACGCTGCGTGACCGAGCCACGCCGATTGACCCGCATCATCGGCTCGACGCTGAATCAACTGCAACGGTGTGAACTGCTCGTACCAGACGATGGACGAATCAAGGTCACCAACGGGGAGGGCCACATGGGTCCAGCGAGGAACGATAGGGCCGGCCATTGGTAGTCAGGACTTCCGGGCGTCGAAATTGTGGGGCACTTGGGTGAGGTGGAGGAGCAGACCGTTTTCGGGATCGAGCGAGGGCATCTGCAAACCGTGAACAGCCAGTTGCGCTCCGGTCAGTACGATGCCGTCGGTCAGCCACGCTGGCTGACGACGGCCCGGGCCGAGCCGCTCTTGGCCCGGCAGAAGGATTGCTTCCACCTGGTAGGTCGCGTCTGCCGACAAGCCCGGCAACCGCAGCGGTGGTGGCGTGAGCGACGGAGCCGTACGCAATTGGATGAACGCGACCAGCGCCTCGGTCTGATCGGCGGAATAGACACCTTGGGCCTGTGAGGCACCACCGGGCACGTCGAAGCGCACCACATCACCACCGTGCAGTAGAGGACGAAATTGCTTGTGCAGGGCGATCACCGTGGCGAGGTCAGCCCGCTCCGATTCGGTCAGCGTGAGCAGGTTCCACTCCACGCCGAGGTGCCCAAACAGCGCAGTGATCGAACGGAATGCGAGAGAGTGATTTCGCGCCGTCGTGTGCGAATGCACCGGGCCGATATGCGCACCCATGAGTTCGGGCGGCAGCAGCATGGATGCGCCCCGCTGAATGGTTTGACGCTCAAGGGCGTCGTTGCAGTCAGACGTCCACACGCGGGTCGTGCGCTTCAGAATTTCCAGGTCGATGCGACCTCCGCCCGATGCGCAACTTTCGATCTCAACGTTCGGATGACGAACGGCAAGCTCATCCAGCAATGCGTAGAGCGCAACGGTCTGCGCACTCGATCCCGCCCGACCATCGCGGCCGCTGCCCTGCACGTGGTCACGGTTCATGTCCCACTTGACGTAGGCAATGTCGTGATCACGCAGCAGCGCATCGAGCTGACCGAGGATGTAAGCGTATGCCTCGGGGTGCGCAATATTCAGCACCAGCTGTCGGCGCCCGTACACCGGCGGGTAACCCGATGTCGTCAGCGCCCAGTCGGGGTGAGCACGGAAGAGGTCGGAGTCGGGGTTCACCATTTCTGGCTCGACCCAAATGCCGAATTCCATACCGAGCGAACTCACGTGATCGATCAGCGGCTTCAAACCATTGGCATACATCTGCGGTGACACCCACCAGTCACCCAGACCCGTCTGATCGTTACGCCGACCACCGAACCAGCCGTCGTCCAACACGAACCGCTCGGCACCAACTGCAGCCGCGGCCTCGGCCAGGCCCTTCAGAACCTCCGTGTCGTGGTTGAAGTACACCGCTTCCCACGTATTCAACAGCACCGGCCGAGGCTTGCTGAGCGGCGGATGATTCGGACGCGAGCGCACGTAGCGGTGCAGACGCTGGCTGGCCTTCGTGAGGCCGATGCCGTACGTCGCCACCACCTCAGGCGTCTCGTAACTCTCACCCGGTTCCAGTTCGATCTCCCCCGGGTGCAACAGTTCACCAAGTTGTAAGTAGCGGCGGCCATCGGCCATCAACTCGGCCAGCATGGTGTTGTTCCCGCTCCACGCCAGATGCACACCCCACGTTTCCCCGGTCCACTCTCCGAAGTTCTTGGTACCCGCGAAGAGCAACGGAATGTGATCGTGCGACGTGCGACCGCGACGATTCTCCAGCAACAGCGCACCCGTCTCGAACGGCACACGAGTGGGATGAAGCTCACGGCACCAGCGACCCGGGAAGGTCAGCAACTCCTCGGCCTGAGCGGGCAACGGAAGTGTGAGGCTCAGGTCTTCGAGCTGATAGCTCTCGGTGCCATTGTTGGTCACCTGGTTGCGGGCCAGCAACACGCCATTGGCCTCTAGCGTGACGTCACAGGTCAATGTCAGCTGCGCAACCATGTCCGTCGCCGTCACTCGAACAGACTGGCCGAGGTGCTCGACATGTGCTGGTTGGAAGCGGGGCGCCCACGCCGAACCGCCAGGCCAGTGACCGCCGAGGCCAGGCCGCCCTGCAAACGCTGAACCGTGCTCAGGCACCACGGCAATCGGTGCGACCACGTCCATGTCGCCGTGCAGAATGGGGCGAGCCATGGCATTGCGAAGTGACGCCAGCGAAGTGTTTGCCGGCAGTGCTTCCCCCCAATGCAGGATGACCGGAGCCCCGCACGAGGTGTCAACAATGACGCTCACCCCGGCCGATGTGAGATGGATCAGATCGTTGGCGACATCGTTGGGCACGACCTCGAAAGTTAGCCGCTGCGCTGCGGTCTGTATTGTGCCCACTGGAGGTCACGACATGAAATATCGCAAACTCGGAAACACCGGCATGGACGTCTCACCCCTCTGCCTCGGCTGCATGAGCTTCGGCGAACCACTGCGCGGCGGCCATCCGTGGACGATGACCGAGGAGGCCAGCCGCCCCTTCCTGCGCGATGCCGTGGAAAAAGGGATCAACTTCTTCGATACCGCCAATGTCTACTCCGACGGGTCGAGCGAGGAGATCGTCGGGCGGGCGCTGGCCGACTTCGCGATACGGGACGAGATCGTGGTGGCCACCAAGGTGCACGGACAGATGGGAACCGGACCCAATCAACGAGGGCTTTCCCGAAAGGCGATCTTCATGGAGTTGGAGAATAGCCTGCGCCGTCTCGGCATGGACTACATCGATCTCTACCAAATCCATCGGTGGGATAGTCGGGTGCCGATCGAAGAGACCATGGAAGCTCTGCACGACGTGGTGAAGTCGGGCAAGGTTCGCTACATCGGCGCGTCGTCGATGTTCGCGTGGCAGTTCGCGAAGGCACAGCACGTCGCCGATATGAACGGCTGGACCAAGTTCGTCACCATGCAGAACCACCTCAACCTGCTCTACCGGGAGGAGGAGCGCGAGATGATGCCGCTGTGTCGTGATCAAGGGGTCGGCGTCATCCCCTGGAGTCCGATGGCACGGGGTCGCCTCACTCGGCCATGGGGTGCAGACACCGAGCGCATGTCGTCGGACATCTTCGGTGGAACGTTGTACGTCGATGGCAGCGAGGCGATCGTTACTCGCGTCGGTGAGATCGCTGCTGCCCGGGGCGTACCGATGGCCCACGTTGCACTCGCCTGGGTCAGTCAGGTCCCGGGCGTGATCTCACCCATCGTCGGCGTAACCCGCCAAGGCCACCTCGACGACGCCCTCGCCTCCCTCGACGTCAAACTGACCGCCGAGGAAGTCGCATCACTAGCAGCCGCGTACGTCACCCAACCCGTCGCCGGCCACGCATAAACGCGCTAACCCGGCTTTGCGCTCGAGACTTTTCCACCAGTCGTTCTCGGTGCCGGCGGCGTGGCGCGAGCAGTGATGTTGGCATTGGACAAACTTGGCGCCCGGTCAATCCGCGTGTTCGATCCCGAGCCTGGGCGCGCCGCGATTCTCGCTACCGATATGGCGGCCAACACGCGAGCCGAGGTCGTCGTGGCAACGTCGGCCGATGAGGCAGCTAGTGGAGTTGACGGGCTCCTCAACTGCAGCCCGATCGGTATGTTCGGGCACCCCGGTTGTCCGGCGGAACCAGACGTGTTCGACGGGTTGCGATGGGTGTTCGATGCGGTCGACTCGCCACTGCTTACCGAGTTTCTGAACACGGCAGGCCGCGCCGGAGCAACGTGAATGTCCGGCTCGGAGCTCTTCTTTTGGCAGGGCATTCACGCGTTCGAGATCTTCCACCGGACCGAGGCCGACAGTGGCTTGGTCGCGGCAGCGAAGCGGTTCGTTGATAGCGAAATTGAGCAACGCACCATGACCACACGATAAGCCTCTCGCAGCCGTCTAGCCTGACGGCCGGTTCGACCGACGGAGGAACGAATGGACGAGCAAATGACTCGTAGCGAGCATCCCCGCAGTGAGGCCATCGTCACCTTCGGCACACCGATAATGATGCGAGACGGGACAGTGCTGCGCGCCGACGTGTTTCGGCCCGCCACCGCAGACCCTGTGCCGGTACTTCTCGTTCGCAACCCGTATCCGCCGATCGTAGCGCGCAGCCAACTCGACCAATTCCGAGCCGTCGAGATGGGGTTCGCAGTGGTAGCGCAAAGTGTCCGCGGCACCAGCGACTCCGAGGGCGTGTTCGACCCGTGGCAATCCGAGGAGTCCGATGGCGTCGACACGATCGCGTGGTGTGCTGCCCAGTCATGGTCGAACGGCAAGGTCGCCATGTACGGCCCGTCCTACCTTGGGCACGTTCAGCTCTTTGCCGCCGGTGGTGCGACACCTGCGCTCGCGGCGATGTCACCTGCGGTTGTTCCGTCGGGCCCGTACGACTTGACGTACGCCGGTGGTGCGCTCTTGCTTGCATCGAGCCTCGGTTGGGCCCTTATGCAGGCGCTCATGCAGATGATGCGCGCCATGGCGTCGGGTCGCTATGTGAGCGCTGATCTCGCCGAGTGGAGGGAAACCACGGCCAACCACTGGGCGCTGTGCCGCACTACCCCGCTACGCGACATGCCGATTCTGGAACGCTGGTTCCCGGCGTGGCAACAATGGCTCGACCATCCGCGCCACGACGACTGGTGGCATTCGGTCGACCTCAAGGACCGCCCTGCCATCCCGACCTTCCAAACCGCAGGCTGGTGGGACATCTTCTTGCGCGGCTCACTCGACGAGTTCAACCGGCCACCACGACATCCAAACTCGCGCATCGCGATCGGACCGTGGAGCCATATCAACATGAGTACCGCCCACGGCGACGTGTTCTACGGTCCGAACGCAGGATCGGGGCCAACCGACATCGAAGGCCAGCGGCTCGACTTCCTCAGCCGCTACGTCATGCCCGATCGCCCCGAGCCCGAAGGCCCAATCGTTCGCATCTTCGTGATGGGCCGGAACGTCTGGCGCGATGAAGCTGCGTGGCCGCTCGCCCGCGCTCGTGACGTGCGCTACTACTTGCACGCCGACGGAGGACTCTCGCCCACCGTACCAAAGAGCGACGTCGAACCGTCTCGGTTCGTTTTCGATCCGCACGATCCAGTTCTGACGCTCGGTGGTCGCAATCTCGTACCCGGCAGCGAGGGCGGCTTCGTTACCGGCCCACACGACCATCGCCGCCACGATCAACGCAACGACATTCTGCGCTTCGGTACCGAGCCGCTTGCCGCCGACCTCGAGGTGACCGGCGAGCTGCGGATGCACCTGTGCTCGGCCACGAGCGGTGCCGACACCGACTGGACGGCGATGCTCCTCGATGTGCACCCGGATGGCCGGGCCTACAACGTCGCCGACGGCATCATCCGGGCGCGCCATCATGCCGGCACGGACCGCGACGCCTTCATTCCCGCCGGTGAGCCCCATCTGTTCGAGATAGACCTCGTCGCCACCTCGCACGTCTTTCTCGCGGGCCACCGCATCCGGGTCGACATTTCCAGCTCTAACTTCCCGCGTTTCGACCGCAACCCGGGCACCGGCGCACTCTCCACCGATGCTGCCGAGTCGACGTTCATAAGCGTTCAGCAGACGGTGTTCCACGACGCACAGCGGGCCTCCTGGATCACCCTCCCCGTTATCGCGTCATGATTGACCGAGCCACATAGGTCGCCGCCGAACCCGAGCTGCGTTGGTGCCAAGTCATATTCGTCGTCGTTGAAACGACCGGAGTCAGAGGCATATGGAAGCGCCCTACCTCACCCAACCCGTCGCTGGCCGCGCGTAAGCACCGCCTGGCCAGTCAATGGCGACATTGGCCGACGACGCTCAGGAATGGGTGCCGTCTCGACCGAGCTTGCGGAGGCCGACAAGAACGTCACGACCTTGCGAATGTCCGCGCTGAGAGATCAGCTCGACCGATTCCGATGCGATTATCCAGTCGCTGTTCGTCGCAACGGCCGCAAGTTGCATGAGATCGGCTCGGATTGCACTGACCAGCGCTTCGGCCTCCGTGTCGGTCGTGACCGATACTGCGAGGTCTGCATCCTGCGTAAAGCGGGGTTCAGTTCGAAGTGTGACGGCCAGTCCTCCGACGAGGGCAAAGGCTTGACCACGGCCACGAAGCTCGCTGTCTATCTTGGTCAGCGCGCGAACGAGCTGACTCCCGAGGCATCGGGTAGCGAGTGAGTCGGCCTTCTGCGTCGCCGGGACGGCGAAGTAACCATTCGTGAACGAAGTGCTCCACCTCGACTTCCGTCGCCCGCGGATGACCGTCTCGATAGCGCTGAGCAACCGACTCGAATCCGAGGTTCATAAGATCGAATGTGATCTCAAGATTGGTCGGCTCGCGGTGCTCCGCGCTCCAATTCTAACCTGACCTGAGCTTATCGATCGTTCGACCGCACCTAGCTGCGCTGGTCATCGTGTGCGGCTACCCGGCTGGCTGATAGATCCCGGCGAGGAAATCGGAGAGCTCCTTGAACGCGTCGAGGGGCAGGACGTGGGCGACATACTGGTCGGGACGCACCACCACCATGCAGCCCTGCTCGGTGTTGATCCCGCGCATGTCGAAGATGTTCCCCTGGCCCTTGTGATCGATGCAGAAGACCTTCTCGCGGTCCATCAGCCCGAACTTGCCTTTCAGCGGTGTGAGAAGCGGTGGCATCTCTTCGTAGGCGAGCGAATCGAAGGTCTGTTGAAACACTGCGCGCATGTCGATCAGGGCGTCAATGTCCTCGTCGTCGCGGGTGTACCGAACCACGGGGGAAGTCGGAGCGTTTTGCAGCCAGTCGGCAAGCCGGTGAACGGCTGAGCCGGGCGCCGAGCTATCGCTTCTACCGGCGAATGCGTAGATCCGCCAGCGGCCGTCCGCCCCAGCGACGTGGCCGAGCTGCATCCGCATCGCGTCGGATACTCGGATAACCGGTGCAGAGTGGAAGCGTCGGCCGATGTGCTGGCCGGCGGCCAGTGCCTGATGCGTTGATGGACCAGTCACGACTGACTCGCCGTATTCCACCGCTAGTCCGCCGGTGAACTCGAGGTTCTGCTTAAAGAGCTGAATGAATCGTGGCTCGTTGAATCCGTCGAGCTCGGACTGACCGGGCGAGGCCGACATGATCCGGGCCCACTCGTGATCGGTGTCGACCAGCCGTTTGGCCTCTATCCATCGTTCGGCCGAGTAGCTGTGCAGCAGGCTGGCGTCGGCTCTGCCCTGGAGCACGTGGGCCAGTTTCCAGCCGAGATTGAACGAGTCCTGCATCGACACGTTCATGCCCTGCCCGGCCTTCGGGCTGTGGGTGTGGCAGGCATCTCCAGCGGTGAAGACACGCGGATTACGAGTCGCGGTTTCGCTAGCGGGCACGTCGTCGAAACGGTCGGTCATGCGGTGCCCGATCTCGTAGATCGACCACCACACCACCTCTTTCACATCGAGCGTGTAGGGCCGCATGATCCGGTTCGCGGCGGCGATCATGTGGTCGACGGTGAAGTCACGATCCGCGACGCGCTCATTGGGATTGAGCTTGTCCAGCTCCACATAGAGGCGGAACATGTAGCCGCCCTCACGCGGAAGAACGAGCACGCTGCCTTCGCGTGCCGACTGAATGAGGCACTTCTGTCGGATATCGGGGAAATCGGTGTTGGCCAGGATGTCCATCACGCCCCATGCCTGGTGCGCGGCGTCGCCGTGCAGGGTGCCGCCGATGGCCTCGCGCACCTGCGAGCGTGCCCCATCGCAGCCGACGACATAGTTGGCCCGCACGGTGACCTGGTCACCCGCGTTCACGCCGGTGTGCTGCAGGGTCACGGTCACCGGGTGGTCCTCGGTGGAGGTGTCGACGGTGAGGCCCCGGACCGCCCACGAGTAATCCGGCGCCAGACGAGACGGTGAGTTCGCCATCACATCAAGGAACAACTCATGGACACGCGCCTGGTTGATCAGCACGTGCGGCATCTCGGAGCTGTCGTCGGAGACATCCTGCACTCGGCCGATGCGGGTGATGTTCTCCGACTTCTGCGGGTCCGGCCCCCAGAAGCTTGTCTGGTTCACCCAGCACGACTCCCGCTTGACCGTCTCGGCGAAACCGAAGGCCTGGAACATCTCCATCGTGCGGGTATTGATGCCGTCGGCTTTGCCCTTCTCGATGTTTCGCGAACTGGCGTCCACGATCATCGTGTCGATCTCGGGGAATTGCGCAAGTTGCGCCGCCAGGCACAGGCCTGCCGGACCCGCGCCTACGATCAGGACATCCACCTGTTCCGGCAACGGCGCGAACGCGCTGCGATCTCGCCGCCCGGGTGCCGCCTGCTTGATGTCGGGATCGCCTCCACGGAAGCCGTTCACATAGAACTGCATCGCTAACCAGTGCCTTTCCGAATGACCAAGAACGAGAGAACGAAGCGGCGCCCGGCGCTAGGCCGTGGCGAACGGCAGCACGAGACACGACAGGTGGATCGCGTCACGATAGATGGTGTGCGTGACGGGCCGACCGACCGGCAGGTGATAGGCGTCGGGGGGCAGGAGCGAGTTGTGCTCATCGGCCAACGGCTCGTTATTCATCAGCTCGAGCACGAGCTTGTGGCCCACGCGGAAGGTGTTGGCGAACGGGTAAAGCCGGATCACGTACTCCACGATCGCGCCGGGTTCGACTGGCACGCTGCGGGTGTGCGGGTGGTACGGATTGCCTTCACGTGTGCGTTCGTCGAGTTCGCGCTGCGATGCCTTGAGGAATCCGGTCGTGACGAGTTGGCGCTTGCCGGTGGGCGCTTCGTCCCACAGTCGCAGGATGAAGTTGGTGTCGTCCTGATCGATGCTGGCGAAAATGTGCGCTGCCCCGGCACCGTGCATTTCGGTCGTAGCGTCGAAGGGCGCCGTCGACCAGGAGAGCATCTCGACCCGATCGGTGACCGTAAGCGGGGCCTGGTAGAAGCCGTCGGGGTGCGCCTGATCCGGGCCCATCGGTTCAGGCTCGGGAGTGAGTCGGCGGCGGGTTCGAAGGTGCAGCGACCGGTACTCGACGTCCTTCACCGGCCACCGCGAACCGGTGGCCCACTGTTTCGTTCCCTCGACGTGCACCTTGACGGCTGGCTCGTCCGCGACGCCGTTGTCGATGCCCTTCAGCCAGTAGTCGAACCAGCGGAACATGGTGTCGTGCTCCTCGACCCACGGGCGCGACTGCATGGGCGGGTACGGCCCGATCTCCAGCCGCTTCGGACCCTTGAGTACGTCGAACAGCTCGATGGTGCCGTCCACCGTCCAGCCGCGACCCTGGTTGATCTGCAGATAGACGGGGATGTCGATGTTCTCGGAGAGCCGGATCGGGTTCTGCTCCTCGTACCACTCGCCGTCGAGGGGATTCGTGATGATGTCGAACCAGGCTTCGTGGTGCTTTGGGTAGTGCAGCACGTGCACCAGGTTCGGCCACGCGGCCACATCGGGATCGGCGAGTCGCTCGGCAACGCGAGCGCGGATCTCCTCGGCCGAGTAGGTCTCGAGCATGCGTGACTTGATGCGATCGGTGAACGCCCAGCCGGAGTCGCCACCGCGACCTTCGCGAGCGGCGCGTGGCATGAACCACATGATGCCGCCGTGATACGTCGTTTCGTAGAAGTCGAAGTGGCCACCGCTGACGAAGATAGCCTTGAGGTGCGGCGGCCGTTCGGCGGCCGCGTAGATCTGCATCGACCCGAAATAAGAGATGCCGATCATGCCGACCACGCCGTTGCACCAGGGCTGTGCGGCAACCCATTCGATGACGTCGTAGGCGTCCTGGCCGAGCGGCACGCCACCGGCGTTGTAGTTGCCGATGTGGTCGCCTTCGGACCCTCCCGAACCGCGCACGTCGCCGATGACGTGCACGTAGCCTTCCTGAACCACGCGGGCGATGTCGCCGGCCTCAATGCAGCCGTCCCACATGGGCGATGGTCTGCGCTGCGGCGGCATCGTGAGCGCCAGCGCCTGGAGTTCTTTGCCGTAGGGGCTCAGCGCAACGAGTGCTGGGCGAGGCTCGTCACCGGTGCCGTGGTATGCGTCGGCAACCAGCTCGACCCCGTCGCGCATCGGGATGCGCAGGTCTTTGCGGGCCACGATGGTCTGGGTCCCAGCGGTGATGGTGATCTTGCGGGTCATCCGTGCCACCCACAACCAGGGAAGCTGCCGTAGCCGTGCAGCGTGGTGAAGAACGGTGACGGCTCCAGTGTCGGGTCGCCGTCGTAGCCAAGGTGCTGGGCGATGCAGCCGAATGGGGAATGCGGCGTGCTCGGCTGAGCGGCTCCGTCTCGCCCCGCATCGACGGTGGCCGCCCGCACCTTGGCCTCGACATCCAGGCTTTCCTGGATCTTCGCCGCCGCCTGCTGGCGGTCGAGCACCACGCCGGGCGACTCGGCGCCCTGGCTGCGATACGGGTGGCCGAGGAAGAGTCGCCGTGGCTTCACGTCGTCGCGCAGGTGCGTCAGGCTGGATCGGTAGGCATCGGGATCGATATAGCTCGGGAACCCGTTGGCGGCACCATGGATCTGCACTGCGTCGCCGGCGAACACATCCCGCTGGCCCTCGACCACGTAGGCGACCGAGCCGGCGGTGTGGCCGGGGACCGAGTGCACCGTCACCTTCACATTCGAACCAAGCGACAGTTCGTCGCCATGGCGGACGACGAGGTCGGGCTCCATCTCGCCCGAGATCGCCGCCATTCCTGCGGCGACCAACTTCGCCTCGCCATCGGCATCGTTGAGATAGCGACCGCGGGCGGCCAGGTACTCCTCCACATGCGTTCGACGCGACCGCAGGAACGGAGCGTCGGCCTCATGGATGACCACCTTGGCCCGGCGGCCCGTCAACTCCCACAGCGCATGGGCCCCGCCGATGTGATCGATGTGACCGTGGGTGAGCAGGATCCATCGAATGTCCTCAACGCGGCTCCCCAATGCCTCAAGCGCCGGAGCGATACCCGCCGCTGGTGACGAAGCGATACCCGTATCGATGAGCGCCGGCTCTGGTCCGTCGATGAAGAAGCTGTACAGGCCGAATCTCCCCCACTGGGAGAACAGCGGATGGATCGTCGCGTCACCCATGATGGGCCCCTTTGAGGAACGCCGCTGTCTCCGCGAACACACCGTGAAACTCGGGCAGCCAGGAGAAGTGCTGCACGAACCCGTGGCCAGCACCCTCGTAACGGCGCATCGTGACCGCGACGCCCGCTGCTGCCAGGTTGCGGCCGTAGAGCTCGCCCTCGTCACTCAGTGGGTCGAACTGGGCGGTCACGATCAGCGCCTCCGGAAGACCGCTGAAGGCGGCGCGCTTGATCGGGGAGACTAGCGGATCGGCGGGGTCGGCACCGCTGTCGAGGTAGAAGGAGTTGAACGGCTTAAGTCCGGCGGTCTCCAGCCCGTACCCGACGGCGTTCGTGCGCAGCGACTCGTAGCGATCCTCGTTGAAGTCGAGGTCAAGCGAGGGGTAGTACAGCACCTGATGGGTGATGCGGTCGAAGCCGTGATCCTTCGCCATCCCGGCTACCGCGGCCACGAAGTTGCCCCCCGAACTATCACCCGCAATCGCCAGGGTTTGGCCGTCCCAGCCGAACTTGTCCTGGTTGTCGGCGACCCAGCGGACTGCGGTATAGCAGCCGGTCAGGCCTGCCGGGAAGGCGTGTTCAGGAGCCAGCCGGTACCCGACCGACACCACCTTGCACGCCGTGGCATTCGCCAACTCACGGGCAACGTGGTCATGCGTATTCAGGCTGCCGAGGAAGAAGGCACCCCCGTGGAAGTACACCAGTACCCCGTGCTCGGCGGCTTCGGTCGGGGTGTAGATCCGAACTGGCACCGTCCCGGCGGACGTTGCCAGGGTCATGTCGGCAACCGCGTGTACCGGCGTGCGTTCCGCGAGCGGGGGGACGTGGGACTCGTCGCCTGCTGCATCGCTGCAGGGTTGAGCGGGCCGGGCGGATGTGGTGGGAGGCTGGCGATGAAACCAGCGATTGTCGGGTGCAGTGGCATCGGTCAGCTCCTAGCGCCGATCTCGCCCCGGTGCTGATTGGGGAACACGGTCGCGACCTCGTCGTCGCTCCACCCCTCGCGGGACAGGCGTTGCAGTTCGTCGGTCACCGGCTTGCGGTTGGCCTGGAACAGGGCAAGAGCTTCGGCGACCGAACCGGCCTCTTGCAACGCGTCGGCAATGGCACCCGCGTCGAGAATGCCCGAGTTGGCACCCTGGCCCTGGTGGTGGCACATGGCGTGGGCAGCGTCGCCAACGAGCACCACGGCAGTGGAGTGCCAGGTGGCGATGGGGTCGATGTCGTACACCGCACGAATGTTCACATCGGCCATGTTGAGCCCGGCGGTTATCGCGATGATTCGCTCGTCGAACCCTTCGACCACCTTGAGCAGCTGCTCCTTCGCCGAAACGGGAGCAGGCGTCGAATCCGCGTTCAAACACGTGACGTCGTAGGAAACGTCGCTGCGGTGCAACAGCGGCAGCACGTACACCTTGGTGCCGTGGCCCATGAACATGCGGAAGTTGCCGTCATCGACCAGACCGAACGTGTCCACCATCGGGATTACCACGCGGTATGCGTGCTCGCCGGCGAACACTGGCTGCTTGTCGCTGAACAGCTGCGCACGGACCTGCGAACGGATGCCGTCTGCACCGATGATGAGGTCAGCAGTGACCGACTCGCCGTTGGCGAACGTCGCCGTCGCACTGTTGCCGTGGTCCTCGATACTCGTGAGCCGGCGCCCCAGCCTGACCATTCCCGCAGGAAGCGCAGCAAGGAGCGTGTCGATGAAATCGCCGCGGTGTACGAAGCGGGTAGTCGAGTGGAAAACGTCCTTCTCCGGCCATTCCTCCATGGCGATCCGATGCCCGGTCGCTGTCAGGATCTCGAAGTAATCACTTGGCGAGGTCACTGCGGCAATGGCATCAAACAGGCCCAACTTGCGGAACTGGTCCACCGTAGACGGACGCAGGCCGATGCCGGCACCGACCTCCTTGATGGCCTGCGCTTGCTCGTAGACGGTGACGTTGGCACCGAGCAGGCTTAGGGCCCGAGCCGTCGTAGCGCCCGCGTACCCGGCGCCGATAATGGCGACATTGAGATTTTTGAGTTCGTTTGCATCCATGGTCGTTATGCCCCTAGCTACACGGTTGAAGGGTCAGGAATTCGGCGGCGTTGTCGACGAAAATCCGGTTGATGATGGCGTCGTCGATGCCCGCTGCCTTCAGATCGGGGAGCAGCTGCTCGAAGACCAGGGACCAGTTCATAAAAAGGGTGCCGCCGCGCGCATA
>JANNZM010000151.1:0-55962 GCA_031410595.1 Actinomycetes bacterium | reverse complement strand
CCGGTCGCGTAGGCGACGCTGGCGAGCGGTTCGTCGGTGTCGCGGAGCAACTGGCGGGCGCGTTCCACGCGTCGACCAATGACGTATTGATGCAAGGGTACGCCCACCGATCGCGTGAACGATATGGCAAGTTGGTGCGCTGCAACGCCAGCTACAGCGGCTAACGAGGCAAGCGAAAGGTCGGAGTCGGCGATCGACTCTTCGATGAGTTCGCGCACCCGAGCGACTACCCGTTCGCCGGCATCCAACACTGCGTCGGATGTGCGCCCACCCGCGTGGCCAGCGAGGTTCGAATGCGCCCGCAACATCTGCATAGCGATCAGCTGTGTGAGTTGATCGACATACAGCCGGTCGGCGCATCCGACCCGCGGTTGTGCGGCGTCGAGCAGAGCGATCACCAACTGTTCCAGCAAGGCATCGGCGAACCCGATGTGGGGGATCAGTTCGACCGTGGCGGGATCGCGTTGGAACTCGATCTCAATCATGGTGTCGACCATCGAGCGGCGCAGGTAGACCAGTTGCACTTCCGGGTCACCTTCAAGGTTCCATGTCGATGATCGGTCCGCAGGGATCATCCCAAACCGTCGGGCGCGCAGCTCGGCATGCTCGGCGCGTTCACCATCGACGCGCCGATCTACGGCAGCACCACGGCGATGGCAGTAGGCGAGACACGGATGTGGCAATCCGGGTAACGCCGCGTTCCACGACGATTCGGTAGCGACCGAGGTGTAGATATCATACCAGCCAAGACCAGTCGAATCCGCCAACAGTCGGTGGGTGGCCCACTGCGCTATGCCGTGCGTCTCGGCAACCACGAATTCGTCGCGATTATGCAACGGGAGTCGCGGATCGTGAAAGACAGCCGGGCTGCCGGTGTTCATACTGACGAAAACTACACTGCGCACCTATTGAGGAGTTCACGTGACCGCCGCACCAACCATCAAGTCTGAGTCGATCGAGGCTGAGACGAATGCCGCTGACACCATCGACGTTTCGGTGCTCGTGATTGGTGGCAGCATCGTGGGGATCTCGTCCGCGATGTTCCTCGCGCAACATGGTGTCGACGTGCTCTCGATCGAGAAACATGACGGCACTGCGATCCACCCGCGTGCTGGTTACTTCCAACTACGCACAATCGAATTGATGCGTGTGGCGGGCATCGAGGACCGCGTGCGCGCCGCGTCGCTCGAGCTGTACGACCCCGATGGCGGGCTGAACAACGTCGAAACGCTCGCTGGCAAAGAGATCGCCAACTACATCCCTAACATCAACGGCGGCATCGCCGACATCAGCCCGGCGCGGCGGCTGTTCATGCCCCAACAAGTGCTCGAACCGATCCTGCTGCAGCGCGCCAAAGAGTTCGGTGCAACGTTCATGTACTCGACAGAACTCGTCGAGCACACCCAGGACGACGATGGGGTCACCGCGCGGGTGCGGCGGTTGACGGATGGTAAGGAATACATCATCCGGGCGAAATACATGGTGGCCTGCGACGGCAACCGCAGCCCGGTACGCGAGCGTCTCGGCATCGCCATGTCCGGTCACGGTCTGCTGTCGCACAGCGTCACGATCTACTTCCGTGCCGATTGCAGCGCGGCACTCGCCGGGCGCAACTTCGGTGTGATCTACGTGACCAACCCGAACGTTCGCGGCTTCTTCCGGCTTGAGAAAACCGGTCTCGGCGGCTTCCTTGTTGTGTTCACCGTCGGCGACATCAACAAGCCCGGAGCCCGCCACGTCGCCGACACGATCACCGATGAGCAAGCGATCAAACTCGTCCGTGACGCCGTCGGTGACAGTGACCTGCGCGTCGAATTGCGCGCTGTCGACAAGTGGCGCGCCGTGGCCGACAACGCCGTAACGTACCAGCATGGGCGCGTCCTGATCGCTGGCGATGCAGCCCACACGATGCCCCCGACGGGCGGTTTCGGTGGTAACACCGGCGTTCAGGACGCCCACAATTTGGCCTGGAAACTGGCCATCGTGCTGCGCTCCCAAGCCGGCGCAGGACTGATCGACACATACAACGCCGAACGTCAACCCGCCGGCTACCAAGCCGTCGAACAGGCCTACAACCGTTATGTGCTGCGCAGCGATCCGGACCTTGGAACCGCAGGCATGCACGATGCGATCCCTGACCCGCACGTCGAATACAACCGCTACCGCTCGACCGCGGTAATCCCCGACTCGGGTTTTGTTGATGACGGCAAGCTCGACATCGACCCGCGTCTTTCCCGCGGCATGCCCGGCACCCGCGCTCCCCACGTCGAACTGGAGCACAACGGCACGACGATCTCCACGCTCGATCTGTACCTGGGCGACTTTGTCCTGATGGGCGGCCCCGACGGCGCAGCATGGCTCGCCGCCGCCGCCACTGTGTCAGCGACGCTCGGCGTCACCATTCAGGCATACCAGATCGGCCGCGACGCCCTTCACCAGCACCCGACCGAAGGTGTCGCGCCGTTTATCGAGACCTACGGCATCGGCCCCACGGGCGCATCCCTCGTCCGTCCCGACGGTTACGTCGCCTGGCGCGCCGCTAACGACTCGTCAGCCGCCAATCTCCTCGACATTGTCCGACAGGTCCTCAGCCTTCGATGACGAGTACCCGGGCGAAACAGCGCAACGCGTCGCTCGATGTCGTTGCCGGGCTCAGTAGCGGGCGTATCGGCGAGGGTGACGATCTGCTGTGCAGCTGCCTGCAGCACGCTAAAGGATCGTTTCGACGCCCCAGCGGTAGCGGCGCGCCGCCGTCCGACGCCGTGGCGAATGCCATCATCGAAGTGGCCAGACCCGGTCATCGAGGTGCGCTCCGTCGCGGGGCGCGTCTGTAACGAGCGTCGAACATAGACGAACGAGATCGACGAATTCAGGGCAGCAGGCGATGCCGAATCTCTTGGTTCGCGTGGCCGTCGATGGACTCTGTAATGAACGTGAAACGTCAACATAAGGCCTCGGCGGTTCGGTGGGACGGGCGATTGAGCGCAAGTTGGTGCGAGCGTTCGCTGAACGGGTCTGTAAGAGACGTGAAACGATTTGGTCGAGGCCCAGAAGCTCATCGCAACGGTCGACGGCGCCACCGCCGACCGGTGATGCTCTGTCCGCGACGGCCGAACACCGCGACGGTCGTGGTTACGCCGCTTCGGCATCGTGTCCGCCCGCCGTAGTTCACAAGTTAGTCGCCAGGTTTGTCGCTAAATCGATGACCGTCGATGTGATTGTTCGATGAAAACCGGCCGCTACCTGGCCTTTTGTAGTGCGCCCCCTGGGAGTCGAACCCAGAACCTGCGGATTAAGAGTCCCGCACAACCAGTCCGCCAAGTGTTGTCCAGTCCGCAAAACAGGGGTTTCGTCCAGAACGCAGTCCAGGGAGTGCTGGCAAATCCGCCACAGTCCGGGGAGTTTGTCGCCAAGTTAGTCGCCAGAGATCGAAGCGATGATTGAAGAGCGGTGTGCAGTTCCGGGACATGCTTGACACCGTGGCTCCGGTAGATGGTTGACAGTTTTGGGACGCGGGTCCGGTAGGTGCTTGACACTTTTGGGACGCGGGTCCGGTTCCTGGGCGACAGTGGCTCCGGTACCTGCTTGACACTTTTCGGCTCGGGGTCAGCCTTCTCGTGACGGACATCACGGTCCGTCTTGGTGCGAGGGGGCCGGTTCGATGCTCGTGAAGCTCAACATGGTGGAGCAGCGCTATCAGGCAGTGCTTGAGGTGGTCCGTGATGGTGCGACTGTTGTTGACGTCGCTCGCCGTTCGGGTGTGTCCCGTCAGACGGTGCACGCCTGGTTGAGACGGTACGCGACCAGCGGGCTGTCGGGGTTGGCTGATGTGCCGTCGAAGCCGGATTCGTGTCCGCATCAGATGCCCCCGGCGGTGGAGGCGAAGCTATTGGAACTGCGTCGTGAGCATCCGGGTTGGGGACCGCGAACGTTGGGTCACGAACTCGGCCTGGCGGGTGTGATGCCGGTGCCGGCGCGGTCGTCGATCTACAGGTGTTTGGTGCGTCAAGGGCTGATCACCCAGGAAGCAAGGAAGCGGAAACGGTCGGATTACAAGAGGTGGGAACGTTCTCGGGCGATGGAGCTATGGCAGATGGACATTGTTGGTGGGGTGAAACTCGCCGACGGTTCGGAGGCCAAGATCGTGTCCGGCATCGATGACCACAGCAGGTTCATCATTTCCGCGCTCGTGGTCGAACGAGCGACCGCGCGCCCGACGTGTGACGCGCTTGCTCTTGCGATGCGACGCTTCGGGGTGCCGGCAGAGATCTTGACGGACAACGGCAAAGTTTTCACCGGCCGGTTCGGGCCCGGGACGGGTGAGGTGCTGTTTGATCGGATATGCAGGGAGAACGGCATCAAGCACCGACTGACCCGCCCTCGTTCGCCGACCACGACAGGCAAGGTCGAGCGGTGGCATAAGACGTTGCGGGCCGAGTTCCTCACCGGGAAAGTGTTCGCCGACATCACGGACGCGCAAGCCCAGTTGGATGGGTGGGTGGAGCATTACAACCACCGGCGAGCATCAATCGATCGGGATGGTCCCACCGTTCGAGCGGTTCAAACTCGCCCGAACCGAGCCGATCAAACCCCCCGTCGAGGTCCCCGTCTCGGAGACAGCGGCGGGCATGCCGCCAGCAGCATCGCGGCAGGTCGCGCCGGATGGGAAGATCAGTTTCGCTGCGGTGGTTACAAGGCTGCCGTCTGGTTGGCTGGCGAGACCGTGGAAGTCGTGTGCGAGCAAGGCCTCGTCCAGATCCACCACCACGGCGTGCTGATCGCGACGCACGCCCGACGGCATGACCCCGCCAAGCAGACCGCGTCGATGGACCGCGGCGAGGTTGGCCGCAGACAACGCCCGACGGTGGCATCGCGGTCGGCGGTGGCAGTGACCCGCAAGGTCGATACCACCGGGCACGTCTCCTACGCCGGTGCCTATTACAAGGCTGGTGCCGGTTTGAAGACTCAATCAGTCCAAGTCGCAGTGGTGCGCCGCAAGGTCGAGATCAGTCAGAACGGCGAGGTCATCGTGAAGCACCCGATCAAGCATGACCGGATCAAGGAATACGGCGCGCTCGCCAACCTCGGCGGCCGACCCAGACGCATCAACGCCGCCAAACCGACTGTGTAAAGCACGTACCGGAACCAATGTGTAAAGCGGGTACCGGGACTTGACAATGATTGAAGAGCGGCGCGGCACAACGTCGGGGTGGCACCATTGCACCAACGAAACGGAATCGCCCGGCAGCGGGTCCGTGAAACCCAGCGGTGGGGCGCCTCGCTCGGTTGCACGGCAGCCTGGCTCGTAACCGAACCCGACAACATCACTGCGGTGGGGCTCTACCGATAAACCCTGCCGTCCGAATCGAGCGCAACCATGTTCGAGTTGTGATCGGAGCCCGCGCGCCGAATCTCGTCCGGCTTAGGTTTCGCTCGACGGTGGGCTTGCGTCTGGTCGCTGCGGAGAGGAGCGTTCCGAAATCGTTGGCGGCGACCCGATCGCCGGCCGCGAAACAGCAAGTTGTTCGAGATACTCCGCTGCGTCGGCGTGACCGGCGTGGTCGGCCCAGCCGGAGGGTGTTGAGTCGAACTCGGTGTCCGCGATGGTCGGGTCGGCACCCAGTTCAACCAGCAGTTTGATGATGGTCATGTGCCCGCGCAGCGCAGCTTCGTGAAGCGCTGTCGTGCGAGAGCGCGCTTTCACGTCGAAGCCCAATTCGACGAGCAATCGGATCGTGTCGGCACAACTAGCAGGAGTTTGAATTCGCGCGCACATCGGTGTGGACTGGGCGGCTCAAGGCTCGGCGCCTGCTCTTCGTCGCACGCGTGCTCTGGACCGTGTTGGTGTTGTCCTTGCGGCAGCCGGTTTGGCCGCGGGCCTGTTGTCCTACTCGCAACACGGAGCAGTGAGGGCGGCGGCGGCGGTGGCGGTCGTCATGGGTATCTGTACCGGTTGCATGGCTCTGGCCGCATATCGGCTTCCGGACTTCGTTCACGCGGAATCCCCGACTGAAACCACTCAGCAACTCTGGGGCGATGTGGTCAGGTTTGACAAAGAACGAACGCTGTCCGAAATGGCTGCTGCAAACGGCGTGCTCGATCTGCATGGCGCTTGCTCAAACGTGATGCAGACGGCTCGCGAAATCAACGGTGACGCGCTTTCAGTCGTCCTGCGGGGTTCCTCGTTGTTCGCGCTGTTTGAATCATGTTCGGGGCCGCAGCCAGTCATGGCTCTCTATCCCAAGACGTCAAGAGAAGGTGAACTGCTCGTCTCTGTCTTTCCGGATGGGCTCGCCGCCTTACGCTGCGAGAGCGTCAGTAATGTTATTGATTCCCTTGGATTGCCCAAGTCCACCGAACGAGCTTTGTTTGTGATGGATGACGCGCTTGTCCGTAAGGCGTTCAAGCTACCGGTTCCGTCTCGCTAGACGACAGCCGCGGCCGCGGCACGAGCGATCGTCGGCCTCGTGTGGGTGCACCAGAACCTTGATCGTGCTGCCCGACGCTAAGTGGAGGCCGCTACGCGGGAAGTTGCCGCCGTAACCATGTGCACCATTCCGAAATTCCCTGGCCCGTTCGGGCGCTCGCGGTTATCACGGTGGCCTTCGGGTTGACGGCGTGAAGGTTCGACAAGAAGAGGTCGAGATCGAAGTCGAGATGGGGGAGAAGGTCGATCTTGTTGACGACCACGACATCGGCGGCGCGGAACATCACCGGATACTTGAACGGCTTCTCCTCGCCCTCGGTGATGGCGTACACCATGGCGCGTGCGTGCTCGCCGACGTCGAACTCTGCCGGGCACACGAGATTGCCGACGTTCTCGATGAGCAACAGATCGATCTCATCGAGCGGCAGCCGCCCGAGGCCGGCGTGGACCATAACGGCATCGAGATGGCACTCACCACCGAATCCGGCGCTCGTGTTGACCAACGAGATGGCCGCACCGAGACCCGCGAGCTGGTCGGCATCGAGGCTGGTGGCGATGTCGCCCTCTAAGACCCCGAGGCGCAGCTTGGACCGCAGCTCGACCAGCGTGCGTTTGAGGAGCGATGTCTTGCCCGCGCCTGGCGACGACATAACGTTGATGGCCACGACACCGTTCGCCGCAAATGCCGTTCGGTTGCCCGCTGCTACCCGGTCGTTTTCGGACAGGATCGACTGGAGTACCGAGATTCGCGCCACTCCCGTAGCCGGATAGCCGCTGTGATCGCCGACGTCGTGCTGCGGCGTGCCTTCGGAATGGTCATGATCGCCATGGTGGGCGTGGTCGTGCACCGTTCCATCCAGGCTGATGTGCACGCGGCCCATCAACTGGCCTCGGCCACTTCGATCCAGGCAACGTCGAACTCGTTACCACTGAGGAACTCGACGTCGACTCCGCCACACGTCATGCACGCCGGAATGGGCACGTCGAGGACCGATTCGGCGCCACACGCGCACCGGATAACCGCTGGCACGTAGTTGATCAGGAGATGGCAATCGCTAAGGTCGGTGCCGTCGGTGAGGACGGTCCACGAGAACTGCAATGAGTCGGGCACAACTTGGCGAAAGTGACCGATGCGAACCTCAACGCGTTGAACCGCTCGCCCTTCGGCACGCGCTTCGACATGATCGATGATTGCCTGACAGATGGCGAGCTCGTGCATGCGCTACCTCGACGCCCGACCGAGCGTGACCGCGGCCTCGCGATGCAAACGTCCGAAGTTGTAGTACGCAGCGCACGCCCCTTCCGACGACACCATGCAGGTTCCGATCGGTGTTTCCGGGGTACACGCCGTCCCGAACACCTTGCACTCCCACGGTTTGATGACGCCTTTCAGCACCTCGCCGCATTGGCACGCCTTCGGATCGGCGACCCGAACGCCGGGGACGGAGTAGAACAGTTCGGCATCCCACGGCGCAAACTCATCGCGAAGCTTCAATGCGCTCTGCGCGATGAAACCGAGCCCGCGCCATTCGAAGTGCGGACGCAGCTCGAACACCTCAGCGAGATACTGCAGTGCCCTCGGATTGCCCTCATCTCGGACGATACGCGTGTACTGATTCTCCACCTCGCATCGGCCTTCGCTGATCTGGCCAAGGAGCATCGCAATGGCCTGCAGGATGTCGAGCGGCTCGAATCCAGTGGTAACAAGCGGCAAGCCGTAGTCCCTCGTGACGAACCGGTACGGATAATTGCCAACGACCGTCGACACGTGGCCCGGGCCGAGAAAGCCGTCGAGACGCAGGTCAGGCGAGTCGAGAATCGCCTTGATCGGCGGCACGATCGTGACGTGATTGGAGAAGACGCGAAAGTTCATCACCCGGTCGTCTCGCGCCTTGACGAGCGTAACCGCGGTCGACGGCGCCGTTGTCTCGAATCCGACCGCGAAGAACACCACGTCACGGTCCGGATTCTCAACCGCCAGCTTTAGTGCGTCGAGCGGGGAGTAGACGAAGCGCACATCGGCACCGCGGGCCTTGGCTTCGAGCAGGGTTCCCTTACCGCCGGGCACGCGCATCATGTCGCCGAAGCTTGTGAAGATCACTCCCGGCGTTTCGGCCAGCGCGATCGCGTCATCGATCCGTCCCATCGGAATCACGCAGACCGGGCAACCGGGACCGTGGACAAGCTCGACGTTCTGCGGCAGGACATGCTCGATGCCGTGACGGTAAATCGTATGCGTGTGGCCGCCGCACACCTCCATGAACTTATAGTGGCGCGTTGGATCGGCGAGTACGCCGATCCGATCGAGCACAGTGCGGGCGGCCACGGGATCTCGATACTCGTCGACGAACTTCACGTTCCGCTCCCCCTGATCATTGCCATCTCATCATCGAGGCCTGAACCCATGAGTTTCAGCGAGGCGAGTGCGACCGCTGCCTCGGCCTCATCAATCTTCGACATCGCGAAGCCAACATGAATGAGCACCCAGTCGCCTGGTTCGAGTTGCTCATCCTCGAGCAGACCAATGTTGATCATGCGGCGCACACCCGCAACGTCGACGCGCGCGAGATGTGGGTTGCCAACGCCGACTTCGATGAGTTGGCCGGGAATACCGAGACACATAGCTGCTCCTAGGGAAGGGATCGACGATCACATGCGGCGAATGCGTCGGTACCGACGCAACGAGGGCAACGAAAGAAGAAACGTGACGAGCCCAGCGACAACCAGTAGAGCTATGACGACCAGGAAGATAATTCCGAGTACTCGCATGTTGATTCACATTCTCCTGAGCTTGAGGTAACGACGAATGTCTGGCACGACAGCACGTGCAGCGGCGCCGACGGCACCGAAGATTCCTAGGAGTACGACGACGCGACGAAACATGGGGAATTCCTTTCTGCGATGAGTTCTTGAACGATCTCGACAGCACGAGGCACAGCATGGGCGACGAGCACTGACAGCCCCATGCCGTCGTCAAGGTCGGCCGGTTGGCAGCCGACGACCACTACCCGTCCGATGGTGCCACCGAGGCCGGCAACCATGCCGAGCACGGCTTGGGGATCCATGCGGTGGGCATCGAGTGGCTCGCCGCCGGCATGAGGGTCGGGTTCGAGCACGCTGAGTGTCCCCGGGGCGTCGGAGCCGCCGATTGCGTCGACGAGAACGAGAAGGTCGACACCGTCGAGGAGGTCGAGTGCAAGATGCAGACCACGAATGCCGTAGTCCTCGACCCGAACGTCTTCGGGCATATCGACCAGCCGACTGACGACCTCGCTGCCGAAACCGTCATCACGATTGAAGATGTTGCCGATGCCGGCCACGAGGGTTTTCACGACAGCACGTCGATCTCGTCGGGATGAAAATACATGAAACGTCCGTGCCATTGGTGCAGGTCGGCAGCAGCGTCATCGAGAAGCGTGACGGCCACGTGCTGATCGCCGTCAACGTCGAAGAACACGCCCTCCACGATGGCTTCTCGATCGATGAGAAAGAGGTCTTGGGCATCGGTGCGGCGGCCGGCCACGGTTCCCGGGCGAAGCCGCACCTTCGAGCCTTTCGCCACCACCTTACCGTCGATGACGATCGAGTCTTCCCATGGGTTCACCGCCGCATCAACCGCCGGTTCCCACCAGGGAGCTTCACCGACCGACCCGACACGGTCGAACGTACTGTCACCGTCGAAGGGGCCGGTACCGAACGACGCGGCGGTGCGCATTTCACCATGGAGGCTCGCGAACACATCGGGCGTGAACGCCTCGATCCGGTCGATGATCGCGGCGGCCCGCGGATCGGTGCTACGGGCGGCGCGCTTCTCCTCATCGGTGAGGGTGAGGATACGAAGGGCGAGGATCTCATCGATCTCGGTGGCATCGCACATGTCGCCCGGGCTCTCGGCAGCAACGGCGGGATAGTCGTAGAGGATTATCGGCGACGACAGCATTGATGTTGGGTCGCTCGGCTCGCCAATGAGCACGGGAAACGTGCCCTCGTTCGTGCACGTCTCGACGGCGGCTCGGGCGAACTCGGGCGGCTCCAGGAGCGACAGAAACGATGCGTCGTGACAACGCATCAATGTGTGCACCGCAACCAGGGAGCGGCGCATTGCGTCGTCGCGAACACCACCCGACTCCTGCCAGTCGGTTGTGTTCTCGACGCGCACCCGAAGCTTGCTCAACGGATACGGCCCGACGCAACGCTCCGATTCCAGGTGCACAACAGCGGTGATGGGCCAGCGTTCTCGCACCACCCGTCCCACGCTGCCGACCATCTCCACCTCGCAGCCACCGGACAGCGTGATCGGAACCTCGTGGTTGCCACTCGTCATCACCGCAACGCCCGGTATGTCGACCGTGTGCTCGATCGCCTCGTCCCAGGTCGTCCACAGCTCGCCATCGACATCGAGTTCTGCGACCGGAACGAACGCATCGCCGATCGATCGCTCCATCGTGCGGGTCTGCACTTGGAGAAACCGCAGTCGCACGTCGACTGTGCCCTCCGGTGCGAACTCGACCACGCACTCGGTCTGCATAGCGAACCTCTCGTAGCCGTCGGCCTCGGCGTAGCGCCTCGGAGTCAGCACGCCGTACTGCCACCGCACCTGGTTCTTCGCCGCCGATGCTCGGTACGGATAGAGAACGTAGCCCTCCCAGAGCACGGCGTCGGCGACGCGTTGCGCCTTCTCGAACGTGTCCGTCGAAATCACCGGTCGGCCTCCTTGAGGAGATGTTCGATGGTTTCGTCCCACGAGATGAGGGCGCGATCGGCCTTGAATCGGATGAGAGCATCGATGGCGTCGGTTTGCAGCCGGATCCAGCCACTGTTCGGAAAGAATGCATCCATTGTTTCTCGCCAAACCGCGACCGGCAGGTTGTACTTTGCCTCGACATTCCATGCGACGGGCTGCACGATGAGCCCGCCATCGCGGTAGCTGAACACCGTGCCGCTGAAAAGCAGAACGAGGGGAACCGCTCCGTCTCGCAGCGAGTGGAAATACTTCGCGGCCGCCACTTCCATGTCGTAACTGCACGCGACAGGGAGATCGATCTCGGTGTTTCCGGTGAACTCTCCAACCCCGGAGACGACATGGGTCCACAGGAACGGCCGAAGCGACTCCCCCCATCGGGTCGCTTGGCCGAACAGCTCAACCAACCGTACCTCGTCATCGAGACCATACCGGCGAAGCTGCGGCTCGATGCGAATCTGGGTCCGCAACACCATCGCGTGAACCGGCTCGGCTTCCGACGCGTCGAGTCGAAGTCGAAGCACCACCGTAGGCACGGCCGCGTACCGGTCGGGTTGCGCCGACAGCACCGAGATGGCCAGTGCAGTCATCGCGCCCGCTCGTTGAGCCGCACGAAGAATGCATCCAGCGACTCGTGCGCTTCGGTTCCTCCATCGAAGCCGCGCCACAGCCGCCGGAGGTTTCCAACGAGTTCGTAACACGCGTCGATCGGCACGACGAACGCGTCAGAATGCTCGCCGTCACGCCGAACGAGCAGAGCCTCGACGTCGGGTTCCATCGTGCGAACGATCTCGTTGTCGGCGGTGATCCGATCCCAAGAATCGAGTGGGAGCAACGATTCGGTTGCGCCGGCGGGCCCCGGATAGAACGCCGCGACCGACCCGAGCGCCGAGTTCACGAAGAAGAATGCGACACTCACGGGAATCTGAAGTTCATCCCAGCCGCCGGGACCGATCGAGAGCCCGCCGAGCGAAACGTACCGGTCGGGAACGGCGCGAAACTTTCCGCCGCCAGCGCCGCCGCTCGTGAACAGGAACCAGCACCCACGGCACGTACACATCAGGCTCCGCGCATCAACGTTGACCACATGGCGGTGCTCGGTCGGCACGATCTCGCTGCACATTTCGCATCGCTCCTCGGGCGGCGCCTGCGCCTGAACGGGCATGGACCGGATCCGTTGGAGGATCGCGAGCGGGCCGTTCGCTGTTGCGGTCATCGCGCCGCCTCCGCAGCCACTGCGATGCGAACCTCGCCACCGGTTTCGACGAGCGGCAACGGATCGAGATGGGTCGTGTTGCCGTCGAGGCTCCGACCGGCGCGTGGCAGATCGTACGCCGACCCGCACTCGCCGCAACGGAGCGCGGCTCCATCGACCGATGCCGTTTCGAGGTCGCTCGCACAGACCGGACACGCATTGCGGTAGGCATAGAGCTGTTCGCCAACGCGGCATACGATGAGCCGGTTGCCTTCGATCTCGAGCAATCCGACCCGGCCCGGTACGAGACCGCGAAGCCCATAGATGGGAGCCATCGGCGGATTGTGCGTCGGTTTGCGCGTGAGGGCGACGGGAATACTCGTGGCGCCAGCATCGGCCCCCGCCCCATCGGCGATGCCGTCCGAACCGCCGTCGACCACTAGGTGTGTGATCTCGGGAGCGTGTTCCTCGATCGCGCGGCGCACAGCCAACTCCAGCGTCACCGCGGAGGAGGCGCAGCCGTCGCAGCTGCCGAGCATCTTCACCGTCACCGTGCCCAGATCTCCGTCGATGTCAACGATCTCGACGTCGCCGCCGTGCGAACCGAGGTACGGTCGGACGGAGTCGATGGCACGACGCACTCGCTCGTGAAGATCGTGCGGATGCAAGTCGTGCACAACGAGGAGCGACGCAATCAGATCGTCGTCGACCAGCAGTTGAACAAGAGCAGAGTCATCGCCGACCAGCTCCATGATGCGCGCCAACGCGCCGCCATACAGGTCGGTGACCAGACACACGGCGCCCTGAACCTGGGCGTAATCCCGCGGGTTCAGCGACGACTCGAGTCGGTCGAGAAGTTCGCCGATCCGGTCGCCCGCGGCGCGAAGGTCTACCGGTCTGCCGGCGTTTTCAGGCTCCATGATGGGTCAGCCTTCGACGTTTGGCACCATCATGGGCGAGTGCTCCTTACGAAGCACCTTTCCGTTGCCAAGATACATGTGAACCCCACACGGCAAGCAAGGGTCGAAGCTGCGTACCGCCCGCATGATGTCGATACCTTTGAAGTCATCGATGCCGTTCTCCTCGAAAATCGGCGTGTTCATCACTGCGTCCTCGTACGGACCGGGGGTACCGAAACTGTCGGTCGGATTCGCATTCCACGGTGTGGGCGGATAGGGGTGGTAGTTCGCGATCTTGCCGCCCTTGATCACCATATGATGCGACAGCACGCCGCGCACGGCTTCGGTGAACCCGCACCCGATCGCCTCATCCGGAACCTTGAAGTCCTGCCAGGTCTTGGTGTGACCGGCGCGGACTTCGGCAAGGGACTTGCGGGCGAAGTGCAACGCCGCAGCCGCCGCATAGGCCTGGAAGTACGTGCGGGCCCGATTGCGCTCAATCGTGTTCGACCACTTCGGAATCTTCCACTCCAACGTTACTGGTGGCTTCAACGCGGTCTTCGGCAGATGGATCTCAACACTGTGTCCGGTGGCCTTGATTTCATCGGTGTTCACAAGACCTGACAACGCGGTCGACCACAATCTGGCGAGCGGGCCACCACCGGTGTCGAGCGCCAAGTGATCGGTTCCGTCGAACCACCGCGGCGACATGACCCAGCTGTACTTGTCGCCGAAGTCGCGCTTCTGCGGGTGTGGGTTGGTGTGTTGGTTCCACGGATGGCGCCGATCGACGGGATTGCCGAGCGGATCCTTCGTGACGAACATCTCTTGACCTTCCCAGTCGTCGTAGTACGACGAGCCGAGCAGGATCCGTATGCCGAGGTTGATGTCGAGAAGCGAATTCGTTACCAGTTTCCCATCGACCACTACACCGGGCGTGACGAACATGGCGCGCCCCCAGGCCTCCATGTCCTTGTATTCGAAGTTGCACACATCCGGATCTTGGAAGGCGCCCCAACACCCGAGCAGAATCCGGCGGCGACCGTTTTCCTCGTAGCCGGGTAGCGCGGTGTAGAAGAAGTCGAAAAGGTCGTCGTGCATCGGCACGACCTTCTTCATGAACTCGACGTACCTCATGAGGCGCGTGATGTAGTCGGTGAAGAGTTGGATGGTTGCTGTCGTGCCGACGCCGCCGGGATACAGCGTCGAGGGGTGGACGTGGCGTCCTTCCATGAGGCAGAACATCTCGCGGGTGTACCGCGAAACCTGGAGGGCTTCGCGATAGAACTCACCTGAGAACGGATTCAACGACCGCATGATGTCGCCGATGGTGCGATAGCCGTGCTCGGTGAAGTGCGGTGACTCGGTGCGGTTCGCGAGTTCGAGCACGCCGGGGTTCGTCTCGGCGACCATCTTCTCGCAGTAGTCGACCCCAACCAGGTTCTCCTGGAAGATGTTGTGGTCGAACATGTACTCGGCGGCCTCGCCGAGGTTTACAATCCACTCCCCCAGATTCGGTGGCCGAACTCCGTAGGCCATCTGTTGCGCGTAGCAGGAACAGACGGCGTGATTGTCACCACAAATACCGCAGATGCGGCTCGTGATGAAATGCGCATCTCTCGGATCCTTGCCCTTCATGAAAATGCTGTAGCCACGAAAGATCGACGACGTGCTCTGGCACTCGGCCACCACACCTTTGCCGAAGTCGATTTTGGTGTAGATGCCAAGGCTGCCGACGATTCGCGTGATTGGGTCCCACGCCATTTCCACCAAGCCGTTGGCGTCAGTTGTCTTGCTTGAGCGGGCGTTGGTCATAGTCATGATTTCACTTCCACGTCTTTGTGTGGCCGGACTTGAGTTCTGAGCCCTTGATCCGCCACGACGGCTCTTTGTTGACCGTGCGATTCGTCATGGCCCGAAGGCGCCTCACCGCTGAGCCGTACATGCCGCTGGCGAGGCTTGACACCTTGGCACCCGGCGGCTCGTCCATGAATGGCATGAACTTGTCGGGGAAGCCCGGCATTGTGCAGCCGATACAGATACCGCCGACATTCGGACAACCGCCCACACCGTTGATCCATCCTCGCTTCGGCACGTTGCAGTTGACGACCGGCCCCCAGCAGCCGAGCTTCACAATGCACTTCGGCGAGCCGTACTCGGTCGCAAAGTCGCCCTGCTCGTAGTAGCCGGCCCGATCACATCCCTCATGCACGGTGGCGCCGAACAACCACTTTGGCCGCAACGCGTCATCGAGCGGAATCATCGGGGCCTGACCGGTGGCCTGGTAGAGCAGGTACAGGATCGTCTCGGAGAGATTGTCGCCCTGCACCGGACATCCGGGTACGCACACGATCGGAATGCCGGCCTTGGATTTCCAGTTCCAACCGAGGTAGTCGGGCACACCCATCGCTCCGGTCGGGTTCCCGGCCATCGCGTGTATGCCACCGTAGGTTGCGCATGTTCCGACCGCGAGCACGGCGAGCGCCTTCGGGGTTAGGCGATCAAGCCACTCGCTCGTGGTCATCGGCTGTCCGGTGTCAGGGTTATTACCGAAGCCGCACCAGTATCCCTCGCGCTTGATTGCTTCGTTGGGTATCGATCCTTCGACTATCAGCACGAACGGTTCGAGTTCGCCTCGGTCAGCTTTGAAGAACCACTCGAGGAAGTCGTCGGCCCCACCGTTGGGTCCGCACTCGAAGTCGATCAATGGCCAGTGAACGGCGATTTTCGGCAGCCCTGGTAGGGCACCAAGTGCGATCTCCTCGATGCTCGGTTGTGTGGCGCCTGTGAGTGCGACGGAGTCGCCGTCACAACTCAGGCCAGCATTGATCCACAAGACGTGGATGACGGTCTCGTCGGGCGGCGCTTGCGTCGTCGCAGACATGGACTACCTCCTTCGCACGGCCATTCGGGGCTAGGGGCGAATCCGTGCGTCTCCTTACCATGCTCCTCTTCGGCGAGCCTGTAAATAAGTGTATTTTCCACATACCGAATCCGTAGCAAACCAAGGCCACGATCGGTCAAGTCTGCGCCGCAGCGACCGCAGCCTGGCCGATGCTGATCCCTCCGTCGTTTGGCGGCACACGATGATGCACGAGCACATCGAGTCCGGATGAAACCAATGCGTCCTCAACGATGTCACTCAACCTCTGGTTCTGAAACACCCCACCCGTCAGGGCAACGGTGCGCAGGCCGTGCTCGCGTGCGAGGGCTACGGCCACGACAGCAGCCGACGCTCCGATCGACTCGTGGAACGATGCGGCCAACAGCTCGGGCGCCATGCCGTTGGAGCGGCCGCGCATCAGCGCGGCGACGAGCGGTGACGGATCGAGAATCAGCATGCCCGACTCGTCTCGCGCGATGTCGGCACTGTGTACGTCGACTTCCGAACGGGCCACCGAGCGGGCCAGAACCTCGAACTCGATCGCGGCCTGAGCCTCGTAGCTGACCGTGGGCCGAAGCCCGGCAAGCGCGGCCGCGGCGTCGAACAATCGACCCATGCTCGTCGTCGTTGGCCCCTGCCGTCGCAACACCAAGTCGGCCACGGCGTCGCCTCGCGGGTCATCGAACCCGTGTCGTTCGCCGGCGCGATGGGCCCATGCCACAGCCATTCGCCAGGGTTCTCGGATCGCGGCGACACCACCGGGCATCGTGACGGCCGCAAGATGACCGACCCGTTCGAAGCCGCGAAGGTCGGCGACCATGAACTCGCCGCCCCAGAGCGAACCATCCGGGCCGTACCCGAGCCCGTCGAACGCGAGCGCGAGAACCGGGTCGGACCGGCCGTGTTCGGTCAGACACGAGGCCACGTGTGCATGGTGATGCTGCACGGCGAGCGTGGGAAGGTCGAGGTCGGCGGCAAACTTGGTCGACAAATACTCCGGATGCATGTCGTGAGCCACCATCGTGGGCGTCACATCGAACAAGTGGCAGAGATGGTCGATCGCCTGCCGAAACGATCGATAGGTTGCGAGGTGCTCGAGGTCACCGATGTGATGGCTGGCCACCACCGTCGAGCCGACCGTGACTGCGACGGTGTTCTTCATCTCGGCACCCACGGCGAGCACGGGTCGAGTCGAGCGAGTGGCCAGTGCCATGGGCTCGGGAGCCAACCCGCGCGACCGGCGGGCCACCTGGGTGCGACCTCGCGATGTACTGCGAACAACCGAGTCGTCGCACCGGATGTGGATACCACGGTCGTGACCGAGGATGCCGTCAACCAGCGGCGCGAGCCGGGCGCGAGCGTCGTCGTCGTCGTGGGCGATCGGTTCGTCGCTCAGGTTTCCGCTGGTCATGACAAGCGGGCGCCCCACCCCTGCAATGAGCAGGTGATGCAGCGGCGAATACGCCACCATCACGCCGACGTCGGGCAGCCCCGGAGCCACCCCCGTTGCCAACCGCGCCGCGGTCTGGCAGGGCGCGATCACGACCGGGTGTCCAGGTGTCATGAGTGTGTCGGCCGCCGCATCGCTGAGCACGCACAACTCACGCGCGTCGGCCAGATCGGCGACCATCACCGCGAACGGCTTGTCGTCGCGCGCCTTGCGCTTCCGAAGCATCGCGACCGCACGATCATCGGTCGCGTCGACGGCCAGGTGAAATCCGCCGATTCCTTTCACCGCCACGATTCGCCCGTCGCGCAGTGCACGAATCGCAGCATCAAGGGCGCCGTCACCACGGAGCAGCCACTCGTCGTCATGTCCGCATGTCGCGCTTTTGTCGAGGGCCGTTTCGGTCCACACGAGTTGTGGTCCGCACTCCGGGCACGCGTTCGGTTGGGCGTGGAAGCGCCGATCGGCTGGATCATCGTATTCCGACTGACATGCGGCACACATCGTGAAGGCGGCCATCGTCGTCGCCGGCCTATCGTAGGGCACCGACTGCACGATGGTGTACCGCGGCCCGCAGTCGGTGCAGTTCGTGAACGGGTACCGGTAGCGACGATCAGTCGGGTTTGCGATCTCGCACCTGCAGGCAGCGCAGGTCGCCGAGTCGATACTGATCGGTGCTGTCGGCGGTCCAATCGACGCGCTTTCCACGATGGCGAAATGGTCGTCGCCAGTAACCGAGATCGGCTCGGCGCATACGGCACGGACGCGGGCGAGCGGCGGTGGCTCGTCGGCAACCAGGCGACACAACTCGGCGACGGACCGCTCGGCACCTTCCACTTCGATGAGCACACCTTCACTGTCGTTCCGTACCCATCCGAACAGACCGAGTTCGGTCGCGTGTCGGTAGACGAAGGGACGAAACCCGACACCCTGCACGGTGCCCGTTACCCGGATTCGGTGGCGAACGGCGGCGATCTCGTCCACGGTCGGAATCAGCAGATTCGAGGAAGCGGGTCGCCCACCAGCATGTCGACGATTCGCGTACCCCCGAAGGTCGTGAGCAGTACAACGATTCCGGCGGGGTCGGAACGAATGTGGCCGATTGCAGCGGCTGCGCTGCCCAATGGATCCTCGCGAAGGGCCGCCAACGCGGCGTCGGCCTCGTCCGGAGCAACGATGGCAACGAGCTTGCCCTCATTGGCCACGTACAGCGGATCGATGCCGAGTAGGTCGCACGCTGCGTTTACGGCCGGGTCGATGGGCAGCGCCGATTCGTCGAGTACGACGGCAAGGTTCGTGGCCATGGCCAACTCATTGCAGACCGTGCCGAGGCCGCCACGCGTCGGATCTCGCATCCATCGGGTCGACGGTGCGGCACGGAAAAGTGCCTCGACCAGGTCGCCGAGCGGGGCGGTGTCGGAGCGGATATCGGCATCGAGCGCAAGGTCGCCGCGAGCCAACATGACTGCCATTCCGTGGTCGGCAATGGTGCCCGACACAAGCACGACGTCGCCTGGTCGTACGCGGCCCGGGCTCAGAACCCGACCAGCCGGAAGCACCCCGAGTCCGGCTGTGGTGATGTACAGACCGTCGGCGGAACCGCGTTCAACCACCTTTGTGTCGCCCGACACGATCGTGACATGAGCAGCGCGAGCCGCGGCGGCCATGTCGGACACGATGTCGCGGAGTTCGGCTACGGGAAATCCCTCCTCGATCACGAAGGCGGCAGATAGCCAGCAGGGTCGAGCGCCAACCATGGCCACGTCGTTCACCGTGCCATGGACAGCGAGATGTCCGATGGACCCTCCGGGGAAGAAACGGGGGCGGACAACGAACGAGTCGGTGCTGAAGGCCAGACGCTCGCCTCCGGGCATGCTGAGGCAGGCCGCGTCGGCCAGTGGCGAGAGGTCGTCGTTCGTGAACGCGTCCAGAAACACGGCGTCGATGAGGGCTGCCGAGGACTTTCCTCCGGCACCGTGCGCCATCGTGACGATCTCGTCGCGAAATACGGGCCGCCGTCGCCGAAACGTCTCGATGCGGGTGAGAACTGCGTTTTCCCGTGCATCAATTGTCATAGCAAGACACCCTTCGTCAGAAGCCGTTGAACACGAGACCACAGGTCGTAGACGAGCGCATTCTGTGCCTCCTGTATCCGGTGAACGCTGTCGGACCGTACAACAAGGCAATGGTCGACGACTCCGCTGCTCGACATGTTTCCGCCGCCGTAGCCGGCAAGGCCGATCGTGAGCAGCCCGATTCGTCGGGACTCCGCGAACGCTCGGACGACGTTGGGCGAGTTGCCGCTCGTCGACAGCCCGAGAGCGATGTCGCCGAGTTTCGCCTGCGAGATGAGTTGTCGTGAAAAGACTAGTTCGTACCCGACATCGTTCGCGAGCGCGGTAAGAATGGCGTGATCGGCAACGAGTGACCACGCTGGCAGCGGCGTGCCCTCGGGCGGGCGACCGAAAAGCGCAACCGTGCCGGCCGCATCGGTGGAACTGCCGCCGTTGCCAAACACGAAGAGCCGGCCCCCAGCATCGAAGCGGGATGCCATCGCAACCGCGGCGGCCTCGATGTCGGCGTCGAGTGCCGCGAGCGTCACCGACCGCAGAGTGTTGCTGATCTCGGCCTTAGCGTTCGCCGATTGGGCAAGGTCCGCGAGCAATGGGTCGACGTCGCGTTCGTTGCCCTCGAGAAAGGGGTACAGGAAGTCGGTCACGGATCGACCACGCTGATCGCGGTGCCAGCGTGCACGACCACGATGTCGCCGACTCGCAGTGGCCCGACCAGCACGGTATTGACCGTCTCGGTTCCATTCGACGTTCGCACGCTCGCTTCATCGTTACGTTGATACAGAACTTCCGCGAGGCGACCCTCGTCGGAGCAGGTGACGCATGGCGACGATTCCTCGGGCTCGACGAGCAACCCGGGATGCTCGAAACAGATGTGGGTCAACTCCCAGAGAAGGTGATAGCCGAGCACGAGCCGACCATCGTGCTGCGCCACCGGATCGTCACTCACCCAAACGGCGTGATCGGCAGCGCCGGGCGCCGGACCCTGCCCGGCACCGATCAGGATCGTTGCGAGACCCCACGGCCCTGCATAACGGAGTACCTCGCGGACAACACGATTCTGGTCGTGAAGGTCGGCTCCGACGATGAGGAGCGCATCGTCGGGCCGGGCGACCGAGCGGAGGATATCAACGACGTCGGAACCGAGCACTGCCGACGCCGGCAACGCGCGGGCTCCGACGACGACCGGGTGAACGAACTCGACCGCGACGTGCTGTGCATGCTGCGGGTTCGCTGAACCGACGCACCACAGGGTGCCGCCTCGATGAAAGCGGCGGGCGAGCGTCAATGCCGCTTTTGCGAGTTCGAGTGCGGCACCATCGGGCAACCCGTGGCGGTCGGCGCGTATGTCGGCGGTAGAACTCATGGCGTCGGTGTTTCGAATCTCGTTGCGGCGGGTAGCCTCCACATGTGGAGGCCCTGGGACGGTGTCGGTTCGTCGTTGCGCCGCCCCGTCATTTTGTGTACCCGGCGGTGCTCCTTCTTCTGGCCGAGGAACCGCGCCACGGCTACCGGCTTGTCGACGCCATGCTGCGCCTTGGCTTCGGACCCGTCGACCGACCGAGCATCTACCGGGCCTTGCGAAACCTCGAGTGCGACGGATTTCTCCACTCGTGGGAAGAATCGGCGGCCGCGGGAGCGGCCCGGTCGGTCTATGGCGTAACCGAAGCCGGCTACGCCGCTCTGAGCGTCTGGATGGGCGTGGTGGGTGCCGAACGTGATGCTTTCGATTCGATGCTGAAACGATTCGATGCGCTCGACGAATAGCCATGACGAGCGCGGGCACACGGTCGGACATCCCTCGGCGTAGCCCAGTGCCATGGTTTACAACTTACCCGTCCCACGGCGTCGTTAAACCAAACCCGTGATCGGGAGGCGCCGGGAGCGGACGACCCAGTCCTTGAGGTCAGACCCGGCGTTCGGGGGTTCGCTGGGAAACCCTCCACCAAGCCGAAGGGGTCAATAGCGCAACGGTTGACATCAAGGCCTCTCGATCGGGATACTCGCATGTGCCGGCAATCGCTCACGACTAGACCTCGCCGCCTCCTGAACGCCGACTCTGCCATGGCTCGGCGCAACTAGCGAACCGCTTGGGGCTGAACCTCTTGCCGTCTACTGCGGAGGGTGTCGCTGTCCGTGACATTGATGCGGCTGTTGCGTGGGGGCGTGGGCCAAGTTCTTCGCTGACGCCAACATCGTGTTCCCCGACGGTGCACCACCGACGAATGGGTCACGGTGAACCCGAAGCGTCCGTCATGATGCGCCTCCGTGCACGAGTTCGGTCCAGTCGCCGTTGCGGCTGCCGTTACAGAGAAACACTGTCGTGTAGTCGACGTGTGACGATGACCAGCACGTCATCGCGCAATCGCGACTGGGCTTGTTCGACAGCTGCATCCACGCAAGCATCAGCGATGGTTGCGGCGGGCTCGGTTTGACGCGCAGCGATGAGTCGACGAATGAACTCCTCGCCGAGTTGGTCTCCAGCAGGAGAACGCGCCTCAGTGACGCCGTCGGTATAGAACACAACGAGGTCACCTGGCAAGATGTCGTACAGCTTCACGTTGTAGGTCGCGTGCGGCAGGCCTAGTAAGGGACCGGTGGGGGTCCAGTTTGTCTGGTATCCAGAGCGGACGTGGATCGGCGCAGGGTGACCCGCGTTGATCACCTCTACGCAGGTTCTTTCAGGCTCGATCACCACGAAGACCGCAGTTGCGATCGTGTTACGCCGGAGCAGTTTCGCATTCGCGCTAGTCACGATGGTGCGAAGGTCCGCGCCTGTCTCCCACAACGCGCCGATGTGTGCGCGCAGCCCGTAGGCCAGGACCGCTGAGTAGACATCGTGGCCGGCGACGTCGACCAGCGCGAGTAGAGTCGCCGATCGCGGTTCGTGTCGAACATGGATCTGCACCGAATCGCCCGCCAGGTGTCCGGTGGCGGGCTGGTAGCGCATTGAAGTCTCCCAACCCGAGAGCTCGGGCACGGTAATGGTCATCTCCGCGGTCACAGCCTCGACCAGTGTGTCGACATCGCTGCGGTGCTCTTCTCGCCGACGCACGGCATCAACCTGTTCGCGAAGCTGCCGTTCGGTGCGCCCGAGAACAGCGCTCGGGATCAAAACGGCGGCGCTCAACACCGCAACTTGCAGCACCGAGAAAACCGATTGGGAGAGTGCTTGGGTCGGCAACAAGTGGGCGACTGTGGCTCCGCCTATCAACAGAAGGGCGGGCGCGACGGCGACGGCCAACGTGACGCGCCTCAAGACCTCACCGGTGACGCCGCCGTCCAGCAGTTGCGCCGTGAAACCGACATTCGGCCGCACACACACAGCCGCACCACCGAGGAGGGCAATGCCCACGCCGGTATGTAACGCCATCCCCACATACACGAGATGAACGCCCATCTCGGACCGATCCACTCCAAGGATGTAGCCGACAATCGCCGACAGGCCCACCGAGGCGCCAGCGACAGCGAACGCCTGTCCGAGCAACGGAGCACGCCGCAGAAAGATGGACCAGAGAACGCTTGCGAGGAGTAGGAACGCCAGACAAGTCTCTGGTGCGGGGCGGCCGCCGACTGCCGTAGTTGCTGTGACGAAGTCGCGCGGGAACAGGCCCTCGAACCACGTTCGCCTAGCGCCCGCGATATGGAGCCCCAGGCTCACGGCCCCGATCAAAGTGAGACCGACTACCCCCAGTCCGCCGATGACCCGCAACGGACCACTTCGACGGGAGCCGAGCACGGCCAGGGCGCCACAGATCAATCCGAGCGCCGCGTTGGGATACATCGGTGGCAGCCCGGATGCCAACGTCACGATTCGCGGCATTCGTGTCAAATACCCAAAGACAACTGCGGCACCAATGAGCCCTGCCATCGCCGCGCACCGTGCCCCCCACAATTCAGTTCTCAGAGAGCTGCGCTCGCGGACGTGCGGCCGATCAATTACGTCATAAGTCACGGCCCAGCCGCGCTGGCAGAAAGGTGCGGCTTGTTCGGATCCGTAGCCATCACTGCCAAAATGGTCTCCTTCGACAGCGAGCCTACCCGGTCACGGCGTCCGCCGTTTCTGAGACGTCGTCCATGACGGCCTTCATGATCGCCAGATTGCTGCCATGTGTTTCGTTCGGCGTCGGTTCCCGTCAGACGGCGAATTCGCAAATCTCGCGTGCAGAGTTGTGTCGATGACGAAAGCTTGAACCGTGATGAGCTGGCCGTCGGCGACGCCCGGTTTGGCAGCCTCGTTGAAGACGGCACCACTCTGCTGATTCCGTCTCGATATGAGGTGAGCGCAGATCAGCGGGCGACCCATCTCGCTGGCTTGTTAGCTGCGTCGGTTCGTGGGTCGCCGACGTGGGAGTACGCGGTGTGGTCGCGAATTGATAGTCCGGTGCCGGCGACGGGACGCAAGCTGTTGCTGGGGGAGTCACTCTCGTCTTTGAAGAGGAGGGCGGTCTGCTGCTTTCAAGCCTATGGACTCCGGGGGCGGCAAAGTGGTCGGTCGGTGTCGAGTTGAGCGCTGAGGCTTTGATTGCGCTTACCACCTCGTTCGAGACCGCCTTGGTGGGTAACGATGTATCGGATCCGCGTCGTTGTACTCGTTTCATTCGACCATGAACGAAGGATGACACCCGAAGGTTCGTCTTTCGTTTCGACGTGCCCAGCCCGACGGGGGCGGCGGGGGGCTGGGCACGGACTCGGCAGGGGATCGGGGTGACACCTACTCGTACAGTGCTCCCATCGACAAAATCAACTAAACACAATTGCGCGTCCAGGTTTGGCGACCACTGCGTTGGGTAGAGAAGCGTCCCAGAAGCATTCATCCATACCCCGGAGAACCAGTTGAAATCGAAACTCGACGTGGAAGCACCCACAGATGATCATTAAGGAAACGATGGGGCGCTGGCTACTCAGCGCGACCTCTTCACCGGTTCGTCGAGTGCCACGCTGCGAGAACTCGAACCGCCCAACCACGCAGTCAACGGCGAGGCAACCGCGTCTGAACTCGCTTGTGCGATCTCACAGTGGCTTGACGGCAACGGCTTCGGCCCCTTCGACCATGCCGATATCGGGTAGATGCAGCAGTCATGAGTGAGACGCGGGTGTCGGAGTCGTTGCGATTTTCGCATGACCAAATGCCTGGCATTCGTCGCACCGGTACGAAGCGATTCCGCTATCGACAACATGATGACAAGCCGGTCGGCAAGGCTGATCTCGATCGAATTCGACGATTGGCGATCCCTCCGGCGTGGACCGACGTGTGGATTTCTGCCGATCCGCGCGGCCACCTGCAGGCCACAGGCCGCGACGCGAAGGGTCGCAAGCAGGCCCGCTACCACGACGAGTTCCGGCGAGAACGCGACAACCTGAAGTTTAGTCACCTTGCGGAGTTCGCGATGGCGCTTCCACGTCTGCGCCAGCGAATCGAGGACGACCTTCGCGACCGAAATCCCACACAGGAACGCCAGACCGCCCTCGTCGTGAACCTTCTCGACCGAACGGCTATACGCGTCGGCAACGATGAATACCGGCGAGCGAACGGTTCGTACGGGCTCTCGACCTTTCGTTCTCGGCACGCTGAGGTCCGAACCAGTGATGTGGTGTTCAGCTTCGACGGCAAGAGCGGTCAGCGCCATCGTGTCGAGATTCATGATCGCCGACTGGCGCGACTTGTCGGGCAGTGTCAGGACCTTCCTGGGCAAACCCTGTTCTCGTACCTGGACGCCGACGACCAACCGCACGCAGTCACGTCTGAAAAAGTGAACGATTACATTCGCGCCGCCACGTCGGGTGACTTCACCGCGAAGACGTTCCGAACCTGGATCGCCACGACCGACGCTGCGCAAGAGCTCGCCGTCAGTGCGAGTGAGCCGAGCAAAGCTGGCCTACTCAATGCCATCGATCATGCGGCATCACTGCTGGGCAATACCCGGGCGGTGTGTCGAGCCAGTTACGTGCATCCAAAAATCCAATCGGCATATCTCGACGGCGAACTCGACGCAATGTGGGCGACCGGACCGAAGCGATCGACCGCATTCCTGATGCTCGGCGAGCGTCGAACACTTCACGTGCTCACTGCATAGTGCTCACCCCGACGGTGTTAAGGGTCTTGTGCCGTGAGTACCTCAATTTGCCGCTGCGCACCACGCGAGGTCGTGCGCGCGAGTCTCTGGGGACTGTCGTACGGTCGGGATGAAGCCCTGGCACGCGGCGAAATACCAGGGAGCGAAAGGTCGCGTTGAAGATCGTGATCACCAAGGAGCGGAGGTGCCGGTCCACACCTCGGGTCATTCCTCCGCTTGCGCTCGGCCGGTCGACCTGCTCCTTGGCCAGAGGCTCTTCTACTGCCATCCTTGGCGCAATCCGACGATGTCGTCGTGCTGATCCTTACGTCGACGGCGGCTCGACCGAACCCCAAGCCACCATCACCCGATCGGGTGATTTCGGCGTGGGACAGGCCGGCACTCGATAGCTTTCGGTCGATGCTTGAGGGATCAGACGATTTAATCGTCACGCCAACTTCGAATGGCTGGACGATCGAAGGGGAACTTGACGCGCACCCGGCGGTGCAGTGGGCGCCGTCGACGGCGCCGTCGACGGCGCCGACGACCTCGTTCTCGATGTCGGCGGCGTGTCGTTCGTCGATTCAAGCGGCATCCGGACTCTCCTACGGATGGCTGACCAGGCACGCGAAGCGGGCTCACGATTGATCGTCACGCATCCCACACCGGCATTCCTTCGGACGCTTGAGATCAGTGGTTTGATCGGTCACCTCATCATCGAGTAGGCCGCCCGGCGGGCTTGGTGGGAGGTGAGGAGGTCTCGTCCCGCTCAGGCCCGCGGTTGCCCATTGCCATAACCGCCGCTTGCGCCCGATTGGTCACACCGAGCTTTTCGAACACACGACGGATATGAGTCTTGACCGTGTCGATCGAGACGAACAGTTCGGCGGCGATTTCTCGATTGGCATACCCAGCAGCGATCAGCATCAAAACCTCCTCTTCGCGCGGCGACAGGAGCATGCCGCTGGGGTGCTTCAGGCTCGGAGATTTCGTGCCGAAACCGACTTTGCGTCCAGCCCAGACCGATTCGATCGCTTGGACGAGCTCGGGACCGGTCTGTGACTTAAACACGATGCCCGACACTCCAATGGCAAGCGCCGACCGTTCCAGTTTCGCAGACACATCCCAGGTGTAAAGGATCACGTGGCGAACCACGCCGTCGTTGATCATCGCCTCTGCTCGGACGAGAGAATTGCGATAGCTGGCGAATGTGTCGAAAAGGGCCACGTCGGCACGGTGGATTGGTTCGGCGCCGACATCGAACTCGACCACTCGGATTCGATCTGCGTAGGGCGCGAGAATCGCAGCGACGCCACGGACGATGACCTCGTAGTCGTTCACGATCGTGACGAGGACAGGCCCCGCCTCGCGCTTGGCGACGCGGGATGCTATGGCTCGGCTTGGCGTTTGAGCTTCTGTTCTCGCCATTCGCGGTGGTGAACCCTCTGTCATCGCTTGCAGCTCTACCCGCCGCCCAGTTGCCATAAACACCTCAATGTGCACGGCGACGGTGTGGAAGCTGCAACGGTCGGGGACGCCACACCAGGCATGCTGTCACATCGTCCGATGAAGGCGGGCGCCACCCGCGGCTCCAACCATGGAGTGCGTTGATCCGACTTCCTTGACGTGCCGGCGGGGGGTCGCAACGAGATTCAACGCTTGAGGTTTCACCGAGAGGGCCTGGGGGTACACCCTCTCAGGCGACCGCTGTCGCCGAGTCATTGAAGCTCGGCAATTGCGGGGCACTGAACAGCCAAGAGGCGAAAGGATCAGCCGTATGAGGCCCCATGAGGAGACCGAGTTGGCGCAGCTGAAACTTTTCGATGGCTGCACCGACCAAGAGATGGAAATGATCCGGTCGCTGTCGATGGTGATGAGTGTCCCCGTTGGCACCGAGTTGATCCACCAGGGATCGACCGCCCGCCAATTCGTCATCATCAAATCCGGTGAGGTCAGTGTCGAACATGACGGACACCGAATCGCTATCGCTGGCCCGGGCGAGATCGTGGGCGAGATTTCCCTGATCGAAGGCAGCGACGCCCAACGCACTGCTCGAACGATCACACCGACAGAACTGTTCGTGTTTTCCAAGCCTGAATTCGCGTCGATGATGGGTCGCGTACCTACCGTCGCTCAGCGCGTGCAGCACGCCGCGATCCAGCACCTTCTCCAGATCGAAGCCCACCACCACGCCCATCCCTGACCCGGCACCGCTAACGATGTCGACCCTGCGCACTGGACGGATGCGGGCATGCAGGATCGCCGAACACAATATCACCGAGGAGGGATAGACCACCTATGTCGGCGATGTCAGGCCGTATGCCGCAACGTGTCCGGAATATCCCTCCGCGACCTGAACGGGTCCCAAGCCGAACGACTCGTCGTCAGGAGCTGACCCGCCCCACGAAGTCGATCGCCCGTTCCCACACCTGCTCGGTGGCGGCGGCGTCATATTCGTCGGGAAGGGACGGGTCGGTAAAGAGGTGGCCGCTACCGGGATAATCGAATACTTCAACCCCCGCATGGGCGTCATAGGCCTCGATGACGAAGCGATGGAGCCAGTCGTGCCGCCGCATTCTGTCGCCGTCGGTGCAGTGAAGTTGCGCCGGCACCCCTCTTGGCCAGGGCTCGGCGCCCAGTTCCTCCACGGGTAGCACTCCCGCGATGAGGACGGCTCCCGACACCGGTCGGCGGGTGGTCACGTACTCGGCCATGCCCGCACCGTTCGAGAAGCCGAGTACGACGAAGCCGTCGGGCAGGTGCTTGACGGCTTGCCCGGCCTTTTTCATCAGCAGCGGGAAGCCGATCGAGTTCGAATACTCGGCCGCCTCCTCGTAATCGTCGAAGACCCGTCCGTCGTACTGATCGACCACGAGCACCTCGTGACCGGCATCCTTCAGCCGCTTCGCCGCGTCGAGTACCCCAGCGCGCACGCCGAGCACTGAGTGGAACACTGCGATCTTTGCCATAGACCCTGTTGGTAACCCGCAACGGCGGGCGACATACACGTCGCCCCGTCCGCCCGGATGCTCAGATTGAAGGCAAGCGCTGTTGCAGGCCGATCAGCGGCGCGAGGGGGTCGCCGTGTTGAAGCAGGTGGGCGCCGATGGTGAGGATGTTCCAGCGGTCGGGCGCGAGATTGGGGTCGTCGAGTTCGTCCCAGGTGATCGGTACCGACACCATGATCCACACCCCAGCGACTTACCAAGCGCTACCGCCCCGCGACGGTAACGCCAGCCCGCTTTTAGTGCTGTGGTGAAATCATCCAAGAATCGATCGACGGCGTTCACGCCGCACCCGCCCTGAGCACACCGTTGACCGAGGCAACGAACGACATCTAGCCTGCCCGTCCTTCCCGCAACGACACTCTCCCAGCTCGCAACAATCGGTTCATGCGGCGCTGTCGGCCGTTCACCGTGAGGTGCTCGCTCGTGACCGCAGCCGATCGTTCGAGACCATGCAACGCCGGATAGATCGTGCCCTCGGTCAGATCGAACGCTCGACCGGAGCGTTCGCGCAAGGCGAAACGCGGACAGACCTCGGCTGTCCGCAACTATTCACCGATACGGCAGCCCGCCAAGTTACGACTCTTTCAGACCGGCCTGTTGATGGTCGCCCCCTGGACGATGTACCAGATGTATCCGACTAAGGCCGCCGCAGGCTGGCAGCGGAGACGGGCGAGAGGTGTGGGGTGCCGATGACGGGTGCGATAGGGTTTGGGGCGACGCCATGGTGGGTAGAGGACCGAAACACACTCTCTGATCGGAACACTGACGTGAGTCGTCGAAACCCCCGTAGAACATCATGGCGGACCTCGTGAAGATGGTCAGGCTGGCTGATGCCGCGGACTACGACGAGGAGCGGTTCGTAGCTGTTCCCTTGCTTGAGGGCACGCAGACCAATGTGCGCATGATTCGACTGAGCGCGGGCCAGGCCCTTCCGCCCCACACCCACGCCGGGTCGGATCTCATGATCTACATCGTCGAGGGCTCCGGCGCACTCGAGGTAGATGGCGCGATTGTGGCGTTCGTCGCCGGCTCGTTGGCGTTCTATCGCGGCGACGAGGAGCTTCGACTGTCGAACACCGGCCAGACCGGACTCACCGCACTCGCGTTCCTCGCTCCACCGTTTCCCCCTCGCCCGGACTGAGCCGGGCGGTGCTACTTTGGCCGGTCGAGATGATCGAAACTCATGAAATGGCGGTCGGCGATTGACCCGTGCCGGCGCTCCACTCAGGATGAACGAAGGTGGTCCGAAATGCAAACAGAAGTACGAGTTGATGGGGCGAACTGTTCGCTGTGTTTGAACGCCCTCATCGAGCAGCTCCGATCGGTCAAGGGAATCAACGCCGTCGACAGTTCGATCACTGAGGGCAGCGTGGCTATCGACCACGATCTCCTCGAAACAGACGTGCTCGACTTGATCGGCACCTCGTTGCACGGTGTTGCCATGGCGTCCAACGAAGTCGTGATGACCACCGTGACACCGACCATCTCCACACCTGGTTGCATCCATCAGGGAACGCACCAGACATCGGCCACGGCGGAGGTTGCCGAGCACCGGCTCGAAACGGTGACCGATGCGCTCACTCGTCTACGCGCCGAAGGTTTCAGGAACGATTTCTATGCGACCGAACAAGGTGAACTCGCCTGTTCTGGGTGCCTTCAAACGATGGACCCCGGCGGTATGCAGGTCCATGAGACGGTCCGGTTTGAGGGAGACAGCAACCCCGATGACCAAGACATCGTCTTTGCCCTTTCCTGCTCGTCGGGTTGCAAAGGCGTCTACAGCGCGGCATACGGACCATCCGCTCCACCGAACGACACCGCGGTTCTACAGAATCTTGCTCGCCCCGTTTGATGTGTGAAACCCGGCTGGGGGTCATCTTCGACGAGCGATGATGTCGACGCACGGAGATCGACTCCGGCGAGGTCCCTGCGTGCTAGAGCCGCTTGTCCTCTCCATGGGTAGCGAACGGCGGCGAGGACGTGGCGGTCCTTCTCGTTGATGATGGCGGTGTCGAAGTATCGCTTGGGTATCGAGTCGTCGCCTCCGCTGGTGGCGGTCCGAACGGCGTCGAAGCGGCGCTTGATTCGATCCTCGCCAAGGTCGGCGCGATCGGCGGTCACGTTGCGTTGGGCCTCGGCGAGAATCTCCTCGCTCACGACGGGCTTTGCGATCAGGCCGACGGTTCCAGCCGTCAGGAAGAAGTCGCACAGCGGGATCGGGTAGAGGATGTTGGCGTCGAGCAAAACGAGCGCGCCGACCGCTGGCCGGGGCGTGCTCATCCGACGCACCCGGCTGTCACTCGGACCGGCAGCGGATCAGTCGTCGTAGAAGCCGAAGGCTTCGGCGTCCTCGGCGAGGATGTCGAGGGCACGCCGCCGGCGGTCGAGGTCAGCTCGCAGGTAGTCGAGAGCATCACGGCGCAAAATGCGCCGATGGCCACGGCTGCCGTGCGTGCGACGGAACGGAATGGCTCCGTTGTCGAGCAGCCTGATGAGTGTTGGGCGGGAAACGCCGATGAGCTTGGCCGCTTCCTGCGTCGTCAGGTCGGCGGTGCCGTGCGACAGCATCTCGGCGACGGCCATTTGGAATGCCTCGACGACGTCGGCGCTGAGGATGACCTCATTGCCGTCGATGTCGCGTAGGCGGACATCACCGTCGAGCATTGTGAGTACACGATCGAGGGACGCTGGGTTGTCCTGCGCGTCGGTCTTGGCCATGGAAAGCATGCTACCTAAATCGAACAAATCGCAATTGATGAACATTTGTGATGAATCAGTCGGGTTCGGTCGGCGAAGGTCCGCCGCAACAGCGTGCCGGCATGGGCGGCCTGCCAGGTTGGGAGCGAGTCGCTTCCGTCGTCGGCTGCGTCGTTTGGCGAGTCAAACGGACCGACCAGTGTGAGGCTGACATCGTCGGCGTGGACGACGTAGCCGTACCATCGACATGGCGCTGCCGCCGCGTCCGCGCCGAACTCGATGACATCGCCGAGATGGACGAGTGGCGCGAGGCTCCAGCCTCGGCAGTTCGGGCCGTCGGGCCAGAGCCCCGTCGCCACGCCCCGGGGTTGCGAACATCTGGCCAAAGGGTCGCAGTCCAGACGTTCGCGCCGGGCTGACACCAAAGGGTCAACCACCTACCGGACCCGCGTCCGGTAGCCGTCACCACAGCAGCGACGGTGTCAGCTCTGAACCCAAACTGCACACAGGCCGAGAGTAGGATCAGGAGTCTAACGGGCGGTCTAACGCGCCAGCTGGAGACAAATGTCTGCCGTTAGACCGCTGGCGTGAGGCTGGAAATAGCCCTTGACCAGGGATTTTGTTGTGCGCCACCTGGGAGTCGAACCCAGAACCTGCGGATTAAGAGTCCCGCACCATCCGTCCGGCCAGTGTTGTCCAGTCCATAAAACAGGGGTTTCGTCCGGATTGCAGTCCAGGGAGTGCTGCCAAATCCGCCACAGTCCGGGGAGTTTGTCGCCAAGTTAGTCGCCAGACTTCGAGCGTCATGGCGGCGACGGCGTGCATCGCTGTTTGCATCGTCGCTGCGTCGGGTTGAGCGTTACGCGTTCTCATCGCCCGCTCGTCGGACACGATCGTCATGGACATCCGCACGCCCGAACGGGACGGCCTCGATGTCGTCAACGTGGTGCTGCCGACCGGCTGACTATCCCTGGCGAATCTCTCGCTGCCATGCTGCGAATACTGCAGTGAGTGCGTGATAGTCGTCGTCGTTGAGCGTTGGGTACTCGTCGTCGCGGTCGTAGGTCGGGAGGACGCCGAACGCGTCGGCAAGGACATCGATGTTGAAGCCCTGATCTTTCGCGGCGGCAATCGTGCAGAGTTCGGACTTGGTGAAACGTCGTAGCAGAGCGGCGACATCGATGAAGTCTCGGGCCGCGGCACGGGAGAAGAGCGCGAGTAGTTTGTCGCCGGCGAGGTCGCTGAGGTGGCGAACGGGGCCGATAGCGAAGAGGACAGGGTCGTGCGAGGCGGGATCGAACCCGAGGTCTACTTGAGTTCGTTCGTGTTCATCGGTGACGAGGATCTTTGAGAATCCGTCGGCCCGCAAGAGGACCTGGGTGTGGAGTCCGGCTGCGACGAGTGCAGCGAGCGAGGGATCGACCAACTGGTTCACAGCCTCGATGGAGGGACCGAAGCAATCGAGATCCTTCGTGCCTCGATCGACGATCTCGTGGATGACGAGCGCGGCGCCTCCCGCGAGCGCGAAGCCGGCAGCTTCGGGTAGAGCCAGGATGATTGTGGCGGCCCGGAACTGGATTTCAGACAGCGGCATGACGGTTTACTTCGATCCAGCTGTCCCACGCTTCATGGACAGCGGGGGAGAGCCAGAGCTCGTCCCACACGTCGATCAGGAGTGCGCGGTTGATGTACGTGCGGACATCGTCGGCCGTGCCCTCCGTGAGCACGATCTGGTACATGCTTCGAAGCCGGGCGCGCTTCGACAGGTCGAAGCGATTGTTGTCGTCAGTCCAGTAGAGGTGGAACGGAAGCTCCACGACCTCATCGACTGGCCCGGTCTCATGGTTCCAATCGGAGGGTGGCGTGCTCGAGCGCGACCGGGCTGTAGATAGTGGCTCCAGAACACGAGCCTCGGCGACAGTTTCGTCCTCGAGGCGTTCCCATGTCTGGGTTGCGAGACGGTGACGATCGGTGGCGCGGCGGTAGGCGATGAGGTCACCGAGGCGGACTCGGCGCTTGGTGCCGTTCTTGACCATCGGGATGTCGCCGCGGTCGAGGAGGGCCGTAAGCCAGGGGCGAGAGACGCCGAGGAGTTCGGCCGCGCGTTCGGTGCCGATGGCCAGGTCGTACGGGGCGATGGTCACGTGGCGGCCCTCACTGATGTCGTCGAGGAGGGAGGCAATCTGAGCGACCACGGTCTTGGGGAGATCAGCGGTCGTTTCCCCAATAGACACCCGTACCGTGGACGCGGCCGATAAAGCTGCGTCAGCAAGGCGCGAGACCGCCCGCTCCGTCGAGGTGGTCGTGGCCGTCGTCATGGAACCAGTATCCTCTCTGCTGCGATTAACCGCAACCCACGAGGCTGGCGTAGGGACCGAAGGCAGGGCATCGCCGGTGGCGGGAGAGGTTCAACCGTTGGCGATATGAGGTGCGGTATAAGGGCCGAAGTAGTGGGTACGTCGATACGTGCGACGCAATATTGCTCGTTGTTATCGAGTGATGTCGAGGGAGTCGACTCGACGTTGAATGAGCTGAAGTGCTGCCGACGTTTGAAACAAGATTCTGGGCCGCCGGCAAAGGTCGAGCATGGTTTGGCTTTTACCGCTTGCCGGGTCGCCGGGGGAAGGTCGAAGAAGATGAGTTCGGCTGGGTTGAAGAGGGGTACAAGTAGGCGGTTTCGTTTCGTGGCGATGCTGATGTCGGCGGAAGCGCCGGGTCGTTAGGTGTTCGCAGACGCTCTGCGTCTATCTAGATGCTCGTTCGAGTTGTCTCATGGCCCACACACCGACCACGGGGCCTGGCGTGAGCATGGCGAAGGCCCATCCCCAGCTGGCGGCGTCGCGGACAACGGGAACGAGGAAGATGGTGAAGACCGTGAGGACAAACCCGGCGGCGAGTTGCACTGTGAGTGCGGTGCCGACTTGGTGCTGATCGGTTACCTCCGTCACGATCGCCGAGAATTGGGCGCTGTCCGCTACGACGGACGCGCCCCACGCGATCGCCAAGATCGCAGTGACGGCGAGCGGCATTCGGGTTGTGAATCCTGTGAAGGTTGCAAGTGTGCCGGAAATGATCAGTGCGGTTGCCGCAGCCCGCGGGCGCGAGGTTCGATCACTGAATCGACCAGCGACTACTGAACCGCCCGCTCCTGCTGCGATGGTCACGAAGGTAAGGATGCTCGCCGTTCGGCCAGGCCCTGCGACCTTGGTGTCTGCGTAGAACACGCCGATCCATGCCCACATCGCGTAGAGCTCCCACATATGACCGAAGTATCCGACGCACGCAAGGCGGAACTTCCGGTTCCGGAGAAGTGTGCGAAGCAGCGTCGGATCAAAAGCGACGCTGGCACCAAGGAATGGTCCGTCGGTAGTGGTCCGCTCGGCAAGCACGCCACCTGCGACGGTGAGGATCGACACGACGGCAAGTGTCACTTTCCAACTGGGACGCCCGACGGCGTTGACTAGGTGCGGAAGGGCCGAACCGGTCGTCAGCGCACCGATCGTGACGCCAATAGCCAATCCCCGGCCCGTTCGGTACCAGCCGGACACGGCTTTCACTGCAGGCGGGTACACAAATGCGAGTGCGGCGCCGGTGACGAATCGACTGATCAATGCTGGCCCGTAGCCACCACCCAGCACTACACCCATGTTCGCCACCGCAGCGGAAACGGAACCGACGAGGATGAGCCGTCGCGGTCGCACACGGTCGGCCAGGTTCAACACCGACGACAACAATGCGCCGAAGACGAATCCGAGCTGGACGGAGATCGTGAGCCAACTGGCAGCGTTCGAGTCGAGCCTCCACAGTTTGCGCAGTTGAGGCATCACGGCCGCAGTGGAGAACCACGGCGACATCGACAAGACAACCGCCACAGCGAGAAGGACGAGTTGTCCGCGTTGCTGCGGTGGACGGTCCATCGCCACCGCCGAGTCGTCGTCACTTTCGGGGGAGGAATTGGCCGGCGGCATCGGTTACTCGAACTGGCTGAGGAGGTCGCTGGTGGCCGCTGCGGTGTTTGCGAATGCGATGTCGCTGCGAGCGAGTAACAGTGATCCTTGGAGAGAAGCGAAAATTGTTCGGGCCAGTTTCAGCGCGCTGACGCCGTCGCTGCGAATTTCACCCTTGCGTTGACCACTGAGAATCTCGCTTCGCAACCAGTTGACCTGATCCGCAAAGAATTGGTCGACCACGACCTGCGCTTCAGCGCCGACAGACGCCCACTCGGTCGCAATCGCCCCGCACAAACACGTTCGCCCTGAGCGTGCCGTTGTGGCGTACAAATCGGCATAGGAGACGATGCGCTTCACTGCCGACGTATCGCGAATCTCGTTCACGCTGACTCCGAAGTCCGACGCGTATTGGGCGGCCACTTCGGCAACGAGTTGTTCCTTGCGTGGGAAGTGATGATGAATCGATGGTGCTTTGATGCCGATCTCCGCGGCGAGCGCGCCGTAACTGAACTCTCCGATACCGCGGGACTGAATGAGGTCTTTCGAACGTTCGATGAGTTCGTCGCGTATTGCTCTGCCGGTTGGTTTGGCCATGATGGGCTCCTAGAGCGAAATGCAGCTGAGAACGAGGTAACCGTCGAGTTCGGTGAGCAACTCCGAGCTTGGCCGAGCCGGCAGCGTGTGACCCAGCATCGCGTGGCGAACCTCGGAGATCCACTTACTGTGTTGGTACTCGTGGTTCGTTACCGTAACGAGAAGCGTTGCTGCGATCACGGGGAGTTGAGCTGGCGCGCCGACGCGACCCTCAGCAATGTTGGTAACGCGGTAGATCACACGTTCGGCTACGTCGTTACGGTACTTGGCGAGTCGATCGACCGACGGAAGCCCTACCCGGCTGACTTCCGGTGTTGCACTGTCCATTAGCCCATCGAGCTCTGGGTCCGGGCTTGGTTCAGCGGCCGTGAGGTTTCTGACCATGAAGTGAGCGACGGTGGCCTGAAGGCCGAGGTGCCACCCGATCGGGCTGAATTCATCTTTTGGTCGCCACGAAACCTCGTCGTTGGGGAGATCGCGCCACAGCGTGTCGGTGTAGTCGAGGGCCCGACGGTATTCGTCGAGAAGAGTGCGAACCAGATTCGGTGGGGAGGTCATTTCGCTTCCTTCGTGTCGTGGTCTATCGAGTGTTTGACGATGTTGGAAACGCAACGCTCCGCGGCGGCAAGCGCACCTTCGAGGTGACCGGGCTGCTCCGATCCGGTTTCGGTCGATCCCCAATGCACGGTCCCGTCGAACATTGCGTCCTGATAGAGGCGATGACCGAAGGTTGCGTAGTTGGTAAGCGCACGAACATTCGGGGGCGACGTAAACCGTTCGCGCGCCCAGTCGACCAGCAGGACGTGTGATGCCCAGGCAGCCTCAGGACCGAACATTCGAGTGAGTTGGTCGACAACGAGACCATCGGTGATCGGTAGGTCTTCCGGGGAAGATGCGAATCCGAAAATGGCGGCAGGTATCGCTTCGGGACCGCTCATGTCGTGGAGTTCCCGGAGCGGACCAACATGGCTTATCCCGGAACCCGATAGGCCGGAAGTGCGCCAGAAAGCTTCACGGTACACAGCGACCGCTTTGGTGATGCCACCCATCCAAACTGGAGTTGACGCAGCCAAGCTCTGCACTTCGCGAGGCAGTGGCGGGTCGAACGAGATCGACGCGACGGCCAAGGCGGGCGGAATCGCGATGACGACATGACGACACACCACCGTGCTTGACCCGTCCGCCGATTCCGACGTGACCGACCACGAGGCACCACTGCGGCTGATCGCCGTCACGGTCTGATCGCAACGGACAGCACCGGCCGGGAGACGCCTCGCCATGGCGCCGACCAACGCGGCCACTCCGAACGTGAAGCGACCCGACGGCACGTCGAGCGGGTTCCCGCTCATTCGCTGCCCAACCGCGCCAGCGTCGTACATGGCATCACCCGCCACCGCTTGCGGAAACACGTCAACGCTGAGGTCTGTCAGCAGCTGGTTGATTCGTGGCTCGTTGCCCCAAAACCACGTCGCACCCATGTCAACCACGCCATCGGGAACTGGGACCGAAAACGCCCTCCCACCCAACCTCGGCCTTGGCCTCTAACACCACGACCGAAAGTCCGTGCGTCGCAAGCCCGTGCGCTGCCGCCAGTCCGCCCACACCGGCACCAATCACACAGACATCAGTCATCCCCACAAGTCTACTTGCTAGTAGACCGAGGCGTAAGGCCTGGTTCGCTCAATGCAACGCGTGGCCTCTAACCGGCGTCCGCTGCATTCAGCGAATGATGGGCGACAGCATCACCACCGGACTCAAGGCATCGGTCGTCGTCTGGTTCGCAACACGAATCTACGGCGGTGGTCACGTCATCATGGGCTAAATGCCTCCACGAATATTCGCCGTCGTGTCAACAGGCCTCGCCATCGGATGCGTCACGGTCGGCGGCGTACTACGCACCATCGGCTAAGGGGTCGCTGTCTCGGTCTCGCTCAAGCAACCGCTGCATAACATCGCGAGAAGTCGACATTCAATCCAATCGATAACCGGCGTTGTGCAGTGTGAGCACCGCATGAGATCGGCGCACAGTTCGCCAGGTCGGTGGCGCCGTCAGGAGCGGTATCGCGTGCGATAGGGAGCGCTGGATCCGACCCCCGTCGATCGGACGCCGACAATGAGTGCCTGCACGTCCAGGGCCGGGAAGTCGCCCTCGTCGAGCCACCCGTCGTGGGACTTGCGGTTGTGGGCAAGGTCCGGATGACGAAGTCCATTCGGGGTCGAGTACCCCTTCGCACGCGAAGGCTCATGGGAACTCGGCCTACGAGGTTGTCCCCTTCGCTCGCTTCCGGCGAAGGTCTTTGAGCTTCTCGGCCATCTCTGAACGGCAACCGTGGTCACACGAACCGCAGTCGCGCTCGTTCATCGGTTGGGGTTTGCTGCAGTCGGTGCAGGTCCAGATCGTGGGAGCCGACGCGAGCGCGATCGCGGCGGCGCGTTCGAAGGCGTCCCCGTCACACTCCGCGACGCCGCGCAGCGCGGCGAACCGGATCGTCAGGTCGACACCGCTCACGAGCGCATCGATCTGTGACGTGTCCACCGGGCGTCCGCACAGGACTTGGGCGGCTGCTGCCTTCACGAGCTGGTCCGGGTGCGCGAGCCACTTCGTCTGCAACTCATCGGTGCGCGTATTAGGCAGGAGGGCGGTCGCGACTCGCATGCGCAGGTTTGCCGAGATCCCGCCTATACGGCCCAGCAGGAGCTTGTCGCCCTCGACGCCAGTCAGGTTCAAGATGAGGGTGATCCCTTGCAGAGCGAGCCAGTTGCTCGGCGACCAGGCACACTCCAGAAGCCATGGGAGGACTTCTTCCGAGGGGATCGGCCATTTCGGTTCGACGGTTCGCCGAGGATCGGCGGGCAGGAGAAGGAAGTCCGAGGTCCAAACCTCGGCCTCCCGTACGAGGGCTGCGGCACGCAGTGCGTCGGTTGCGACCCGCCGGGCGTCGAGTTGGGGTGATCGCATCGCAAATCGGACGAGGTTCGTTACGAGCTGCGGTTGCTCGGTAATGGCCCACCCGATGTCGACGATGGATTGCGCTTCGATGTCGAGCATCTCGAACAAGGCCGCCGCGCTTTCGAGCCGCCACGACGGTTCGAGGGCGCGATGGGGTGCCGCCTCGACAGCCTGATCGAGGATGAAGACCGTTGAGCGGAAGTCCTCGAACACGGACGTTAAGGACTTCATCGCTGCGGCCAAACGCCGCATTGGGCCCTTCTCGGCCAGAAGGTCGCCGTATCCGGCGTTCCTGATGGCGCCGTACACTTTCCTGCTGTCACGGACTGATACGCAACCGGCCATCGCAATGGCGAGCTCGGCTCGCTCATCGTTGAGTCCGACCAGATCTATCGCTTTGACGATCGCATCGATCCGGCCGGAAAGGATTGCCTTCGAACGTCCAATGCCGAAACGCCGTCTCGACTCTCGTTTCCCGGGCGGGCCGGGTTCGGGCGCCGGTAGATTGAGCAGTTCTCGGAGCACCTCGGCCTCGACCTCGGTCGGCGGCCGGGTTTCGAGTCGGCAGCCGGCGATCACAACGAATGTTCCGAGGACAAGGCGCCGCTCGGGGTCGGCCTCGGCTTTGATGGCACGGGCTTGGAGGTCGGTGACTGCACCGCGGGGCGGAAGTTGGGCGAGTGCGAGTCGGTACTGCCACGTTGGACCGTCGGTTTCGGCCTGGCGACCGTCTACCTCCGCACGGATTGCCTTAATCCCGTCACCCGTCTTGGGCGGCGGGGTCGGGTCGCCAGTAGTATCGAAGAGGCGCTGAGCGATCGTCTGCATCTCGTCGTCGGTCGGCTCGATTCCTACCTCGATGGCCTTGGCGGCCAGCAGCACGGCGGCCGGTTTGGTGGCTTGGTGCATCAACGTGGCGGGCATCGTCGGGCTAATGGACGCTGCCAGCAAGATTGGTTCGCGGTACTGCGAAACGTCGGCCATGGCTGTTTCCATCCAGGTCAGCGCGACCTCGTCGGGTTCGCCGCTGGCCCACATTGCGTCGGCAATCTCCCCGAACAGTCGCAGCGCCGGGCGGATCTCTCCGTCGACATCGGTGAACGCGCCAACGCGCCCGATCCACCAGGCAAGCACCTCCTCGGCCTTCTCTTGCGCGGCCGCCACCGCCAGATTCCAGCGGGTAGTGAGGAGCTCGACGATCTGGGCGACGGCTTCCAGTTTCGTGGTCGACCCTCGGGCGGTTGCGTGGCCGATGGCCGTGAACCCGTCGATGAGCTGGGCGGGCGTGAGGTCGGCGTGCCAGGCAGTCGGCTCGGCGTCCTTCACCTGCTTCCAGGTGCTCACCGAGTCTTTGATTGCTGCAACGAGTGCATTGGCCCGGTTACTCGGCAGGGATGCGGAGGGGGTTCGGCCTCCGTGCGCTGCGAGTAGAGCGGAGAACAGCGGGACCTTCCACATGTCGGGGTGGTCGGTTTGCGATCGGGCCATCCATGCGTGGGCCTGAGCGAGCTCGACCTGACTGTGGTTGGGTCGGGTCGTGCTGATGACGAGGAGGAGAATGTCTCTCGCGACCTTGGCGAGCTGGTGAGGTTCTGTCAGCCTCGTAACCGGGAGCCCGGTGGCGGTGGCCTTGTCGACGATGGCGTCCCGGGCGGAGACGATCAGACCTGCCGAGGGGTGAAGCTGCTTGGCCAAGTGCCGGATCAGCTGGACGGCGGTGTCCTGTTGGTCGCGGCACTCGTCGAGTCCGTCGAGCACGAGGGCTTCGCTCCCGGCGAGCAGTCGATCCACGAGCACCGGGGTCAGACGAGCGTCGACAGCCAGCCCGAACTCGATGACCGTGGTGAGCGAAAGGGGCTCTCCGTCCCGCAGTGGCCTACCAAGCCGGTGCATCGGGACGACAATCGGCACGGGCGCATCCACATCAGCGGCCCATGCTGCGGCGAGCTGGCGTATCGCGGTGCTCTTGCCGGCGCCGGCCGCCCCGATCACGCAGAGCGCGGGCCAGCGGCGGGCGATGTCTGCGAGCCCCGACGAGTCGGCTCGTCCATCGGGGTCCGTTCCGGGAAGCTCGACACGGAAGCGGTCCAGGAGGTCTTTGATCACGAGGGGTTCGGCGGCGATGCCCAAGAAGTTGAGCGGGAGCCGATCGAGGTCCTCGGCGAGTATTCGTCGGTATTCGGCGAGTCGCACGGCGGTGACCTGTACGGTCCTCGGTGCGGTTGGTCCGAGCTCAAGTGGGATATCGGTGAGGACTTTCACCCAGCGGTCAGGCCGGCTTGACCCAGCCCTCGCTGCTTCGATGTGAACGAAGTCGCGGAGCGCGGCCATGGCGGTGATGCCCGAGCCGGTTCTCACTGCAGTCGCCTCTAGCAGGACACCCGCTTCACGGAATCCGGGTTCCAGTTCAGTAGCGCAGTCAAGCTGCACTATTACCGCCGCCCTGGCTATCTGTTCGAACACATCAAGCCACTCGTCCGCTTCTGCATCCCTCCGAAGCCTGGCGATGGCGTCTTCTTCGCGAGGCGTGAACGTGCCCTCGTCTCTGACCCGCCGGAACGCATCGCGGAGGTCGATGAGGGGTTGGGAGAGCTTGGCGGCAGCGAGCACGACGCGGTCGTCTGGTCGGAGCTGTCCGCCGCGGACGGCATTCACCCATTGAGCGGTCGCCTTGCGGAACTTGGTAACCCCAGTCACATTGCGCCGTCGCCTGGATGTCCCAGCGGGCCCCTGAAGAGAACTTAACGGCGAGATCGTCGACCGGCGCGTCGGACTCGAACCAGAGCCACTGAGGAACACCGAGGCCAGTGGCGTCGAGCGACACATGGCGATCGGCGAGCCCGTAGGCGATCAGGTACGCGCCGAACGACGACCGGTAGACGCTCCCTCCCTCGTTGGCGCGCCCACCCGCTGAGCCGCGTCTGTCCTTCGCCATGCCCACCATTGTGCCTTCTACTGGCGAACAACTCCGGCTACGTCGCGAGGCTCACACGCGGGAGAGGTCAGTCGCTGGGCGGAATGTCGATCCGGCGGTCGCATCAGTTCAGCAAACGAATGCACCACATCACCAGGCCCGGGGCGCACACTTCGCTCGGCGCTTTCGCCGATTCACCCGCACATACCCGGCGAACTACAGCGCTGCAACCGCCCGGTAAGGCGCGACGCTCAGGTGCGCGGTGACAGCCTGATGCGGTGGTCGCGGTGGACTCGAGTTCGCTTCAATCCGCGGCGAGGATCGGACGACACGTCGCCCGCATGACTCGGTGCGTCGAACCTCGCGTCCGGTGTCATATCCGCTGGAAGTTGGTCGTGTCGTTTGTCGTGCGTTCTGCTCCGGCTGGCGTCTGTATACAGCGTGAAGACTCACCATCTCGTCAAAGACCCCGGCAGCCATCATGACCATCGACGACACCGTGCATGTCCGACACGTGATCCCCGGCAAAATCGGCGGTGCGCTCGGGCTGCTCCGAGGTCTGTCTTGACTGTGCCCTCAACACGGCCGCCGTAGGTTCACGAGTTTGTCGCCAGGTTAGTCGCCAGATCGATGACCATCAATGCAGAAGATCGATTAAAACTGGCCGTGACCAGGGATTTTGTTGTGCGCCCCCTGGGAGTCGAACCCAGAACCTGCGGATTAAGAGTCCGTTGCTCTGCCATTGAGCTAGAGGCGCTTCAGAGCCCAGCGTACGGGTGACGGCGAACCATCACCAAAACGTTGGATTTGGGGTAACCGAGGGGATTCGAACCCCCGACATCCAGGATCACAACCTGGCGCTCTAACCAGCTGAGCTACGGCTACCATGCTTCGCCCAAGATTGTGGCACATCCTCTGCGACGAAATCGAAACAGTTTCCTGCGGGTAAACGGAAAGCAAAATCTGCCCTGGCGAAACGGATTCCATCGTCTGCTAGGCTCTCCACAACGCTTTCCCGCTAGGAAGTGACATGACCACAATGGATTCCCTTACCGCCCGCGAGTTTTCGGCTCGAGCTAGACAGATCACGGGGGAGGAACTTGTCCGCTATGCGGCCCGCACGCGGGGCTCGCAATCGGCCACTGATCGAGCGCGAAAGGTGCTCCCATCAGGCGTTCCCTCCTCGTTTCAGGCCTACGACCCGCACCCGATTGTTGCGAAGTCGGCGCAGGGCGGGTGGATCACCGACGTCGACGGGCACCGCTACCTCGACTTCAACATGGGCTTCGGCGCGCTGTTCTCCGGCCACGTCCATCCTGTCGTTCGGGCCGCGGTGGAGGAGCAACTCGACAACGGGACATTGTTCGTCACGCCGTGCGAGCTGAACACCGAGGTCGCCGAATTGCTGAGAGACCGGTACGGCCTGCCCATGTGGCGCTTTACCAACTCCGGTACCGAAGCCACCATGGACGCCATTCGTGTGTCTCGCGGCATCACTGGCCGTCACAAGATCATCAAGGTCGAGGGTGGCTATCACGGCCATCACGACGAAGTCATGATCTCCATGAAGCCGCCGCTCGATTTGGCCGGTCCGGCCGACCGCCCGAACGCCATCCCGGCCACAGCCGGCATCACGCCCGGCCATCTGGCCGACACGCTCATCATCCCCTACAACGACGCGGCGGCTCTTGATCGCATGCTCACCGAACACGCGGGCGTTGTGGCCGCGTTCATCGTTGAGCCTGCGATGGAGAACCTCGGCATTGTTCTGCCCGACGCGGGCTATCTGCAACAGGTGCGTGAGATCACCAAGCGTCACGGCACCATGCTGATATTCGACGAAGTGAAGACCGGTATAACCGCCGGTTGGAGCGGCGCCACCGGCCACTTCGGTGTGCTGCCGGACCTTGTGTGTTTGGCCAAGTCCATCGGCGGTGGTTTCCCCATTGGTGCGTTCGGCGGATCTGCCGAGTGCATGGATCAGATCTCGTCCGGCAAGGTGCTGCACCTCGGCACCTACAACGGTAACCCACTCGTGTTAGCGGCGGCGCGCGCCGTGCTGCGCGATGTGTGCACGCCCGAGGCGACCAACCTCGTCATCGCCCTCAATCGTCGTCTGCTCGACCACGCCGACCTCGTCATTGCCCGGTCCGGCATTCCGGCCCACACGGTTCAGTTAGGTGCGAAAGGCTGCGTGACATTCTCGGTTGAGGCCGTGCGCAACTACCGCGACTACAAGGCCACCGATTTCGACTTGGCGTTCGCCAGTTGGATATGGGGCATCAACCGCGGCATCCTGCTACCGCCGGGTCTCGACGAGCAATGGCTCATCTCCATCATGCACACCGACGAAGACATCGCGTTCGCCGAGAACGTTTTCGAAACCTTCATCGACGAACTCACGCGCTAGTCACTGCCTCGCTGGGTCGCTACCGTTTGCTACGCAATGGCGGCTCTTCGAGCCTACCGGAGCCCGGCTTCGCCGCTCTCCATCTGGCGCTCGGACTCGCGTCGCTCAGACAATCCGCTGAACTGGGTAGATGCTCGCATAAGCCCAGACGGTGCCGACGCAAGACGAGGCCAGATCACGCGGCATACTCGTCGCATGATTCGTCCGCCCGATCTGCTTACGGTGAAGCCGTGGCGGATGATCGCGCGTGGACTGCGTCGTCGATGTCCGCGTTGCAACGGTTCGGGCTGGTGGACGGGGTGGCTGAAACGCGTCCCGAGGTGCCGGTCGTGTGGCTATCGCTACGAGCGTGAGGACGGCTTCAGCTTGGGTGCCATCACCATCAACATGATCGCAACCTTCATGCTGCTCGGCGTGCTCTTCGCAGTCGGGTTCTATCTGTCGTATCCGAGTGTTGCGGTTGCTCCGATGCTGATCGTCGGTGGCATCGTCGTGGCGATTCTGCCGGTTGCGTTTTACCCGCTGTCGTACACGGTGTGGGCCGCGATCGATCTGATTATGCGTCCATTGGATGCCGGCGAAGCGGCCGATGCAATGGTGGCACTGATGGCCTCGGACCTCGACAAACACGAGGATGCTTGACCGAACAGGCGTTCGAAGTTACGCTGCTGTTGTTCGGAAAGCCACTGCCTGGGGAACCTTGTAACACCCCCTCTGTACGGTGACCTCCATCAACCTATCGGGGCCGCAAAGCCCTCCCGTTCGTACAAGGCAGGAGACGAGAATCATGGCAGCAGGAGATCGTGAAAAGGCGCTCGAAATGGCGCTGGCAGGTATCGACAAGCAGTTCGGTAAGGGTTCCATTATGCGTATGGGCGAGAAGGGTTCCCTCGCCATTGAGGCCATCCCCACCGGTGCGCTGGCGCTCGACCTTGCGCTCGGCGTCGGCGGGTTGCCCCGTGGCCGCGTGGTGGAGATCTACGGACCGGAATCCTCCGGTAAGTCCACCCTGGCCATGCACGTCGTGGCTGAGGCGCAGCGCAACGGCGGCATTTGCGCTTACATCGACGCCGAGCACGCTATGGACCCCATCTACGCCAAGGCCATCGGTGTCGATATCGATCAGCTGCTCATCTCGCAGCCCGACACGGGTGAGCAGGCGCTCGAAATTGCCGACATGCTGGTGCGCTCGGGTGCCCTCGATGTCATCGTGATTGACTCCGTGGCGGCTCTTACGCCCCGGGCCGAAATCGAGGGCGATATGGGTGACACCCACGTTGGCCTGCAGGCCCGTCTCATGAGCCAGGCTCTACGCAAGCTCACGGCCAACCTCAACAAGTCGAACACCATCATGATCTTCATCAACCAGTTGCGAGAGAAGATCGGCGTCATGTTCGGCTCGCCCGAAACGACGCCCGGCGGTCGTGCGCTCAAGTTCTACGCGTCGGTCCGTCTCGACATTCGTCGGATCGAGTCCATCAAGGACGGTGTCGAAGTGGTCGGCTCCCGTACCCGGGTGAAGGTCGTCAAGAACAAGGTGGCCCCGCCCTTCCGTCAGGCCGAGTTCGACATCATGTACGGCTTGGGTATCAGCCGCGAAGGCTCGGTGCTCGACCTTGCGGTCGAGATGGCCATCGTGAAGAAATCGGGCGCATGGTATACGTATGAGGGTGAACAGCTGGGCCAGGGTCGAGAGAACGCCAAGACGTTCCTCATCGACAATCCCGAGGTCATGGTGGAGATATCCGAGCGGGTCCGCAACGCGGCCGGCCTGGGCGACAAGGTGGAAGAAGACACCTTCTCAGCCAAAGACGAAGTGCCGATCTCACTCGACTGATTGGTTTCTCCGGCCACATCGCCTCCCTGACCGCGATGTGGCCGGGTTTCGCCGTTTTCATCGGTCTCGGCGGGGTCATGCCCAGTAGAGTGGTCTTTTGTGACCCGTAGCTACGTCGTGCGCACTTTTGGGTGCCAAATGAATGAGCACGACTCCGAACGAATCTCGGGGTTGCTCGCCGCCGACGGCCTGGTCGAGGCCGCGTCGCAGGAGGACGCCGATGTCATCGTTCTGAACACCTGCTGCATCCGGGAAAACGCCGACAACAAGCTCTACGGCACCCTCGGTCACCTCAAGACCTGGAAGGGTCAAAAAGAAGACCGCCAGATCGTCGTTGCTGGTTGCCTGGCCCAGAAGGACCGCGACCTGGTGCGGGGTAAGGCACCGTACGTCGATGTCGTGCTCGGTACGCACAATGTGCACCGCGCCGCCGAACTGCTCGGCTCGGCCCGCAAGCACGGCCCCGTCACCGAGATCCTCGATGAAGCCGTGCTCGACGATCACGCCATGTTCCCTTCCGCCCTGCCGGCCAAACGCGAGACCAGCTACAACGCATGGGTCACCATTCAGATTGGCTGCGACAACAACTGCGCCTTCTGCATCGTGCCGACGGTTCGTGGCGTCGAGATCAGCCGCCCCTTTGCCGAGATTGTCGACGAGGTCGAGCGCCTGGTCGCCGAAGGCGTTACTGAGGTGACCCTGCTCGGCCAGAACGTGAACTCCTACGGCCGCGACCTGCAGCTCACCGCCCGTCAGGGTGGCGACGACACGGCCAAGCTGCGTCCCCTGTTCTCCGAGCTGCTCCACGCCGTTGGTGCCGTGCCCGGCATCCGTCGCGTGCGCTACACGTCGCCCCACCCCAAAGACTTCCGCACTGAAACGGTCGCAGCCATGGCCGAGATTCCGACGGTCTGCAATCATCTGCACTTGCCGCTGCAATCGGGCAGTGACCGCGTGTTGGCCCTCATGCACCGCGGCTACACCGCCGAGCGGTACCTGCAGAAGCTGGCCGAGGCCCGCGCCTCCGTTCCCGATCTCGCAATCTCCACCGACATCATTGTTGGTTTCCCCGGGGAGACCGACGAAGACTTCGAGCAGACCCTCAAGGTCGCGGCGCAGGCCGAGTACGACTACGCCTACACGTTCATCTACTCACCCCGCACCGGCACCGAGGCCGCTGAAAGGGTTGAGGAGTTCGTCGACCCGAAGGTGGTCGGCGAGCGGTTCGATCGTCTCCGAATCGTTATCGAACGCAGCGCGCTGGCCAAGCACCAGGCCCGCGTCGGTCGCATCGAGGAGGTGTTGGTGGAGGGCCCGAGCAAGAAGGACCCCACCATCACCAGCGGTCGCACCAGCCAGAACAAGCTGCTCCACTTCCGCCACGATCAGATCCTGCGGGTCGGCACCTATGCCACGGTTGAAGTCACCGAGGCCGGGCCGCATCACCTCATGGGCCGCTTCCTTGAAGTTACTCACGTGCCCGCTCATCGCACCCGGATTCCCGTCCTCTCTTTGTGACCATCGCCATCGTCGGCTCTACCGCGTCCGGGAAGTCGTCCCTGGCCATGGCCGCCGCCCACGCCCGACCCGGCACGGAGATCGTCGCCGTCGACTCGATGCAGGTCTACCGCGGCATGGACATCGGAACCGCAAAGCCCACACGCCAAGATCAGGCCGACGTCACCCATCATGGGCTCGACCTGGCCGACCCGATCGAAGACTTCACCGTCGTTCGGTTCGTTGAGCACTACGACCAGGCGAGAGCCGGGGCAAAAGGACCGCTCCTGCTTGTCGCCGGCACGGGCCTGTACCTGCGCGCCATGCTCGACCGATTCGATCCACCGGGGGAGTGGACGGATCTGCGCGCCACCTTCGAAAGCGAATCCGACCTCGCCGCCCTCTACGCCCAACTGGTTCAGCTCGACCCGCGCGCCGCGGCCAAGATCGACTCCGGCAATCGTCGTCGCATTGCCCGCGCCCTTGAGGTGTGCGTTGGCAGTGGCCAGCCGTTCTCGTCCTTCGGCCCGGGTATGGACGCTTATCCACCGATCGAGACTGCGCAGATCGGTCTTCGCTGGAACCGTGACACCCTTCGAACCCGCATCGACCAGCGCGTCGACGACATGATGGCCAGTGGACTTCTGCGCGAGGTCGCGAGCATCGGTCGAGTCAAAATGTCCCGCAACGCCCAGCAGGCTCTGGGGTACAAGGAACTGCTCGACCATCTCGATGGGCAGGCCACGCTCGATGAGGCGGTGGAAACCATCAAACTGCGCACTCGCCAGTTCGCCGTCAAACAGGAGCGCTGGTTCCGCCGCGACCCCCGCATCGAGTGGGTCGACCTCACCGAAGACTCGAGTGAAGCGCTTTCGGTCGTGCTGCAGGCCCTGGATGCGTAGAAACCGACACCGCTTCCCAGCGCACACTCGGTACGATGGTGGGATCGTGATCGTTGCGCACCTATCGGCCTGCCGCCGCCAGCACTCAGCACCGCAGGCGGCCGCGGCATGATCATCACGCTGGCCAAACATCACGGGCTCGGCAACGACTTCCTCGTGCTGCACAACCCGCCCGACGTCGACCTGCCCTCATTGGCCCGCAAGGTATGTGACCGGCGTCGTGGCGTCGGCGCCGACGGGCTCCTGATCGTTGAAGACGCCGAGGGCTACGACGCTCGCATGACGCTCTACAACGCCGATGGCAGCCGAGCGGAAATGAGCGGAAACGGCATCCGCTGCTTCGCCCAGTCGGTCGCTCGCCGCCGTGAAAGTCTTGCCCCGCTCCGCGTCCTGACCGATGCCGGCGAGCGCCTCGTTGAGATGTGGGCCACCAGTGACCCGGACACGCTTGATGCCAGCGTCAGCATGGGCTCGGCTACGCCGCTGCCCGTTCCCGGCAATTGGCACGCGCTCGAACTCGACCCCGGTCGTCCCGTCTTGCATCTCAGCCTCGGCAATCCGCACAGCGTGGTGGCCACCGACGACGTGCATGCCGTCGACCTGGCCGAGGCCGGCGCGCTCGTGCCGCACGTCAATCTCGAACTGATTCAGGCCGGGCCCGAGCCCGACGCCATCACCATGCGCGTCCACGAACGGGGCGCAGGCATCACCGAGGCGTGCGGTACCGGCGCAACAGCAGCGGCCTACGCCGCCGCGCAGTGGGGTCTGGTTGCACCGGGCACCCGCGAAATCATCGTGCACATGGACGGCGGAGATGCCAAGGTACGTCTCGGCGATGAGCTCACGCTCATCGGTCCAACCACCTATATCGCTACTGCAACGGTCGAGGTCTAATGCCGTATAACCAAGCTCTCGGCGCCACCCTGATCGACCGAGCGATACGAGAGAAGATCGTGCTCGTCGGCGTCACCATTGCACCGCATCGCGAGCACGAAACCGAAGCCAGTCTCGACGAACTCGGTCTGCTCATCGACACCGCTGGCGCCGATGAAGTCGGCCGTCTCCTGCAGCGACGTCAGAACCCCGACCCTGCCACGTTCATCGGAAAAGGCAAGGTGGAGGAGCTGCGTGAAATGTGTCTGCAGGTCGATGCCGACACCGTCGTGTTCGACAACGAACTCAGCCCGGCCCAGCAGTACAACCTCGAAAAGATCCTCGGTCGAACCGCTATCGACCGCACCGCCGTCATCCTCGACATCTTCGCCCAGAACGCCCACACGCTCGAAGGCAAGGCCCAGGTCGAGTTGGCCTTGCTTCGCTACCGCCTGCCCCGACTACGCCGCCTGAACAGCGGATTCTCGCAGCAGGAAGGCCGCATCGGTACCCGCGGTCCGGGTGAATCCCAGCTTGAGAGCGATCGTCGCCGCATCATGAACAAGGTCAACCGGCTCGAACGTGAGTTGGTCGATCTGCAGCACGTGCGCCAGCTCCAACGCAAGCAGCGCAACAGCACGCGTCAGGCAGCCGTCTCCATCGTCGGCTACACCAACGCGGGCAAGTCCACGTTGCTGAACCGGCTGACCGACGCCGGCGTTCTGGTTGAAGATCGACTCTTTGCCACGCTCGACCCAACTACTCGACGCCTCAACCTGCCCGGTGGCGAAACCGTGCTCATGACCGACACCGTTGGCTTTGTGCGACGCCTTCCCCACGGTCTGGTGGAAGCGTTCAAGTCCACCCTCGAGCTCACCACAGAAGCCGACCTGCTCGTACACGTGGTCGACTCCAGCTGCGCCGACCCTGATGGCCAGATCGGTGCCGTCCGTGACGTCCTGCAGGAGATCGGCGCCTCACACGTGCCCGAGTTGCTGGTGTTCAACAAGAGCGACGTCGACCCCCTCGAGGCCAAGCGCCTGGTCGAACTGCACCCCGGCTCAGTCGCGATCTCGGCGCAGCAGAACACCGGTATCGACGACTTTCTACAAACCGTCACCGATCGACTGCGGGCCATGGCCCAGATCACCGAACTGCTCGTGCCCTACGAGCGTGGTGACATCCTGGCGGCCATCCACCGTGAGGGCGAGGTCATCATGTCCAGCCACGAGGACAACGGTGTGCGCGTACAGGCCCGGCTTGAGCGCGCGTCGGCCGGCAAGTTGGCGCCGTTCGTCGTCACGCCCGTCGCCGGCTGAAGACGAATCGGCGCCAGCCACTACCACCTGAAAAGCTGGAACCCATGGCCCAAGGTTTTGTTCCCCCGCCGTACCCTTACGATCGACTTGAATCCAGCAAGGCGAAGGCTGCGCGACATGACGGGGGAGTGGTCGACCTTTCGATCGGAACGCCGTGTGATCCGCCCTTGCGGTCGGTCGTCTCGGCGCTGGCCACCTCAAACACCGAGCGGGGCTACCCGGCCAGCATCGGCACCGACCCGCTGCGCCAGGCCGCCGCAGCATGGATGCAGCGCCTCTTCGATATCAACATCCCCACCGCCGACATCGCCGCGTGCATCGGTACCAAAGAGTTCGTCGCATCCACGCCCAGCTACCTAAAGCTCCGTACCCCTGACCGTAACGTCGTTCTGTTTCCGGCGGTGGCCTATCCCACCTACGAGATGGGTGCCATTCTGGCCGGATGCAAGCCGGTGGCGGTTCCCACGAACGCCACCGGCGGGCTCGACCTCTTCGCCATCGACCCGGCCGACGCGAGAGACGCCCTTTGTCTTTGGGCCAACAGCCCGTCAAACCCGACGGGCGCCATCGACGATCTCGAGGCAATCGCCGCATGGGGACGCGCCAACGACGTGCTCATCTTGTCGGACGAGTGCTACTGCGAGTTCACCTGGGACGGTCCGGCGCAAAGCGTGTTGCAGCACGGCACCACCGGTCTGGTGAGCGTGCACAGCCTGTCCAAGCGCTCCAACCTTGCCGGTGTGCGCGTCGGTTTCTACGCCGGTGATCACGATGTGGTCGGCTATCTCAAAGAGGTTCGCAAACACGCCGGCCTGATGGTGCCCGGCCCGGCTCAGGCCGCGGGGATAGTTGCGTTGCAGGATGACGACCACGTGCAGGTGCAGCGTGATCGCTACCGTCGGCGGCTCCATCGTGTCGGCGAACTGCTCACACAGTGGTCGGGTCAGACATTCGCCCCACCCGCCGGTGGGTTCTACCTGTGGGCCTATGTTGGTGACGGCTGGACCTTCGCCGATGACCTGGCCGTGGCCGGGGGAGCGCTCGTCAGCCCCGGAGATTTCTACGGCCCGTCGTCATCGGGGTGGGTCCGCGTCGCTGTGGTGCAGCCCGATGAGCGGCTTGACCTTGTGGCGTCGCGGCTAGCTTGATGGCGTCCATTGCCGACGCGTCCGTCCCGACGTACTGTGAGCCAGCCGCATGAATGCCATCACTCCACCGGCCATGAAACCGGGAAAAATCTGGTACTGGCTCGGCGCCCTCTCGATCTTGGCCGGGTTGGTCGTCGGCGGCATACTCATCGCCAACTCGATCTCCACGCTGTCCAAGACGGTTGACGGCTTCGGTCGCGTACGCGTGCCAGGCGGGGAGAATTGCAAGCTGGTGTTCGACAAGCCTGGGCGCTACACCATCTACTACGAGTTCGAAACCAAGATTCCCCAACGCGACGACAACTGCAACGACACCGGCGGTACCGAGCTCATCAACGCGTCCACATCGAGCCCGCTCGGTCTTGATGTCACGCTCAAGTCGGTCGACAAGCCCGAAAGTGCTCCAGTCAAAACCGTGCCGAGCACCAGCGGCGACGTCAGCATCAGCCTGAACGGACACTCCGGCAAGGCAATCCGTGAGGTGCAGATCGATCGCCCTGGCGACTACGTCATCGAGGTGTCTGGCGGCAGTGCCAATTCCACCGCGGAGCCTTATGTCCTTGCCGTCGGACGCGGGGCCATCGTCTCGGTTGCCTCGCGCATCGTGAGCGCGCTGGCGATCGCCGGGCTCGGCGGTCTGCTCGGACTGATCGTGTTGATCGTCACCGGATCCAAGCGTCGCAAGCACCGTCAGCTTCTGGCCACCGAGGTTCCGATGGGTTACCCCGGCGCCCCCACGTCACCGTACGGCTCACCTCCGCAAGCCCCGTGGGCTGGTGCGCCCGTGCCTCCGGCGCCATGGAGTGGAACGGGCCAGGGCTACACCCCGCAGTCGCCACCGCCACCACCACCGCCACCGCCTCCTGCCCCGGGCACAACGCCACCGCCGCCTCCGCCACCGACGCAGTGGGGTCCGCCGAACTAAGCGGAAAACATGCACGGGCCAGCACCTCCGAAGGGCTGGCCCGAGGTTTGCGAAACGGCGAGCACAGAGCGAGGTCCGAACTCGCCTCCTGCACTCACCGCCGCGATCTAGAGACGGCGAAGAACCGTCACGACCTTGCCGAAGATCGACACTTCCTGCGGCGAGAACGTCATGGGCGACAACCGCGGGTTGGACGGCACCAGAACGATGGCGCCGCCACGACGCTGATAGGTCTTGACGGTCGCCTCGCCACCGGGAATACCGGCCACGATGATGTCGCCGTTGGATGCGGTGGGCTGCTGACGCACGACCACGAAATCACCATCCAGAATGCCGGCGTCGATCATGGAATCTCCGCGGACCCGCAGCATGAACAGCTCGCCCTCACCGGTGAAGTCAGTGGGGATCGGCATGATCTCTTCGATGTTTTCCTGCGCCAACACGTCGGTACCAGCCGCGACGTCACCGACGAGCGGAACGTTACGAACGGGACGCCGTTCAATGGGTGTGGCTGAGGACGGGTCATAGCGCATTTCGATAGCACGGGGCTTGGTTGGGTCACGACGCAAGAAACCCTTGCGCTGCAACGACGCCAGATGATTATGCACCGTGGATGGAGACGTGAGCCCAACCGCCTCGCCGATTTCGCGGACCGAAGGTGGAAACCCCCGTTTCAGGGTGGACTTCTCAATGAAGTCCAGAATGGAACGTTGGCGGTCGGTGAGCGGGGCATCAGCCATGAGTGTAAGGGTACCCGTGTTCGTAGCGTTCGTCAAACATTTGTTCGGGAAACATTTGTTCGCCCTGGCCCTTGACGACGAACGACTGTTCGTGTGATGCTGATCGAACAATCGTTCGTCTCGCCCCTTTGGAGTCATCATGGCAGCAGTAATCGTTCCCTCCCACATCGCTGATGAAACCACCGCCCGTCCCTCGGCCCGGGTCTACGCAATACGCCGGCTTGTTGCGGCTGGCCTCGCGCTGGCCCTTGTCTTCGTTGTGGGCCAGATGGTGGCCGCATCCATGACCGCCAACCCCGCCCACCCGTCGGTTTCGCAGGGTCCGTCCGTGCACATCGTGCAGCCGGGCGAGTCACTGTGGTCGATCGCTCAGCGGGAGCGGCCGCACACCGACATGGCGCAGCTGGTCGATGAACTGCTCCGTCTGAACGGCAGTTCCACCATTCGAGTCGGTCAAGAGCTGATCTTGCCGAACTGAGGTCACGACGGCATCGCCGGGGCACTACCGTGCTCTCCGTGCGATGCCCGTCTTGTCATGCTGATGATACGAAGGTCATCGATTCCCGCGCCTCAGAAGAGGGCAGCGCCATTCGTCGCCGTCGCATGTGCGTGAGTTGCCAGGAGCGTTTCACCACCTATGAACGGCTCGAAGAGTCGGCCCTCCTCGTGGTCAAACGCAGCGGCGAGCGGGAGCCCTTTGACAAAAAGAAAATCGTGTCCGGCCTGCGGGCTGCTGCAAAAGGTCGCCCTATCAGCGTGACCGCGCTTGATAACATCGCTGTCGCGGTTGAAGACCGCATGCGTTTACACGGAGGCGATGTCACGGCATCCCAGGTGGGCCTGGCCGTGCTTGAAGAGCTCCGCTTGGTGGATGAAGTGGTGTATCTCCGCTTCGCCAGTGTCTACAAGAACTTCGACGGCATCGGTGATTTTCAGCGTGAGCTGCACCTGCTGGCCAAGAGCACCGACGTCACGGCGTAGCGCCGCTGCGGAAGTAGCGGCTGAACAAATAGCCGTCCTGCTCCAGAATCTGGGCGAGCTGGAATGGCTGGATCGACTCCGTTTCACTGTGCGCAATGCGAGGACCCGAGCCCACCACGGTCACCGGCGCGGTTGTGATGCACAACTCATCCACCAGGCCGAGCGTCAGCATCTGTGCGTTCAGCGAGCTGCCACCCTCAAGCAGCACCACTCGTGGTTCCAGTAGCTCCAGTGCGAGGGCCAGATCCACCCGGCCCCTACCGGCCCGAAGTGCCGTCACGGGCAAGGTCGGTCCGTCCTCGGGGGCCACGATGACGGTCTGGCTGTGGGTGTACACCGGTTCGTCCCACGGCAGAGCACCCGAGCCAGAAACGATGGCGAGCCGCTGGCCTGCTCGCTTGAGGGGTTGATAGCCTTCCGCTCGTACCGTGCTGGCACCGACCAGCAGCACATCGGCCCGTGAGCGCAAGGTAGAAAAGACGGCCTGATCGGCCTCTGATCCGAGCGGTCCGGACAGGCCGCTGAGACTGGTGCTGCCATCGATGCTGTGCACCATCGACAGGATCACCCACGGCTTTGCGGAGGTGGAGGTAAGCGTTACGTAGGCGTCAAACAGAACGTCGATAGCATCAACAGGGTCAGCAGGAAAAAGGCGGCGCATCAGCGGAGAGCCTGCCACGAAGTCCAGCTACAGCGACATCGTTTGGGCATGAACCTGTCTCTGGGTCAAAAGGTTCAGGTTGTCCACTGCCATGTGGATAACTCTCAAGAAATTCACAGGGAAATTCACACCCTTATCCTCTTCCTCCCCACAGGGCGGAGTACCTATTGTCAACATTCTCAACCTGGCTGCGGTGCGGCGACGACGGATGAACAGCGAATTGGGGGGCGAAACCGCCGGTTCCTGGAAGGGGCTACGGCTCTGTACCTGTCTCGTCGTGCTGCAGCTCAGGGATCCACAAGAGGCTCTTGACAGGGGTGTAATTACAGTGCTGTAATGACTAGACATTGTGGGGGTTGTGGTCTGCGGAGCCTTCGACCCCCTACATCTTGTGGTCCGTCAGCCGCAGCAGCTCCACAGAAAAACGCAGCTCGGGCCAGTGTCCGGGTGGTAGGTGCCCCGCAAACGCACGAACAACGAACGTCTTCGGCTGTCAGGCGGAGATCCTCGAACGGAAAGAGTTAAACCATGTCACTCGCCCCAGAGCGCATCGGAATCGGTCTACACCGGCACTTCACCACCCCCAACGTCCACCCCTACGACGAACTCGTCTGGGAGCGTCGCGACTCCCGACTGTCCAACTGGAAGACCGGCGAAGTCTCCTTCGAACAACTCGGCGTCGAGTTCCCCGTCTCCTGGTCGGTCAACGCCACCAACATCGTCACCCAGAAATACTTCCGTGGCACCCTCGGCACCGACGGCCGCGAGACCTCGCTGCGTCAGGTCATCGACCGTGTCGCCGACACCATCACCTCGTGGGGTATCGAGGGTGGCT
>JANNZM010000150.1:0-13678 GCA_031410595.1 Actinomycetes bacterium | reverse complement strand
CTCCGGACGAGCGTGGAAGGTTGCGACCAGCACGATTTGCTCAGTGCGCATCTCACACCACCATCAGTGGACGCAGCGTTCGCCGTGCGACTTCGAGGCCTGCCTCGACCTTCTCGGGCGTTCCACCCCACATCGGGTCCTCGTGCTCGATCGACAGCACGCCGTCGAAGCCCCCGATGTAGAGCGCGTCGATCAGCTTGGCCCAGTCGACCGAGCCGAGGCCGGGTACTCGGTAACGCCACCAGCCGACATCCCACGGGTTGTCGCGCGTGACGGCTTTGCCGGGCCAGCCGTACCGGTTACGCAGCTCTGGGAATAGCTCGATGTCTTTGGCTTGAGCGTGGGGGATCTTGTCGATGTACGGCTTGACGGCCTCGACCGGGTCGATGCCCATCCAAACCAGGTGCGACGGGTCGTAGTTGAGGTACAGCCCGATGGAGAACATCCACTCCCACAATTCGGGCGAGTACGCCAAGTTGCCTGGGTAGCCGTCGGGGTGCCAGCCCTCCATGACGCAGTTCTCGATGATCAACTTCACGTTGCGCTCACCGGCGCGGTCGACGAGAGGCTTGAACACCTCGGCCGCTTCGCGCAGGTTGTCAGCCACCGACTTGGTCCAGTCGCGACCGATGAATGTGCCGACTGTCAGGCAGCCGAGGAGGGCTGCGGCATCGATGCACGACAGGACGTGCGCGTTGATCGCCTTGCGCTCGGCAGCGTCAGGGTGCAGGTTGTTGTCGTAGAAGGCCACCGAGGACAGGGTCAGGGAATGCTTGGCGAACAACTCCTTTGTCGCCTCGGCATCACCGTCGGTGAAACCATCGACATTCAGGTGCGTGGCCGTGAATGGACGGTCGCCAAGGTCGGGCCAGGCGGCGACCTCGAGCGCGTCATAGCCGTGGCCGGCCGCCCACGAGGCGATGGCGGCGAGCGAGCGGTTGGGCATGCATGCCGTCAGGAATCCGAGTTTCACAGTGAGACCTCTACCCACGAATCAGTTGCTGCGGAACACAGGACCGCGTCCGTCAGTCTGGCGGCCCGCAGGCCGTCACTGAACGTCGGCAGGCCCTCCGCGCTGGCATGGCCGAGAACCCGGGCGTACACGTCGGACACGAAAGCATTGAAGCAGTCCTGGTAACCCTGCGGGTGTCCTGACGGCAGCACGCTATAGCGGGCTGCCTCGGTGCTCAGGGTGTCCGGCGAGCGCATTATCGTCTGGTTGCTGGCTCGGCCGCCGATCCACAGGCTGTCGGGCATCTCTTGATCGAACGCGTATGAAGCGTCGGCGCCGTCGAACTCGAACCACAGACGGTTCTTGCGGCCCGGCGAGACCTGGCTTACGACGACCGAGCCGATTGCACCACGGTCGGTCTCGAAGATCACGGTCGCGGCGTCCTCGGTCGTGACATCGAACCGTTCCTGGGCACCGCGCTGCGCGAACGCCGTGACCAGCCGCGCCGACAGCCGGACGATGCGGTGGCCGGTAGTGAACTCCATCAGGTCGCACCAGTGCACACCGATGTCGGCGAACGCCCGCGACGGCCCGCCGATCGACGGGTCGATGCGCCAGTTGCCGTCAACTGAGCTAGATAGCCAGTCCTGAAGGTACGAGCCGTGCATAACCCGCAGGTTTCCGGCATCACCGGCGGAGATGCGAGCGCGGGCTTCACGCACGGACGGGTAGAAGCGGTACACGAAGGGCACGCCGGTGACAACGTCGTTGGACGCGGCGAGGTCAACAAGGTATTGGGCGTCGTCACCCGACAACGCCAACGGCTTCTCACAGATCACTGGTTTGCCGACCTTCAGCGCCAGCTCGGCGATTGCCAGATGATGCGCGTTCGGGGTGCACACGTGCACCACATCGATGTCGTCGCTCTCGATCAGCGCCGCAGCAGATTCGGCGGCCCACGAAGCACCGACCTTCGCGGCCCCTTGTATCGCCAACTCGTGCGTCGCGGCGGCCACACCGACGACGATTCCGCCAGCGGCGCGCACTGCCCGGGAATGAACTTCACCGATGAAGCCGGTCCCGACGATGCCCGAACGAAGTTGTGGCGGCATCAACGCACACCCTTGCGGTCGCGACGCAACGCCACGGCAACGACGATGATCCCACCCTTGATGATGTCGAGCTGCGAGCTCTCCAGGCCGGTCAGCAACAATCCGTTGCCGATCAACTGCACGAACAGCGCCCCGAAGATCGTGCCAGGGACCGAACCTTTGCCACCGAACAGGCTGGTGCCCCCCAGGATCACCGCCGCAATGACGCTGAGTTCCAGACCATTGCCGTATTCGTACTTGCCGGTGTTGTTGAGGTTGGCGGCCAGGATCATGCCAGCGAAGGACGCGCACACCGAGGAGGCGACAAAGATCCAGAACTTGACTCGCTTGGTCGATATGCCGCTGAACTCGGCGGCGGTGCGATTGCCGCCGGTGGCGAGTACGAATCGGCCGGCGCGGGTCTTGTTCAAAACGATCGTGCCGATCACCGCGAAGACAACCAGCCACACGATGCGCATCGAGTTCGAGCCGAAGATCGTTTTAAAGGCCGCGGCTGCGATCGGTTGCCCCTTTGCCGACGTACGCCACTGCCCGAAACCGCGGATCATCCACAACATTGACAACGTGACCAGGAACGACGGGATCTCGACGATGGTCACCAACAGACCGTTGATCGTCCCGATCAACAGTCCGACCCCCAGCGCGGCGAGGATGGCCATCACCAAACCACCGTGGTGAGACCCGAACGCTGCGGCAATGCCGGCGAGGCCAGCCAGTGAGCCGACGGACAAGTCGATCTCGGCGCACGCGATGACGAAGGTCATGGCTACTGCGGCAACTGCGACCACTGAGGCTTGTCGGGGGATGTTTAACAGGTTGTTGCTCTGCAGAAACCCCTTGTCGTTGAGGGTGAGGGCGAAGATCACGAAGATGGCCGCAAAGCCGATGTAGATGACGTATTGACGCCAGTCGGCACCGGAGCGTCTCAGCAATGCGGGGATACGACCGGCGGGCCGTGTGGTTGTCTGTCCGGTGCTCAGATCAGTCATGCAGCTACTCCTTGGATCGCTAGTTGGAGTGCGTGTTCGTCGGCGATGTCGACTCGCTCGATTGTGCGATCGATTGCCCCGGCGCGCAGCACGAGAACCCGGTCGGCTACGGCAAGTAGCTCCGGTAGTTCGGATGAGATGACGATGACGACTTTGCCGAGATCGGCAAGCGCGCGGATTCGCTCGACGATCTCCGTCTTGGTGCCGATATCGACACCGGCGGTCGGTTCATCCATGATCAAAATGTCGGGATCGGTACCGAGCCATTTGCCGATGACTACCTTCTGCTGGTTGCCACCGGATAGGCGACCGACGGTGAGCTTCGGTGACGCCGTCTTCACCGACAGCTTGTCAATCAGTTCCGCGGCAATTGCCGAGCCTTTGCGGTCGTTCAGCAATGGGCCGCGGCGGAATCTGCGGAGCAGCGTGAGCAAGAGGTTGTCGCGCACCGAGTGCTCCAGCACCAATCCTTGTTCTCGACGGTCCTCGGGGATCAAGGCAACACCGGCTGCGATAGCGTTGCCCGAGTTGGTCAGGTGCACCCGCTGTCCGCCGATCAGCACTTCACCCGTATCGATGTGGTCTATGCCGAACAATGCTCGGGCGAGTTCCGTTCGGCCTGCGCCCATCAACCCGGCGAGGCCGATGATTTCACCGCGATGGGCCGTGAATGACACGTCACGCACTCGTGTGCCAACGTTCAGGTGGCGCACGTCCAGCAGCGGCGCCCCGCTGCGATCGACCGACCGCGGCTTCCACTCGAATGCACCCTCGACCTTGCGACCGACGATGGCATGCACGACGTCCCCTGCGGTGAGATCGACGAGCGGCGAGGTGAGCACGCGTTGACCGTCGCGTAGCACCGTGATGCGGTCACCGATGCGGAAGATCTCGTCCATGCGGTGGCTGATGTAGATCACCGAGATCCCGTTGTCGGTGAGCCGGTCCACCAAGGCAAAAAGGGCGTCGACTTCGTGTTTGGCCAAGCTGGCGGTTGGCTCATCGAGGATCAACACTTTGGCGTCTTGAGCTATCGCCTTGGCGATCTCAGTGAGCTGCCAGTAGGCGGTGCCGAGGTTGCCCATCGTGATCGTCGGGTCGATTTCCACGCCCATGTCGGCGAACACAGCGCGAGTTCGTTCGACGCTGTCAGTGTCGTCCAGGAAGCCGAGCGATGAGCGTCGCTCGTTGCCGAGGAACACGTTTCGGGCGACGCTGAGTGTTGGGACGAGGCTGAACTCCTGGAAGACCATCCCAATGCCGGCGGCCCTGGCCCCGTGGATCGAACCGATGTTCACCGGCTGACCGTTGATCTCGATAGAGCCGGAGTCCATCGAGTACACGCCCTGCAAGATCTTCATCAAGGTCGACTTGCCGGCGCCATTTCCGCCGGCGAGCACGTGCACCTCACCGCGCAGCAATTCGAAGTCGACGTTGTCGAGTACGACGTTGTTGTTGAACGACTTGCAAATGTTCGCCATGGCGATGACGGGGCCGAGGGAGTTGGTCCCGTCATCGCGATGGTCTGCCATCACTGGGCTCCGGTGGCGTCGCCGACGGTTGGAACCGACACCCAGCTTTCCTTCGCCGAGGATTCGGTGACGGCGTCGCAGATCAGGGCGATCTGGTAGCCGTCGCTGAAGTCGGGACTGACCGCCGTACCGTTGACGATGGCTTTGCACAAGTCGTACGTCTCAATGATCTTCGTCTCGCCGTACCCAATGCCGAGCGCGGGGATCGGCCACAGACCATCACCGTACGGATGGCTTGGTCCGGTGAATATGGTGCGAAAGCCGCGCCGATCACCGGGGTCGCCGCCGTCGCCCGCGAAGCACACCTGAAGTTGGTCACGGTGCTCGTAGTCGAACAGGATCGAACCTTCGGTGCCGTGGATCTCGAAGGTCAGGTAGTTGTTGCGACCCCACGCATTGCGGGTGGCCTCCAACGACCCGACCGCACCGTTGGCGAAGCGCAGCATGGTCATTACTTCGTCGTCGACGTCGACGACTCCCTTCGGGCCGGAGGCGTTCTTGTCGGACGCGCCGAGCTTGTCGGCGCCACCGCTCTGCAGGGGACGCTCGGGCACCCAGTTGGTGAGCATCGCGTTGACCGCGCTGATGTCACCGACCAGGTAGCGGGCCATGTCGATCACGTGGGTGCCGATGTCGCCGAGCGCGCCCGATCCGGCAACGGACTCCATGAAGCGCCATGACAGCGGACCATTTGGATCGGCCGACCAGTCCTGGAGGTAGGTGCCGCGGAAGTTGAGGACCTTGCCGATCGCGCCCTCTTCGATGTACCGCTTGGCGAGCGCCACCGCCGGCGTGCGGCGATAGTTGAAGGCCACCATGTGAACGATGTCGGCGTTGCGGACCGCGTCGTACATCGCCTTCGCTTCGCTGCTGGTGCGGGCCAGGGGCTTTTCACAAATGATGTGCTTGCCGGCGGCGGCGGCGGCAATGGCGATTTCGGCGTGAGCATTGTTGGGGGTGGCGATGTCAATGATGTCGATCGACGGGTCGTCGACGATCGTGCGCCAATCTGCCGTTGATGACTGGAAGCCATAGCGGGCCGCGGCCTCGACGGCAAGGACATCGCTGACATCAGCAATGACCTTGCGCACGGGGATGGCGGGAGCGGGCCAGAAGAACATTGGCATGGCGGCGTAGGCGAGTGAATGGGCCTTGCCCATGAAGCCTGCGCCTATGAGACCGACGTTGAGGGAACGGGGCTCGCTCATATCCATCACTTCTTGAATGCGCTGGCGATGTCGGCCGGCGCGTCCTGGAAGTACACGTCCTTCCACGACTTCAACACGTTGTCGTGGTCGACGGCGAGGGCAGGCAGGGCGACGTAGTCGGGAGCGGTCTTACCGAGCAGGCCATAGGCGCCGAGGCGGGCCTCGGTGATGCCCGCTTGGTAGGGCCGCTGGGCGCCGAGGCCTTTCACCTGGCCGTTCTTGGCCATCTCAAGGGCGACCGGCTTGCCCAAGTCTTCGGTGATAACGATCACGTCCTTGCGGCTGTTGGAGTTGATCGCTGCGAGCACACCTTCGCCGGGCGTGTCCCATACCGCCCAGATGCCCTGCAGGTCCTGGTTCTTGGCGAGGATGGCGTTGGTTGCGTCCTGGGCGAGAGTGGCGAAGTCGGCACCGTCGATAGCCTTCTCATCGACGATCTGGATGCCGGGATAGTCGGACTTGATCGTGTTCGCGAAGCCCTCGTGACGCTGTTTGGTGACGAAGAAGTCAGCACCGTGGAAGACCGTTGCGATTTTGCCCTTTCCGCACAATGCCTTGGCCATCAGATGAGCCGAGACGACTCCGTTGCCGTAGTTGTCGGCCGAGACGACCGACACGTAGTCAGTGCCCTGCTTCAATCCGGCCGCGATGTTGTCCATGAACACCAACTTCGTGCCGGCGGCGGCGACGGCCTTGTATGCGGCGGCGGTGGCGGCAGCGTCAACGGGAATCGACACCATGATGGACGGCTTCTTGGCCCTGACGGTCTCGATGTCGATGATCTGTTGGTCGGCCTTGAAGCCAGCATCGGTGACATCGGTGACCGTGATGCCGAGACGTGCGAATTCGGTCTTGAGGCCAGTTTCCTGCGCAGTCGACCAATCGGATGCTTTGGTGTGGAAGACGATCGCCGCTGTGGCGTTCATCGCCTTGACCTTGGCGATCTCGGCGTCGGTCAGGGTCACGTCGCTGGCCGGCTTCGCTGTCTCGCCATTGGGGCCTTTCGACTGCGCTTTGCTCTGGGCGGCGTCGATCGAGGTCTGAATCTTGCTGAGAATTGCCGGGTCACACTTACTGCCAGCGGCGGCGGCCGTGGTGCTGCCAGCGGCGGCGGCCGTGGTGCTGCCAGTGGCGGCTGCCGCTGTGCTGCCCCCAGCGGATTTAGCGGTCGTCGTGGATGAGCTTGTAGAGCTACCGCACGCGGTCATGGTGAGGAGGAGCGTCGCAGCTAGGGCTGACGACAGGGTACGGCGACGATTCACGGTGTTGATCTCCTGTGTTGAGGTTGGTGTGTTGAAGCTGCTGTGTTGAAGTTGGTGTGTTGGATTTCGAGATGAGATGGGGTTTGGCGGGTTTGCTCAGCCGAGCAGTCGGGCCAACTCGGCGCGGCTGATGCGGGCGGCCTCGCGTGGGTCACCGTCGTAGCTGTCGAGCTCAACCATCAGCCAGCGGTCGTAGCCGACCTCTTTGAGCGCCGAAATGACGTCGTCGAAGTCGACGTTGCCGTGACCCAGTGGGTGGAAACCGAACGGTTCGGGGATGAAGTCCTTGAGGTGCACGTGGCGAACCCGTTCGGGGTAACGGCGAATGAGTGCTGCCGGATCACCGCCACCGGCCATCAGGTGGGCGGTGTCGGGGCAGAACCCAATACGGCTGCGCGCCATCAATAGGTCGAGTTGCTCGGGGTTCTCGACGATGGTCGTGAGGTGTGGGTGGTAACAGGCATGAAGGCCGCGTGCTTCGGCGATCTCGCAGACCTGGTTGAGAGCGACGCCGAGTCGGTCGTAGTCGGACGGTCGGATACCGGCAGCGCGCTGCGCCCCTCCGCCGACGACCAGCGCCTCGGCACCAAACTGCGCGGCCAGATCCGCGGCCCGTTCGATGCGGCTCAGCTCGTCGGCACGGATCTCGTCGTAGATGAAGTTGGCGCCGGTATACACGCTGACCAACTGCACGCCGGCCGTATCGAGTGCGTTGCGCAGATCGTCGGGCCGGTCGGCGTAGTCGTTGACGTTGCCGTCGAACATTTCCACGCCCTCGAAACCCTCGGCCGCGATGTCGCTGATCGCCTGCTCCATCGACCCGTTGACTCGGTAGAAGAGGTTTTTGACGCTGGTGACCCCGACGGGGTCGCCGACAACGCCACCCCACGTGATCGTGCAATAGCCCAAACGCATGCTCTGACTCCCTCGGTCACTTCGACAGCCGAACAGTGCCGTCATCAACCATGTTATGCTTGTTACAAACATAAGTCAACCGATAACATACAGATCACCGTTCGACACGATCCATGGAGGGCCTCTTGAGAGCAAATGGTGCCACCGCAGACGATGACGCCACGAGCACGGTCTTGCACTTGATCCGAACCAGTCAGGCGCACACCCGCAGCGAACTCAGTCGGATCGGGAATCTCGGGCGTACCGTCGTCAGCCGCTGCATTCGCGAACTGATCGACGTGGGCTTGTTGATCGATGGTGAGACCACCAGCAGCAACGGCGGACGAGCACCGCGCGAACTGCGCTTCAACGCCGACGCCGGAGTGCTTCTGGTGGCCGAATTCGGTGCTACTGCCGTCACGGTCGGGGTGACCGATCTCACGGGCAAGATGCTGGCAACGGCGGGTGGCGCATGGCACATCGAGGCGGGTCCTGAAGAATCACTCAACCATGTCGTCGAGGCGATGCGCAGCGTGCAGACCAAGGCAGCCGGTCGAAGAGCCTGGGGTGTCGGCGTCGGCCTGCCGGGTCCAGTCGAGTTCGCCACCGGACGGCCAACATCGCCACCGATCATGCCCGGTTGGGACGGCTACGACGTACGAACGCGACTCGGCGCGGTGTTCGACGCTCCCGTGTGGGTCGACAACGACGTCAACGTCATGGCGCTCGGAGAGCTCCGTGCCGGCGCAGCCGTGGGCGAGCGTGACATCGTCGTCTTGAAGATCGGTACAGGCATCGGCGCCGGTCTGATCTCCGAGGGGCACATCCACCGCGGTGCCCAAGGAAGCGCCGGCGATGTCGGTCACGTACCCGTAATCGGCACCGCGCTCGCCGTCGTTTGTCGCTGCGGTCGAACTGGTTGCCTCGAGGCCGTCGCCGGCGGCGCGGCCATCGTGCGCGACGCTTCATCGGCTGCGGCCGACGGCAGCTCACCGTTCCTGGCCGCCATTGCTGCCGAGGATCGCCCAATCGTCGTTTCCGACGTCATCGACGGCGCCGCTCACGGCGACGGCGCATGCACGACGTTGCTCACGACGGCGGCCCGCCACATCGGAGACGTGCTCGCGACGATCGTCAACATCTACAACCCGTCGCTGGTCGTCCTCGGCGGTGCTGTGACAAGTGCCGGTGACTCGTTTCTGGCCACGATCCGTCAACAGGTCTACTTGCGCTCGTCTCCGTTGGCGACCCGCGACCTGCGAGTCGTCAGCACGACGTTGGGTCAATTCGGCGCAGCCATCGGCACCGCGCACATGGTTCTCGACCAACTGTTCGGCGTCGGCTGCTTGGCGGACGGTGCACCGCTGTGGGACCTTCTCACCTAACATCGGCTGCGCCGATGAGTGACTTCACCACCCCCTCGACCTATCCAGACGATCAACTCGAAGGTGTGGTCACACTGCTCGAGCTGATCCGAAGCGGACGCGCCGGTACTCGTCAAGAACTTGCCCATCTCTCCGGACTCGGTCGCACGGCGGTGACCAATCGAGTCAACGAACTGATCGACCGTGGACTCGTCGCCGAGAGCGGACTCGGGCCGTCGATCGGCGGACGCCAGCCGCGCCAGCTGAGATTCCGGGCGGAGACCGGCATCGTCCTCGTCGCTGATATCGGGGCGACGAGCATCAGCGTCGGCTGTACTGATCTGTCCGGTCGTCTGCTCGTCAAGTACGAGGAGCCCTGGAAGGTCGCCCTCGGCGGTGCAGCCACGCTGGAGCGCGTGGAGCAGCTCTTCGATCAGATGCTCACATCGCCGGCCGTGCAGGGTCTCGCGCTATGGGGAATCGGCATCGGTGTACCAGGACCGGTCGAGTTCGCCACCGGGCGGCCGATCTCACCGCCGATCATGCCAGGGTGGGATGGTTACCCAGTTCGCCAGCAGATCTCGCAACGATTCAAGTCACCGGTGTGGGTCGACAACGATGCCAACGTCATGGCACTCGGCGAGCTACGCGCCGGTGCCGGTCTGGGCGAATCCGAAATGGTGTTCATCAAGATCGGCACTGGCATCGGGTCAGGGCTCGTGTCCGGTGGCCATCTGCACCGTGGCGCGCAAGGCAGTGCTGGCGACATCGGACACATAGCCATCAGCTCCGATCCGACCACGGTGTGCCGTTGCGGAAAGATCGGCTGTCTCGAGGCTCTGGCGGGTGGCGCAGCAATCGCCCGCGATGGCATCGACGCTGCGCGCGCCGGCCGAAGCGTATTCCTGACGACCATCCTTACGGCCAAGGGTGAGATCGACGCCGCGGACGTCGGCGAAGGAGCGCAGAGCGGCGACGCCGCGAGCGTCGAGATCCTGTCCACTGCGGGGTATCGGATCGGTCACGCCTTGGCGACTGTGGTGAGCTTCTTCAACCCGGGGGTCCTGGTGATCGGGGGCGGGGTTGCACGCGCCGGCGATGGGCTGCTGGCGGCGATACGTCACGCCGTCTACGAACGATCGCCGCCGTTGGCGACGCGGGACCTACGAATCTTGCGGTCCATACTCAGCGGGCAGAGCGGGATGATCGGCGCCGCGTTCATGGTCCTCGACCAGCTCTTCCGGCACGAATCGATGGCCACGTGGCTACCGGATGGATCTCCCACCGGCCACGTCGAGCTCTCCGACGTATCGAACAGTAGCCATCGATCTTGAAGGGGACACTTCGCTCTTGAACCTCTCTTCCGAACTCGTAATAACACCCGTACGAGTGGATCGAACTGGGCGCGCTCATGGCATCGGGCGCTTGAGTCGGTCGGCTAGAAGCCGATGCGGCCGCATTGCGACAGTCGTAGACCCGCGACTGCATGGCTCCGCACCGGGTTTGCCCCTAGGCGAATCAGCACAGATCGAGATCGGTGCCGGTGCTGCTCAATCGACTCGGGCACAGCGTCGAGACGCTTGTCTCGACGTGGTTGGCCCCTCGGCGATGAGGAACAGGTCGGCAATCAGCGAATCGACTTGATCCTCCGGCTGCCGTCGGGTGCCGAGTCGGGACGGTCGAGACACTCAACCACAGGTGGCTCAGACGCATCGACATTGAGAGCCGAAATGTAACCGCCGAGCGTTCCCCTGGTCGGGCTGAGGTTCGGGGCTCCACCGGCGGCGATCAGTGTGAATGGATGGCTGCCGCTCGGAAGCGAGGAGTCGACGACCACTACTTGGCGTCGTTGAAGACGAGTCCCAATGTACCGCAATCCGCTGTGCAGGGTGCTGACGCCGTGGCGCATCGGGGCCGCGATACATCAGCCGGGAGTCGGCCGGATTGCGGTCACGGGTGGTGAATACGATGCCGTGTCCTTGGGGGATTGTGAGCGTGGCCGCTCGTGACTGGGCGCGTGATCACAGAGGCCAGCCTTCAGCCGGTAGACGTGGAGAGTCACCAGCTTGGTCGGACCCCCTGTACCGCATCAGGCGATACCTACACCCCGCTCAAACGCGAAGTGCCCGATAACTGGCCAGGAGCCGGGCGGGTTTGTATCGATGCTGGGACGCTGCACTGTGGCCCCAGTTGGGCACTCGGGATCGCCGAGCAAAGGCTCAGTGCCGATTGCTAGCCGCAGCGCCCTCGTATGAATCGGCCGGGCCCGATGTTCGACTATCGCTGCGACGCTCATGTCGGGCTGGCAACCACCAACGATTTGCAGGGTGTCATGTCCACGCGCTGGACGGGTGCCAGAGTCGGTCGATTGGGCAAACGTGGATACGGTCTTCGAGGCGATAAGCGACTGGGCCAGTGTTGAGAATGAATCCGGCGCGGAACTGTTCACCGAGGCTGTCGCGAAGTATTCGCAGCCCGGACGCGTCACGTCCTCCAGCTTCTTGGTGCGCCTTTACTTCGAACGCGACGACGTCCCCGTCGAAGGTTTCGATGACCAGGTCGACCTCGGCTCCGTCGCTGGTCCGCCAGTGCCCGACGTGATCGATATCGTCATGCCATGAAGCCTGCTTGAGTAGTTCGCCGACAACGAAGGTTTCCAGAAGGTGCCCGAATTCGACGAGGGCGGCCGCATCGCGGCGTTCGAGCTTCTGCGCGTTGATCCCCATCAAATGGGCAGCGAGGCCGGAGTCGACGAGATGCAGTTTCGGTGCCTTGGCCGCCCGGGCCCGCAAAGTGCGACCCCAAGCCGGAAGCTTGCGGACGAGGAACAACGCCTCAAGCAACCGGACATAGTTGTCAGCAGTTCGTTGTTCAAGTCCGACCGCAGCACCGGCTTTGGCGACGTTCAACAACTGGGCGGACTGGCCGGCAAGTCGATCGAGCAACAGGGGCAGCACGTTGACTTGACGGATATTGGCGAGATCGAGCACGTCTCGGGCAAGTTCGGCACCCACGTACGACCGGAAGAACCGATCACGTGCCCGGCCGGAAGCGGCGATAGCGAGTGGCAGCCCGCCGCGGCAGATGCGTTCTGCGTACTCGCTGCGCGACGTACCCGTCGTCCGGCCGGTGCGGAGGCGGTCGGGGTCACTCATTGCGACCACGAGGAAGTCCTCGTGCACCGCGTCGATCTCACCTTGCGTCAAAGGCATGATCTCCAAGAGGTGCAAGCGACCTGTGAGCGACTGGGTGCCGCGAGGTAGCGCCCAGAACGATGACGACCCGGTGAGTAGATACCGGCCGTTCTCGTGGCGCTGGTTGAGCTGAGCTTTGATCGCTTGCAATACCGCTGGTACACGCTGGTACTCGTCGATGCAGACCGGCGGTTGCCCCTCGACAACGTCCGTCGCCGAAGCTTCCGCCAGGGCCCGCTGTGTCTCGTTGTCGAGATCGATAACTCCCACTTGGTGATGGTCGGCGATGAGCCGCAGCACGGTCGACTTACCGACAGATCGCGCTCCTTGCAGCGCAACCACAGGCGACTCTCGCATCCGCTCGATGAGCACCGGCATGATGCGCCGCTCGATGAGCGAGCCCTGAGACATAGCATCGAGTGTACATGATCGTTTCTCAACGCGAGCACCTTCACGTTCTGAACGCGAGCGCACTTACGTTCTGAACGCGAGCCACCCCCCGTTCTGAGCACGAGAGCCTGTGCTACTACACGAGCGCCACCGCGATCCGCGACCGGCGAAAATATTGAGACAGACCGTCCAGCGCGTCACCCTCAACCCGACCGCCCGATTTCGCGGCCGACGCGGACGGGAATCCTGCCAACCAACCCAAGCGAAAACCTCGCCTTGACGGCAGCCGAAGCCGAGAAGCAATCGTCAAGGCCACCCCTCGCTCATCGGACTCAGGGCATCAATGCCCGCTGAGCCCTGCAACAGCGAAATGGCGGCGGTCAGCTCCCGCGACGCCCAGCACGAACCAGTAACCATGTACCTTCGCCAAGCCAACGGTCAGGTCAAAGGATATGTCACACCGCTCGAAGGTGTTCGAAATTCTGTGACCACGGCGTGACCACGCCAGCGTGAAAACATGCCCTGACAAGGGCTTTTATGGCGGAGGTGGACGGGAATCGAACCCGCCGGAAGGGGTTCGCCCTTCCCAACCGCTTTGAAGGCGGCGGAGCCCACCAGGTACCCGGACACCTCCGCCGGCGAGCGTAGCGTTCGGGACCGAACACGTTGGTGTCAACGAGCGTCCTGCGGGGACTTACGGCACCCGCTGCAGGGTCGCTGACAGGTGGTGCTGGATGGTTCGCCCGACCGCAGCCATTGTGACGGAGTAGTGCATCGAGTC
>JANNZM010000149.1:0-21397 GCA_031410595.1 Actinomycetes bacterium | reverse complement strand
CCTCCATAAAGAGGCTTTCGACACCCCGCTCAGCCCGCGACCTCTCAATCACGAACCGGGGCCTGCTACCGGGCGCGTCGGCGCCTACCCGGACGGGACTCACACCCGCTGGTCTGGTCCAGCTTTCAGGACGCAACATGTCACGACACTAGAACGCGAGCCCAGCCGACAGAGAAATCAGTCGTCTGGGTGTTCGCGTGTGCCGTCGTCGTCAGGATGGGTCGTCGACGTGGTGCTCGACCGGCTGGTGGGCGGCGTGGAGGCGGGCCGTTGTTGGGCCGTGGTGGCCGGCGACGCCGACGCAACTGGCTCTGGCTCAGGGGCGTTCGTGCGAGGTGGCGTGGACGCGGGCCGGGCGGGAGGCGCCGTTGACGTGGCTGAGGACGTACCCCGCACCGGAGTTCCCACGGGAGTGGGCGACGAGGGCGCGGTCACCTGACGGCCTACAACCTCATTGGGCGAAGCCGGGATCGAGGAGGACTTCCGTGTTGTGGTGGGGGCCGACGATTTTCCGGGCACGTCTGGCGCGCCGTCGGGAACTGCGGTCGACTCGGCCACCGTGCTTGCGGAGGTGGCAAGGACGGGGCTGGTCGTGGTGGTCGTGGTGGCGAGCGTCGTTACCAGTTGGACCGACGAATCTGCGGGCTCTTCGCCGGGGTCTACGACCGTCGTTTGTGGCGATGAGCGGGGGAGCGCCAGCTTGCCCGTGGGAAGCTGCTTGCTCTCACCGACCTGGCTCAGGAGCGCAGCGTTGGCAGCGGCGGCGGCGCCGGAAACCATCACAATGCCGCAGATCGTGGCAACGACCAGCAGTTTTCGGCGCGATGGCATGCGCCAACTCTATGAGACACCGTCACAAGACCAGACCAAGTCAAGGTAAGGAATCAGTGAATTCCCTGCACAGCGGACCTTTTCGTGTAAGGGTATTCCTGTGCGGATCATGCTGGTGGAAGATGACAGGGCCATTGGCGAGCCGCTACAGCGCGCCCTCGAACGCGACGGCTACGAGGTGACGTGGGTGTCTACCGGCACCGCAGCCCTTACGGCCGAACCCGCCGATCTTGTTCTGCTTGACCTCGGTCTTCCCGACATGGACGGACTCGATGTGTGCAAATCACTGCGCTCGACATCGGCCACGCCCATCATCGTCCTCACGGCGCGAGGCGAGGAGATCGACCGCGTTTTAGGTCTCGAGCTCGGCGCCGATGACTACGTCGTCAAGCCGTTCGGAAGTCGAGAGCTCATCGCTCGTATCAGGGCAGTCACGCGGCGCACCAACGCTGCCCCTCCCGATGCCGATGGGGTGGCCAGCGGCGCCGAGGCCGACAACGTCCAGCGTCTCGGCGTCCTCACCCTTGACCGTCGATCACACCGGGTTCTGTTGCGTGCGGTCGAGTTGATCCTCACGCCGAAGGAATACGATCTGCTCGCCATTCTGGCGGAGGACCCCGGCGCGCTTCGCACTCGGGGCGAGATCATCGACCAGGTGTGGGACAGCCACTGGTACGGACCCACCAAGACCCTCGACGTCCACATTGCATCGCTGCGTAAAAAGCTGGGTGACACTGCGTGGATTGAGACCGTCCGCGGTGTCGGTTTCCGACTTCGACCGATCGAGTGACCCGAAGGCTCCTGGCGAGCTACCTCGCCATCACGCTGACGGTGCTGGTGATCCTCACGATCCCGATGGGAGCGACGTTCCAGCGCCAAAAGCGACAGGAGTTGACCAACAGCCTTGTGCAACGAGCGTTTTTGATCGCTAGTCAGGTGGAGGAATCGGTCGACCAGGGAACACCCGAACCGGCCAACGAGGAGTGGGTCCGGACCTTCACCGCGAACAGCGAACTACGAGTCGTCGCCGTCACCAGTGATGGCACCGTGGTGCTCGATAGCCAGCAGGCGACGCTGGTCGGCCCGGCCAACAATATGGCTGATCGACCGGAGATCGCTGCGCTCTTCGCCGAACGAACTGTCCAGACCGGCGAACGACTGTCCAACACGCTCGGGAAGAAGTTGACGTTCGTGGTAGCACCGGTCGTGCGAAATGGCACCATCATCGGCGCTGTACGACTGACGTTCCCGAGCGACGCAACCAGGGCTGACATCAATCGTTACTGGCTCATTATCGGCGTGACAGGGCTGATCTCGTTGGCGCTGGTGGCTGCGTTGGGCGTGGTGCTCTCCCGATCAATTGCCCGCCCGATAAAGGCACTCGAACGAGCTGCGGCTGACTTCGGCAGCGGCCAGCTCGACCGCCGCGCCCCCGACATGGGTGGTCCACCGGAGGTTGCCTCGTTGCGCAATGCGTTCAACACGACCGCCGAAGGGCTGGAGCGACTGGTGAAGCGTCAACAAACCTTCGTCGCCGATGCTTCGCATCAACTGCGTACACCGCTCACCGGATTGCGGCTGCGTTTGGAGAGTATGGAGTCAGAAGTGACGGAGGCCGGCCAGGACGATCTGGAAAACGCTCTCGATCAAACCGACCGCTTGTCCCGACTGGTTGACGGGCTTCTCACGCTTGCTCGCGCCGACCGCCCCACCACCTGGAACGACAGCCAACCAATGGTGTTGGAATCGTTGCTGCAAACGCGCATCAACGACTGGGAACCATTTGCGACTGAGCGGTCCATCACCCTGGGTATGACCTGTTCACCCGAGTTGATCGTGGTGGCCAACCCGGACCGGTTCTCGCAGGTGCTGGATAACCTCATCGCCAACGCGTTCGATGCGCTCAGCAAGTCCGACGGCGCGCAACCACGAGTGCAATTGGTCGCCAAGCCGTTCAGCGACGTCATCGATATTCACATAGTCGACAACGGACCCGGCCTCACCCCGGCAGAACGGGCCCGCGCGTTTGACCGCTTCTGGCGGGCCGACCCGAGCCAAACCGACGGTTTCGGCGGGACCGGCCTCGGGCTCTCCATAGCCGCAAGCATGCTCGCCGCCGACAAAGGGAGCATCAGGCTTGAGGCCAAGCCGGGCGGTGGCCTCGACGCCATCGTCACCCTCCGCCGGGCCGACTCCAACGTTCGCCGTCCTCACCCGAAAGCTCCCGCCAAGAAGCCACGCCACGACGGCATGTCCTAAGTTGTCGCCATGCCGATTCATATTCGAGCGACGCTTGGTGACTACGCCCCTGCCGTGCTGTGCCCCGGCGACCCGAAGCGAGCCGAGCACATCGCCAAGACCTTCCTGACCGGCGCCAAGCAGGTCAACGACCAGCGAGGAATGCTCGGCTACACCGGCCTGTTCGAGGGCAAGGCACTCAGCGTGCAGGGCGTCGGTATGGGCGGGCCGTCCGCGGCCATCTACTACGAGGAACTGATCCAGCTGGGTGCCACCCGCATCGTGCGCATCGGTACCTGCGGCGCGTTGGTGTCGTCGATGCGGATGGCCGACGTCATCATTGCCATGGCCGCAACGGCGCTCGATTCCACCACATCCACCTACACCATGGGTGAGGCGCATTCCCCCACCGCTGACTGGGGTCTGCTGGAGGCAGCCGTCAAGGCAGTGAAGGCCAAGGGACTCCCCCTCCACGTCGGACTGGTGGCCAGCAGCGATGTATTTTATGACCCGGACCAGGGGCGATTCGGCCGTCTTGCGGCCCGCGGTCACCTCGGCATCGAGATGGAAGTGGCCACGCTTTACACCGTTGCGGCGCTGCGCAAGATCGCGGCGCTTGGCATCATGACGGTGTCGGATCTCTTGGTCACCGAGTCTGGTGAGTTCGAGCGCATCAGCGACGAAGAGCTGCGACGTGGTGTGGACACTATGACCGAAGTCGCGGCGCGCGTCGCCGTGGGCTAAGTGCCTTACGCCCCCATCATCGGCACGCTGGGCTACGTGCTTGACGCCAAGACTGACTCGGTACTCATGGTGCACCGCACGGCCCGAACGAATGACGATCACCTCGGAAAGTTCAACGGCTTGGGCGGCAAGCTCGAGGACAACGAGGATGTGGCTGGCGGCATGATTCGTGAGTTGTATGAAGAAGCCGAGATCGTTGTAACTGCAATGAGTTTGCGCGGCACGGTCAACTGGCCAGGCTTCGGCCCGAACCTCGAAGACTGGCTCGGATTCATTTTTCTCATCACCGGATGGGAAGGCACTCCCCCGCCATCAAACCCTGAGGGCGAACTGCACTGGATACCGCGCCGCCGCGTGCTGAACGATCCGTCGCTTCCCACACTGCCGATGTGGGAAGGCGACCGATCGTTCCTGCCGCTCGTGTTCGATGATGATCCGCGCCCGTTCCACGGCGTAATGCCGTATCACCAAGGCCGTCCGTCGAGCTGGTCGTACTGCCGCCTCTAGGGTCGGCTCAGATGAGCTTGAGGTCCGTTACCGCGGCTCGTTCCTCCATCAACTCGGCCACCGAAGCGTCCACGAACTTCTGGCTGAATGCGTTCAGCTTGACGCCCTGCACGATGCTGTAGTCGCCGTCCTTGCAGACGACCGGAAACGACGAGATGAGTCCTTCCGGTACGCCGTAGGAGCCGTCGGATGGAACGCCCATGGAAACCCAGTCACGCTTGGCCGAACCGAGCGCCCAGTCGTGCATGTGATCGATGGCGGCGTTGGCAGCGCTGGCCGCCGACGACAGTTTGCGGGCGGCAATGATGGCCGCACCTCGCTTGGCAACCGTGGGCACGTACGTCTTGCGGATCCAGGCACGGTCCTTCACGAGGCCAGCTGCGCTCTTGCCGCCGACCTTGCAGTTGAACAGGTCGGGATACTGCGTGACCGAATGGTTGCCCCAAATGGTCATGCGCTTTACGTCGGTGACGGGCACCTCAAGGCGCGCCGCGATTTGGGTGACGGCCCGGTTGTGATCGAGCCGGGTCATGGCGGTGAAGTTGCGCGGGTTGACCTTGGTTCCCTTCACCTTCATGGCCGACTCACGGGCGATGAGGGCGTTGGTGTTGGCCGGATTGCCGACCACCAGCACCTTGATGTTCGGGTTGGCGTGACGAGCGATTGCTTCGCCCTGCGGCTTGAAGATGCCTCCGTTGGCGGCGAGCAGGTCGGAGCGTTCCATACCTTCCTTGCGGGGCATGGCACCCACAAGGAGAGCGTAGTCGGCGTCCTTGAACGCCACGTTGGGATCGTCGGTCTGCACGATGCCGGCCAAAAGCGGAAACGCGCAGTCGTCGAGTTCCATCGCCACGCCGCCAAGCGCGCCGAGCGCCGGGGTGACCTCAAGAAGCTGGAGGATGACCGGCTGCTTCGGCCCCAGCATGGCGCCCGATGCGATGCGGAACAGCAGGCTGTACCCGATCTGGCCGGCGGCCCCGGTGACAGCAACACGGACAGGAGGAAGAGGTGCGATGGCCATGACAAGACCCTAATTCCTCCTTAGATCTCGCCCAAAATATCCGAGAGACGCAATCCCAATGGCACTCCTAAACGTCCCCGAGTAGACCGCGACCGCAACACCCGAAATAGCAACTGGAATACACATTATGAATACCGTAAAGAGAGTGTAAAGGTAGTACTCGAGACCTAGTTGCGTTTCGCTGATTGACTTATTGTTCCAATCGCACACTTTCCCTCGTTCGAGAAAGTTGGCACTCAACATACCTAGATAGGGAGACTCACCATGGGAGCTTTTTCACACGGGACACCGGCCTGCGGCGGAGGGAACGGCAAGTCAGGTAAGGGCGGAGGCAAATCGGGCGGAGGCAAATCGGGTAAGGGCAAATCGGGCGGAGGCAAGTCCGGGGGCAACGGCGGTTCGGGCGGCGGCGGCTGCTGGTAGCTAGCCCAGGCATCACCGGGTTCGCCCGGTGATGCCCACCTTCGGTGGATCTTCTATGACTGTCCCGTTCGTTACGCCCTACGCCCGGACTCGAAGCTGGCTCTCCACAGGAAAGCCTTTGAGACATCCGATGGCGGATCAATTCCGCATATTCTGGCCGTTTGCGAAGCCTTTCCGTCTGCGGCTTGCGGTCGTGATTCTACTTAGCGGGGTATCGCCTGTTGCGGCCGCAGGTGGCGTCTGGGTCTTTCATCTGATCATCGATCGTGTTCTTGTTCCCGGGCGCCCCGACCGCCTCGTCCCACTCCTTGCACTGTTGGGTGTTTTCACGTTGATGGAATCCCTGGCCGATTACATCGAGGCCATCGTGTCGGCATGGGTGAGCTCCCGATTCATACAAAGCATTCGCCGGAGCCTGCTGGGTCATCTCCTAAAGCTCTCTCCGGAATTCTTTGATAAACACCCGCTCGGCGACCTTCTCGCGCGCCTAAGCGGAGATGTATCCGCAATTGAGGGTTTCGTATTGTCCGGACTACAGGAAGGTCTTTCCAACACCCTCCGGATCACTGTTCTGGGTACTGCATTGTTTCTTCTGGAGTGGAAGATGGCGCTTTCCGCTCTGCTCATCGTGCCTTTCTTTGTGCTGTTGGCACGGCGATTCGCCGGTCGCACCCGAGCGCTCGCTCGCGCTCGGCGGCAGCTCACTGGAGCATTGTCCACTTCTGCGGAGGAAATTCTCGGCAGTATCACCGCTGTTCAGGCCAATAACGGAGAAACGGCCGAGCTTCGGCGCTTCACACAGGACATGCATCGACTGTTTGAGGCCGACATGAAATCGGCGCAGCTCCGCGCCCTCTACCGCCCGTTCGTCGACGTGCTCGAGCTCATCGGCGGCGGGTCAGCCGTGGCCTTTGGCGCATTTCAGATCCGTAACGGGACGCTAACGTTCGGCGAGCTAACGGCCTTCTTGGCGTATCTCACGCAGCTCTTCGGTCCGATCCGCGGGCTCAGTCGCCTGTCGCAGAGCATGCAGTCAGCTGCAGCGAGCGGCGAGCGCGTGGTCGAGCTGTTCGCAGCTACGCCCTCGGTTACCGAGCGTCGGGCCGTGTGCGAGGTGCCTTTCATTGACGGCACCATTCACTTCCGCAACGTGTCGTTTCGGTACCCGCACGCCGAAACCGACGCGCTGCAAGACGTGAGCTTTTCCATCTCTCCTGGCCGAACGATGGCCATCGTCGGTCCGAGTGGAGCGGGCAAAACGACCGTCGCTCGGCTGTTGCAACGCTGGTACTCCCCGACCAGCGGTGATCTGCGGATTGACGGCGTGAACGTCAATGTCATCTCTATTGATTCCCTTCGGCGGCACATGACCTACGTGCCGCAGGATCCTGCCATCTTTGACACCACTCTCAGCGGGAACATCCGCTACGGACGCCCCGATGCCACCGAGGAGCAGGTGGCCCGTGCCGTCGAGACGGCCGATCTGTTCGATGACATTGCCAAAATGCCCGAAGGGCTCGACACTCGGGCGGGGCAACGGGGTCGGCGGTTATCTGGTGGTCAACGACAGAAGGTGGCGATTGCGCGCGGGCTGCTGCGCAACACGCCCATCGTGATTTTGGATGAGCCCACCACCGGCCTTGACGCCGCCTCCACCTCGCGAATCATGGCGCCGCTTCGCCGTCTCATTCATGGCCGCACGACGGTCATCATCACCCACAACCTCATGCTGGCTCGCGATGCTGATCTCATCGTGGTGCTCTCCCACGGTCGTGTCGTCGACCAGGGTAACCATGCCGCGTTGTACCAGCGATGCGATCTTTACCGCACACTCTGCCGAGAATCTGGAACCTCTGATGTCTAGAGCACCCAGGCCAGCCAGGCATCTGGCCGATGGCTATCAGGTCATCAGGAGGCTTTCACTCGGTCGAGACCTTGAGGTGTATGACGCCTGGTCCGATCATCGCGCGTGTCGTTGCATCATCAAGCGCTGTCGCCCGGACCGCACCGACGCCAGCATCGAAAGACGACTTGTCGAAGAGGGCAACCTTCTCAAGAACTTCACGCACCGACATCTCGTTCGTGGCTACGACGTCTTGCCGGGTGACAGCCCACTCGTGGTGCTCGAGACCCTCAGCGGCATGACGCTGGAATCAGTTTTCGAAAACCTCGCACACGCAGGACGACGGATGACGCTGGCCAATACCGCCATCATGCTCACGCACATTTCGTCGGCCGCAAGCTATCTTCATCGCCACGAGCTTCTGCATCTCGACCTCAAACCGTCGAACGTGATCGTCGAGGCCGGACAGGCAAAAGTCATCGATCTGAGCCTGGCTCACGCCTGTGGTGTTGGCCCTGCCGGCTGGGGTACCCGCAGCCATATGGCCCCTGAGCAAACGTGCGGCGAATTGTTCACTACCGCTTGCGACGTTTGGGCACTTGGACTGCTCGCCTACGAGGCACTGACGGGCCACAACCCCTTCTTCGATGCAGGAAAGTCGTTCGACGGCAACGGTGTCGTGCGTCCCTATCTGCAGAACCGCATGTCAGCCCCACCCATCGAAACACACCGGCGGCTACCTCGCGCTGTCGCCGACGTGGTGAACGCATCGCTGGCAGCAAAGCCCACCAACCGACCCATCCTCCGCGAGTTCGCAACGGTGTTCTACGACACCAACCCCGACCCAACCCTGACGAACATCACCCGCTAGTGCTTGAAATGGCGCTCGCCGGTGAAGACGAGAGCCATATTGTGTTCGTCGGCAGCGGCGATGACGTCAGCATCGCGCATGCTGCCGCCCGGCTCGATGGCCGCAGTCACGCCCGACGCAGCCAGAGCGTCGAGACCGTCTCGGAAGGGGAAGAACGCATCGCTGGAGGCCACCGCGCCGGGCGCCCGATCGGCTGCCTTCTCGACCGCAATGCGGGCAGAGTCCAGGCGGTTTTGCTGTCCGGCGCCGATGCCGATCGCCTGCTCGTCGTGAGTGATCACGATGGCGTTGGAACTGACCGAGGCCACGACCACCCAGCCCAGTTCGAGATCACGCCATTCGGCTTCGGTTGGCTGACGACGACTCACGACTCGCCAGGCCGACCGATCAACCGAGACGGGATCACGATCCTGAATGAGCAACCCGCCGTCGACACCTCGAATGTCGAGCGTGTCATGGCCGGGAGCCGGGGCCGAGAGCACCCGCAGGTTGGCCTTGGTTGCAAGCACGGCCAGTGCATCCTCGCTGAACGACGGGGCCACGACGACTTCGGTAAACACGCCGACCAGGTCGTTCGCCAGTTCAGCCGTCACGGCGCGATTGAGCGCCACGATGCCGCCGAACGCCGAGACCGGATCGCACGCGTGCGCTCGCCGGTAGGCATCTTCGATCGACGACGCGACGGCGACGCCGCACGGGTTGGCGTGCTTCACCACGACGGCAGCTGGTCCGTCGAAACGGTTCACCAGTCGCCACGCGGCCTCAGCGTCATAGACGTTGAGATAGCTCATCTCCTTGCCGTTGTGCTGCACGGCGACATCCCACCAACTTGTCGCGCCCATGCGGCGATAGCGAGCGCCGGCCTGATGCGGGTTCTCGCCATACCGAAGCGGCTGAGCCTTCTCCAGCGCCAGGTGCAGCGTTGCCGGGAGCGTGTCGTTGCTCTCCACCGAGTCGAACCACGTGACGACCTCGGCGTCGTATGCCGCAGTGTGGGCAAACGCGGCGCGGGCGAGGGCGCGGCGGGTTGAGGCCGAGAGTGAGCCGGCGGCCCGCAGTTCGTTGAGCACGCCCGGATAGTCAGACGGTGACACGACCACACCGACGTGTGCGTGGTTCTTCGCCGCGGCACGCACCATGGCAGGGCCACCGATGTCGATCATCTCGATACCCGGCTGGGAGCGGAACGGGTAGAGGTTTACGGCCACGAGGCTGAAGGGCTCAATGCCGTAGCGCTCCAGATCGGCGACGTGGCTCGAGTCGTCGAGGTCAGCCAGCAGCCCGCCGTGGATCTTCGGGTGAAGCGTGACGACGCGGTGGCCCAGAATGGCAGGGAGGCCCGTAATCTCGGCGACGTCGCGAACGGGGATGCTTGCATCCGCAATCACCTTGGCGGTGCCGCCGCTCGACACGACCTCCCACCCGAGTTCGACCAATGAGCGGGCAAAGTCGACGACGCCCGTCTTGTCGAAAACGGACAGCAGTGCTCGTCTGGTCATGGCATGAACGTACGAGGCGGAAGTGGACTTGAACAAAACCAACACCTGCCGGGTTGATCACGCAAGCCGACGCACCAGTGCGGTAACCGCGCCACCGATGACGACCACCGCGGGGAATGGCAGCCTGCGCCACGCGGCCACCGCTGCGGCTGAGACGCCCACTAGCCGTGCATCGGCAACGAGGTGTCGGCCCGTCACCACGGTGTTCACCACGATCAACGCGGCGATGAGCGCAGCGGGCAGCAGATCGAGGCAGCGTTGCACCAAGGTGGGCGGCTGCCACCCTCGAAGCAGCACGAGACCACTCACTTTGAGCAGGTACGCCCCACCGGCGATGACGAAGATGGTGGCCCAACTCACGGCGTTGTTTGCCTTCGCAGCCCCAGCACCGACGCGACGGCGGCGACCAGGATCGGAATACCTGGCGGAAGAATCGGCGTGAGCGCTATGGCCAGAGCGGCACCGAGCAGTGCCGTCTGTTTGCCCCCGACCTTGCGAAGGTGAGGAATGAGCAACGCCACAAACGCGGCGGGAAACGCAGCGTCGAGGCCCCACGTTTCCGGTTTGCCGATGAGCTTCCCACCCAACGCGCCGATGACCGTTCCGATGTTCCAGCACACGTAGATGCTGATGCCTGCAGCCCAGAATCCGCGCTGCCGTTCCCGGTTGTCCGACTGGGCCATCGCAAGCGCGGTCGACTCGTCGATCACCAGCTGTGCGGCCAGCAGTCGCTTGGGCAGGCGACCCTCCAGGACCGGAGCCATCGTGAGGCCATACGCCGCGTTGCGGGCGCCCAGGAACAGCGCGGAGGCAATGGCCGCCACCGGTGATCCTCCGGCACCTACCACGCCGACCGCCGCGAACTGGGAAGCGCCGGTGAACACCAGCAGGCTCATGGCCGATGCCTGGGCCGGCGACAGTCCTGCGGTTACGGCGATCAGTCCGAAGGAGACGCCGAAGACACCGACCGCCAAGCCGAGCAATACCCCGGCTGACACAACGGATGCCGAACGCTGCGCCCCACTCCCCCAACTCACGTCGGGGGAGTGTACGCGTCAGGCCCCAACTCCCGCTCGGGATCGATTTCGCCACGTTGATGACACCATCCATACCGGCATGGATAAGGCACTCGTAGTCATACTTACCCCGCTTCGTGAAACGGACCTTGAATGAGTGTGGTGCCGGACCGGCTGGCGGATCGAACAGTGCGCCGCTATTGGCGAACCCATCCCCATGCGTTGTTGGCGAGACACTTATGCGCTGAGGTTTGGTCGGCGGGGTGCTCGGTGGTTCGCTGGAGAAGAATCCCTGTGGATTCGCAACACCTTGGGGGCTGAACAAATTCTGCTCCAGGTCCATCCGGAGAGCCTCAGGACCAAACGTAACGGTGTGCGGCTCGTTGAAGCCTTCCCATTGGAAGTTCACGGTCTCCCCGACGTGCACGGTGGTCTCGAACGGGAAGAACTCAAGCAGGCTGTATCTGCGGGTTCCCGATCCGACCAGGACGGTTGTGCCGCGATGATGGTCATCACCGTTGTCGGGAGTAATCGCGGCGACGTCAGCGTCGGCTTGGTCACCGTCTTTGAGTTCGGCCTCTGCGTCCAGCGCCCGGTCGGCGTCACGATTGGTTTGTTCGACGCCGTCGGCCATCTGCTCCGTGCCACTCGGTGTCGATTGACCAGTCGGTTTCACCACCACCGACCCGTTCATAAACGGATGGATCTCGCAGAAGTAGCTGAACGTGCCAGGTGTCGGAAAGCTCGCCGTAAACGGCGGCGGTTGGGGCGCCGGTGGGCGTGGGCGGATTCGTGGTCGGAATGAGAAACGGGACGCGCTTGCCATCGACACGGAACGCGACGTTATGGAACCCGTTTTCTCCCTATTCCGATCCGTCTTTAGTTTGCAATAGGTCAGATCCGAACCAACTACTTCGTCAGACCGCGAACGATCTCACCCATGAGCTGACCGGCTTCGGTGGGGTTCAGTCCGACCTTTACGCCAGCTGCTCGCAGCGCATCCATCTTGCCCTTGGCCGTGCCCTTGCCGCCCGACACAATCGCGCCGGCATGGCCCATCTTCTTGCCCTCCGGCGCGGTGACGCCGGCGATGTAGGCGCTCATCGGCTTGGTGACGTTGGCCTTGATGTACTCGGCTGCTTCCTCTTCGGCCGAGCCGCCGATCTCGCCGATCATGATGATGGCGTCGGTCTCCGGGTCGGCCTGAAAGCGCGACAGACAGTCGATGAAGTTGGTGCCCGGAACCGGGTCGCCGCCGATACCCACGCAGGTGGACACGCCAATGCCCTGCAGCTTCAACTCGTACAGGGCCTGATAGGTGAGCGTGCCCGAGCGGCTTACGATGCCGACCGTCGGCTTGCCCGGCTGCGGCGGCAGCGCAATCTCGCCGGCGGTGATGCCGATGTTGCATTTCCCCGGGCTGATGATGCCAGGGCAGTTCGGTCCGAGCAGTCGGGTGTTCGGGAAGTCACGAATGAGCGTGTTGTAGACCTTGGCTTCATCCTGGGCCGGGATGCCTTCGGTGATGCATACGATGAACTCGATACCCGCAGCAGCCGCTTCAAGAATGGCTGCGGCAGCAGCCTTCGGGGGCACCGCCACGAACGAAGCAGTTGCGCCCGTTGCCGCCTTGGCTTCGGCCACCGTATTGAACACAGGGATGCCTTCCACGTCGCTGCCGCCCTTGCCAGGCGTACAACCGGCCACAACCTGCGTGCCGTAGGCCTTGTTCTTCAGCCCGTGGTACTTGCCCTGCCCGCCGGTGAGGCCCTGCACGATGACCTTGGTGTTCTCATTTACAAAGATGGCCATCTCAGGCTCCCTTAGCGATCGCGACGGCAGCTTCAGCTGCTTCCAACATGGTGGCCTTGCTGATGAGTTTCGATGCTGGGATGCCGGCATCGAGCAGGATCTTGCGTCCCTCCTCGGCGTTGGTGCCGTCGAGGCGAATCACAATCGGAGCCCGCAGGTCGACCCGGCTCATCGCTTCCACAATGCCCTTCGCTACCTCTTCGCCGCGGGTGATGCCGCCGAAGATGTTGATGAAGATGGCCTTCACCTTTTCGTCGAAGTTGATGACGTTCAAGGCCGCCGCCATGACGTCGGCGTTGGCACCGCCGCCGATGTCGAGGAAGTTGGCGGCCGACCCGCCGACCTGATTGACGACGTCGAGCGTGGACATCGCAAGACCGGCGCCGTTGGCGATGATGCCAACCGAGCCATCGAGACCGATGTACTGCAGGTCCGACTCACGGGCGAGCTTCTCGCGCTCGTCCAGCACTTCGGTGGCCCGATACTCATCCCATTCCGGGTGGCGATAGGCCGCGTTGTTGTCGAGTGACACCTTGGCGTCAAGCGCATGCACCCCGCCGTCGGGACGGAAGATGAGCGGGTTGATTTCAGCCAAGTCACAATCACCGGCCGTGAAACAGTTGTAGAGCTTCACCAGAATCTCAGCGGCACCGTCAACGGCCTTCGGGTTGAGCTTGGCATCAACGCAGGCCTGGTGGGCTTCGGCAAGCGTGAACCCGTCGACCGGGTCGATATGGCGCAGCAAGATGGCGTCGGGATTTTCCTCGGCCACCACTTCGATCTCCACGCCACCCTGCGCCGACAGCATGAGCAGGTGCTTTTTTGCGCCGCGGTCGAGGGTGTAGCTGGCGTAGTACTCCTCGGCGATGTCGGAGGCCTTCTCCACCCACACCACGTGCACGACGTGGCCTTTGATGTCCATGCCCAAAATGTTGGTTGCATGTTCAAGCGTCTCGGCCGCGTTGGCGGCAAGTTTGATACCACCCGCCTTGCCACGACCACCGACCTGCACTTGGGCCTTCACCACCACCGGATAGCCGATGCTGTTCGCAACATCGACGGCCTCTTGCGGGGTCGTGACTGCTGCGCCGGGGGACACGGGAATGTCGTACTTCGCGAAGTACTGCTTCCCCTGATATTCGAATAGGTCCATCGCCTAACCCTCTTTCGAGTCGAGGGCATCTTCCAGCCAACGACAAATGTCTTTCAACGAACTACCTGGTGTGAACACTTCCGAAACGCCTTGCGCCTTGAGCGTGACGACATCCGCGTTCGGAATGACCCCGCCGCCGAAGATCAGCACGTCACCGAGGTCCCGTGACCGTAACTCTTCCATGACTCGCGGAAACAGTGTGTTGTGCGCGCCCGACAGCAACGAGAGTCCAACCGCGTCGACGTCCTCCTGCAGCGCGGTTTCCGCGATCTGTTCGGGGGTCTGATGCAGGCCCGTGTAGATCACTTCAAAACCGGCGTCTCGAAGCGCCCGCGTGATGGTCTTGGCCCCGCGGTCGTGCCCGTCCAGGCCCGGCTTGGCGACGACCACTCGATAGACCCGCTTCACGGATTCGCACCTTAAACGGCTCGACCGAGTGAACCAAAACATGCCGCGCATGCTCGCCGTCTTCGCCTTCGTCAAGATCGGCCTGCGATACTCGGTTGCGTGGACGAAGTGAAGGAGAAGTCACCGGTGGCGCAGGCGGTGACACCCGTGTTGCTGGGGGTGCTCTTCTTGGCTGTGCTCGGGGGAGGGCTCTGGGGTGCGGCGTGGTGGCTGAGCCGCGGCAAGGCCGAGGTGCGCATCGGCAGCGCCAACTTCGACTCGCTGTTCTACGAGCGTGAGGCAAAGCGCATAACCGAGAAGGGTCCACAGCTGTACCCGGGCCTGATCGGGAAGGACAACGGCTACATCTTCGTGAATCACTTGGGCGAGGATGTAACCAAGGGCTGGTACGCGTTCAGCGCGCTCCGCGAGGGGCAACCCATCAAGTGCACGGTCGTGTGGAGGCCGGTCGAGAAGGTGTTTGAAGATCCGTGCGACAACAAGCAGTATCCGCCGACAGGTGTCGGCTTGAAGCAGTTCGAGGCGATCCCCAATCAGAACAACAAACGTCTCGTCATCGACCTGACCCCGAACCCGTGAGCTCGATGGACAACTACGGTCCGGCCAGCTACGGCGATGCCTTCGCCGACATTTACGACGACTGGTACGGCGAGTCACCCGCTGTCGCCAGCTCCGACCTCACTGCCACGGTGCGCTGCCTGGTCGAGCTGGCGAACAACGGCCGCGTACTCGAACTCGGTGTCGGAACCGGTCGTATTGCGCTGCCGCTCGTGGCCGCCGGAGTCGACGTGGTTGGCATTGACGCGTCGGCCAAAATGCTCGACCTGCTGGCGGCAAAGCCGAACGGAGCTCGCGTCACCACAGTGTGCGCCGACATGTCGACCGGTCTGCCCGAGGGACCGTTCTCCCTGATCTTCGTGGCCATCAATACCTTCTTCAATCTCACCAGTCGCGACCAGCAGCTGACGTGCATGCAGGGTGCCGCCGAGCGCCTTACCGACGACGGCGTGTTTGTTATCGAAGCGTTCGTGCCCGACCCCGACCGCTACGGCTCTGGGCTCTCGCTGCGTACGGTTGCGCTCGATCACGTGATTCTTGCGGCCTCTCATACCGACGCCGACCGTCAGCTCATGACTGGCCAGTACATCGAACTTCGCAACAACGCGCTCCCTCGGCTTCGACCATTTCAGATCTGCTATCAGAGTCCGGACCAACTTGACCAGATGGCGGCGGTTGCCGGTCTGACCCTGGTGAACCGGTGGGAGAATTGGTCAAAATCTGTCTTCAAAAGTCGGAGTTCACATCATGTTTCCGTGTTTCGGGCCGACAGGAAGCCTAGGATGAAAGAGTCATGAGTCAGCTCCGCTTGAATCCCCTCAATGGGCGATGGGTAACCATCGTCGCTGAGCGGCGTGAGCGACCCACCGACTTTGCGCCCCGCAGCCCACAGGTTGAGGCCGATACCGGCCGCGCCTGCCCCTTCTGCCCCGGCACCGAGCATGAGACTCCTCTGTGGGAGGCCAGCGGTCCTGACGGAAACTGGCAGGTGCAGGTCGTTGCCAATCGCTACCCGGCCTTCTTCGGTGACGATTCCATGTCGGTGCGCAACCTTGGCCCCGTGCATGTGCAGGCTGCTGCGTCAGGCATCCATGAGGTGCTGATCCTCTCTCCCGAGCACGCCATTTCGTGGGGCCAACTCGATGATCAAGGTGCAGCGCAGGTCATGCACGCGCTGGCCGAGCGCATGGGTGAGCACGCCCGGCTGCCGCACATTCGCTACACGCAGGCCATCGTGAATCACGGCCGTGAAGCGGGCGCGTCGGTTGCCCACCCGCACGGGCAGTTGCTCGGCATGCCCTTCGTTCCCGGCGAAATCATCGAAGAAGAACGAGCCTTCGGACGCTTCGACGGCGGCTGCATTTTGTGCACCACCATTGAGGCCGAATTGAACGATCGCAGCCGGGTAATCTACGAGGACGACAACGTCGTCATCGTGTGCCCATTCTGGAGCGGTTGCCCGTTCGAGATGCTGGTCATCCCCCGCTCGCATGTCGGCCACCTCAACGACTCCGATCCCGACCAACTCAGCTCCATTGGTATCGGTATCAAGCAATCGCTCGCCGATCTCGAAAAGTTGCTGGGCGATGTTGCCTACAACCTCGTGTTCCACAGCGCGCCGCATCAGCATCACGACAGCCACTACCACTGGCACGCTCACATCTTCCCCAAGCTCACGACCGTGGCCGGCTTCGAGCGGGGCACGGGTGTAATGATCAACATCACGCCACCAGAAGACGCCGCCGCGGCGTTGCAGCAGCTGCGTGTCGTATCACCGGCTTCGTGAGTGCCATCGCCGTTTCCATCGTCATTGACGCATTACCCAACGACGTGTGGAAGGTCCTTGAACCGGTCGAGCATCACATTGACTGGATGGCCGATGCCGAGGCCATCCGGTTCACGACCGAGCAGACACGCGGTGTCGGTACCAAGTTTCTCTGTGACACCAGAGTCGGCCCGATCCGTATGACCGACCCGATGGAAATCACCGAATGGGAACCGGGTCACGCCATGGGCGTTCGCCATACCGGCATCGTGAGCGGCGTTGGTCGCTTCACGCTTTCGCAGCAGGGCTCTCGCTCCACCAATTTCATCTGGCGCGAAAATCTCACGTTCCCGTGGTGGCTCGGCGGCCCCATCGCCGGCGCGCTCGGCGGCAAGCTTGTCCTGAAGTTCATCTGGAAGCGCAACCTCAAAGCGCTCAAACAACTGGTTGAAGCAACCGCCTGAGGGCTTCTCAGCCGAGATTCACGGAGGATTCGACCAGCCGGTCCAGGCCGAGGCGTCCGACGGCGAGACCGAGATCGAAGCCCAGGGACTCAAGCCCGGTGTGATCGCCTTCGGTGAGGAGCACGTCGTAGACGGCCTCTTGGGCCACTTCGAGCACGGTGCCATGGCCGGCCATGCGAATAACGTCTCGGGCGCGGCCGATGTCGTCATGGCTCCGGGTCTGCACTGCTCGACCAACAGCATCGGTGACGACCAGACGCATGGCCACTTGGGGCGATGGCACCACGGACGCCACCTCTGCCTCGGCGTCTCGGACCGGGTCGACCCAGCGCTGCCAAATATCCACGCCTGAGCCCTCGCTCCGGTCGTTGCTGAAGGCCGTCGCCAGGTGGGTGAAGACCGGGTCGAGTGACGGGCGAACGCCCGTCGCGTGACGAATGAGATCGAGACAGCGCGCCGCATGACGCATGACGAGCACGGTCTCAAGTCCGGCAAGGTCATGGAAGAACCACGCGCAGCTGGTGTACATGGCGAGCGCATGGCGCTGGCTTTCGAGCAGTTCGAAAGCCACCACCGGATCAACGCCCGCCTTGAGGTACTTGCCACTGAAACCTTCACGACTCGCGGCATCGGCCAGAACTTCGCCGTAGCCGTCACGCGCCGCCCAGGGGTCCACAAAGTACTCGGCCCCCGCCACCGTGAATGCCCGGGCAGCCTGCTCGCGTACGACGTCGAGAGCAGCGCGCAGGGGCGCTCTCCAGGCCTGGTTGCTTCCGGCGGGACCACCGGTGGAGCAGCTGCAATCGGTCTGCCAACGACCGAGGCCGTGGGCACAACTCCAGGCGCTTTCGCGAACACCGACATCGGCGCCAGGTTGTTGCCCTTGCAACCATTTCACGACCGACCCGGTCGTGAAGCCACGACGCCGCGCCAGCACACCGAGCCCGAAGGCAACGGTCCGCTCGGAGAAGGTGTGGTGATGTCCGAAGGTTTCGCCGTCGGTGGCGGCAAGGCCAAGACCACCCCGCGCAATCGCTTCGGCCCTGTTGACCAGGGCTTCGGCGCTGCCACCCATCACCCCGAAGGCAAGGTCGTGGCTGAAGGACTGATCAGCGAACGCAAGAGCTACCGAGCGCCCATCGGCTGAGCGCCATTGATAGGGCCGGCTGGTGTCGACCGGCGCCGCCGCCTGGTCTGCCATAAGTATGGTGGCGCCAACGCCGAGTTCGGCCAGCGTTTGCATGGTGGCGTCGTCGACACCGGTTTCGGGCAGCCACACGGCTTCAGCTTCCCGGCCGAACCGGGTGCGAAAGTCGGCCATGCCCCAGAGCATTTCGGTGCGACGATCACGCGCGGTGGCCAACGGCATGATGACGTGATGGAACGGTTGGGCCACCGCTGTGCGTGCCACGCGGTCGGCGGCCACGATTTTGTTGTGCACCTCGGGCCGAGCCCGTTCCAGCCATCGGGCCAGCGTGGGTCCGAGATCGAACGACAGCAACTCGAAGTTGTTGACGATGGCGAGAATGCGGCCGCGTCCGTCAACGATGCGAGCCGCAGCATTGGGTCGGTAGCACTCGTCGGTGATGCGCTCGTTCCAGTCATGCGCCGGGGCCGCGGAGGGCTCCACCGGCACGCAGCCGTTGGACGGCATTTCGCGGGGGGGTTGATAGAAGTGGCCGTGAACCGCCGCGTGCAACATGGCATCAGTTTACTGGCCAATCCCCCGCCCCGTCACCCATGCCATTGCGCCCATCGCCCACCGGGCACACGTCACAACGAATGATCTATCGCTTCGCCGAAACCCGGCGGCTATCCTTGCCCGGTGCGCGGCGACCCCTCTCCCATGCGAATCGTCATGGTTTCGTGGGAATACCCTCCCCTTTTCGTGGGTGGCCTCGCCACTCATGTGCACGGAATTGCCACCGCAATGGTCCGATCCGGCCACGAAGTGGCAGTGCTGACGTTTCAACATCCCGACGCTCCCGTCGACGCGGTGATCGACGGGGTACGCATTTTGCGTGCTTCCATCGATCTTCCATGGTTTCCCGACGACCAGTTCGTCTCCAAGATGATCAGCGCCAATCACCAGCTTGTGCAGCTTTCCACCAAGCTCGGCTCCGACTGGAAGCCCCAGATCGTGCACGTCCACGATTGGTTGAGCGGGTGGGCAGGCGACACGCTCAGTGCATTGTGGAACGTTCCGATGATCGCCACTATTCACGCCACCGAACGAGGCCGAAACGGGGGTGTGGTGCCCACCAACGGGCAGTCGGCCTCCATTCATTCGGCCGAGTGGTGGTTGACGTTTCGAGCCGACATGGTGATCTGCTGCAGCCAGTTCATGGCGCATCAGATCGCCGACAGCTTTGAAGTACCAGCTGAAAAACTGGCGACCATTCACAACGCCGTCGACGCCGCACTGTGGACGCGCTCGACGGAGCCAGAACCTACCGAGACCGCCGGGCCGCTCATTGTGTCGTGGGGTCGGGTGCAATACGAGAAGGGCTTCCAAACGCTGGTGGAAGCGATGCCGATCCTGCGCGAGCGACTGCCGGGCGTTCGGGTCGTCATCGCCGGAACCGGTTCATATCGGGCCGAATTGGCCGAGCGAGCCCAGGCGTTCGGGGTGGCCGATCTGGTGCACTTCGCTGGCTTCGTACCGGCCGACGAACTGGCCCAACTGCTGCAGGCGGCGAGCTGTGTCGTGATCCCCAGTTTCTACGAACCGTTCGGCATCGTGGCGCTGGAAACGCTCGCGGCAGGTGCCCCACTGGTGGCGGCGCGCACCGGCGGCATGGCCGAAGTGCTCGACGATGCCGACGCCGGTTTACTCTTCGCGCCGGGCGATGCCAAGGCCTTGGCCGACGCTGTCACCCGCACCCTGACCGATGCGGAGCTTCGCATCCGCCAGACCACCAACGGGCTCAACCTCGTCCATCAGCACTACAGCTGGGATGCGGTTGCCGCTCAAACCATCAACACGTATCAGAAGGTGCTTCTATGAAAGCCACACGTCGATTTGTTGTCAGTTCGCGCGTCCCCGAGGCGCTCGCCGGCCTGGAGGAACTCGCCAAGAATTGGCGATGGAGCTGGCGCAACGCCACGGGCGATCTGTTCGCCCGCCTCGACGCCGACGCTTGGTTGGCGACGGGTGGGGTGCCGCTTGAGACGTTGCGGCGCGCCAGCCAAGACCGACTCGACGCCGCGGCGCACGACTCACGCTTCCTCGGTGACCTTGCCGCGGTTGTCGCCGAGCAGCGTGATGCCCGAACCGGTCCACGCTGGTTCCAGACCGAGAAGACCAACAGTCCGCTGCGCGTCATCGCCTACTTCTCGCCCGAATTCGGCGTGAGTGCCGCCATGCCGCAGTACTCCGGTGGCCTCGGCATCCTGGCGGGTGACCACCTCAAGGCTGCCAGTGACCTTGGCGTTCCACTCGTCGGCATCGGCCTGTTCTATCGTTACGGCTACTTCCGCCAGTCACTACGTTCCGACGGCTGGCAGCAGGAACGGTTCATCGCCCAGGACCCGAACGAACTGGGTTTGGCCGACACCGGCGTTCGGGTAACGGTCGAGTTCCCGGACGACGCGCTGCACGCCAAGGTGTGGCGCGTCGATGTCGGTCGCACCCCATTATATCTGCTCGATACCGACCTTCCCGAGAACCCACCCGAGCTGCGCACCGTCGCCGACCGCCTCTACGGTGGCGACAACGAGCACCGTCTTCGCCAGGAGATCCTGCTCGGCATCGGTGGCGTTCGTGCCCTGCAGGCGCTTGGGATCCACGCCCAGGTCTTTCACTCGAATGAGGGTCATGCCGGCTTCCTGGCCTTCGAGCGCATCCGTCAACTGACTGGCAGCGGATTGACATTTGATGAGGCGCTTGAGGCCGGTCGTGCCGGCAATATCTTCACCACCCACACCCCGGTCCCGGCCGGTATCGACCGCTTCCCTCGTGACCTGATCGAGCGCTACTTCAGTGCGTTTGCGAAGCGTTGCGGCACCACCTTTGATCACATGTTCGCGCTCGGCCAGCGAGCCGACGAAGACCTCGACCGATTCAACATGGCTGCGATGGGACTACGCGTTGCGGCGAGAGCCAATGGCGTGGCCGCGCTGCACGGCGAAGTGAGCCGCGGCATGTTCGCAGGATTGTGGGGCGGGCTCGACGCTAGCGAGGTTCCCATCACGTCGGTCACCAACGGCGTGCACGCGCACACCTGGGTTGGCCGTCATTTCAG
>JANNZM010000148.1:0-6454 GCA_031410595.1 Actinomycetes bacterium | reverse complement strand
CCTCCATAAAGAGGCTTTCGACACCCCGCTCAGCCCGCGACCTCTCAATCACGAACCGGGGCCTGCTACCGGGCGCGTCGGCGCCTACCCGGACGGGACTCACACCCGCTGGTCTGGTCCAGCTTTCAGGACGCAACATGTGACGAACGTTACAGATCCTCGTTGATCTCAGGCAACCTGCGGATCAGACTTACATCTCTTGGCCGAGGGCCATTGCTTCCATTTCTTCAGAGGTGTCGGCCCAATCCTCGAACTGGATGACGTTCATCTCTTCGAAGCGATGGCGCAGCCATTTGTCGTTGCGGTCGAGCAGACCGAGCTTCTTGCAGTTGGGGACGATCTTAGAAAAGAGCATCTGCTGGAAGAGGTCGCGGCCCGGGTCGGCCAGGATGACGGGGATGACGTCACGGGGGCGAACACCCATGCGGTCCCACACTTCCTGAGACAAGAAGCGGTCGCGCATGCGGACAGCCGCCTCGAACGCGAACTCCTGACGAACCTTCATTTCGGCGTCGGACATGCCTTCGTAGACCTCTTTGAGGCTGAGCACTCCGAAGGCCACGTGGCGGGCTTCATCGCTCATCACGTAGCGGAGCAACTTCTTGAGCAGTGGCTCAGTGGTGATCTGGTGCTGGAAACCGAACGCGGCCAGGGCGAGGCCTTCCACCATGATTTGCATGCCGAGGTAGGTCATGTCCCAACGGCTGTCGTTGACGATGTCGTCAAGCAGCATGCGCAGATGCGCGTTGATCGGGTAGTTGCCCGAAAGCTTTTCGTTCAGATACCGACCGAATACCTCAACGTGGCGAGCCTCATCGACCACCTGGGTGGAGGCATAGAGCTTGGCGTCATACCACGGGACCGTCTCGACGATCTTTGCCGTACAGATGAGAGCGCCCTGCTCACCGTGGAGAAACTGCGAGAGCGTCCAGTTCTGGCTCTGCACGCCGAACTCGAGCCACTCCTTGTCGCCCCACTTCTCGACTGGGGTGCCGACGTAGAGATCAGCGGTGTAGCCGGTACCGATGGCAGCCTGGTTCTCAACGACCACCTTTTCCTGGTCGACGTCGGTGTCCCATGGCAGGTCGGTGGTGGAGTTCCACTGGCCGACCTTCGCCTTCTCGTACAGCTTGCGCAGGTGCGGACGCTGTAGCGAGTAGTCCCACGTGAACAACGTGTCGGCGTTGTTCTTCACGATGTGCTCACCGCCGGTGTCGGTGTTGATGATGTCGAGAATGGCTTCCAGATCGTTGATCTCGTCGCGCCCGATGATGTCGTTATTGGTAAGGGTCATCTCAGTTACCTCGTGATGGTCGTCTCGGTCGAAAATGCGGGGAGGACAAAGGCCCTTGCGAACGACCGCGCCGACTTGATGTCGGCCAGATCGACGTGATCTGAAGGGGTGAAAAAATAGGAGAGCACCACGCGGACCATCCAGTCGGCGAGGTGGTGGGCCTGCTCGGCATCGATGAATCGAGCGACGCGGGGCTGCAGGAAGGCCGACGCGGCAGCGATGATGCGGGGCTGATCGGCAAAGCCGATGCTTGCCAACACTTCGCCTGGTCGAGCGGCCAACATCATCTGCAGGCGATCATCGGTGCGAAGCGCGACGGTGGCTTCGACAAGGATGCCGACGACCAGTTCCTCGAGGGTGTCCGAAGCCTGCACGTGCACGTCGAGATCGGCGAAGAACGCCAGCGTCTCGGTTTGGCGGATGGCCTCGAACAGCACATCTTTCCCGCCGGGGAACAGGCGGTAAAGCGTGGCGCGTGAGATGCCGGCCTCGGTCGCAATGTCATCAACGGTGACCTTGGCGATGCCCCACTTGTCGACGCACCGCACTGCTGCCGCAAGCACGCGGCCTTCCGGCGTTGTGAGGTCGAATGTGGCGTTCGGCACGTATGAGACACTAAGACACTTTCTGTCTCAATGCAACGCGCGAGACCGATCTTTAGGTGAGTTTGTAGTCGGCGAACCGCTCGCGGAGTGTTTTTTTGGAGAACTTCCCGACGCTAGTCTTCGGGACCTCGGTGATGAACTCCACTGCGTCCGGCAGTTGCCACTTGGCGAGGCGAGGGCGCAGAAACTCGATGACCTCGTCGCTCGTCAGGGACTCGCCTTCCTTTACCACCACGCACGCCAGCGGGCGCTCATCCCACTTCGGGTGCGGCACGCCCACGACCGCTGCTTCCACAATCATGGGATGGGCCATGAGTTCGTTTTCGATGTCGACCGACGAGATCCATTCGCCGCCGGACTTAATGAGATCCTTGGTGCGATCGACCAGGCGAACGTAGCCATCGGGGTCGATAACCGCTACGTCGCCCGTGCGCAGGTAGCCGTCGGAAGTGAAGCTCTCATCAGAGCGCGGGTCGTTGTAGTACGCCTTGGCTATCCACGGGCCCTTCACCTGCAGCTCGCCGCTGGTCACGCCGTCCCACGGAAGTTCATTGGTGGTGTCAGGCTCGACGATTCGGCCGTTGACACCCGTGATGAACAGACCCTGGGCGGCGCGGTAGTCAGCCTGATCATCTTCACTGAGGTGTGCGAGGTTGGTCTTGATGCGGCCAATGGACGCGATCGGGTTGGTCTCGGTCATGCCCCAGCCCTGCAGAATCGGGAGCCCGATCGTTTCGCGGTAGCGCTCCGACAGCGCCTTTGGCACCGCTGATCCTCCGCACATGATGGCGCGCAAGCTCGACAGATCACGGCCGACCAGGTGATCAAGCGCTCCCATCCAGATCGTCGGCACCCCGGCACACATGGTGACCTTCTGATCAACGATGAGGTCGGCGATGGCTTTGGGTGAAAGGTCCGGACCGGGCATGACAAGCGCTGCACCGGCACCAACGCAAGCATGCGGAAGCCCCCATGAGTTGGCGTGGAACATAGGCACGATAGGGAGGATGGTGTCGTCCTCGCCGACGCCGAGCGCGTCACGGGTCATGATACCGATGGAGTGCATGTAGCAACTGCGATGGCTGTACACCACGCCCTTCGGGTTGCCCGTGGTACCGCTGGTGTAACACATGGCCGCAGCTTCGCCCTCGTCGCTCGCCGTCCATTCCACTTCAGTTGCATCTGCAAGTAACTGCTCGTAATCGTGAACCTGAATGTGGGGAGGTGCCTCGGGCACGGCGCCCTTATGGTCATCCATGATGACGACGTGGCGCACGGTCGTCATTGTGTGCAGCAGCGGGAAGAGCAACCCAGCGACCGACTTATCGCAGAAGATCACTTCATCCTCAGCGTGGTTCGCGATGTACGTGAGCTGCTCGGGGAACAGACGAATATTGAGTGTGTGCAACACCCGGCCGCTGCACGGCGCCGCGAAGTAGAGCTCAAGGTGGCGGGCGGTGTTCCACGCGAACGTGGCAACGCGCCCGTCGGCAGAGATGCCGAGGTTGTTTATCACGCCGCCCAGGCGGCGGGTGCGCTTGGCCCAGTCCGCGTAGTTCACCACTTCGAGGCCGGCTGGCGTCGACGTGGTCACCGTCTTCGTGCCGAACAGCTTCTCGGCCCGATCAAAAAAGTGAGTGAGCAACAACGGCTCGTCTTGCATCAAACCACGCATGGAATCCCCCAGCTCGCACGTACCTGTCCGCACGATAATCGTTTCCGATTGCTCTCGGTGCCTCGGCCGACCCGCCCGAGAGCTGGCCCGGTAGCATCTCGGCATCATGTCTGACCTGGAGTTGCCCAAGCCGCCCGCGGATCGACGGCTCGCGCTGCTCGGGACGGCGGTTGGCATCTCGTTCATCGTGGCCAATGTCGGCACTGCCCTGTCGGCCAGACTGGTCAAGTCGCACCCGGCGGTGCTGCTGTCACTGTCGTCGCGGAATCGGCATCTGTTGCTAGTGAAAGGCACGGGCATCGGCATTGTGCCGTTCACGCTTATTCCCCTCGTGCGTCTCGGTGGCGTAGCGCTGGCGTACTTCCTGCTTGCCCGCGACTATGGCGAAAAAGGTAAGGCCTATATGGAACGCGAGGCAGGAGGACTTCCCGGCACCGTGGCTTGGGCCGAGCGGTTGTTCGACAAGGTCGGGCCAATGGCTCTCATCCTGTTCGCCGGGTCGCAACTCGCCTGGCTCATGGCGGGTCTTCGTCGTATCTCGGCCAAGACGTTCGTGATCTTTGAAGCGATCGGCATTCTTGCCCGGGTGGTGTTCTTCTGGTTCCTCGGCGAGCGCTTCAAACCACAGATCGAGAGCTTTCTGAAGGTCATCGGCAAGTTCACGTGGCCGCTCACCGCGCTTCTGATTGCAACGGTCATCTATCAAACGTCGAAGTCGATGAAACGCATGGAAGCGCAACAGCAGGCCAAGAACAGATCGTCTGAAGGAGACACGCCATGACTCGCACCGCTGTGGTTACCGGAGCCTCAAGCGGTATCGGCGCCGCCACCGCTCGCGCACTTGCTGGTGCCGGGTTTGATGTTGTTGTTGGTGCTCGCCGGATCGAGCAGTTAGAGGAAGTGGCCGGTCCGATCGGAGCCCGCGTGTTGCCGCTCGACGTGACCGACAAGGACAGCGTCACTGCATTTTGTGACGTGATTCCCACGTGCGACGTGCTCGTGAACAACGCTGGCGGGGCGATGGGGCTTGAGCCGATTCGCACCATCAGCGAGGACGACTGGACCTGGATGTACGAGACGAACGTGCTCGGTACGTTGCGGGTCACGCAAGGCCTGCTGCCGAAGTTGGAAGCATCAGGCGATGGTCTCATCGTGATGATGGGCTCAGTGGCCGGCTTTGAGGTCTACCCCGGTGGCGGTGGATATCACGCGGCCAAGTTCGCTCTGCGGGCCATGACGCGCACGTTGCGGCTGGAACTGAACGGCCTGCCTATCCGGCTCACGGAACTCGATCCGGGCATGGTGGAGTCACCGTTCTCCACGGTGCGTTTCAAAGGCGATGCCGAGCGGGCCGCCAAGGTCTACGCGGGCGTCGAGACACTCAAGCCAGAAGACATCGCCGAGGCCGTGCGGTGGGTGGCTACCCTCCCCCACTACTTCAACATCGACGAGATGACCATCCGCCCACGCGATCAGTCGGCCGCGCACGTGTTGAACCGCCGCCCGGTCTGAATCGACTAGAAGCCGAGGAGGGCGTCGAGACCGACGGTGACGCCCGGGTGGTCGGCGATCTTCTTGGTGGCGAGAAGCACGCCCGGCATATAGGAGTCCCGGTCGTAACTGTCTTGGCGGATGATGAGGGTCTGACCGCGAGTACCGAACAGCACTTCCTGGTGGGCTTCCAGTCCGCGCATGCGAACTGAGTGGACATGGATGCCAGCCGGTCCAACACCGCCACGCGCGCCGGGGTAGACCTCCTGCTTGGTCCCGTCGGGAGCCCACTCACCTTTCGCTGCAGCCATGCGTTCAACCGTGCGCACGGCCGTTCCGCTCGGCGCGTCGGCCTTGCCGTCGTGGTGCATTTCGATCACTTCAGCCGACTCGAAGAACGGAGCAGCCAACTCGGCGAAGCGCATCATCAGAACCGCGCTGATGGCAAAATTCGGCACGATCATGCAGTTCGATCGCGTGAAGGTGTCGTGAAAGAGCGAGAGATCGTCGGCCGTGAATCCCGTGGTACCGACCAGTGCATGAATTCCATGCAAGCCGCACCACGCCACATTGGTGCGAGCCGCTTCGAGCACGGTGAAGTCGATGGCGACCTGCACGCCGGCGTCGGCCATTGCCTTTGGATCGGCACTGACTTCGGTACCGAGGATGGAGCGGCCAACGGCATGCGGATCGACGGCTGCGACCAAGTCCAACTCGGGGTCGGCGCCGACGGCAGCGCACACGGTCTGGCCCATCTTTCCGCCCGCACCAAACACGCCAACTCGAATCGTCATGCCACGACTCTAGACAGCGCTGGCCATCGATTCTGAAAGGATAAGGCGATGACCGTCCACGACGACGCCCTTCGTCACGTACGCGAAGCATGTCTGGCGCTGCCTGAGGTTAACGAGCGCCTGAGCCATGGTTGCCCGACGTTCTTCATCCGTGACAAGAAGACGTTCGTGATGTTCGTGAACAACCATCACGGTGATGAGATCGTTGGCATCTGGTGCGCAGCGCCACTTGGCACGCAAGAACAGCTGATTCTCGAAGAGCCTCAGCGTTTCTTCTGCCCGCCCTACGTCGGCCATCGTGGTTGGATCGGCGTGCGCCTCGACGTCGATCCCGATTGGGAAGAACTCACCGACATTGTCACCGATGCCTACTGCGTCGTTGCGCCCGGGACCCTGGTCGCTCAAATTCGCCCCTAACCGAACTGATTCCGCGGGCGTTTCCGCTGCCGTCTTCTGTGGCGTTCTGTTGGTCGAGGCGGTCTGAACGTGCAGCGGTCCATCACGACGGGTTGCTTCGGCTAGGGGCGCATATAGCCTGCTCGACAGTTGTTTTCTTGACAAAGAAACCCGATCCTACCTATAGTATTCCTATCTC
>JANNZM010000147.1:0-39412 GCA_031410595.1 Actinomycetes bacterium | reverse complement strand
GCGCAAAGAAGGAAGCGTTGCGCGCCTATGCGGCCGAGAAGCTCCCGAATCTTTCGGTTCGAGCGGGGGGAAGTACATCGGTCGACGTGACGCGCCAAGGCATCGATAAGGCGTACGGCATGCGTCGCCTTCTCACCGAGCTGGGCCTGGCTGCGAGCGATGTGCTCTTCTTCGGCGATCAGCTCAACGAGGGTGGCAATGACTTCCCGGTCAAATCGACGGGCATCGATACGATCGCGGTTCGCGACGCCACCGACACCGCTCTGGCGTTGGAAGTCATCCTGGCCGTTTCAACCCCATCGCAGCCTGCCTAGGCCGGGGAGACGACATGCTCGCGAGGACCTGCAGATCGTGCTGGAAGCCCGTAGCGTGTTGGCATGCTTGTGCTGATTGATCGTCTCGTCCGGGCGGTTGATCGTTGGCAGCAACGGTCGAAGCCGGCGGGGTTTGTGGTTGGCGTCGTCAAGAAGTACGGGGACGATCGCGGTGGTCAACTGGCGGCGCTCGTCGCGTTCTCGGGGTTCCTGTCGTTCTTTCCGTTGATGCTTGTGGTGGTGACTGTGACCGCGTTTGTGGCGCGTCGATCTCCCGAGTTGGCCGAGCGCATTCGCACCTCTGCCGTTGCCGAGTTTCCGGTGGTCGGTGCCGAGTTAACTGGCGGCCAACGAGCGTTGCCGGGCAGCGGTTTGGGCCTTGGCCTTGGCCTTGCTGCATTGTCGTGGGGCGGGTTCGGTTTCACCCAGGCGATCCAGTACGCGTTTCACGAAATATGGCACGTGCCGCACAAATCGCGCCCGTCATTCGTCGTGCGAATGAAGCGCGGCCTTGCCGTGCTGGGTCTGCTCGCACTTGCGCTGGCGGTAAGCATGATTTTGGGACTTCTCGGATCGTTGGTCGCAGGCTCCCGCGTCGTCGGCGCCGTCGGGCTGGTTGGGGCTTGCCTCACGAGCGGAGCGCTCTTTCTTGCGGTGTTCTGGCTGCTCAGTCCGCGAGACGTCAGCGTTCGCCAACTTGTGCCGGGGACAGTGTTCGCGGCAGTCGGCTGGCAAGCGTTGCAAACGATCGGTGTCCGCCTGGTGGGCCATCAGCTGCGACGCAGTTCCAACTTGTATGGAGCGATCGGCGCTGCGCTTGGCCTTGTCTACTTCTTGTTGTTGAGCACGCAGATCTTCCTGTATGCCCTGGAGATCACGGTCGTGAGAAAGGATCGGTTGTGGCCCCGTTCGATCATCCAGCCACCCCTTACGGGGCCAGATGAGGCCATCCTCGCCATGATGGCGAAGCAAGAGGAGCGCCGTCCCGAGGAACACGTCTCGGTTCGCTTCACGACGCCCGACGACTCAACATGAAAACAGGCCGCGACCTAGCGTGATGCTTGCGAATACAGCCGCGTCAGCTCAGTGCGGTGCGAACGACTTGTTCCAGGATGGGGTCGCCGTGCTCATCGGGTCGGGCCCGTTCGAGCACCAGTTCAAGCGATCGACCGTCGATCCTTAGGGCGCCGAGTTCGTTGGCGAACTCCGGTCCGTGCGTGAGCGTCCACGTGGCGTCGACGACGTCCGAGCGAACGGAGCGGTGGAGGAAACGCCCGATCGCTCGCCCGACCGGGCTGATGGCGAACCGCATGACGCGTCGCTTTCGGCGGTCAAGCGTGTTGCGTATGGGTGAGCTGACGAGCTGATAGACCTTGCTGTCACCGGCCTTCCGGTTGGGCAACGTCGCCTCGGCCACATAGCTGAAGTGAATATCGCCGGACAGGATGCAGATCGTGATAGGTCGCTCCCGGCCTTGTGAGTCGCCAGTTCCTCCCGCGATTTCGGAGATCATGTTCAGCATGCGGACGAAGGATCGTTCGAACGCCGGCCAATCCTCCAGGTCCAGCCCGCGCCGGAGCTTCTCGGACGGCCCCGCGGCGAGTCGCCCCCACGCTCGGTCGCACAGGGCGGCGTTCCAGCTTTGTAGACCATGGAGCCCGCCGGTGACCAGCACCGGTACGGATGTAACGAGGAACAGGTGGTCACACTCATTGCGACAGCTGCGGTCGACCCACGCCCACTCTTCGGGCCCGACCATGGCTCGCTCCGGTTCGAACACTCGGGCGTTGCGGCAGTCGATGACCACGATGCGAGTCCTGCCGAAGTCACGCACAAAACTGAATCGGTACCCGCCGTTGACGGATGCGGTGAGGTCCGCCCGAATCGCCCATGCTCGCAACGTAGCCTCGGGGTTCGCATCGCTCAGCAATGGCACAAGCATGTTCTCTTCGCGAATGACTGCGGGTGAAAGGTTGCCAAGGTGTTGGTAGATCCAGTACGACATGAGGGCGCCGGTGAGGTGTTCTTGCCACCATGGTTTCGCTCGCATGTCACGAACCCATGAGCCGGAAATGTTCCAGTCATCCGTCATTTCGTGGTCGTCGAAGATCATGGTGCTCGGTACCACCGATAGAAACCACCGTTCGACGTCGGGCTGCCAGGCCTCGTGATAGAGCAGGGCGTAGTCAGCGAACCCCATGGCGATTTCCGGCAGGTTCCTCGGGTTCGGCCGGGCCCTTATGTGGGCCAGGGTCGTGGGCGAAGGTTCGTCGGCGTAGATCTGGTCGCCGACGAAGAGAATCAAATCGGGCCAAACGGCCGGGGGTTGGGTAGCCATCCGAAGTCCATGCGCTCGTAACGAGTCGACCCCGAGGCCTTGGGGGTCTTCCGTGGCCGAAAGCGACCAGGGTGGATGGTGCGGAGCGGCGGCCCGACACGATCCGAACAGCAGTCGCAACGGACGTTCCGTTCCACCAAGGGTGCGAATGACGCTTGGCGGAAAGTGGCTGTCGGGCGGCGGCCAGCACAGCACACCGTCGAGATGGACCTGATATTCCGTGGCGGTTCCTGGTTCGAGACCTTCGGCTATGACCAGCGCATAGTGGTGTGCGTCCACCGAGAATGTTGTCGTCTCGAATGCGTTGACGGCGACGCGACAGGGGCGATCTGTCTCGATAAAGATCGTCGCCGAAGTCTGGTCCACATAGCGAAGCATCGGGCCCAGAATCAACGTGGCCATCAGGTGGTCGTCGCAATGCTGGCTTCGGCGGCTTCGGCTTGGGCTACCGGGACACCGAACCGCAAGATACGGCCCCCGAACGCGATGGAAATGAGGGTGAACCAGATCCAACCGATGGCCACGCCCGCCAGCACGTCCGTGAACCAGTGGACGCCGAGAAGGACCCGACTGGCGGCAACCGAAGCCACGATCGCCGCTGTTGCTGCAGCCAGCACGGCCTTCATTCGGGGGGAATGCCTGCGGCCGAGAAGCAGTGAGAACGCAGCATAGGAAGCGGCAGCCGCAGCGGCATGGCCAGAGGGGAACGACGACCCGGCGAAACCGGTGAGCCGGGAGATATCGGGTCTGGTCCGGGCCACCAGTGCCTTCACGGTGTTCACCACGGCAAATTGGCCCCCAACAACGAGCACCAGCAGCACCACGACCGATCGGCCGAGCCTGCGGCGATATTCGAGTCCGACGACGATCAGTGACACGATGATGAGCGCTTCATATCCACCCAGCATGCTGACCAACTTCAGCCCAGCCGTCGATGAGCCGACAGCGTGTTTGGCGCCCCAACGGGCGAACGCCCCGTCGAACCGGGCCAGGCCAGAGTTGGTGTGGATCATGCGAACCAGTATGCCGACGCCCACCGTGGCAGCCACGGCAACGACCGACGCGACACTGAGCAGCAGCCCCGTTCCTACAGCGGGATCGAGGCGCGCATGTAGGAGCCGCCGTAAGCGTGGGTGGCGTCGCACTTCCGTAGCGACGGTTGCGGCGGGCAGTCGGGGCGCGTCGAGATTTCGGTGTGGCCATCGCCAGGTGAGGAGATAGGCCGCCGCCGCTGGCGGGAGTGCGACCAGTAGATCGACGACGAGAGGCGACATGGCAGCTTGTCGCCTACATTCCGACAGCGGGAGCCGAACTCGTCGCAGTTGCCGCTTCGGGTACGCACACGATAACGGCGTGGGGTCGAACGCGGATTTTCAGGTCGCGCGTCTTCTTGCGGGCGCCTCCATCGATTTCGTACGGCATCTTCCGATCGAATCGGACATCAATTTTGGAGGCCTTCGTGGTTTGCACAAACGGCGAATGGTCTATCTCGGCTCGAGTGACGACTCGTCCGAGCACCCGTGCCCACTGGGCGAAGCCTTCGGCGCTGACCACACCGACGTCGAGGAGGCCGTCGTCAGGTTTGGCTCCTTCGAACACGCGCAATCCACCGGTGACCGTGCCGACATTGCCGACGAGGACGCAACTTGCCGGTCCGTTGTACCAACGCGCCCCATCGACGCGTATGTCGGTCTTTGCTCGCTTCGCTTTGATGGCCTTCACGCTACTGCGCATGTAGGCGACTCGGCCGAGGTGCTCCTTTGCGGTACTGCTGACATCAGCCATGAGAACGCCGTCGAAGCCGGCCCCTCCCATGACCGCGAAGCACTCTCCGTTGATGCGGCCGACATCGAGGCGCCGTCGCACACCGTGCAGCGCAATGCGTACCGACTCACCGATGTCGAGGGGGATATTGAGATTGGTGGCGAGAAGGTTTGCGGTGCCAGCCGGGATGATTGCGAGCGCAACATCGGTACCCGCCACGACATCGATGCACTGCTGCACCATGCCATCGCCGCCCCACACCACGATCAACTTCGCCCCGTCGGTTATGGCCTGGCGTACCCGCTTGGGTGCGTACCGGCTCTTGGCCACTTCGGACCACATTGGTTCGGTCACGCCGTTATCGCTGAGCGACTGCCGCAACTCTGCCAAGCCACCTCCGAGAGTTTTTCCTACGTGTGCGACGACAGCAACCTTCATTGCGTGAACTCCTTGGATTGAGATGAGTTTTGGGTGAAGGCGCGAACACCGAGCCACCAGACTGCAAGCCCGAGTGCTGCGCCGGCGACGACATCCAGGGGATGGTGCATGCCCCGATACATCCGCGCCCAGCCGACAGACACCGCTGCCACCACCATCCACAACAGGGCGCATTGGTGCGCTGCCTTCGCCGTGATGCGCCGACGAATCAGTGTGGCGACAGTGCCATAGAAGGCAACGGTCACCGCAATGTGACCGGAAGGAAAGCTGCCGGTGCTGGGGACCGAGCCAAGATGGGCAACGTCGGGACGGACCCGGCCAACGACGTAGGAAACCGTCAGGAAGAGCGCCAATTCTGTGGCCAGCACAACCCCTACCCAGATGATCTCCCGCCAATGTCGGCCGATGGCCAGAACGATCATGATGATCAGCGCGACGACGACGATGGAAGGCGCGTCGGCGGATTTGGACCAAAACGCCGAGAGGCGAGTCTGCGACGTGGTTCGGTGTGTCGCGAAATCAACGATCACCCGCCGGTCCCATCTCATAAGCGCGGTGCCGTCGAGCACTTTGGTCAGCATGAGACCGGCCGCGACAAGAGCGAATGCCACGATGGCATAGCCGATACCTATGACGCGAGCGACCGAGCCGGCCGTAGGAACCTCGTCACGACGCACGGGGGAGCCGAAAGCCGCCGGAGGGCCGAACGATATCGGCGTTGCCGTCATGACGGGGCCCGAGGTTGACGGTGGGTGAACGTCAGCAGACAGAAGATGCCATAGGCCACAAATCCAATGCCCACGACTGCAACCAGCGCGGAACCCCAGCCGTTGACAGTCAGGCTGCGAAGGGCACCGTCGAGCCCGGTCGCTTCTTGTGGCTTGACGTCTAGGCCGCTTCGTAACAAGAAATAGCCGATGAGACTGATGGCGATTCCGCGCCCGATTTCCCCGACGATGCCGAGCCGCTTGATCAGGCGGCGGCGATCTCCTGATACTCCCGCCAAGTTCAGTTCGGTTTGAACGTCGCCCTTCGCACCCTTGACTATTCGGTAGAGACCGGCGCCAATGGCAATCAACCCGGCCAGTGCTATAGCCCACCGACCGGCCGTGTGGCTCATGACTCGTGCCGACATGTCAACCACCTTCTGGTTGCCGTCGGCACTTGTCGTAGGACGACGGGCAAGACCGAAAGCGGTGAGGCAGAACGTGAAGTACAAAATTGCGCTCACTCCGTAACCGATGCGCATGGCTACGGCTTCGGCCCCCGATCCCCCGGGGGCGAACGCAGTGTAGAGGCGCCATAACGCGTACAGCAGTAATCCAGTCGCCAAGCCCACGAGGAGAAAGCGGCCGCCGGTAAGGGTGGCAATCTCCTTGATCGCACCGGTTGGGCTGGCCTCGCCATCGGGGGCGACGGCCGAGGACCAACCAACCGACCGGGCAGCAACTGCTGCGGCAAGCACGCCAGCCAATACATAGACGACGCCCTTCGCCAACCAACCCAATCGGCCCAACCAAAGGACAGATGGACGGGCGTTACCGATCGGGCCTGATGTTCGGTGATGCAACGATGCAGTCGCCATGTTCCCGTCTTACCCACCTAAGTAGGCGGCGAAACATCGTTCCGACCCGGTTACTCGATTTACTTTAACGACTCGGCGTATGTGGCTGCTGCGAGGACGTTCATCTCCGAACTCGTCGGCGGCATCGCACGCTCACCCAAGGTCCGAACGACAACACGATGATGTCGTCCATCACTCTGCGAACAATTCCCAATCCCCGCCCGGATTCTGCCATCGGCGTGGCAATCGACCACGTGTCAGGGTGCGTGAGGTGATGGCCGATGTTGTCGGCAAAGCCAATCGTCTCCACCTCCCACCAGTCCGGATCGGTGAAATCGACAACCACAAGGATGGCCGACCCATTTCCATGCTCGATGAAGTTGGTGGTGAGTTCGCTGATGGCCAACTCGTAATCGCGCACGAGCGACGGGGGCGCACCAAGAGCTTCCAACGCAGAACTGGCAAACGCGCGAGCAGCACCGCTGGAACGAGCCGTGCTTTCGTACGACCTGGAGTAATTGCCGATCGAACCCGTACGAGAGGAAAGCAACGACGGTAAGTCACCCGTGTTCTGCTCTCCTCGCTTCGGCGGTTCCACGGTCACACCGACTACCCCGTATGACGAACAAGTAGACGGACACGGCGGCGATTTGGGCCGAAACCCACCGGCTGCCGCGGAAATGAGTGACAGGCAATTCGCCTCGGTAAGCGACGTTTGCGTCGCGAAGAAGCCGGGTAAGTAGTTAATATGAGCGGATCACTCGGCGGACAAGACCAACTCGACCCAGGTTTGAACGGTGTTGCCAAGGCACACGACGCCTTGCGCAGGCTGAACGCCGTTGTACTCGAGCAGTGGCGTACGGCCATGGTCGACGGCGATGCCGAGAGTGTTTCCGAGTTCGTCATTCTTGCGAAAAGCATTCGACGAGCGGACAGCCTTTTCCAACGTCAAGACGTCTGACTCGCCTTCGCGCGGGCTGCTGTGACTGAGTCACAGCGTTTCCGGCTCGTTGAGCAAGGCTTCGAGAAGTGCGGGCTCGGAAATGGTGGCCATGCACACCACTGTGTCGGCGGCACCGTAGTAGATATCGATCTCTTTCTTGTCGCAGCGCTGGACAGCACCGCAGGGAAACACGACATTGTCGACATCGCCGATTCTTTCGTAGGGCTGAGTTGGCGAGAGTAGCCACTTCGACATTTGGTTTCGCACGATCCACGGCTGCTCGAGATCGAGCAGCGCCGCGCCAACCCGGTAGATGGAGCCGGAGGTTGTTGAACGAACGCCGTGGTAAAGCTGAAGCCACCCTTCCGCCGTTTCGATGGGTGGGGGACCGATGCCTATTCGTGCTGCGTCCCACCAGCCTCGCTCGCGACACAGCATCAGGCGTTCGGGTCGCCGCCAGCTCCGCAAATCGTCAGATCGGGAAAGCCAGATGTGCGCGCCGGTCATCGCAACCGGCCGATGCAGCAAAAGCCAGTCACCGTCGAGTCGTCGCGGGAACAAGGCAGCATTCTTGTCTTCCGGTGGCATGACCACATTGCCCTCTTCTATCGAGGTGAGGTCTTCGCTGACGGCGAGGTAGACAGAAGGACCCGGTGATCCATAGGCCGTACACGTAATCACATAACGGTCGAGTTCTTCCACGAAAATCACCCGGGCGTCTTCGAAGCCCCACTCCCAGAACTCTTGCTTGCCGTCGGGCTCGAGTAGCGGCTTCGGGTCAACGGTCCAATCGGTCACGCCATTGTCGGAGCGAGCCACGTGCAGCGCGGAAAGGCCTCGTTGGTCTTCCACTCGCAACAGCAGCGCGGTTTGCCCGTCGCGCAAAATGGTCGCGCCGGGATTGAAGACGGAATTCGCTTCCATGGGCATGTCTTCGGCGGTGAGAATCGGGTTGAACTCGCTACGGAGAAAGGTCAAGGACATCGCGCGGTGTTCTACCCAGATCCACGGGCTTTCAAACCTGCCACGCGCAGCGTCGGTCGCGTCATGCACACGCCGCTCCACGACAGCGCCGCCGCATCTCGTCCGGATCAGGTTTCGCTCGATGGTAGTGGCGTGCGTTTCGAGATCGTTGGCGACCCGATCGTCGGTCGCGAAACAGCAAGCTGTTCGAGATACTTCGCTGCCTCGGCGTGACCGGCGTGATTTGCCCAGCCCGAGGGTGTTGAGTCGAACTCGGTGTCAGTGATGGTCGGGTCGGCACCCAGTTCAACCAGCAGCCTGATGATGGTCATGTCCCCGCGCAGCGCAGCTTCGTGAAGCGCTGTCGTGCGAGCGCGCGCGTTCACGTCGAAGCCCAACTCGACGAGCAATCGGATCGCGTCGGCACGCCCGAGTTCGGCCGCCCTGGCAACGAGGTCGGCGTGGTGTTCCTTGGCGCCGGCGAGCAACGTGGCATCGGTGGCCAATATCGCGTCGACGTCGATGCGATCTCCCGCGAGACACGCGCCGATGAATCTCGTCAGGAGATCTACACCGTTGGTGTCGGCTCCGGCCTCGGCGAGCAGCCGGGCAACGGTCACGTTGCCGTGCAGCACTGCTCCGGCGTAGGGGGAGCGGCCGCGGTAGCCCGGGTGCGTGCCCGGGATGTTTGGGTCGACACCTCGGGCGAGCAGCAGGCGCGTGCGACGTTCAAGCCCTGCTTCGGCCGCGTGCTGAAGGGCTTCTGCGACAATTTCGGTCGGCGTCTGATGACCGTGCGCCAAAAGACGACGCCATGGTCCACCATCACCGTGGCCGAGCCCGAAGTCGAGCAGCAGTTCCAGGAACTCGGTATCGTCGCGGGCGATGTCTCCCGCACCGCGGTTGTAGATGGTCTGGCTGTCGTTCGCTTCGGCCCCGGCTTCCAGAAGCAGGCGGGCCAGCGCGAGTTCTTGATGGTGTGGCGGTGCACCCTGCTCGCCTCGACCGAACACCCCGGTGAGCGCGGTGAATGGTGACGGTAACCCGTTCCAGAGGTACCCGGCATTGGGATCCGCACCGGCGCCAAGTAACAGCCTCGCGACTGCGAAGGGGTCGGTACCAGGTAGCGGGCCGAGCCGCGAGAAGGTCAAATACAGCAACGGCTGCCACGCGAACGGTCCGCCTTCACGCGATACCAGGCTCGGGTCGCTCCGCAAGAACTCGGTGGCTGACGCGACATCTCCGACCGCAGCTGCCGTGAAGATCGAAAATCCTGCGAGCCGCGGATGCTCGTGAACAAGACGTCGCGCTTCACTCCATCGATGTTCACTGTCGGCGCCGTAGTTGAGACAGGCGAGTCGAAGAAACCTCGCTGCGAGCGCCTCTTCATTCGCTATGCCGTCCGTTGGCGTTTCGGCGGCGAGCTCCTCGTGCGGCGATCGCGTCAAACGATTTACCACGATGACGTAGTCTCGCAACTTCGTCCAGCTCGCAAAGTCATAGTGCCGTGCGATGGTCAACTGAGCGTCGGACAGCTTGAACGCTTTCGCCTCGGGGGAGTCGGCGACCAGGGTGCCGAAGCGCGGATGATGTTCGCGAACGAGGGCAAGGGAGCCCTCGATTCCGGCTCGCACCAAGTCACGCAACCCTTTGGCGTGACTCTTGAGGCGGTCGAGATCAGGGTTGTCGGGTAACACGTCAGTCGGCACAGAGGCCTCCTCTCCGGTTAGCCCGGGCGTCCGCATGATCGGGCAGGAAAGGAGACAGCCAGAACATCAATCGACAACCAGATGGGCTTCGCCCTTCCCGCGGACCGGCGGCGCTACTGGATCGCCACAACTCACAATAGACGATTCGTCGATCGTCGCGCGTTGGGCGCGATCAACGATGGTTTGGAGAAGCGTCGCGGCGCGTGCGCGTTGCTCGGGCTAGTGCGGGTGCTCGAGGACTGGGTAGGGATAGGCTCTACCCGATCACCACGCTGTTCCCGATCCCCGAAGCGAACGACGACGCGAATCATGTCTACATTTCCGTCGGTCACAACCAGATGATGACCGACGCGATCAAACCGCTCGGGCTGTCTTTTTGGCAGATGACGACGCCCGCCCCGATGTCTGAGGCCGGTGGTCGGTTGTTCGTCGATGTCACGGCGCGCTTGGCCATACCGGAAAGCCGCTCCGATTTCCTCGACCTCAGCGGCAAATTGGATCCGCTGCTCCGGGACGCGTTGCAGACCGTCGTCGATCGGGGGGACTTCATCCCGCGGCCGCCAGACGGTGCTCCAGTACCGCAGCCCGCAGTCGGCGCCACTGTGCTTCTCGACGCCGACCCTGCCATCGTCAACGAGCTGATCGATCAGAGCAAGGCTTCGATAGGTGCGTGCCGACGCGACATCCAGCCCAAGACCGGCGCCGACCTGTTCGACTTCATTCTGTCCGACATGCAGGAGCTGAAGCGCTTGCTGTTCGATCCGCGAAGCCGCCAGGTGTATATGACGGCCATGGAGGCTACGTGGTGGATCAACGAGCACCTGCTGACCTGGTTGGGGGAGACGGGCGTGGCCGACATCCTCACGCAGTCCGTTCCCCACAACGTCACATCCGAGATGGGGCTGGCGCTGCTCGATGTCGCCGACGTCATCCGCCCACACCCGAACGTCGTTGCCTTCCTCAGCGACGTGGAAGACGATGATTTCCTCGACGAACTGGCGACGGTCGAAGGCGGGCCCGAAGCGCGTCGCGCCATTGAGGGCTTCCTCGACACGCATGGCATGCGCTGTGCCGGTGAGATCGACATCACCAGACCGCGGTGGAGCGAACAACCGACCACACTCATTCCGATGGTCCTCGCCCACGTAAAGAACATGGAGGCCGGCGAAGCGCAGCGCCGCTTCGAGCAGGGGCGTCAGAAGGCGGCGGTGAAAGAGCAGGAAGTGTTGCTGCGTCTGCGGGCCTTGCCGGACGGGAGCGAGAAAACCGCCGAAACCAAACAGATGATAGACCGCGTCCGGACCTTCATGGGGTACCGGGAGTACCCGAAGTTCGGCATGGTCAGCCGCTACTTCGTCTACAAACAGGCCCTTCTCGCCGAGGCCGAACGGCTCGTCGACAACCGAGTGCTTCGTGAGACCGACGACATTTTCTACCTCCGGTTCGAGGAGTTCCACGACGTCGTGCGCACGCATCGGGTCGACGAGCAGCTCATTGATCAACGCAAAGACGCTTTCCGTTCCTACCAGGGGCTCACGCCACCCAGGGTGCTCACCTCCGACGGTGAAGTCGTCACCGGGACCTACCGACGCGACGACCTGCCGAGTGGCGCACTCGCCGGGCTCGCCGTCTCCGCCGGGACCATCGAAGGACGCGCCCGCATCATCACGAATATCGCGAACGCCGATCTCGAACCCGGAGACATCCTTGTAACTGCCTACACCGACCCCAGCTGGACCCCGCTGTTCGTCGCGATTGCAGGCCTGGTGACCGAAGTCGGCGGCATGATGACACACGGTTCCGTGATCGCTCGCGAGTATGGCTTGCCCGCTGTCGTGGGCGTGGATCGTGCCACCGAGAAGATCCGCGATGGACAACGCATCCGTGTCCACGGCACAGACGGTTACGTTGTGCTCCTTCCATGACCAAGGAGGAAAGGATCGCAAAGCTACGCATCCACAACTTCCCGCTGTCGCTCGCCCCAGAACGATGGCAGTTGGATCGAACGAGTGCCAGGATGTGACCGTGGAACAGGCACCGATGTCTCGGCTCGTTTCTTTGGTTTTCGACGCGAACGATCCCATCCGTCTCGCGCGTTTTTGGGCTGCTGCGCTGGGGTGGGGGATCGATGACGAGAACAGCGATGAGATCGATCTCGTGCCCACCGATGGCACCAGGTTCAGCGTTCGGTTCGACCCGGTCCCGGACCACAAAGTGGGTCAGAACCGTTTGCATCTCGACCTCACGACCACATCCATCGATGACCAGAACGAAGCCGTCGCGCGATTGATCGAGCTCGGTGCCAACCACATCGACATCGGCCAAAGCCCAGACGAGCGTCATGTCGTGCTCGCCGACCCTGAGGGGAACGAGTTCTGCATTATCGAGCCGGGCAACAACTTTCTTGCGGCGTGCGAACGACTCGGAGCTATCAACTGCGACGGCACGAAGGAAGACGGCTATTTCTGGAGCGAAGTGCTCGGGTGGCCTTTGGTTTGGGATCAGAACGAGGAAACCGCGATCCGCGCGCCGGACGGAACCGGTCCGCTGATCACCTGGAGTGGCCCGCCGCTGATGCCGAAGCCCGGCAAGAACAGGCTGCACCTCGACATCGCTCCCCTTGCTCACGTTGATCAGCGTGCCGAAGTCGATCGTCTCGTCTCCCTGGGGGCAACCCCAATCGACATCGGCCAAGGCGATGTCAACTGGTTGGTCATGGCCGATCCTGACGGCAACGAGTTCTGCGTGTTGAGCGCTCGCTAAAGCGGCTTCAGGTTAAGTAACCGACGGAGAGCATCGATGTCGGGGGCATCGTGGAGTCGGTCCATGACCAGGATGGCCAGGGTGAGCATCTCGGTCTCGGCGTGGCGGGCGTGCGCGGCGAAGATGCGTTCGCCCGTCGGGGAACGCATCGTTCGTGACCAGTACCGGGCGGCGAAGGGCCGCAGGACGCGATGGTGCAGAACGCGAAGATTGAGCGGGGCACCTTCGACGCCGTTGCGTCGCAGCGCACGGAACCCTTCTTCGATTGCCCGACACATCAGCATCACAAGTGCGTGGTCGTCGGCCAGCGCGACCGGGTCGACGGCGTGCCGGTAGAGCGCGGCTGAGATCGAGGCGACGAACACGGCGTGATAGATCAGCCAACCCTCCATGTCGGCGGTACGCGTTACTTCGAACCCGCGGTGCGAGAGCGCCGTTTCGAACGCTGAGATGGCCGGGTCGGCGCACGATTCGAGCCATAGCGGTTCCATTGCCGTGCGAATCTGATCGGCCCGTACCGCTACCAGAACCAGATCGTATGCGCCTGCGACGTCGGCAACGACGGTGACAGCGCACCGTTGGGGTGTTGCTTCGTTGACATGGTGGCAGGCCAAACCGTCCCGGCGGACTTCATCGGTCCTTCGCCCGTGTGAAAGGACCGAGACGTGATGACCAGCCGAAGCCAACTGTGCGCCATAAACCGTGCCGACTACACCAACCCCAATCAACAGGACCTCCATATCAGGCCGGTCGTCGACCGCGATCGATTGGACCAGAAGACAACGAAGTCACAGCAACTCGTACCCAGATTTTTTTGGGCGCAAACTGCGGGTGCCCGAACGCCGTCAGCGAATGTCAGGACGCGGGTGAGATGTGGAGTCGCTTGGCCCAGTCGACGCGGGCGAGCAGCACGATGCCGATCAGCATGGCGACCTCGATACCGATGGCGTAGGGCGAGGTGAGGGCTTTGCGGAATGTGTCGCCGAACGACTTCTGCGCGGCGGTGGCACCGCCGAGGTAGAGCGAGTACGTCACCACTCGACCGGCCATGAATGCGCCGGTGATCGGCACGAGGGGAATATCAGCCAGTGCCGCTGCTTCGAACAACTGTGCCGACGGCAGGGGCGAGATGGCGAAGATGGCCAGGCCGGCTGCCGATCCGGCCCGGTGTTTGCGGAGGTAGGTCCCGGCCGCTTTGAGGCTGTCCACTCGTTTCTTCGGGAGCCATTTCCGACTGGCCCTGGTGGCCAGCGCGAGGAGGTAGCGACCGCCTCCGGCGCTGATGATGCCGATGATCACTAGCACAGCGGGATGGAGATGCCAGTTGAGCTTGAACAAGACCAGCACCGCCCATGTTGGGGGACCGAACGCGGGTAGGAGATTGAGACCAAAGACGATGGCAGCCACTTCGACATAGCGAACAATCACGAAGACTCCCGCGGTGAGTATTGATCGAACGACGAGACGGGATGCGGCGGGTGGTCGATCATGTGCGTGTCGCCTTCGACGTAGCCGCTCGGTTGGCTCGGTCGATGGCCGCGACGAGCTCGGATTTGGTCATCCGGGTCCGGCCCGCGATGTTGAGGCGCTTCGCGATGTCGAGCAGGTGCGTCTTCGTCGCGTTCGCGTTGACTCCGCCCGCCGTCGGGGTTGTGCTGATGCGAGCCTCCACGCCCCGTTTGGCGTCCTGGCCGTCGCTCGGGCCCGGCTCGTCCTTTGGTTCCCAGTGATCGCCCACCTTCTCGAATGAGTGCTTCAGCGAAGCGATGGCGATACGGTGCGCCGCCTCGCCGTCACCGTGCACTTCCTCGGCCGATTCCAAGGTGTGCATGTACGTGGCTTGCGCCTTATCCGGAGAGCGCTTCAGTGTCCCTGGGAGCCGCTCCTTCTCCTTCTTGTCCAGTGCCATTGTGTTGTCCTTCCACACGTCGTCAACGGTGACTACGCATCTTTATACCCGGTCTTGCGGGTCTTCAATCAACGTTCGAGGGCGCCGAGACAGAACTCCGTGCCTCGATATTCGCAACCGAACCGAAGCGATCCATGCCCATCGAACGCGGCTGCCTCTAGCAGGTGGCGATGGCCTACTGATCCCTGGTAACGCTCGTGAAGCGCTCGAGTTCTATGCGTCGGTGTTCGGTGGCCAATTGCAACTCCACACCTATGAGGCGTTCTCCCGCACCGATGGGCCCGCCGACGCGATCGCTCACGGCGCGCTTGGTGGTGGACCTGTGTCGCTGTCGGGTCTGACGTCGCACCGGGGGACGTTCCGATGCGTCTCGAAGGTGTGTCACTTTCTCTGCTCGGCACCGCCAAACCTGAGGTGCTGCACAGTTGGTTCGACCGTCTCGCAGAATCCGGAACGGTCATCGATCCGCTCGAACCAAAACCTTGGGGCGCTACCGATGGCCAGGTGCTCGATCGTTACGGTCTGCGTTGGCTCGTCGGCTACGAGCCGACCTCGTGAGCGCGGGCTCGGCAACCACCGTTCACGTTGTGCCCGAGACGTTGCGAGCGTTGGGTGACCCTGTCCGTTGCTCGATCGTGGAACACCTCGGAACACGACGTGAAGTGACCGTCAGCGAGTTGGCTGCGCTGTTTCCGATCACGCTCCGAGCAGTGTCCAAGCACATCAAAGTGCTGGAGGTCGCTGGTGTCGTTACGCAGCGACGCGATGGCCGACATCGGCCCGTCAGCCTGCAGTTCGAAGCGATACTGAATGCCAACACGTGGCTCGAACACCGTCGCCGTGAACTCGCCGAACGCTTCGAACGCCTCGACGGACTCACCGAGGAGCCACTCGCACGGCCGGGTGCCGCCATCCGCGTGGAGTTGCCTCGGCATGCTCAAACACCTCACCCTTGCGGATGAGCACTACTGGTTCCGCAGCATCATCGGCGGCCAGTCCCTTCGTCGGCCTCGAGGGCAGCGGTGGTTGCCTTATTCGGGCTGATTTTGACCTCGCCTTGTGGTGGTCGAATGCCGCCGCATCGCTCGCGCTCACGCATCTGTATCGGTACGGCACCGTGCCGGCCGACGGCGCGGATAGGTAAACCGCGTCCAGTCTCAGCGGGCGTAGCGATGGGTGAGGTGGATGGTGACGGTGTCGCCCGCGGTCTTGCCGATGCGGGCTTGGAGGGCTTTGGTGATCGGCAGTTTGTGGCTGCCGTCGCCGAGTGCCATGAACGATGTGTGGAACTCGTGGTCGTCGATGGTGCCGCTGACCTTGACGAGTCCGCGTGTGCCGAAGAACGCGGCGCTCCAGTCGGTGATGATGCAGGTCCACGCTCCGGGGTCGGCGCCTCGTTGGAGCGCGGCGGTAAAGGTGTGGTCGAGCGGGCCGACCGCGCCTTGGGTGATGGTGGTTTGGGTGGTCATGGTTTGGTCTCCTCTTGGTTGGTTGGGTTGTACATCAGTGAGCCGGGAGTGGTGAGTTCGGTGCCTGTTTCAAGCCAGGTTTTGAGGCCCGACAGAATCATCGGCCAGCCGCCGTAGAGGTCGGGGGCGGCGTCGGCCGGAAGCTGATCGTGGATCACGGTCAAACGACATGAATCCGCGACCGGTTCGATCTGCCACGTGACCCGTGACGTGCCGGCGGCGAGGGCGGTGTCGCTCCAGTGGGCGTGAAAGCTTTGTATCAGCCGGTGGGGCGGATCTACTTCGAGGTTGACACCGTCGACGAGCGGATGGTCTGGGTTGTCCGGATGCGTCACCGCGTAGGGCGAGTCGGTCGTCCACGGCGAGGTGACGGCGGCCCCGAATTGAAATCGGGCGCGAGTTGCGGGATCGGTGATAGCGGCCCATAGGCGTTCGGGGGTGGTGCGGATATAGATCTCGAAGATCTTCTCCATCGGGGGTGCCTCCAGTTGAGATTTCAGTCCGATGAGGCCGGCGGCCCACGGCTCGGTGTATTTGCTGACCCACCGGTCATGCACCAGGCGGATCGGGACCGGATGGAAGATGCCGTCGACGCGTGGCTACCCGAACTCGCCAACCGGCAGGTACTGCGACGCCCCGATGGTCCGCTGGACGAGACAGTCCCGGCGAACCGGCCGATCACGGTGAGGGACCTGCTCACATTTACGTGGGGTTTCGGTATGCAGGGCGCCATGTTCATGGCGGCCGAACCGTGGCCGATTTTCACCGCAACGCTGGACCGCGCGCTGCATACGTTCGGGCCGCCTCAGCCGGCTGCGATGCCTGACCCCGATACATGGCTGGCGCGGCTCGGCGAGTTGCCGCTTCTGGCGCAGCCCGGCGAACGATGGCTTTATCAGACCGGTTCGCAAGTGCTCGGTGTACTTGCTGCCCGCGTAGCTGGGAGGTCGTTCGAAGACGTCATGCGCGACCGGTTGTTCGATCCGATCGGCATGCGCTCGACTGGTTTCCATGCTGCCGACATTTCGAGACTCACGACTGCGTACGACAAGAGAGACGGTCAGTTCGTTGGGAGCGACGGGGCGGACGGCCAGTGGTCTCGGCCGCCCGCGTTTGCCGACGGTGGGGCCGGCCTGGTGTCCTCGGTCGACGACGTTGTCGCCTTCGGCCGAATGCTGTTACGTCACGGTGAGCCAGTGCTCCAGAGCGCGAAAGTCGCGCAAATGACGAGCAACCAATTGACACCCGAACAGCGCGCAAACGTATGGCCCAGCTTCGACCTCCTCGATGGACGAGGCTGGGGCTACGGCGTTTCCGTGCTCGACGACGGGCGCTACGCCTGGGAAGGCGGCCTCGGTACATCCTGGTACAACGTCCCGTCCCAGACCTCACGGTCGTCGTCCTCACCCAACGCGCCGCGAACGACACGGGCATGCCATCGGTGTGCGAAGAGGTTCTCGTTGCCACTGAACGAAGTTCTTGACCACAAGTACAGAATAATGATCGGCTCCGGCGCGCCGCGACGTCGCGTGGAAATCTCACGTGACGGTGAAGGTGCCAGACATTCCTTTGGCGAAGTGGCTCGTGCCGTCTTTCTCCACGAGATTGCAGAACATCACGTACTTGCCAGCCTCAAGCGTGAACGTGTTCTTCTTGCTGGAGTTCGGGGCGATGTGCTCGACCTCGCCGACCTTTTGCGCCTCGGTGATCTTCTCCTCATCAACGGTGCCGTCAGCCTTCGTTGGGAGTTCCTTCGGATCGGCTGCCTTCACCAAGACAACCTCATGCTCAAAGCCACCGAGGTTCTTGGCTGAGATCGTCACCTTGCCCGCCTTCGCGGTCGCGGGATCGGCGGTAAAAACCCATTCGGACTGCGTGACCTTCGTTGTCTGCGATGAACTGCTCCCGCATCCTGCTGCGGTCAAAAGCAACGCCGCAACTCCGGCGACGGTTGCTACCGAGTGCTGCCTGGCGTGCCTCGCTGCTGTCGTCATCATTGTGAACTCCTTTAGGGCTCACCTCCACCATCTCTCCCGGGCATGCGTGTACCCAGTGCCATTGGTCCGCGTGCACGACGCCGAAGGATGGCTTTTGCTACGGTCCAGTCGATGCCGGAGCGTTGTGGGAGTGCACTCCGGCGGACGATGACGGCGTCGCCCCGGCGCTCGTGGCCGGTAGCCCTGGCCGTGGTTGTCACTGCCATCGCTGCAGGTTGTGGGGCCGATGGAAGAGCAGCGCCTTCCACCACCTCTCTGGTGACGGTTCCGCCAACCTCGGTCTCAACGTCGAACCCTTCTTCGTCCACAGTGGCCGAGGCAACCACGTCAGCAGTGGCTGGGTTGTCGTCAACCCAGCCCCCTTCGCCGTCCGCCACGGTCGTGGCGTCCGGGCTGGAGGTCCCGTGGAGCATCGCGTTCCTACCCGATGGTACGCCGCTGGTGACGGAGCGGGATTCAACTCGCATTCTTGAGCTGAAAGCAGACGGACAGACCGTCGAGCGACGAAAGATGGCCGACGCTCGTTCGACGGGCGAGGGCGGTTTGCTCGGCATTGCGGTCTCACCGAAGTTCGCAAGCGACGGATACGTTTACGCCTACTACACCACCGAAACCGACAATCGCATCACCCGATTTCGCCTCGACAACAGTCCAGAACAAGTCCTGCTCGACGGTATCCCGAAAGCCTCCAATCACGACGGCGGGCGCCTTGCCTTCGGTCCGGATGGTTTGCTTTACGCAACGACGGGAGACGCTGGCAAGAAGGAACTTGCGCAGGACGGCGAGAGCTTGGCCGGAAAGATCCTGCGGCTGAATCCGGATGGCACCATTCCGACCAGCAATCCGAACTCGATCTCGGCGGTGTACTCCAAGGGTCACCGCAATGTGCAGGGTCTGGCGTGGGACGACCAGGGCCGACTATGGGCAAGTGAGTTCGGGCAAAACACCACTGACGAGCTCAACCTGATCGAACCAGGCCGCAACTACGGCTGGCCCGACTGCGAAGGCATCTGCGACAAGGACGGCATGACCAACCCGTCAGTGACCTGGTCCACCTCTGATGCTTCACCCAGCGGCCTTGCCTACTGGAAGGGTGACCTCTACATGGCGGCGCTCAAGGGCAAGCGACTCTGGCGCATACCCGTCACCGCAGCAGGAGCGGGAAAGCCAGAGGCCCTTTTCCAAGACGCCTTCGGTCGACTGCGAGCCGTGATCACGACGCCGAACGGAGCACTCTGGATCACTACCAGTAACCGCGACGGCCGAGGTGAACCGAAACCCAACGACGACCAGATCCTGTCCATCGCCCCCTGATTGGGCGCTAGCGCAGTGCCTTGCGCAAGCGATCCGTTTCGCGCGTTTGCCCGGTTCGATTCGCGCGTTTCGTGCTCGGCCCGGACCTTCCGGAGCGCTCAATCGGCGTAGTGCGCGAATCGGATTGACCGATCGCGCGAATGGCGACGGCGTCAGGCGGGCGAGGGGCTGTGCCGACTACGGCGTACGGCCGGTCCAGGCGACAAGCTGGTCGATGAGGGGAGCTTCGCTGCTTACGTGTACCAGCGCGCCGAACGGTAGCTCCGCGTCACGGGGAAGATCGGGAGGTAGTGCCATCTGCATGGCACCCATGCTGAGGCGGCACACGTCGTCATCCCACTGAACGTTCTGATGGGTTGCTTGGGCGAGATCCCAACCGTGGACGGTGAGTTCGCTGCAGTAGATCGCCATGGCGGCTGCTCCGGGCAGCTTGGCGAACGGCAGTGTGACAATGGTGCCAAGCAGCCCTGGGTTGCTCCACACATCAGCTACCTTGCCGGCGCGGGTGAACCATTCGGTCAGCGTTGACTTGTCGTTCAGGTCCACCATTCGGGTGGTCTCGTTGGGGTCACCAAGCGAGCCGATGACGACGAGCCGCTCCAGCACGGCCACCATGTGTCCGAGCAGCTCCTGCACGTTGTACTCGTCGCACGGGGTGGGATGGCTGTGCTGGTCGGGTCGTACGCCACCCACAATTGAGGTGGCGATCGCGAGGGATCGGAGGAGGAGGGGACGGGGATCTTGTTGGGTTGTCATGCCATCATTCTGGCAACCTAAACCGGTCATCTTCTGACCGGTTTAGAAAGTACTGTAGGAAATATGCGTGCCGACCGATTGCTCAGCGTCCTGCTGCTGTTGCAGGCCCGCGGACGTGTCACTGCTGCTGAGGTAGCTGACGAACTGGAGATTTCCGAGCGCACCGCCCGTCGTGACCTCGACGCACTGGCGGTAGCTGGTGTGCCGCTGTACTCCCGCCAAGGTCGCAACGGCGGATGGGAGTTGATGGGCGGATCGAAGACTGACCTGACCGGTTTGACCGCTCCCGAGGCTCGGGCGCTGTTCCTTGTGGCCGGACCGGCTGCAGCCGCGTCCCCGGCGGTGAAGATCGCCGTGCGCAAGCTGTTGCAGGCAATGCCCGAACCGATGCGACGCGAGGCTGAAGCAGCGAGCAACGCGGTGCTGATCGAGTCGGGAACGTGGCGCAACAGCAGCGCAGCCGCGCCACATGTCCGGCCTCCGTTCCTCGACCGTATCGAGCAGGCGGTGATCGAAGGCGAACAACTTGAGTTGGGGTATGCCGACCGCGCTGGTCACGCCACCACCCGCACGGTCCATCCACTTGGTCTCGCGTCGAAGGGCTCGATCTGGTACCTGGTGGCTGACACCGCGGCAGGCTTGCGAACGTTTCGGCTGAGTCGTGTCCGTTCGGCTGAGGGTACGGGCAATCCGGTCGTTCGGCCGCCTGACTTCGACCTCGCCTCGGCGTGGCGTGATGTCACCGCCGCAATCGAGGACACGATGCAAACCGTGTCCGCCACCGGTCGAGCGCTGCCAGGCAAGCTGCCGTTACTGCGCGCTCTCTTCGGTGACCGAGTTCGCCTCGGACCGCGGGGACCGGCCGGTTTCCAACTGGTGGAAATCGTTGGCCCGTCGGCGCGCGTGCTGGCCGCGGATCTGGCCGGACTGAGTGGCTTCATAGTTATCGACTCACCCGACGAAGTGCGCGCGGCGCTGTCGGCAATAGGACGCGAGCTTGTGGATGAATACGAGCGCGACCACGCAATGGCCGTTGAGGTTTAGCGTGGCGCAATGGACCTGGTGCAGACCACGGAGCGTCCGGCCGCCGTCGCCCCCGCCACCAGACAACTCGGTCTCGATGTAGCTCGTGCCGTTGCCGTCCTCGGCATGCTCTTTGCCCACTTCGCAACGAGCGGTCTCGATGAGGCAACGGGCTGGACCACCCACATCGCCCGATTCACTGACGGCCGTGCGATGCCGCTGTTCGTCATGTTGAGCGGTGCCGGATTCGTGCTGTTGTTGCGAAGGTCACCGCGACCGAATCGCGAAGTGATCGGGCGGGCCGTAGTCCTTCTCCTTATCGGTCTGACGTTCGAATACACCACGCCGATCGCCGTGATCCTCCAGTTCTACGCGCTGTTCTTCGTGGTTGCGCTGGTCGCCCGTCGGCTGCCGAATCGTTGGTTGCTCATCACGGCCGTAGCCGTCGTGATCACCGGAGCAGTCACCACGCTGCACCTCAACGACCATCTCCCGGTCGCGTTCGCAAGGGTGAGTGACACCGCGTCGGGATGGGGTGCGGTCCCACTGCTGAGGCAACCGCATGTGTTGTTGTCGGAGCTGTTCTTTACCGGCGTATACGCCTTCTTCCCCAACTTCGCGTTTGTCTTGATCGGCATGTGGATCGGCCGCCAAGATCTTTCTCTGCGACGGCTCCGAACCGGCCTCATGGTCGTTGGTCTGGTGATGGCCGTCGTCGGATACGGCTCGGGCTGGTCGACCGAATCGCACCGCGTCAGCGTCGATCGTTCGGTTGTTCAAACCGACGTCTTGCCCGACGAGCCATCACTCTGGTGGGAGCTCCTCGATGCTCACGGCCACTCCGAGATGCCGGCGTGGATGGTCGGCTCGGGTGGTCTGGCTATGGCAGTCATTGGTGGCTCGCTCGTTGTTGGTGATCGTGCTCGCCGGGTGGTGCTGCCGCTCGCTCGAGTCGGGCAACTCGCGTTGAGTCTGTATGTGTTCCAGGTTGCGCTCTACCGATGGCCCCTGAAGCATTGGCCGTGGGGATTTTCCCAGGCTCAGGAGACCGCTTTCACGTTCGTCGGCTTCCTGGTTTGTGTTGGCGCATGCGCGTTCTGGCTTTCCCGCTTCGCGCACGGGCCGCTCGAATTGCTGGTACGCCGAGCCGGTGGACGAACCTATTCGCGCGATACGTGAATTGATTCGCGCAATAGGCCCATCGGCCGTGCCAGACCGAGCGAATCGAGGGGCCAATGCGCGAACGTTACTGCGCTACATGCAGTTCAGTCATACACCTCAGCACGATGCGCTATTCGAATGACGGCCACGATACGTACGACATCGTCGATCTCGTAAAGGATTCGGTACGGGCCGACTCGTGCGGAATACGTGCCCGCGAACTCGTGGCGCAACGGCTTGCCGACGCGTTGCGGGTTCTCCGCCAGGGGACCGGCAATGAAGGCCATCACTGCGTCAAACGCCTTGGCTGGCAACTTGTTCAGATTGCGTTGAGCTGGAGAACGAATCTCGACGCGGTAGGTCAACGGGGTTTCGTGGTGCGCAAGGCAAGGTACTCATCGATGGGAATCCCACGTTCACCTCGGGCAGTTGCAACGTCGTTGCCGATGTCGGGAACGGAGCGCCAAAACGCTGTGTCCTCAATGGCTTCCCACTCGTCAGCGGAAATGATGACCGCCGTGGGTCGTCCGTTCTTCGTTATCAGCACATGTTCATCGAAGGTCTCGACCTCGTTGATGAGCGCGCTCAACGACTGTCGGGCCTCAGCAAGCGTGACTGACTTCATGTACAGAATTCTAGCCACATTTGTGAGCGCTGTCGAGAGGAGTCTCGTTTGGCGGGTGACGACCCAGCCGGCTCGGTCACCGTGTGAGCAGCGTGCTGAAGAGCCTCAGCTGATGGTGACGTCACCATCGAAGCGTGCATTGGCTCCGGCCGTGGCGGCGCGCGCTACCAACTCGTAATAGCCGTCGGCCACCAACTTCACCTGGGTCGAGGTACCCGATGTTGCGCTGCCGAGAACCTTCGGACCCTGCACGACCTCGATGGTGACCGGGCTCTGATCGGGTCCGGCTGGCTCGATGTTCAGTAACACCGTCTGGCCGGCGAAAGCGGTGAAGCCGGCTGGCTGAGCCGTGCCGGTTTCGCCCATGATGAGCGCGGTGGAGGAGTTGTTGAAAAAGCCCAGGGGCACGGCGGCGGTGCCTGCCATGACGGTGAGCTTGCGCACCACCGGTTTTCCCTCGGCAACCAGTTTCGTGCCCGACAGCACATACGTGGTGCGGGCGGCTGCTCCGGGGCAGCACACGCCGTTGTCATCGGCGTAACGATCGACAAGCAACTTGTGGTCCGCGATGGCGATCGATCGAATGCCGCCGTAGGCCCGGTCGCCGCCTCCGGCCGACGTCATAATGGTCACGGCCGTCGGGGAGCAGCTCAGGACATGCACATCGCTCAGCCGCTCGTCGCCGCCGGTGTCCGCGTCGATGAAGACGACGGTTTCAGCGTCGGCATCTTGGCCGCCAATGTCACCGACCGCGACGGCCCGCACCACGGCCCGGACGTAGTACTTGTCGCCCGGTGCTCCCCGAGCGCCCACGCCGTCTTGGACCGTGACCAGTTCGTAGTCGGGCAGGTAATAGGTGAAGTTTCTGAAGTCGACCTCGGCGCACGGATTCGGGCCGGGCGTGGTCGTCGGGGGAGCCGACGGCGTGGCGGCGACCGATGTCGTGGCGGCGGGAGCAGCGGTCGTCGTTGTCGCCGTCGGGACTGAAGTAGCTGCGAGAACGGTGGGCGCAACGCTCTGCGTAGTGATAGGTGCGGGCGGAGGAACCGCGCTGGGCCGAGCGGTTGATCCACAAGACGCAAGAGCGCCTGCAAACACCACAAAGCTCGCCAAACTCAGCGCGGCACGCATAGGAGAACAGTATTGCCCACCGTGATGACCCAACCGAGCGGGACAGCACGAAATCTTGTTAAGGATTCTCGGAGGCTACGGCCGACCGAACTCGATGCCGCTCACGGCCAGCTGCTTGGGTACGCCCGGTCGAATGGCGACGCGGATGGTGACGGCCTCAACCCGGCTTTTGCCCGACACGCTGCAATAGGCCCGGAGCACGTCCAGGTCAGTACGGTCGGGCCACTCGGTCATGAGGAACTCATCGTCCACGGCCCACTCGATGAACGGATCGCTCGTGTCGTCCATCTGGATGAAGTGTTCACGCAACTCGGCCTCGGTCATGGCCACATTCGGGTCGAACATGGCGTGGGCGTCGTCGAAACGACCGGTCACCAGGTACTCGGTGAAGATGTGGGCACATGTGGTCGCCCGCGGCTTCAGTACTCGGCGAAGGGCCTGATCGGCCGCAGCCGCGAGCAGGCGATCTCGATCCGTGACCGTGTTGCCCTTGTCATGCGAGGTGAGATCGATGGTGACTTGATTCCACACGTTCGACCAGTTGGGGTGGTGGTCCTGTATTTCGGCTTCGCTGGCCACGGCATTCATGTAGGCCCACGCCTCGGCGAAGTCCTTGAACTCAAGCTGCTGGTGCAGCGAGCTCGTCGTTTGGGTCCAAAGCGATGACACGGGAATGGTCGTCATGGCGACACTGTAGGAAAAAGTAAGTAGCCCCCGCCCAGTGGGCGGGGGCTCCTGTCACAGTGACCTAGACGGCCAGCAGGTCGCGGGCACCCGTGTCGGACGACGGGTGACGCAGCTTGCTCATGGCGCGGGCCTCAATCTGGCGGATGCGCTCACGAGTGAGGTTGAAGTGTTCGCCAACCTCTTCGAGTGTGCGCGGTTCGCCCCTATCGAGACCGAAGCGGAGCTTGAGGATCTCACGCTCACGATCATCAAGCGGAGCCAGTAGACGGTTGATCTCGTCGGGCAGCAGCGCAGTGGCGGCCACTTCGAACGGACTCTCGGCCGAGCGATCTTCGACAACGTCACCAAGTTCGGCGTCGCCGTCTTCACGAAGCGGTTCGCTCAACGACAAGGGTTCGGCCGCGAAGCGAAGCGCCTCGGTGACCTTGTCTTCGGGCATCTCTACTTCGGCCGACAGCTCCGACAAGGTGGCAGGACGACCCAACTTCAGCTCGAGCCGAGCACGCGCCTTCTGTAGACGTGCGAGCGTGTCGCCGGCGTGCACTGGCAGTCGGATGGTGCGGCCCGTGTTGGCGATGCCGCGGGTGATGGCCTGGCGGATCCACCAGGTTGCGTAGGTGGAGAACTTGAAGCCCTTGCGCCAGTCGAATTTCTCGACGGCGTGCATGAGGCCGAGGTTGCCCTCCTGAATGAGGTCGAGCAGCGGGAGACCCGATGCCTGGTACTTCTTCGCGATGGACACAACGAGGCGGAGGTTGGATTGCACGAACGTGCGCTCCGCGTCCTCGCCTTCACGAGCCTGCCGACGAAGCTCGCGCTTCTTGGCCGCGGTGATGTCTTTGCCGCCCTTCTCAAGGGCCGCAGCTGCGGTGGCACCCGACTCGATGGCCTTGGCCAATCGAACTTCATCATCTTTGGTCAGCAGGGGGTACTGGCCAATGTCGGTCAGATAAAGACGGACAAGGTCCTCTTCATCGCGCTCGATGCGCTCCTTCGCCAAGACAAACTCCTCGTGATAACCCCGTGGCGGTCATGTCGGCGCAGGGATGCGCGACATACGGGGTTTACTCATGATAAGGGGTCGGTCAAGCCTTCCAACCGGCCTATTTCTGAGCCATTTCGAGCACTCAGAAGAGTTGTGTGACCACACAGGGCGAAACTATGTGGGTTGTGGGTGGTTTCCGCCGGAACTAGAACGCAACTTAGAGGGTTACGACCGTTCTGACAAGGGGTCCCCCTGGTCGTCGGACCGCTGCCATGTGCCGGAAGACACAAGTGTCGCCATCAGGTGGCGTGCCTCCTGTTCGTCTACGGCGAGGTCGTGTGCCACCAGGTCCAGCACTCGCATAGTCGGTGCGTCGGTGACCGGACTGCACTGATCGACATGTCCCCGAATGCGGTCGAGCATCATCGGGAGAGCGACGCCGTAGATGGCGTCCAGACTTTCGGCCGTGGTTGTGACCTGCTCAAAGCTTGCGAACATCGTCTCCACATCGGCGGTCGGCGGCTGTACGGCGGCGTACGGATGCACCTCGGCGGGTGTCGGCAGCAGCGCGATGAAAAGCTCGGCGTGCCAGGCGTAGTGGTAGCAATGCCGACCAAGCATCAGTTTCGGTCCGTGCTCGGGGGTCGTTGCCACCGACGCGCCCATCAGTTCGAATAACCGCCGGGCCATCCACGCGTGTTGGCCGTTGCGCCGAGCCGACGCGGCAATCGACAGCGGAGCGATTTCCATGCGCTTGCCATTCTACCGTGGGTTGGCCTACCGCTGAGTGGGCCAGGCGGGCGACCATCCGGTGCGACGCCAGGCCGCGGCCGCCACTGCGGCGAACACCGCGTCGGACCCGTTGACGGCCTGCCGGTTGTCCGATTCGAGCACGACCTCGACGTGAGGCATGTCGATGGCTCGCAGAACGCCAAAGCTGCGGATGGTGAGATCGTGCGCCTGGCCAGTGTGGTCGACGGCGATGGCCTCGGTGCGTACCCACCCGAGGGCTTGGTGGACGGCACCGATGCAGTAGCTCCGCAGCGTCACCTCATCGAGGATCTCGCCGGCGTTCACCGTCACGTGCAACGAACCGTCGTCGTTGATGACGGCCGAGGCCCGGGCACCGTCGGGGGAGACCACCTTGTCGAGGTTCTGCAACGAAGCGAGCAGTGCGCCTGCTTCGGCCCAGCCCGCGGCGCGTACGTCGGTGGATGTCGGTGGGCCGCTGATATCGACCTCTTCCACGGTGAGGCCGGGAGCGATGCTCGTGATGGCTTCAACGATGCCAGGGGTGCGCGCTACCCGGATGATGCCGGAGCCGTCGGCCCGGATTCCGGCCGCAATCGGTGGGCGCTTGGGCCCGAGGTTGACGACGTCTTCACGGCTATAGACAACCTTGACGGCCCGGCCGTACTCGTTGGCCAGCCGTCGGGCCACGTCGCCCGCATCGGTGTGCAGCTTGCCGCCGAACGCTCCACCGTTGGCCAGCACCGAGGCGGGTTCGCCGCCGGGTGCGCACCACGATGTATCGGGCTCGAGGTAGGCCGGCTCGACCCACGTGGTCTGCAGGGTACGCAACCAATCGCCCTCGGGAAGTTCAACCGGCCAACTGACCGCGACGGTCGTGCGGCGACCCTGCACCTTGCCGGCCATCTTGCGGGCAGCCGTCAGCGTTTCGCCCACCATCCATGTGTCATCGGCGGCCCGTACCGCGATCAGCGCATCGGACGGCGCGGTGTCATCGGCGAATCCACCCTTGCCGAGGGCAACGGCCGGGCTGACGATTTGGTGGGTATGGCCCTCTAGCGTGGCGCGTGCATCGGCGCCCGACCGGTCGGCGCGTGGGATCGTTCCGTTTGCAACCAGTTCAGCTGCTTCCACAATGGTTTGCCAACCGGTGCAGCGGCAGAGGTGGGCGAGCAACGCTTGCTTCGGATCGGTCGGCCTGGCCGCCAAACGCACGATGATGCCCGGCGTACAAAAGCCACATTGGCTGCCGCCGGTTGCGCAGAGGGCCTCGGCCCATTGCCCGGCCTCGGGCATGCCGTCGAGCGTGGTGATCTCGCGCCCCCGCACCCGAACGACGGGCGTGACGCAGGCGACGCGCGGCTGACCATCCACCAGCACCGTGCAGCATCCACATTGTCCCTGCGGACTGCAACCGTCCTTCGCCGCCCTCAGCCCCAACCGATCTCGCAACGCCTCCAACAGGGAAGCCCCGTCATCAGGCACCTCCACCTCAGCTCCATTGACCCGAAACGCAACGGTCACGGAAAGATGCGCTTCACTTCGCCGCGACCAATGCGTCGAGCGCGGCGCCGAGTTCTTTTTGATCGAACAGGACGTCGTATCGTTCAACCACTTTGCCGGTGGCGTCAGCCAGGTAGAGCACGGGTTCGAACGTGAGGCCATAGGTGTCCATGGCATCGGTGGGAATGGTGCCGCCGTCGTCCTTGTAGACCTCTTGGTGAATGGCAACGATCTTGTCGCCGATACGCTTTTGTTCCTCGATCAGGAAGTCGAGCACCGGTCCGCACACTGCGAACTGGCAGTGGGCGGGGGTGGACACCAGGTACACGATCGGCTTGCCCATCGACTGAGCGTCCTTCAGGGAGACCGAGTGGAACGGGCAATCGGGATTTCGAGTGCAGATCGGGTCGACGCCCAGGGGCTTTTGCACCGTCGGCGTCTCGATGAAACGGAGCTGATCTCCGGGCTTGGGTGTCGGAACGTTGGATGGCTCCACCACGCTGAACGCCATCACGGCTTTGTCCTTGCCGTTGGTGTCGACCTGCAATTGGTAGACACCCGGCGTGGTGAGCGCCATTTGAAAGGGCCAGAACGGGCGGGGCATGCCGTCGCCGCGTCGCCGGGCGGTGAGGTCGGCGCCGACGACCTTGCCGCTGCTGTCGAGCACCCGAGCCGTCAGCGTGGGTGGACCAGCGGTGACCACGACGCCCTTCGCGTCGGCGAGGCCGACGGGCAGTCGTTGCTTGCCGGTGGACAGGTAGCCGTCGGCGTTGAAACGGATCAGCTCGATCTTCCCCTTCGGAAGTGAGCCACTGGCTGCGGTGCCGGTGGCCGACTTGGGGCTGCTACTGCCGCAGGCTGACAGCACGGCTGGCACCGTGATGGCGCCAGCCAGAAAGGTGCGCCGCGAAATACTGTTCATAACCGGCACGGTATCGGCAAAGCCCCAGGGTTCGCAGGTCAGCCGCGCCCGGGCTGAAACGCGCAACGACCCGGCTGCACGGATGCGAGCCGGGTCGAGGCCGAGGTTCCCGTTCTGGTCAGCTGAAGCTGGAGCCGCAACCGCAGGTTTTGGTGGCGTTCGGGTTGTTGATGTTGAAGCCGGCGCCCTGAAGGCCATCCTTGTAGTCAAGGGTGGCACCGGTGAGCAGCTGCGCGCTGGACGGGTCAACGACCACGCGCACTCCGTGGTAGTCCATGGTCTCATCGTCGGCGGCGCGATCACCGTCGAAGAACATCTCGTAGCTGAAGCCGGAGCAGCCACCAGGGCGAACCGCCACGCGCAATGCCAAGGACTCGTCGCCTTCTTGATCGAGCAGTTCTTTGACCTTGTTTGCTGCAACGTCGGTAAGCGTAATCACGCTGTCGCCTCCTGGAGATTGAGTTCTGTCGACAGGCTATCGGGAAATGAGGGTCATCTGACAAGGTTGTCGGTGTTCGAGCGTGTGAAACTCACCGACTTCGCCGTCAGGCATCGTTTCCACAAAGCCCTGCACCAGGCCCCGGTGCAGTGAACAGACCAGCCGCGGGTACTTTTCGGCCAGTTCCCGGAATGGGCAGTTGGCGAACGCAATGACCGCTTCGTCACCTTCCTCGGAGCCGTCGATCGTTGGATCGAAGCCCAGTGCGTCGAGTCGAGCCACCAGCGCTTCCAGGCAGCTGGATGATGGGGGAGCGGTTTCGGCATCGACCAGGCCCTGCTCATGGCCGACCGCTTCGGCATCATCGGGGCCAGCGCCCGTTCGCTGCGCCAGGGACACCAGCATGCTTGCCAGGAGGGGAAACGTGGGTGGTTCGAGGCCCATGGAGGGGGCGTCGGCTGCGATGGAGTAGCGATGCTGGGGACGCCCGACGCCCGAGGGCACGTCGATACGCACATCGAGCAGGCCGACCTCACGCATGCGTTCGAGGTGCGGGCGGACGGTATTGGGATGCAAGGCGAGCGAATCGGCCACATCGGACGTGCTGAGCGGCCGTGGAGAGCGAGCCAGTTCGAGGTAGATCGCGTAGCGAGTGTTGTCGCCGAGCGTCTTCAGCAAGTCGAGCTTCGGCACCTCCATGACGTCATTCTACCGGGCTTAGCCGTGCGAATGGCTTGCGGCATTGCCGAGCGTCAGCGAGAACGAGCGCCGCGAGCGGTAGCGAGAAGCGAGGTAGTTGCAGGTTATAAACACGGCGCGCACCGTTAGAATATGGTCATGACCACTTCGATCCGTCCTCCCACCGTTGAGGAAGTCACGCAGCTGCTGCGCGCCGTGATCGACCCGGAACTGGGCAGCGACATCGTCGATCTCGGTATGGCGTGTGATGTGAAGGTGGATGACAGCGGCGTCGTCAACGTCAAGATGAAGCTCACCATCGCCGGTTGCCCCTTGCGGGTGCAGATCAAGAAGGACGTCGAGAGCCGCCTCGAAGTGCATCCCGGCGTCACCAAGGTGAAGATCGACTGGGGCGAAATGTCGCAAGACGAACGCACCAACGCCATGACCAAGGCGCGCTGGAACGCCAAGGAAAAGGCCACCGCCACCATGGTGCCAACCTCCACCCGTATCTTGGCGATCGCATCGGGCAAAGGCGGCGTCGGCAAGTCGAGCGTCACCGTCAACATCGCCGCCGCGCTGGCCGCACGCGGTCATACGGTCGGCGTGCTCGATGCCGACATCTGGGGCTTCTCCATCCCGCGCATGCTGGGCATCCCCGATCGACTCGAAGCCGAAAAGGATCAGCACGGCACGGCACTCATCCAGCCCAACGAACGAAAGGTCGGCAAGGGCACGCTGCGCGTCGTGTCCAGCGGCAACTTGGTTGAGGATGAGAGCACTGCGCTGATGTGGCGCGGGCTCATGCTCACGAAGGCCGTCGAGCAGTTCCTCAACCAGGTGGCGTGGGGCGACATCGACTACCTCATCATCGACATGCCGCCCGGCACCGGCGATGTGCAGATGGGCCTGGCTCGCATGCTGCCGCGCACCGACATGATCATCGTCACCACGCCGGCCACCTCGGCCCAGAAGGTCGCCATTCGCGCGGCCGACATGGCGCGCCGATCGTTCCTTCGCGTTGTTGGCGTGATCGAGAACATGAGCACGTTCACGTGTGATCACGGCTCGACCTACGCGCTGTTCGGCAGCGGTGGCGGTCAGGTGTTGGCCGACGAAATCGGTGCACCGCTCCTTGGTCAGGTGCCGCTCGAAGCCGCCGTGGCCGCCGGTGGTGACAGCGGCGTGCCAGTCGCGCTCGATGGCGTTGGCGCCGCGGCCGATGTGTTCCGTGCGATCGCCGAACGCATCGCCACCGACATCGCCCCTGCCGTCGACATGGCCGGCTGCTCGGCCCGGATGCTCGACATGGTCTCTGCCGCCCTCGATGCCGCCGACGCAACGTAACCCGGCCGCGCCGACACGGCGTCGACAAGTGGCGATCACCTGTGAATGGGCGCGCTGCAGCGGTCGCGGTTGACAGGCGTTTCCGTGGGTTGCGAACAGTCGGCGGCAGGTGGGTACTTGTTGTTCCGCCTTGCGGAGACTTTTACTGTTCGGCGCTCGGGGCCTTCGCGAAAAGTCACAGGAAGGCGGAACAGACGACTACCTGGTGCCCGTCTCCCTCGGAGCAGCGGATGGGTCCGGCCAGGCAGCACCAACGGGAAACGTGCCGGTCTTGTGGGCGCTGGGGTGGCGCGGTCAGACTGACTTTATGAATGGGGCGCGGTTGACGGTGATCGGGGCGCTGATCATTTTGTTTGGCGCGTTGGGGAACGCGATTGCGGTGCGGCAGCCGAGCGCGGTTATCGGGTTTCTCATAGCGCTGCTCGGCGCCTGGTGGTTGGTCATGGGCGCAGCTCGGCGCGATGATCCGTGGGCCAAGCGCATCGTGGCGCTCATCCGGCCGCGTTAGCTCGCGCCGAGTAGAGCAGAATGCAACCATGACGGCCACGCGACCTCCCTCGGTTGATGCACTGGCACGGTCGTTGGCCGACACGGGGCTGCCCCATCCTCTCCTTGTCGATGTGGCGCGGGAGGCCATCGCGGCGGGGGAGCCGGAGTCGGCCGCGAGCAGAGCGCGAGCGTTGCAGATCATGATGCTGCAGCCGGTCATCAACGCAACTGGTGTGCTGTTGCATACCAACCTCGGGCGGGCACCGATTCGCCACGTAGCCGCGGGTCGCTACCACAACCTTGAGCTCGATCTGGCCACCGGCAAGCGTGGTGATCGAAGCGATCATGTCGGTCGACTGTTCGCTCGCTTGACGGGCGCGGAGGATGCGCTGATTGTGAACAACACGGCGTCGGCGGTGTTTCTTGCGCTGGCCGCCCTGGCCGAAGGTCGACAGGCGCTGGTCAGTCGCGGTGAGGCCGTCGAGATCGGTGGCGGCTTCCGGGTGCCCGATGTGATGGCGCAATCGGGCGTGCGGCTGGTCGATGTCGGCACCACGAATCGCACTCGACTGGGTGATTATGCGAAGGCGGTGAAAGCGCCGGGCGCAGATGTCGCCATCATCTTGAAGGTACATCCCTCCAACTACGTGGTGGATGGCTTTACGGAGTCGACGCCCGTCGGTCAACTCGCCACGCTCGGTGTGCCGGTGTTGGCCGATATCGGCTCGGGTCTGCTCGACGCCGCCTGTCCGTGGATGAAGGACGGTCCGCCCGTCTGGCTTGGCGGTGAGCCGGCGGCCAAACAGACCTTGGCGGACGGCGCCGACCTGGTGATGTTCAGCGCCGACAAGCTGCTCGGCGGCCCGCAGGCAGGCATTCTCGTCGGACGCAAGGATCTCGTTGCCCAGTGTGCCCGCCATCCGCTGGCCCGAGCCCTGCGCCCCGGCGGACTCGTCCTCGGCGCGTTGCAGGACGTCGCCATGGCGTATCTTCGACGAGACGGTGATTCCATTCCGTTCTGGCGCATGGTCGGCCTTCCCGTCGAGGTGTTGAAGGATCGGGCGGTTGCGATTGCCGCTGGCGTAACGGGTGCAACCGCTGAAGCAATGGACGCGCTGCCGGGCGCAGGTTCGCTGCCGGGGGTCACCATGCCCAGCTACGGCCTGCGCTTACCCGGAGATCTCAGTGCAGCTTTGCGTGCCGGGGTGCCACCCATCATCGCCAGGGTCCGGGATAACGCAACGTACCTTGACTTGCGCACCGTGGATGTCGTTGATGATGCAACTATTACGGCCGCGTTGCTGGCCGTTACGTGACCATGCACGTGGTCGCTACTGCCGGTCACGTCGATCACGGCAAGAGCTCACTGGTACTAGCGCTCACCGGAACAGACCCGGATCGGTTCGAGGAGGAAAAGCGTCGCGGCCTCACCATCGATCTCGGGTTTGCTCACGTCGTGTTGCCGTCGGGGGCGGGTATCAGCTTTATCGATGTGCCGGGTCACGTGAAGTTCCTGAAGAACATGCTGGCCGGCATCGGCGCAATAGATGCCTGCCTTTTCGTGGTGGCAGCCACGGAAGGATGGAAGCCGCAGAGCGAGGAACACCTGCGCATCCTCGAACTTGTCGGTGTACGGCGAGGCGTCATCGCGCTGACCAAGACCGACCTCGTCGATGATGACGAACTCGAACTGTCGCGTCTGCTGCTGGCCGATCAGGTGGCAGGAACGTTCCTTGAGGATGCCCCGGTGATCGCCACCGCCGCACCACTCGGGCGGGGGCTCGACCAACTACGAGTCGCGCTTGATGACCTGGTCGCCAAGACACCCACGGCAATGGATCGCGGTCGAGCCAGGCTGTGGGTGGATCGGGTGTTTGCGGCCAAGGGCTCGGGCACTGTTGTCACGGGAACGCTCGCCGGCGGCGAGGTGGCCGTTGGTGATCAGGTTGTGGTCGGACCACGACAGTTGCCAGCCCGCGTCCGCGCCATCCAGTCGTTGGGCTCGTCGCACCAGCGGATCGGGCCGGGCAACCGCGTGGCGCTCAACCTCAACGGTGTCGAGCACCAGGACATCGTGCGCGGCGACGCCGTAACGTCTCCCGGCCGTTGGCACGCCACCGCGTCATTCGACGCTCGGCTCCAAGTGCTGGCCGCGGTCGATCATCAGGTGAGTCGTCGTGGTGCCTACGTGGCCTATATCGGCAGTGGTGAGTTCCCCGTTCGCATGCGCGTGCTCGGCTCCGAGGGCATCGATCCCGGTGCCTCTGGTCTCGTGCGGCTGCGCACGACAACACCGCTGCCGCTCCTGCCTGGTGATCGGTTTGTCCTGCGTGAATCGGGTCGTTCGGAGACCATTGGCGGAGGCGAGATCCTCGACGTCGCGCCCGTTCTTACGGCCAACAAGGCCAAGCCCGATCGCAGCGTCGATCGCGTCATCGATGAGCGCGGCTGGATCGACCCTGACGAACTCGAACTCCTCACCGGCGAGCGTCGCGCACCAACGATCAGTCGATGGATCGCTGCGCCGGGCAAGCTCGAAGCATTGCTGGTCGACGTGCGCACGCAAGTGGAAGCGGCCGGTTCGCTCGGCCTCGATGTCGCGTCACTCGACGAACGCGAACGAGACGCACTCGCCCAAGCCGATGGTCTCGAACTGGTAGCGGGTCGCGTCCGCGTCGCAGCAGTGGTTGACCCATTGGCCAATCACCCGTTCGTCGGATCGCTGGCCTCGTCGCTGTTCACACCGCCCGGGGCCGAGGGCGTCGATCGGGCCGAGCTGCGAGCGTTGGTGCAACGTGGACTCGTGATCGAGCAGGACGGCGTGTGGTTCCATCCCGACGTCATCGGGGCTGCAACCATCGTCGCCAAACAGCTCCTACAAGAGAACGCTGAAGGCTTCACCGTCGCCCAGTTCCGTGACGCAGTCGGAGCCACCCGCAAACATGCCCTGCCCCTGGTAGCCCTGCTCGACAAACGCGGCATAACCCGCCGCCGAGAAGACTTCCGCATCCCCGGTCCCCGCTTAGAAGGTTGACAGGGGCGTCCCAGTCGTCACGACGGCGCGTTCCGCATTGCCGAACGAAGCGAGTCCGAGAGAGACGGAGCGGTAGCGACCGAACGAGGCATGAAGGGTAGCGACCAGCGAGGTAGCTATACGTCCTGGCGGGCGAGGAGGACGCGGCGTTCGACTTCGGTGGTGCCGCCCCAGACGCCGTGAGCTTCGCGGATGCGAATGGCGTAGTCGAGGCAAGGTTTTTGGACATGGCACAGTTTGCAGATGGCCTTGGCCCTGGCTTCCCGGCGGGCTTTCTCGTCCCGTGGCTCGAGGTGAGACGGTGGAAAAAAGACCGCTTGCAGGGGTCCTTTGCACGCAGCTTCCCGCTGCCATTCGAGCGTGATGTTCTGTACCTTCGACACGATGCCCCTCCCTGTTCGCCACGCTAGGTCCGTGTTGTACGACTCGGCAAAATGGAGCGGAAATGGGCCAAGAATGACCCCCGAATAACGTCGTTCTGGTCGTTATTCGGGGGTTTTGGAGCGTTCGCGGTGATCCTTGGCCGCGCCGAACTCCGGTTCGACCTCTAGCGTGATGCCATCGATGGCCACGACGCGGAGACGATCACCGGCTGCGATCGGCGTCGCCCGGTTCGTCCGAGCCCGCCATTGCCCCTGGCCGACTTTGGCCACGCCGTCGGGGCTGATGTCGGCCACAGCCTCGCCCAGTTCGCCAATCATCCACTCCCGCCCGATGGTTGGCGTGGCAAATCGGGTGCGCACCATCGAGGGCATGCCGCTGAGGAAGGTGAGCAGCACGCCACCAATTCCGGTGATGAGTGCTGGCCACGCGAGACGTCCGTCGGAGTAGAGGAAGACGGACGCAACAACGAACATCGCGAGACCGATTGCGGTCCAGGCCCGGGGCACGCCCGTTTGCACATCGATTGACAACGCAACAAACGCCGCGATGAGGAGTGCCACGGCCCAACCGCGGGTTGGGAGCGCGCTGAGCCCGTAGCAACCGAAGATGAGACAGGCGGCGCCGATCACGCCGGCAATGCCAACGCCGGCAGTGAAGAACTCAAACACGAGGAGGCCGAGACCGATGGCCATCATCAGGTACGCCACAGGCTTGCTGGCGAAGGAATGCATCAGTTGGCTGACCAGCCCGAGTTTGGTGAAACGAGTCGGGCCCGAGGTGCCTCGACCCGCTCGACCGTCGGGTAGCGGCTGCGCCGTGTGCAGCTCCTTATCGCCGATCTTCACACCGTCGAGCGCGACGATCATTTCACCCAGCACCGCGGTGCCGCCGTTGTCGTTGCCGAGCTTGAGTGCACCGGCCGCTCGCGCGTCCTGCGCGCTCAGCGTGCCGGTCTTGAGCCGGGCGTCGGCCTGTCCGAAGGAGAGTGCGCCGATCTTCGGTTGCAACAGGTCGCCAAAGCGTCCGATCTTGCTGCCGGGCGCCATACCCGTGATGGCAGCCGCGCCGAGCAGCTGGCCGGTCTTGCCGAATGCCGTTGCGCCGGACGGGCCTACCCAGATCACGACCGGCACCTTCGAGGCACGCATGAGATCGGCAACCTCGGCGACTTCGCTGTCGGGAATAACCGCGCCCTTCGAGTTCATCTGCAGCAAGAGTGCCTGAGCACCGTCGGTCTCGGCTCGGTTGACGGCGTTGCGGATCTCGTTGGCCAGAATGCGGTCGAGGTAGCCGCTGACCTGCAGCACGTCGACTGGCGGTGTCCCCGGCACTGGTGCGTCGGCGGCGGTGGCGGCACGACCGACTCCGAATATGGCCAGAATCACACCTAGGGTGAGGATGAGTTTTGTTGCGGTGACTAACCTGCGCACGCTGCCTCCGAGGCTAGAGCGGTTACTACGAGAAAGGGCACGCCGTGGATCCAAAAGCATTTTTCACCACTTCGCGAGTCCTGATCGTGGCCGGAAAGGGCGGCGTCGGCAAGACGACGGTCACCGCCGTGCTCGCCAAAGCGGCTGCCGCATGCGGATTGACGGTGCGGGTCGTGGCTATTGACGAAGAATCGCCCCTTGGCGGATTGCTTGGTTTGCCCAAGCCACTTGGCCCCAAAGTGGTCAAAGTCACACCCCAAATCACCGCGCAACTGGTCACCCCCATGCAGGCGCTCGATGATTACCTGCGAGATCATGGGATGCGCGGCGTTACCAGTCAGTTGTCACGGTTGGGCATCCTTGACGTGGTCGCCTCCGCTGCGCCCGGCATCGACGACATCCTCGTGTTGGCCAAGATCAAGCAACTCGACAAGCAGCAGGTGGCCGACCTCATGATCGTTGACGCGCCCGCCGCCGGTCATGCCATCCCGTTCCTGCGGGCGCCACGAGCATTGCGCGAAATCATCTCGGTCGGCCCCATAAATACCCAGGCCGTAGAGGCGGGGGAGATGCTGGCTGACAGCACCCGCTGTCAGGTGATCCTGGTTGCCCTGGCCGAAGAGACACCGGTCAACGAGGCGATCGAAACCGCCTTTGCGCTGGAGGAGGACATCGGTGTCACGCTCGGTCCGATCGTGGTCAACGCGCTCTATCCGGCCGTCGACGATCTGGTTGCGCCGCCAAGGGCACGTTCGGCCATCGCGACCGCGGCACGGTTCCGACTGGCGCGGCTGCAAGCGCAGGAGGAACACCGTGATCGCCTGGCGGTAGGCCTTCCGTTACCGCAACTGGTGCTGCCGTTTGTGTTCGACGCATCCCTCACGTCTGAGACCACCGACACACTCGCCGAGGTGCTGCTCGAAGCGATTCGGGCATTGTGACCGATAGGTTGACAGCGTGACAATGGTGAGCGAGGCCGTGGCGAACCTCGCCGATGTGATCGACGGGCGTTCGATCATCGTGTGCGCTGGTCCTGGTGGTGTCGGCAAGACCACTACGGCCGCAGCAATGGCCCTGGCTGCGGCTTCGCGCGGCCGTCGCGCGGTCGTCATCACCATCGACCCGGCCCGTCGGCTGGCTGATGCGCTCGGCCTCACGGCCGGTCTCACCAATCAGCCGCAGCAGGTCAAAGGCATCGGCCCGGGTGAACTGTGGGCACTGATGCTCGACCCGAAGCAGACGTTTGATGATGTCGTCCGGCGGTACGCGAACGACCCTGAGCAACTTGATCGCATTCTCAACAACTCGTTCTACAAGAATGTGTCGGGCGCGTTGTCGGGTACGCAGGAATACATGGCGGCCGAGAAGCTCTACGAGCTGCATCACGACGACCGGTTCGACCTCGTCATCATCGACACACCGCCCACCCGTCACGCCCTCGATGTGATCGACGCGCCGCGACGGCTCACCCGCTTCCTTGATCACCGCCTCTACCGCGCCATCGTCATGCCCGCACGCATCGGCCTGCGTGTGGTGAACTTCGCGGCTCAGGCCGTGCTCAAGACCATCGCGAAGATTGTCGGTGGTGCCGCTATCGCCGATGTCGTTTCGTTCTTCCAAGCATTCGACGGTATGGAAGCCGGCTTTGGCGAACGCGCAAGCTTGGTGCTGGCGCTGCTCACGTCCCCCGAGACCGCCTATGTGATCGTCACCGCGCCCCGCCAGGATCGGCTGGACGAAGCGGCTTGGTTGTCGGCTCAGCTGGCCGAGCGCAAAATTAAACCGGCCGCGCTCGTGGTGAACCGAGCCCACCCTGACTTCGGTATCTCCGCAGTTGAGGCCCGGGCCGAAGCCTCCGACGGAGATCCGGCCTGGACCAATCTGGCCCAGCTTGCCGAGGTGGCCGAGAGCGAAGAACGCCTCATCACGCCGCTCATCGCAGCCGTCGCACCGGCACCGGTCGTACGGGTGCCACTCTTGGTGCGCGACGTACACGACCTGTCCGGGTTGGGAGATGTGGCCGCGCATCTCGTCGGCCGCTAGGTTTGGCGCTCGTGTACGTGCTGCTGGCGACTGACGCCCCCTGGTTAAGTGACGATATCCGTGCCGCACTGAGCGGGCCAGACACCACCATTGATGTGTGTGACAACGGCAAGAACGTGCGCAAGTCGGTGCTGGCCAAGGCCCCCGACATCGCCATTCTCGACCTGCAGATCGGCAACATGGGCGGCATGGCCACCTGCATGGACCTGCGCCTGGAGGAGAGCGGTGATCGCCTTCCCCACGTGCCCATCCTCATGCTGCTCGACCGCACTGCCGACGTGCATCTCGCCCGCCGCAGCCAAGCCGACGGCTGGCTCGTCAAGCCCCTCGACCCGCTGCGTCTGCGTAACGCGGTCGCCACCATCATCGCCGGCGGCACCGTGCATGAGGGCGTTCCGGTAGCGGTCGCCGAAACAGAAATGCCAGCCGAGGCCGCCGCAAGCTAGAGTCGCCAACGCAACAAACGGGTTGTAGCGCAGCTTGGTTAGCGCGCCACGTTCGGGACGTGGAGGCCGAGGGTTCGAATCCCTCCAACCCGAC
>JANNZM010000146.1:0-3413 GCA_031410595.1 Actinomycetes bacterium | reverse complement strand
AGCCGTGTCGTGGCCGAACACATCGGCATCGCTGGTCGCGGCAAGCGCCTGCACGTCAAGCACATGATGGCGCAGCGCGCCGTAGTGGAGCACTCGGGTGCCGCCGGTGTTGGTGGCAATCATGCCGCCGAGCGTCGGGTCGGCAGCCAGGTCGATGGGGAGGTGCAAACCGTGCTCGGTAGCAGCGGCGTTCAACGTTGAGAGCCGAACGCCGGCACCTACGATGGCGGTGCGTTCCACCGGGTCGAGGGTCAGCACGTTGGTCAGTCGCGCGGTGGAGAGCACGATTGCGTCGCCGCTCGTGTCGGGAGTGGACGCTCCGACCAGGCCGGTGTTGGCTCCCTGCGCGAGGAGGCGAACCCTTTCACGCACGGCCCATCGCACGATGTCGCGCACCTCTTCGAGCGAACTCGGCCGTACCACTGCTCGGGCCTTACCCGACTCCCCGCGCCACGGTTGCTCGTACGCGCCGAGGTCGGTCGTAAGCAGGCCGGGCAGCTGCTCGAATGTCACTGGTGTTCTTTGATTCGGGCCGACATCACGCCCGTGTACCAGTCGATGAACTGCATCACGCCCTCTTCCTCCAAGAGCGAATACGGCCCGGGCCTGTAGGCGGGGGAGGCGATGCCGCGTTGGGCTCGTTCCACCAGAGCGGTGTCCTGCGCGTTGGTGGCCAGCCACACGCTGGTGAGGTTGTCGAGGTCGTAGTCGACCCCTTCCACCGCGTTACCGGGAACCAGCCAGGTCGTGCGCAGCTCGGTCTCGGTGGGGCTGATGGGCAGGATGCGGAACGTGACGGCGTGGTCGGCCACGAAGTGATTCCACGTGGACGGGTAGTGGTAGAGCAGCACGTCGCCGAGATCGAAAGTGGGAAGCGTGCCGAACTGTTTGGCCACCGCTGGTTGCCCGTCGGCGGTCATGGAGCGGGCGGGCGGCAAGAGTTGCATGCGCATCACTCGGTACTGGAAGTCGGGTGAGTTGAGATAGCGACCGGGAAGACCGGCGTGTTCAGCCCGTGCGATGAGGTGGTCCATCTCGGCCCGTTCCTGCTCGGAACCTCCGCCCGAGTGGAGGGGGGCCTCGGGGAATACGGCACACAATTCGCTGTGGTGCGCCTTGCAATGGAAGCACTCCCGGTTGTTCTCCATGACGAGCTTCCAGTTGCCATGCTCGACGAAAGTCGTTTCGTATGCAACTTTCGCGTTCAGCAGATCAAAGGGTGCGAGATAAGGCGCGACGGCCCGACGCATTGGTTCGATATCGGGTGGGTTATCGGACACCGACACGAAGATCATTCCGTCCACAAGCTCACAAGCTGCTGCACCAAGATTGTGTTGCGATGGTTCGAAGTCGGGTTCCATCGAGCGGGCCTTCGCCAGCGCGCCGTCGAGGCCGTACGACCACTGGTGATACGGGCAGACAATGCGCCGCCTGACCGACCCGCTGGCGTCATCGCAGATGCGAAACCCGCGGTGTCGGCAGACGTTGTGTAACGCCCGAATGATGCCGTCGTCACCACGGATCACCATGAGGCTGTAGTCGCCGATCTGCAGTGTTAGAAAGTCACCCGCCTGCTTCAGCTCACACACATGGCCCACATACACCCACTCCCGGTACCACACGTGCTCCAGATCAAGCGCGTAGTGCTCCGGCTCACGGTAGAACTCGCGCTCAAGGGAGTGCCCGGGCTTGCGTCGTGCGATGGCATCGATTGCCGATTGCATCATGCCAGTACCTCCTGAATGAGCAGACTATGCCGAGCGGTCGCGCAGAGCGGCAACGGTTGCGCCGGCGCCCCATCGGTTGGTTTCGAGCGCTTGTAGGATGGAGACTAGGTTGCGATCACGGAGACGCTCGAGGTCGCGGATGTCGTGCATGCCGCTCTGGTTGTCGGACTGGGTGGCGATGGTGTCGATGAGTTCGTCGGTCAGTTCGGGTACGTCGGTGAGCTTTGTCCACGGCCACGAAAGGCACTCGCCAAACTGACCGATGAAGTGGCGCATGCCGCCCACACCACCGGCGATGCGGTACGTCTCAAACAGACCCATCTGGGCCCACCGAAGACCGAAGCCGTAACGGATGGCATCATCGATTTCCTCAGTGGTGGCCACGCCGTCGTTTACGAGCCACAACGCTTCGCGCCACACCGCTTCGAGCAGGCGATCAGCGATGAACGCATCGATCTCTACCCGCACGTGCAGCGGGTGCATGCCGATGGCTCGGTACAGCGCCATGGCCCGGTCGATGGTGCCAAGGCTGGTGTCTTCGCCGCCAACGATCTCGACCAGTGGCAGCAGGTACACCGGGTTGAACGGATGAGCGACGACCAGTCGACCTGGGTGTGTGACGGCAGTAGCCAAGACCGAGGGCTTGAAGCCAGATGTTGACGATGCAATCAACGCGCTCGCCGGTGCCGCGGCCGAGATGCTGGCCAACGTCTTGTGCTTGAGTTCAAGCCGCTCGGGCACGCTCTCTTGCACCAACTCGACACCGTCGACTGCTTCGTCGATGGACGAACACATGGTGAGTGAACCAACGTTGTTGATCGGCAGGCCAAGCTGATCCCATGCTGACGATGCGTTGGCGAACACTTCGGCCAGCACCTGTTCGGCCGTGGGGGAGGGGTCGTAGGCCTTCGCCGGAACACCCAACAGGCGCAGGCGAGCGGCCCAACCGCTGCCGATAACACCGCATCCGATGACGGCCGCGGAGGTGGGCAAGTCCTCAGCCATGCTTGGTCAGTTTGAGTTTGGCGCGGGTCTCATCGGGGCTCATGATCGAGTAGTTCATACCTTCGGCAATGGTGACCGCCCGCGACACGAGATCGGCGTTGGAGGCCAGTTGACCGCGATCGAGATAGAGGTTGTCCTCAAGCCCGACGCGGATGTTGCCGCCAGCCACGGCAGCCAGCGCCACGTACGGGAGTTGCATGCGGCCGATGGAGAACGCGCTGAACACCCAACCATCGGGCACGTTGTTCACCATCGCCATGAACGTGTTCATGTCGGGCGGAGCGCCCCACGGGATGCCCATGCACATCTGCACCATGACCGGGTCATCGATGAGGCCGGCATCGACCAGGCTCTTGGCCTGCCAGAGGTGACCGGTGTCGAACACCTCGATCTCGGGGCGCACACCCAGCCCCTGAATCTGCCTGGCCATCTCATGCAGGATCGAGGTGGCGTTGGTCATCACATAATCACCGTGACCGAAGTTCATCGAGCCGCAGTCGAGGGTGCAGATTTCGGGGAGCAGCTGGCGCACGTGATCGAGCCGTTCGGTGGCGCCGGCCATATCGGTTCCGACATCGCTGAGTGGAAGAGGTTGCTCGGTAGAGCCAATGGTGAGGTCACCACCCATACCCGCGGTGAGGTTGATGATCACATCGGTTGATGACGCGCGAATACGCTCGA
>JANNZM010000145.1:0-23818 GCA_031410595.1 Actinomycetes bacterium | reverse complement strand
GTTGGTGTTGAGGCGATCGTCAATCGGACACGGACTGCGCTCACGCCGCTCGACGCGAGCCAACATCTGCTCGGCACAATCCTGGTAACTGTCGGCGACGACCAAGCGACCGCGATCACCTATTTCCAGGCGCAGCACGTCCGTCGCGGGACACCCGGCGGTGATCTCTACATCATCGCCGGCACCTACCGCGACCACTTGGTGCATGACGTTGACAGCATGTGGCGCGTGGCGCAGCGCACGCAGGAGTACACCTGGCGCGACGGCAACCCCGAGGTCACCCGGCGTGCACCCACCGAAACAGGGGAGACTTCCGCATGATCGAGGCGACCATTCCAACCGGTGGCTGGGTGCTGTGGTCCGGCACGCTCGGCTTCGACGGCCGGTCTTCGAGCGACTCGAAGGGGCACGTCCCCTCGACGTCCAACGCTTCTCGGTCACGCCACTCGATGTGGAGTGGGCGGTCGCTCAAGGCATCACCGCGGTCGAACTCGGACGTCGTATCCGAGACGCTGGCTACGACATCGTGATCGACCCGGTCGTCGGCTGGTACGGCGGCACGCCACACCCCAACTCTCGGTTCGGGCGGTTCAGCAGCGACGACACGCTGCGCATGAGCGCAGAACTCGGTGTCGTGTCGATGAACCTCATCGGGCAGCCCACCCACGACGCGTCGCACGACCAACTCGCCTCCGCGTTCGCCGCAGTCTGCGACCGCGCCAGCGACTTCGGCGCTCAGGCCCACCTCGAGTTCACCCCGATCACGGCGATCGCCGACCTCACCACCGGCTGGGATATCGTTCGCGACGCGGACCGTACCAATGGTGGCCTCCTCTTCGATACCTGGCATTTCTGCAAGGGCGCACCCGACCTCGAGCTGCTCGGACGCATACCGGGTGACCGCATCTTCTCCGTCCAGATCGCCGATGCGCGAGCCGTCGCACTCGCAGACATTCGGCAGGACACCCAACACCGAGCGCTGCCCGGTGATGGCGTGCTCGATTTGGTTCCCATTCTGCAAACGCTTCATCGCATCGGCGCACTTACTTGGATCGGTCCCGAAGTGATCTCCCCCGACCTAGCCGCCCAACCGGCCGCTGTCGCCGCCCAACTCGCCGACTCCCGAACCCGAGACCTGGTCACCCGAGCAATCGGGAACAGCCCCACGAATTAGGCTCGTCATCGTGAAGAACCAGCCGCGCATCTGGATGATTACCGGAGCCAGTCGAGGCATGGGCGTCTCGTTCACCAACGCCGCGTTGGCAGCCGGTGACGCCGTCGTCGCTACGGGACGACGACCCGGCGAGATCTCGCGCACCTTCGGCGATTCCGAACGGCTCCTGGCCGTCAAGCTCGATGTCACCAGCACCGATGATGCCAAGACAGCCACTGACGCCGCGGTGGAGCGCTTCGGCCGGATCGATGTGCTCGTCAACAACGCCGGGGCTTCGTTCAAGGGCTACTTCGAGGAGATGTCACCCGACCAGGTCGCCCAACAACTGGCCGTCAACCTCGTCGGCCCGATGAACGTCACCCGGGCCGTGCTCCCGGTTATGCGACAGCAGCGGTCAGGTCACCTGGTCTTTATCTCATCCGGTGCGGCGTTCATCGGATTTGAGTACTCATCGGTGTACGCGGCATCCAAGTCCGGGCTGGAAGGCTGGATAGGCGCGCTCGATCAGGAGATCAGCCCCTTCGGTTTGCGGACCACGATTGTCAACGCAGGCTTCTACCGCACCGGGCTCGCCAGCCCGGAATCACTGGTGTGGCCAGATCTGGAAATCGCCGACTACGCCGAACGGAGCGCAACGCAGCGAGCCTGGTGGACCGGAGTGGACGGCACGCAACCCGGCGACCCAGACAAGCTGGCGCAAGCCCTCCTCAAGATCGTGGACGAGCAGCCACCGCCCAAGCGGTACATCGCCGGCCCCGACGTCGTAGCGCTCGCCCAACGGAAGGTCCACGAGCTGGAGCAGCAGATCGCCTCGCCCCGCAACCTGTCGATCCCGCTCACGTTCGACCCGACCGAAAACGCACTCGCTTGACTTGGAGTGCGAATCGTATTGGTCATATTTGGCTCCGTTCGCGGTGCCAGGCAGTTGGTTCAGTGTGGGTCGTCAGCGATGGCCCGCACCCGGTGGGCGAGAGCGGGAAGCATGCGGCGGGCAATAAGGGGTGTGGTGTCAAGGAGGGAACTGAACTCCTGATGGGTTGCGACGAGGAGTTTCATCGGCGTGGTAGCCGTTATGGTCGCAGTCCGTGGTCCACCGTCGAGAAGTGATATCTCGCCCTGAAAATCGCCTGGGCCGACATCAGCAAGGTGAACGCCCCCACGATCAACTGAGGCCGAACCAGAGATGATCACAAAGAACTCCTGGCCGCGGGAGCCCTCGGTAGCGAGGACTTCGCCGGCTTCGACGCTTACCTCGGTCATCAAACGATGGATGGCCGCTCGGTCGTCGGCGGACAGATTGGCGAAGAGCGGGATGTGCCCAATCGGGTCCTCTTCAGAGATCTTGTGGCGCGTGGTGTCTCGATTTCATGTGTCAGTTTCCGGGTGTAACAGTGGAATGATCCTCCGATTGTGACAAAAGCACAAGCCAAAGTCGTCGGCACTAAAGCGCGAATGAACACGCGTCATTCAGTAGGAGGCTTTGGCCATGGCTAAACCCGACGGGTTGGCTCCGGCGGGATATCTCCTTTGCCGAAACAACGGCGGCGCCATAGTTCGGCCAGCGACCGTGGTAGCCGATGCGGTGACGCGAAGATTGAGCGGCCGACAGGATCGCGGCCGTGTCCTCGGCCGAGAGCGCACCGCTGAGTGCAAGAAGTTCAAGGCCGTCGATCTGAAGGAGAACGTATCCGCCGGCGCTCGCTGCGGCGATCAGTTGACGAGCCGCAGTAGCAGTGCCGATGCAATCGGCTTCGGTATGAGCGATCATTGCGGTGATTTGGTGGTGCACGGCGAGGTGCATCGGCGGATCGTTCATCGTCGAGGACGCGGCACGAAAGTCGGCGGCTACTGCGTGGGCACTTGGGACATCACCTTCGGCAAGGTAGGCAGCCGTCAGGGGCGCGGCGAATGCCGATGTCGACGTGGCGGCTGCGCGGCAGAGCGTCTCGAACCAGGATCGAACGGAAGCCAGATCGGTCGGACGTCGTTTCCCGGTCGATGTCATGATTGCGACAAGCGCCGCGGCTCCGCTTTGAATGCGCGGAGCGGGTCGATCGATCCAACGTTGAGCGATCGAGATGACTTCGTCATCGGAACTCGCAAAGCCGAGCCAGGCCAGCGCGAGTGCCGAGAGAAAAAGGGTGAAGGCATTGTTCGGAAGTTCGGGCTGCAGAAACGTTCGAGCCTCGTCGAGGCGGCCCTGCCACACCGCATAATAGATGGCTGCGCAATGACCGAAGCCGCTCGTATCGCACGTCAGCGTCTGATCGAGGTCGCTCAGGTACGTCGTGACGTGTGCCAACGATGATTCGGTCAGGTCGAGTCGGCCGGTCCAGGCGCTCACCTGGGCCAAGAACGAAGCTGACGCAACCGCACCGGTGGCGTCGCGCCGGGCTTCGCCAGCGTCCAAGGCAGCTTGCATGCTGCGGGTATCACCCGTTCTGAGCGCTGCGAAACCCTCCGAGTAGAGCTGCCAGTATCGAGAGTCGGCGTCGTCAGGGTCGATGAACGAGGCGAAGCTGGGCAGGTCCGCGAGCAGGTCGAAGCGATCGAGAATCGTGATGGCCTCCTGGCTCAAATGGGCCATCGCTGCTGCCCACTGGGCCGGAGCGTCGTGACCGTCGCGAGCGACGAGCCATTCGAGTTGTTCGGCCAACTCGTCGAGATAGCCGATAGCAAGTCTTGCCATGCGGTTCATCGAACAGATTCGATACGCGTCAATAGGTGACGCGTTGTAGGCCCAACGCAGCGCGGCAAACAAGTCGGGAAGATCCAGCCAGAGATCATCGGGAACGACCATGCCCCGTAGGCGACTGCCGATCTGTTGCGCGTAACGACCGTAGAAGGCTGCATGTCGATCACGGGTCGACTCCGTCTCCGACTCATCGCGCAATCGGTCGGAGCAGTATTGGCGGACGGTTTCGAGTAGCCGATAACGCGCCGTCACCGGGTCGAACTGAACGAGGCTCTTGTCCACGAGATGCGCAACCGCATCCAGAACGTCGTCGGCCAACGCCGTCGCACCATCGGCCGCAATCGCCTCGGCTGTCTCGAGGTGAAAGGGCGCCTGGAAGACTGACAGTCTTCGAAGTACGGCTTGCTCGATCGGGCTCAGTAGGTCGTGGCTCCAGGCGATCGACGCAAGCAGTGTCTGTTGTCGAGCGACAGCGGTACGAGCTCCGCCTGTCAACACGCGAAAGACATTCGACAACTCGCTGGCGATCCGATCCAAGGGGAGCGATCGAGCGCGCGCTGCCGCGAGTTCGATCGCGAGAGGAATCCCATCAAGCCGTTGACAGATCGCCATGACCACGGCGTCGTCGAACACAAGATCAGATCGGATGCTGGTGGCGCGCTCGACGAACAACGTCGCCGCCTCGGCCGCAGTCAAAGATGGTGTGCGCCAGACCTCCTCACCTGCCACCCCGAGTGATTCGCGGCTCGTGACCACAATCGTCACGGCGGGGCAGCTTCCCAAGATCGCGCTGACGATCCGGGCGACGGCGTCCAGCACATGTTCGGCATTGTCGAGGATCAGCATGGCCGATCCGATTTGGCCGAGATGATGTGCGACCTGACCGACCGGGTCCGTTCCGGCGACCAACGGCACCCGCAGGGCGACCGCGATTGCGTTGGCGACCTGATCATCGGTTGAAGCAGTTGCCAGCTCGATCCACCATGAGCCTCCCGCGAACTTACCGAGGGTGTCCGTTGCCATCGCCAACGCCAAGCGCGTCTTGCCGCAGCCTCCCGCTCCGGTCAGTGTCGTCAGTCTGTTTCGATCGACGATGGCATGAACTTGCGCCAACTCATCCGTGCGTCCAACGAGTGAGGTGACTGCCGCCGGCAGGTTGTGCGGGGCCTCGTCAAGACCCCGCAGCGGGGGAAAGGTGAATGGCAGCGTCGGGTCCGTCACCTGCCAGACCCGCTCTGGCTCGACGATGCCTTTTAGATGCACTCGTCCGAGATCGGCGAACGTGAACCTGCCGGCAACCAGGGCGGCGGTCGCATCCGAAACTACGATCTGTCGGCCGTGCGCACAGGCCCGGATACGAGCGCACGCAATGATCGACGGTCCGACGTAATTCTGATCACCGCGAAGAATGGCCTCACCCGTGTGGACTGCCATCCGTACCGGCAACCAGTGGAGTGCGGCCAGCAGTCTGACCTGCGCATCGATCGCCGCGGCCACCGCATCGGACGGCCGAGAGAACGCAGCCACGACGCTATCGCCTTCACCTTGTTCAACAGGACGGACGCCGCCGTGCCCCGCGATCACCTCTTCCAGGATCTCATAGTGCTTCGAGATCCCGTGACGCATACGTTCCGGTTCCGCCGACCATAGTTGGGTCGACCCCTCGACGTCGGTGAGGAGGAACGTGACCGTTCCGGCCGGCACCCGCACGGCGGTCACCCGACGACCTCGACATCCCGTTGCGGCGATGTCGGCGAATCATTCAAGGTGTAGGGACGAGTGCTTCGTTGGCGACGAGATGAGTGAGAGGGAGCCACCGGTACTGCTCGGCCATCCGGCGTGGCACATCGAACTTCCACCACCGTGAAATCCCTTTCGGGAGCGTTGAGAGGACGATCCCACAGAAGGCGTCGTCACCTTCTCGGCGCAACGTGGCGCCGACGGCGTAGACAGGATCGACGTCACCGATCTCTCCCGTCGCACCGATCCGCATACTTGCTAGCCGACCGAGCATCTCATCGAGGGTCGCCTGTGCGGCCACGCGCACGCCATGGTCGTCCCACGCGCCGAAGGGGTGATACTCGGGCACCAGCAGGTGGAAGGTGCAGTACGGATCCTGGTCACGGAGCTCATGGAGATGATCGAGCAGTCGAGCACCACCGAGCGTCTTGTGGGCTACCACCAAGTATCGACGCATGTTCGTCTCCTTCCGTGGCCACCCGACGCAGGGAGCCCATGAGAATCACAACTGTCAATGCCCATGGTACTCCCGCGCACAACCCCCGCGATTTGGCACGGCGGTGAGCCGTGTCAGCTCAGCTTGGTCGGTATGAGTTTCTTGTAGGCGTCCATGAACTCGGCCTTCGGGCCGGGGACCACAACGGTGTGGAGGATCTTGTCGGCGAACGTCTGGCGCTTCGCGTCCCAGAGTGGGAAGAGAAAGCCGATGTAGCACGGCAGCGCGTCGATGACATGAACGAATTGGCGGGCAATGCCCATGCCGCCGCCGATCTTGTTGCCGGTCTGTTCGTTGATCACGCGAATACCCATGATGGCCTTACCGGGTGACTGACCCTCGCCCTCGAGGTAGAGAATGTAGAACGACGTTGCAATAGCAGCGAGCCAAGTAAGCAGGAGCGCAAGCCCTCCGAGAACGCCCGCAATCTTGCCGAGAATTACCGCGACAATTCCGCCGACGATGTAGATGGCGATACCGGGCAGGATGTTGAGCACATAGGCAGCGAAGCGCTGGCCCCAACTGGCGTACGAACCGTGCGCACTTACGGGCGTACCGGGCTGACCGGGTGGCGGCGGCGTGTATCCGGGGGGTGGGCCCTGTGGGGGTCCGGGCGGTGGTGGTGGAACGGACGACATGTCGGCTATCTCCCTTTGCAGCGACGGTGTTTTCGTTCGGCACACTACCGCTGGCGGCTATGCAGAGTGTGGGACCTGTTTGGGGGTCGACCCCGGTCAGCCGTGACTGCTGGCCGGGGTCTCGACAACCTTGCTCTCCGCGTAGCGCTATTTCGCGTAGTTGGATGCGCCCCACCAGTCGATCACCACGACGGGTTCGGTGCCGACGACCCATGCGTCGTGTCCGTGAGGCAAAGCGGTCACGTCGCCGGCCCTCGCTTCTAGTTCGGTGCCGTCGGCCATGCGAATGCCAAGGACGCCACTGGCGTGGAACTGGAAGTGCGGGGCCTCGCAGAGATCGGTCCCTGCGATGGGCTTCACGTGTTCTGACCAGCGCCAACCCGGCTCGAGCGTCAGACGCCCGATGTCCGAGCCGCCGATCTTGACCAGATCGACCTTGCCAAAGGGGAAGGTGCGGGTCTCGTCCGGGGTGTCGAAGCGGGCCTTTTCAGCATCTGCCATGAGAATCTCCTTAGTGTGATTGGGGATTCGTTCATCCCCAGGCCAAGAATGAAGGAGCGGCTTTGCGCGGTGATTGCGGCCGAGCAAGTTGCCGCTGCAAACGTGCTGCAAACAAGGTTGGGCAACGTGAGGGTCAATCCACGACCTAGGAGCCGAACATGTCCGAGTCAATTGCAAGCAACCCCGTCGATTCGTTTCTTCTGGCCGTCACGACTGCCGACGTCGCTTCGTGCGCTGTTTGGGCCCCTGACGTGACGCTCGATGCCACGGTTCCCAATTGGCGCTTCACCCGTCAGGGAGTGGCGGCCGTGCGCGACGAGTACAGTCGATGGTTTGCCCAGCCAGGCGTTCTCGATGGACTTCGGCGCTTGCCCTTCGCTGGCGGCGAAGTGGTGGAGTACACCGTCAGCTGGGAGGAAGACGGTGTTCCTCACGCCGGTCATCACGTGCATATCCTGAACATCGCGGACGGGTGCATCGTCACCGACACAGTTATGTGTGGCGGCCGCTGGCCCGCGTCACTCCTCGCCCAGATGGAGGAAGCAGCCCGTGTCTGAGACCGATGTCGCCCACCCTGTCGCCAGGTGTGTTGCCGACCTCCTCGGAAGCGGGGCCAGACGTGAACCGATGAGCCATACGGATTCAAAGTCCGGTGCCCAGTTTGAACGGGTCGAGATGGACGGAAAGAACTACGTGTTGAAGCACCTGGACCTCCGAGATGATTGGACCATGCGAGCCGTCGGGGATCTCGGCTGCGGTACGTTGCAGCTCTGGACAGCCGGGCTGCTCGGGCAGCTTCCGGCGTGCTTTCGTCAGCCGATCATGGGTGTGGCATCGGATCCGTCGGTGTGGCCCCGAGGACAGGCCACATCGATTCTGATGGAGGATGTCGGAGCTTTCCTCGTGCCCCCCGGCGACGATCCCATCTCGCTCGCGCAGCACCTTTCTTTCATCGATCACATGGCCGCCCTCCACGCCCATTTCTGGGAAGCCGGCGCGATCATCGACATCATCCCGCCCGAGAATCGCCTTCTGGAACTTTCACCCTGGCTGCCTCTCGCCGAGGACGAACTCGGGGCGAATCACCTCGTGCCCCGACTGGTCGGTGAAGGCTGGGAGCTCCTCGGCTCTGTGGCCCCAAGACTCGCGGAGATTGTCTTGCCGCTGGCCTGGGATCCGTCACCGCTCGCCTGCGCCTTGGCGTCAACGCCGACCACCTTGGTGCATGGCAATTGGAAGCTCGGAAACCTCGGTACCGACGATGATGGCCGTACGGTATTGATCGACTGGGAGAATCCGGGTCGCGGGTCGGGTTGCGCCGAGCTGGCGTGGTACCTGGCTATCAACGCGGCTCGGCTTCCGTGCAGTCGGGAGCAAACGATAGATGCCTACCGAGTGGGTCTTGAGGCCAGAGGGATCGCAACGGACGGGTGGTGGGATGCTCAGATCGCGCTCGGGTTGCTGGCCGGCATCGTATGGTTCGGTTGGGAGAAGGCGTTCGGAGGTTGGGGTGAAGAGTTGGCATGGTGGACAGAGCGGGCCGAGGACGCGGTCGACCACCTGCCATGAGCGTGGCCGATGAGGCGTTTCGGCGCGAGGTCGGGGCCGCCTACGCGACGGCGGCTTCGTCGTGGGCAGCCGGTGCAGGGTTCGTGTACGCCCGTTTGGCCGACGCGGTGGTTGCTCGACTGCCAACAGTCGACAACGGCTTGGTGCTCGATCTGTGCGCCGGCACGGGAGCGGCGACGTTACCGCTGGTTCGGCGGGGTTGCGCGGTGATAGCGGTCGATCTGGTGTCCGACATGCTTCTCGTCAATGCCTCCGAGCGACCACCTGCAGTTGCAGCAGACGCGTTTGCGTTGCCCTTTCGGGATCGGTCATTGGGAGCGGTGGTGGTGGCGTGCGGCCTGAACCATGCCCCGGACCCCGTTGCCTTTCTGGTCGAGTCTCGGCGTGTCACGCGCGCGGGTGGGGTGGTGCTTGCGTCGACGTTTGCTGAAGGATGGAGCCATCCGGTCAAGGTCGCGGTTGATCGTGCACTTCAGCCGTTCGGGTTCCGAGCCCCCACGTGGTACGACCGGTTCAAGCACGAAGTAGAACCGGCCACCGCGAGCGCGGCGTCGCTGACGTCAATCGCACAGGCGGCAGGGTTGGGCGTGTCGAGCGTTGTGCACGACAATGTAGTTGTAAACGCAACCATCGATCAGGCGGTGCGATGGCGTTTGTCCATGGCCTCGCATGCTGGCTTCATGGCCCGACTCTCGATGACCGATCAGCGATTGGCCATGGCCGCAGCGGTCAGCGAGGTGACCGATCAATGGCAACCGCTGGTGGTACCCCTTCTCATCTTGTCGGCGGTGGCCTGATGTGTGGCGGACGTTACGGTAAAAGGGATGAGACCGCCCGGATGAGAGCGGTGCCCTCCGGTTCCGCGACGCGGGCGAGCGTCGCCGCACGGTTGCGGGCGAGCTCGCCCCAAGCCGCCACGCCAAGATCTCGCCCAACTTCCGCGGTGAGCCACCACGAGTCGATGCCGACTGCGGCATCGAGAGCTTCAACATCTCGGCCGATCCGGTCGAGATCAATCCTTGCACCCGAGCGAAAGTCGCCTCGCGCCGCGACGAGTCGGGCCTCGGCCGCATAGCGTTCGACCCCGAGTGCCTCCGCAGCCAGCGCCACCTCCGACGAGCCTGCTGCGGCCTCGGCGGGGTGACCGGTCAGCAACGCCAACCTTGCTCGTTCCAGCCGAAGCCGGAGATCGAGGCGCCATCCGAACGTGAGATTCGGGACGAAACATGCGGTGGCTACGTCGAGGTGATGGCTGGCATCGGATGCATCGTTGCGAAAGAGCGCCGATGCAGCGAGGTCCAGATGCGCGGCAATGAGGGTCTCGGGGAATGCGATAGTGCCCAACTCGTCAATGGCTTGCTCGTTGGCTTCATCGGCTCGTTCCCATTGACCCAGCGCGCGCAGAATCCAGCCGCGAAAGTTGCTGGCCCGACCAGCGAAGCGTGGCACCTGCCGTCGGGAGAGTTCGACCTCGTAGCGATCTAGCGCGTCAAGGGCGGGGTTCGGGCGGCCTTGAAGGGCGTACGCGTGAGCGGTGAACAGCAACGCATGCAGCAGTTCGGTCGTTCGCTCACCGCCCGATTCCACTCGCGTGATGGCGCGGAGTAGTTCAAGCGCATCGGCAGGACGGCTCTGGTGGCTTCTCAGCACCCCGAGCCAGACTCGCGGTGCCGCGCGGGCCGAACCCTCGGCAGTGGAGGCTGCCTCGACAAGAAGGGGCTCGGCGCCAGCCAAGTCGCCCGCCGCATGTCGAACTCGTCCGGCCACGGTCAGACAAGAGGCCCGTACCGCGGCATCGTCGGCGAGGGCTGCGCCGTCATCGGCATAGGAACGCGCTTCGTCGAAGCGGCGCGCGAAATAGGCGGCCCAAGCACCGGCTTCGAGGCCGGGTGCACCGGCACCCTGGGAGAGGGCGGTCTGGACGTCAGCGAGAGCCTCGTCATACATACCGCGCATCGCACGACTACGGGAGCGCGCCAGTCGTCGTCCAGGAGTGTCCGACCACCGGATTGCCTGGTCGAGGAGTTCCTCGGCTGCGGGCCGATCGAAGCGAAGCGTCGCCAGCGCGGCTGCATCCTCAAGCGCGTCGGCCGCCAGTGCGGTGTCTCCTCCCAACCGGGCGTGGTTCGCCACACGGAGAGGATCGGCCGACGGACGACAGCGAAGGACCTTGGCAGCTTCGCGATGCAAGAGTGCGGCCCGGGTAGCTGCAGTGGCCGTGGCGAGCGCGTCGCGGACAAGGGCGTGGTGAAACACGTATCCGTCGGCCCCATCATCGAGAAGACCTCGCTGTCGCGCCAGTTCGAGGTGCGCCGAAAGGTCGAGAGGATTCGCATGAAGTACGACTGCCAGAAGTTCGAGATCGATCGCGGGCCCAAGCACAGCAGCGTCCTTGACAGTCGCCGACGCGTCCCCGAGCGTTGCTGCCACATCGGCGATGGCGGCCACCAGTGAGGTCGGCAGCGGCTCGCCAGGGGCGACGGCCGCCAGTTGCAGAAGGAAAAGCGGGTTTCCGAACGCCCGATCATGGAGCTCTGCTCCACGTTCAGCTCCGCACAGCGCGATGGTGTCGTGCAGTGAAAGTGGACCGAGACGCAGGGTGACATCGGGGTGGAGCAGCGGCCCGACGGCTACCCGCTGCGCGGCTACGACGAGCAGCCCACGACAACGTTTTGCCAGGAGCGTGAGCAGCTCCGCTGTAGACGTTCCCGCCCAATGTGCGTCGTCGATTGCCAGCACGACAGGCCCGGAGACGCTCACTCGGTTGATGACAACCTCAAAGGCCTGAAGCAGGCGAAGGTTGCTCGGTCCGGGATCTATCCACGTTTCCAATTGGGGCTGCGGCGACCCACCGAGCAGCGGTCCCAACACGGCGTGCTCCCCGGCGAGCAGTGCGGCAGATTCGATAGGGGACAGGCTGGAAATGTACCCACCGAGCGCCTCGACGACGCTCTGCATGGGGAGGCCGCCGAACAAGGGTTGGCAGACTCCGTAGAGCCATGTGGCCCCCCGCTCGACGGCTTGTCTCCCAAAGGCCTGCAGAAGCGCTGACGTGCCGATACCTGGTTCGCCCTCGATGACAACCAGGCGTCCATGCCCCATCCGAGCCCTTGCCAACTCGTCCAGCATCCTCGCCAGTTCGGCCTGACGACCAACAAGGGCCGGAGGATCCACCATCTCTTCCGTGGTGCTCGCAACTGGTCGCCCCTTGGCGAAGGCATCGTTCTGAAGCAACGCGAGGTAGACGGCCTCGGTCTCGCGTGACGGCTCCACCCCAAGTTCCTCGGCGAGATGAGTTCGCACCTGAGCGTACGCGGCGAGACCGGCACCATTGGAGCCACTGCCTTGATGCGCCAGCATCAGCATTCGCAGCGCATCCTCGTCATAGAGATCAGTGGCGATGGCGGCGCTCGCGAAGTCGATGGTGTCATCAAAGCGTCCGCACGCAAGAGCGGATGCAGCCGCCACGCGGCGGGTCCGTGCAACGGAACGATCTAGCTCAATTCGGGTGACGTCTACCCAACTGGCATCGAGGTCTTCTGGCAGCAGCCCCCCGCCGACCATCGCCAGAGCGCCCCGAGCCGCGTCGACGGCGTCACCGTGCCGCTCCGCGACGTTGGCATCTTTCGCCGTCAACGCAAGAACGTGGAACTGGTCGAGGTCAAGCCAGTCCAAATGCATCCGGTAGCCGCCTTCGCCGAAGAGGATGCGATCGCGCCCGATGATCGTGCGGAGCCTGCTGACAAGCACCGACAACTGATCGGCCGGATGAGACGGCAACGTGTCAGGCCAGCATGCGTCAACGAGTCGATCGACAGAAACGACGTTGTCGTGGTGGAGCGCCAGCATCTTCAAGACCGTGCGCGCTTTGCGACTTGCGAGCAGCCGGGCGGGCACCCCTTCAACGGTTAGGCCTCCAAGCACACGGACGCGCAGCTCACGCGAAGGCTGTGCGTCCTGCGGGCCGATCGGCTCCGTCATGATGTACTCCTAGGCCACCCCGGGCACGGATGCAAGTCTTTGATCACATCTGTTGTTGAGCGCCTCACGCTCCGATCGGGTTGCCTTGGGCGTCAATCGCAAACCAGACACTGCCAACCTTTTGACCGGTGGTATCGCCCGGGTTCGCGTCCTTGGCGTAGTAGTAAATCGGGTGGCCGTTGAATGTCACTTGGTTGGTGCCGTCGGTCCGCAGGATCGTGCCAAACAAAGCAGCGTCGAGCCCGGCGCCGAGTGCGGGTGTGCCACTTGTGATGAGCGGCGGCCAAGTTGAGGCACACGCTGCGGAGCAGTTGCTGGCGGTGGAGGTGTCCTTGGTGAAGAGGTAGAGGGTTCGCCCTTCACCATCGACGAGGAGTTTGCCGAGTGGATTGTCGGCCAACTTCACTGACGCGGCCGCCTTGGCAGGCGTTGACGCCGTCGTTGTGGCCGCTATCGCGGGAGACTTCGCGTATGGAGTGCTTGACGAGCTGCCGCATCCGGCAAGCAAAGCAACGACGAAGGGAAACGCTCCGGCGATCAACCGGAGTTGAACACGGTGCATGATCCTTCTTCCTATTGGATTGTGGGTTCATAGAGAAGTACGGATGGGGAGTCGCCCAAGATTGCGTGAGCGCCTGTGGAACTCGTTGCGATCTGCTCAGAAGAAGCGGCCGTATTCCTGATGTTCCCAGTCGGTGACGGCGGTGGCCCAGCGGGCGCACTCGGCTCGTTTGATCTTCACGAAGCACGCCACCAAATCTTCGCCAAGCGCTTCGACGAGCACCTGGTCCTGCTCGAGCGCGTCGAGCGCGCTCGGAAGGTCATGTGGCGCATGTCGATCGGTGTTCGGTGCGGCATCACCGTCGCCAACCTGCGGTTCCGGAAGCGTCATTGACTGCTCGACACCGTCGGCCATTGCGGCTAACAGTGCGGCGAGCACGAGGTGCGGGCTGGCCGTGCCGTCGGCCATACGGTGCTCGATACGGGTGGCCCTGCCGCGTTCGCCGGGAACTCGAACGGTGGAGATGCGGTTGTCGACGCCCCAGTTTGCCCAGTAGCCCGACAGCATGCCGGGCACGAGGCGCTTGTAGCTGTTTACCGTGGGTGCGCCAACGGCGGTGAGCGCTTCGTGATGCGCCAGTAGCCCGGCGATTGCGTGGCGGCACACAGCCGACAAACCGTGGGGTTCGTCAGGCGAGTGGAACTGATTGCTGCCATCGGTGCCCGCAGTCGAGATATTCAGGTGCATGCCGTTGCCGACGAAATCGGCAAACGGACGAGCCATAAAGGTCACGCCCATGCCACGCTCCAACGCCACCTCGTGGGCTAGCTCGCGGAATAAGAAGGCGTCGTCGGCGGCATCCATCGCGGCGCGGTAGCCAGTGGCGACCTCGACCTGGCCGGGATGGAACTCACCGTTGTAGCCGTCGACGGCGATGCCGGCGCGACGACAGCGTTGGTAGATCTCCACCGCCAGCCCCGACGGATCGCATCCGGGTCCGGCGGCATAGACACGATGTGACGGCACCGGTAGAGGCGTTAGGCGACTCTTGCCATCGGACGGTTCGGCCAGTACAAAAAATTCCATCTCAAAACCCGCAAGCGGTTCCAGGCCGCGCGCCCGCCAGCGGTCAACCTGGCGGGACAAAGCCCAGCGCGGATCGAGCGCTACCGGCTCATGGTTATCGGTCCGCCACAGATCGACCAAAGCGATGTCGATACCCGGTTCCCAACCGAGACGCCGCGTGCGCATGTCGACGCGACCTTCCATGTCTGGGTAGCCGACATCAGCGCCGAAGCCGGGTGCCTCCACCATGTCGAGGTTCAGGCCCTGGGTCAGCACCGTGATGGCGTAGTGGGTCGGGTGGTCGAGTTTGGCCGAGTCGAGGTACTTGCCATGGGAATTGCCGTGGAGGTCACTGAAGAGCACACGGGTCGTGGCCAATGGTGTGTCAGTCATGGCCATCCCTTTCGTTGGCCTTTTCACCGGCCAGCTCAGCGACAAGCCGCCCATTGTCTACGACCAGGCGATCATCGAGATGGACGGTGCAGTTGCGCAGGGGAAGATCGAAGTGTCCTGCGGTGTATCGACCGGCTCGTTCGTTCGCACCGGTGGAGTAAAGGAAGTTGCCGGCGAAGGCGCGAGCTTCGGTGCCCCACAGCTCTCGCCGGTCGTACAGGGCTGCCGTTTCCCATCGGGCCGCCGGGTTCATGCCCCAGCCGACATGACTGGTGGCGTAGGCCTCCCGATCACCGAACGCGGCGAGGTAGGAATCGAACAGTTGGGCATCCAGCCCCTTGCCGTCCACCGACACGATGTGGTCGTCGACAATAGTGAGGTGCACCAACGATTCCATGTGGCGGTTGAAGGTGAGGTTGAGATCGCCGGGCGCCAACACGATCGATCCCGACACACTATGCGCCGCCGGAAAGGCCAGCAGCAGCCCGCCGGGCCAATGGGCGATGGTGCCCGGTCCGTCGGTCACGCCGGTGGACCCGGCGGTGAACGCTCCGGCCAACTGGACGACCAGGTCGGTACCGTGCGCGCTGGTGACCCGCATGGTTGTCGCCTGCCGAAGCCAGTCGTGACCGAGCTGCACGCGTCTGGTTAGATCGTCGTCCCAACGAAGGCGGTCGAACACATCGGGATGCTCGTTAGAAATCATCAACACCCGCGCCCCGCCATCAAGAATTTGCCCAAGTTCGGGCGCGTGCAGCAGACCTTCCACGGTGCAGTCGAGCACCAGGTCGCTCGTTGACAGCGCCGCGATGGCCGAGCGATTGCCGGCGAGGGCCTGTGACGCGCCGGTGGATCGGACGGGCACGGCGTGCTGATTCGGGGGAGTGGGAACGACGACGTCGAGCACCAGACCACCGAGTGATTGGGCGGCGAGTCTTGCGGTTTCGACCAGCGCCGGCCGACTCTGCGTTTCGCTGAGCACGGTGACCACCTCACCGCGTGCCAGGCCACACCGTTTGAAATGAGCAGCGAAGTTTTCGATCCAGCGCCATTCGGTCATCGCTGCTCCGCCCGGGCGAAGTGAGCGATGAGCGCGTCGTTGACGCCGACCGGGTCTTCGACGTTGATCAGATGCCCGGCCCGGGGGAGCACGACGCAATGAGCACCGGTGATGCCAGCCGCCAATGCGTCGGCGTAGGCAGGTGGCGTCTCGGTGTCGAGCGCACCGACGATGCAGATCGTCGGTGCCGAAATCTGTCCGAGCAAAGGCCGCGAGTCGTGGGTGACGAGGCAGTCGATGCTGCGCCGAAGCTCTGAGCCCGAGACCTCGGCCATGGCCAACTGCTGGCCCGCCAGAGCTTCATCGCTGACGTTCGGCCCGGCGATGGCTCGCAGAACTTTGTCGGAGAATTCGATCGGCTCCTGACCTTCATCGAGTGGCGCGATGCGTGCAGCGCGCCAAGCGTCCGGCGAGGTGCCGTCAAGCCCGAACGCCGGGCTGGTGGCCAGAAGCGCTAACGACCGCACCCGCGTCGGGTACCAGGCAGCGACGTACTGAGCGATCATGCCGCCGAACGATATGCCGACGAGATGCACCTGCTCGACATCAAGCTCGTCAAGCAGTGCGACGACGGCCGCGGCCAGGTCGGTAAAGCCCACGGACGCACACGGGAGCGGTGCAGCATGTCCGTAGCCGGGAAGGTCCCAAGCCACGCAACGATACGACTGCGACAGGTTAGCAAGCTGTGGTTCCCACGACAGCCGGCTGCCACCGAGGCCGTGCAGGAAGACGACTGTCATCGCTTGGGGGTCGCCAGCCTCGCGCCAGGAATGCCCTTTGGCGACCACGTCGCGTACCTTCCCCATCTGACGTAGCGTAACCGCAGCCGTTGTTTGTCAACGACGCCGACAAACTTCGACACATCAGGAATCATCGCACTATGACAGCCACCGCCGACGTGAGAACCCGGGCCGACCTCGTCGACATGATCCGTTCTCTCGGGCCGGTGCTCACCGAGCGAGCCGTGCGATACGACCGCGAGGCCTCCTTCCCGTTCGAGAACTTCGCCGACTTCCGACGACTCGGATTGCTTGGCGTGTGTGTTCCCCGCGGGCACGGTGGAATGGGTGCGAGCTATGCCGACTACGTGCGGGTCAGTGAGGAAATCGGCCGGTACTGCGGTTCCACTGCGCTGACCTTCAACATGCATAACGCCACCATGTTGTGGTGCGGCCAGGTCGCAGATCTACTCCAGCTCAGCAGCGACCAGCGCGCCGCGCATGAAGCCATCCGCACTCGCATGTTCCGGGGTGTCATCGACAACGGCGACATTCACAGCCAACCGTTCTCCGAAGGGCTGAACCCGGGTGCCACCGCCGGCGTGGCGACGCGTGCGGTGCCCACCGAAGGCGGCTGGCTGGTGACCGGGCGGAAGATCTTTGCGTCACTGTCCGGGGCGGCCACGTTCTACAACGTCACCTGCGAAGTGGAGGGTGAGGATGTCATCCGACTGCTGGGCGTTCCCGCTGATGCGCCGGGTGTATCCATCATTGATGACTGGGATCCGCTTGGCATGCGGGGCACCGTGTCTCGGACACTGCTCATGAACGATGTCTTCGTTCCGGAGCGGAACGAGTGGATGCCGACTGGCAGTTACAACCAGGCCGCCGACCGGTACCCGTGGCTCTTTCTTTCGCTGTGTCCGGCCTACCTCGGCGTCACCGGTTCCGTGCTGGACGTGACCCGTGCCTATCTTCGAGGCGAGCTTCCCGGTCAAGCAGCGGGGACCCGGCGCGATCATCCGGTGAAGCAGATGGGTTGGGCCGAGATGCAGTTGCGCCACGAGCAGTCGCGCGCGCTGCTCTACCGAGCGATCGATGAGGCCACGCTTGATCCGACGGAGGAGCAACTGGTGACCGGTTGGTGCGCAGCCGCCACGGTGATGGAGAATGCGGCGTGGGTTGCTTCGACGGCTATCCGAGTGTGCGGCGGTCAGGCGATGTTGAAACACCTCCCGCTCGAACGTCTCTACCGTGATGCCCGACTCGGCTCCACCATGCTGCCGTGGAGTGCCGAAGTGTGCCTGGAACGACTCGGCCGCGCTCGGCTCTACTCGTGACAACCCGCAACTACCGTAACTCGAAGCCTTCGTAGCCGGCGGCGGCGATGGTTTGGCAGCGTTGCACGTACCCGGGGTGGCCGGGTAGCGGCATGAACACGCGTGGTTTGCCCGGTACATTGGCACCGAGATACCACGAGTTACACGAAGGGAACAGCGTCATGTCGGCAATGGCGTTGACGTGGGCTACCCACCGCCCCTGGGCAGTTTCGGTCGCCTCGATGCGGGTCTGGCCGTGGGCCTGCATGGCGCGCAGACAGTCGGTGATCCACTCAACATGAAACTCGATCGACGCGACCATGTTGCTCAGTACCGATGGGCTACCGGGGCCGGTGATGATGAACAAGTTGGGCAACCCGTGCACGCCGAGGCCCAGGTACGTGCGAGGGCCTGCCTCCCACGCCACGGCCAGAGACGTGGTAGGGCCCTCGATGTTCATCTTCAGCAGACTGCCCGTCATGGCGTCAAAGCCGGTCGCGTACACGATGCAGTCGAGCAGGTACTCGACACCTCCGGACCGGATGCCGGTCGGTGTCACCGTTTCGAGCGGATCAGAACGAAGGTCGACGAGCGTGACGTTGTCCCGGTTGTACGTCTCGTAGTATCCGGTCCCGAGGCAAAGCCGCTTGCAACCAATGACGTGCGTTGGGGTGAGCTTGGCCGCGACATCGGCATCAGCCACGATCTCGCTGATCTTGCCGCGCACGAATTCGGCCGCGGTGTCGTTGGCCTCCTTGTTCAAAAGCAGGTCGTTGAAGCCGTGGAGCAGGATGAGACCGCCCTTGTCCCACCGATCCTGGTATTCCTGCTGACGTTCGGCGTCACTTACCGCAAACGCCGAGCGGTCGCCGCGGGTGGTTCGTGTTCCGTAGGCGCCGGTCATCTGCTGGTTGCCTTCGCGTAGCTCGGCGTAGTGGGCCTTCACCTCGTTGAGCTCGTCGAGGGGGAGAGTCTCGTTGCGAGCCGGCGCTGCGTAGGTTGGCGTTCGCTGGAACACGGTGAGATGGGAAGCCTGCTCGGCGATCAATGGAATGGATTGCACGGCCGACGAGCCCGTGCCGATGACGCCCACCCGCAGGCCGGTGAAGTCGACGCCCTCATGGGGCCACTGCCCGGTGTGATAGGTCGCCCCCGTGAAACTGTCGCGCCCAGGCAGGTTGGGCATGTTGGCGCTCGACAGACAGCCAACTGCAGTGATCAAGAACCGGCAGGTGGTCTCCTGGCCGTTGTCGGTGGACACCGTCCAAAGCGACGATGCGTCGTTGAATCGGGCGCCGGCCACCCGGGTGGAGAAGTAAATGTCTCGTCGCAGGTCGAACCGCTCGGCGACGTGTTGAAGGTAGGACAGTATTTCGGGTTGGCTGGCGAAGCGCTCGGACCACACCCATTCCTGTTGGAGGTCGTCATCGAAGGAATAGCTGTACTCGACGCTTTCTATATCGCAGCGGGCGCCCGGGTAACGGTTCCAGTACCAGGTGCCGCCGACGTCGTCACCCGCTTCAAAGACGTGCGCCGTCAAACCGAGCTGCCGCACCCGGTGCAGCATGAACAACCCCGAGAATCCTGCACCCACGATCACGACATCAACCACAACAACCCCTCCTCCGACCCAGTGTTTCATACGAGCGCCAGTGATCCGCAGAGCGCTTGGTGACGAAACCTGAACAATTGGGGTGTTCGATCGCGACACGGTTTCTCCGTTAACGATCTTCTCCAAGAACCCGTTTGACATTTGTCGCATGCGGGTAATGGTCGACAGATTAATTTATCACCAACTGGAGGACTCATGGAAAGCAGCACTGGAAATTCGCCACCAAGACGACGTCGATTGCGCACGGGGGTGGCGGTCGGGTCTCTCATGGCGTTGGTCGGCGGCGCGTTCGCCGTCAATGGCGGACCACTTGGCTCGTCAGCATCGAGCCACCGCGAAGCACCGCTCATCGCGGGCGATCCACGCGCCGACAACACCGACCTCTACGCGTTTGTCAGTCCCGACGATCCCTCATCGGTGACCATCATCTCGAACTGGATTCCCTTCGAGGAACCCAACGGCGGACCGAACTTCTACGACTGGGCCGATGCCTCGACCAACACCGACTACACGATCAAGATCGACAGCAACGGTGATGCCAAACCTGACCTCACCTACACGTGGGTCTTCACGACGCATCGCCGCAACGCCGATCAATTCCTCTACAACACCGGGCCCATCACCTCACTCACGGACCCGAACCTGAACGTGTACCAGACCTACACACTGACCGTCACCGACGCAGTGGGTACCACCACGACGCTGCTGCAGGACAAGCAGGCAGCACCATCCTTGGTCGGCCCGGCATCCACGCCGAATTACGCCACCTTGGTGCAAGAGGCAACGCACGCGATTCCGGGTGGTGGCAAGACCTATGCTGGTCAGGCCGACGATCCGTTCTTTGCGGACCTACGCGTCTTCGACCTGCTCTACGGAGGAAATCTCTCCGAGGCAGGACAGGACACGCTGGCCGGCTACAACGTCAACACCATTGCGCTGCAGCTTCCCAAGAGCGTGCTTGCCCTGAACGGCAACGCCACCACGAACCCGGTCATCGGCATCTGGAGCACCACGAACCGCAACGGCGTGCAGGTCTCGCGCCTTGGCAACCCGCTGGTGAACGAGGCTGTCATTCCGCTGTCGTTGAAGGACGCGTTCAACAGTGTGAAGCCCGAACAGGATGCCGGGATTCAGGCGGTGGTCGACAAGGTGAACGACCCTATTCTGCCCAAGGTTATCGAAGCGGTGTACGGCATTCCGGCGCCAGCCACGAATCGTGACGACCTGTTCGAAATCTTCCTCACAGGCGTCTACAAATCCACCGGGACACCGAATCCGAAACGAGTCGAGGCTGACCTCAACTCCCAGTTGCTCAACGGTGACGTCGTGAAGGCCAACTTCCGGCCTTCGGAGATGCTGCGGTTGAACATGGCGGTTCCACCCGCTGCGAACCCGAGTCGACTCGGTGTGCTTGCTGGCGACTTCGCCGGCTTCCCGAACGGACGCCGACTCGCCGATGACGCCATCGACATCGCCGTGCAAGCCGTTGAAGGAGCAGCCATCAGTGGCATCGTGGCCCCGCTGGCCAAGGGCGACGCGGTCGATCGTAACGATCACGCCTTCGGTTCCTCCTTCCCGTACGTGGCGCTGCCCAACGTGCCGGCGGTGAACACCGGTGTAGCTCGGCCGCCTCGAGCGCCCGAACTGGTGTCGATCAATCCGAAGCGCGTGTTGGATACCCGGTCGACATCATTGATCGGGTACACGGGTGCGAGCCCGGTAGCAGGTGCTGTGGTCAAGGTGCAGATCAGTGGCGCCAACGGGGTGCCGACCGGTGTCGGCAGTGTGCTGCTGAACGTCACGGCCACCAACTCCTTGGCCGACGGATTCGTCACTGCCTACGCCTGTGATACGGCCAGACCAGTGGCTTCAAGCATGAACCCGAGGGCAGGGGCGGACACGACCAACCTCGTTTCTGCGCCCCTGGCTGCTGACGGTTCGGTGTGCCTCTACACCGATCAGGCGTCCGATCTCATTGCCGATCTGGCGGGCTTCCACCCGTCGGGTTCGTCGTATGTGACCGCCGGTCCGGAGCGTCTGCTGGACACCCGCAGTGCTAGCCAGGTTGGCTATACGGGGGCCAAGCCGATCGACGGTCAGACAGTGACGCTGAAGGTGACCGGCGTCGGCACGACGAACGTACCTGCTGATGCCAAAGCGGTGTTCCTGAACGTGACGGCGGCCAACACCACAAGCGACGGCTTCGTGACGGTCTACCCGTGCGGTTCGCCCCAGCCGCAGGCGTCCAGCGTGAACACCGCAACCGGTCAGGTGCGAGCCACCCTCGTGGCCGCCAAGGTCGGCGCCAACGGCACAGTGTGCCTGGTCACAAGCGGGTCCACCGACCTGATCGCCGACCTTCAGGGCTACGAGCCGGTCACGTCGAACTATGTGCCGCTCAACCCCGAGCGGGTGCTCGACTCCCGACCCGGGGGACAGATTGGCTACTCGGGTCTGAAGCCGACCGACGGTCAGACTGTTGAGGTGAAGGTAACCGGCTTTGGCAACTCGCAGATTCCGGCCTCCGCAGCCTCGGTGCTGATGAACGTTGTGGCCGTCGATCCGGACAGCCCGGGTTGGGCCACGGTGTACCCCTGCGGTTCGCCACGGCCGGTGGCATCGAACCTGAACTTCACCACGGGTTCGATCTCCAACTATGTGTCGGCCAAGGTCGGTGACGGGGGACGAGTGTGCATCTACACCCAGAAGAGCACTCACCTGGTTGCCGATGTCAACGGATACTACCCCGACGGCACGATCGGCGTAACGGGCTGATTGGCAGTATCTGATGGAGGGGCTACCCGGCTCACGTCGGGTAGCCCCTCCCCTTGCGTCGGTGCAACCATGAATGGGGAGGAATGAATGAACAAGCGTCTGATTGTCACTGCCACCGCCGGGGTCGCAGTTCTCGCCGTGCTGGGCGGGGTGTTCGGCTTCCGCCATGGTCGCGTCGCTCCATCAGTCGACAACGCCGCCGGTTTGTCGGCACGATCTGCTGTCCGGGTCAACGGCATGGGTCGTGTCTCGATCGATCAGACGATAACGAAGCTACAAGAGCACCTCACCCAGGTACCGAAGGACTACCCGTCCTGGGCGAGCCTCGGGTTGGCCTATGTGCAACAGGCCAAGATCACAGTGAACAGCGACTACTACCCGAAGGCTCAGGGCGCCCTCGACACGTCGCTCGCCATCAACAACGACGACAACTTTCTCGCTTACGCCGGACTCTCTGCGCTGGCATCAGCTCGCCACGATTTTGCAGCGGCGGAATCATTCGCCCGCCAGGGGCTGGCGCGCAATGCGTCCAGCCCGGTGCTGTACGGGGCACTGGGTGACGCTCTCGTGCAGCTCGGGCGTTACACCGAGGCCGATGACGCAATCAACAAGATGGCCAGCCTGCGTCCCGACACCAGTTCGTTCAGCCGCCAGTCCTATCTCCGCGAACTTCGGGGAGACGTCGCCGGCGCACGCTCGTTCATGCAGCAGGCATTGAACGTGGCGCCGACCGCCGCCGACCGGGCCTTCACCCTCTTCTACCTCGGCGAACTCGACTTCAATTCGGGGGATCCCAACGGCGCGCTCGACAAATACCGTGAGGCGCTCGCCGCTTCACCCACCGACATCCAGGCGTTGGCCGGGAAGGCCAAGGCGGAGGCTGCCCTCGGGCAGAACCTCACCGCGATAGACGACTACACCGCCGTGGTCGCCCGTGCTCCCGAACCGGGTTTGGTGATCGAGTTCGGTGAGTTCCTGCAGTCGACCGGGCGCGTCGATGATGCAAAGGCGCAATACGACATCGTGGAAGCAACGCAACGCTTGTTCGAGGCGAACGGTGTGGAACCCGATGCGACACCAACGCTGTTTGCCGCCGACCATGGCCTTGTCGCCGCGGCGCTGGCGAACGCCGAGAAAGGAATCAAGACTCGCCCGTTCGCCGTCATGCAGGATGCCTACGCGTGGGCGCTTCATGTGAACGGACGAGACGCTGAGGCGCTCGCCTCGCTGCAGCCGGCGTTGCAGTTGGGAAGCCGTTCCGCACTGCTGCACTACCACGCAGGCATGATCCATTTGTCGCTCGGCCATCGTGAACTCGCGCAGGCCGAACTCGCGACCGCGCTGTCGATCAATCCCTTCTTTCATCCGCTGGCTGCGCCCATTGCGACGCAGGCCCTCAACACGCTTGGACCGGTGACCTGATGTCTGCACGACGACGTTGGCTGCGAACTCTTTTGGCGGCGGGAGCCGTGGTAGTCGGAGTCGGAGCTCTGCCCTCACCGGCGCAGGCCCATCCGCTTGGCAACCTCAGTGTCAACCACTACCACGGCCTGCGGGTGCAGCCGGGCTTGGTGATCGA